>NZ_AYWH01000001.1:0-933674 GCF_000502555.1 Mesorhizobium sp. LNJC394B00
TTTGACCGCCTGAATTCGCTTGCGTCCTGTGCGATGGCACGTCGTCGAGCAAGGTCGTCTCACCGGAGCTTTTCGGCGCCTCAACGGGCAATTCACCAGTAGGCGTCATTTTGCTGACGGCCTCAGGCAAATCTCGCGTGATCCGGCTAATGAGCTCCTCGCGCGAAAGGCCGGTCTGCATCGAGAGGGAAGTCAGGGTGTCTTCGTCTATGGCTGCTTCCACCTCGCTTGGCTGGATCGGCTCGTTCGGCCCGGTGCCTACCCACGAATCGACCTTCGATCCTGCGCCTGTCCCTCTGAACCGGTCGAGAATATCGCTAAGCGCGGTCCCCGAACGCCTTTTGAAAGCTGATCCAGAATCCCGCCTTGCGGATCATTTGGTTTGCGATCACCCGCTCCACGGATCATGTCGCCGATCTTGTCGCGATTTTGGTATGCCAAGACGCCGAGCATCGCNTTGCGATCACCCGCTCCACGGATCATGTCGCCGATCTTGTCGCGATTTTGGTATGCCAAGACGCCGAGCATCGCGATCGCCAATTTTCCCAGGTTAGCCATTGGTACCTCCACTGTTCAATGGACAAGGGCTCAACATCACAAAAGTTCCGACCGGCGACGATCTAATTGAATAAGGGCTGGCGTATCGACACAGACGTGAGCGGTGCTTCCTAACCGGCTTGTTTCCGTTTGCGGTGCGGCTTCGGCCTCGCAGACGTTGATCGTGCAAAGCTCGTTGCCTGCCTGATCGCGCATGCGCACTAACCATCCGGTCATATCGCCATCGCCCAGATCAGCCAACAGGCCGATTCCGCAACGATCGCTTCGGCGCGAGCGGCCTCAAAACTTGGCGTCTCGGCAGGCGGAACCTGGCGAGCCTGGTCGCCGTCGCGATAGTAGAACGTATAAGCGAGATGGATCCCACGCGCTGCCTTAGAGTATGGAACTACCACCCTCATCCTTGACGGGGGTTTGGCCAAACAGCGAACATCGGCTAGGCCTAAGACGATCGATCGAGCTCGACTCGCGCGACGGCGTAGGCGCCAAGCGAGATGATTTGATCACCCAGCGATCTTGCGGAACTTTCCATGAAGTCGGGATCGGTTGCCGCCCGCTCGAACTGCTCGGCGGCGAGAAGAGCAATACGGGCGCTGCTCGGCGCATCCGAAAGCCGCACAGATTGCGTCTCGGCGGTAAGGTTAGCGACCCACAGGGCCACGCGCCGATCTTTTTCAGCTGCGATCGTGGCGACGCCGTCAGCGGCGGAAGTTCCTACGGACAGCAAGGTGGCTCCGCCGAGCTTTGAGAGACCAGCCAAGACATGGAAAGCGGGATAGACCGTTGGGCCATCCTGCTGGTCATACCATGGCTGCTCGAAATCAGCCTTCCTGTGGATTTGGCCAAAGGGGCCGGCGAAGTCACCGAATGCGACGGCCTCGGTCCCTTCCCGAGCGCAGGCCGCGATATATCCGACAGTCCAAGCCGCATTGAACAGCCCGCGCTGACGAGGATCAATGCGCGATAGACAGACGCGAGCGTTCGCTTCATTCGGCGCAGTGGATTTTCCGTATGGGTTCTCACGGCAGCCGAGCTGGATGGGACCGATACGCAGTGGCAAGCGTTCCCCCATGAAAGCATGCGCGGAGCGGATTAGATGTGGGATTGCCTGAAGTGTCTCCATCACCGAGACATCATCTGCGGCGTGCACGCTTGGACAGGTGGTGAAGGTCACGTAGTCGAGCGCTTCGGCTGGCGGACGCTTGCGGTTGAGTTCGGTGAAGTAAGCGGCCATGCCGCCGCCCAGCGCGATGCCCGGGAAAGCCCGGCGAGCGGCGGAGTAGCTTTCGTGGAAGCTGGGCATAGTCGGCCACGGTGCTCCCGGCTGTACGGATTTCATGTCCTGCGCCGGAAAGACGGAGACAGCTTCTAGTTTGAGGCCGAGTGAGTCGACAGCATCCGCGACCGGCGCCAATTCGCCGAATGGATCGCGCGTGCCCTTGGTGATAATCTCGAGGACCACGCCAGCGCCGGTCAGCCGTGCGAGCGCGGCGTAGCTTTCTAGTTCGTCCTGGCCGTGTGCGATCCGGAGATCGACCTGGCAGACCATCCACTGGGGAGCCATTCGTCGTAGGAGCTCGGGGGTTTCGAGCGCGTGCTTTCCCTCGTCGGCGGCGACGCCGACGCCAGTGCGGGGCACTCGGCCGACCGGTCCGCCGATCGTCAGGTTGATGAGTGGATTGCGATTTTCAGACGTCCCGGCAGGGAGCGTTCCTGACACGTGAAGCCGGACGGCCTGCGTGAATTTCTGGCCCCTGGGCAGTCTGTAAGGCCACGGGCGACGCAGAGGGCGGACATATGTTTTATAGGAGGCGTCAGACCAATTGCGTTGGTCCTCCATCTCAAAGGCATCACCCTCCATGGTGCATGTCGCCCAGATCCCAGGCGCGATCTCGTGCGACAACGCCCGGATGTCGGTGAACGGACATTTTGGATCGATGTGGTCCGGAAAGAACGATAGCTCGTCGTGACCATCCTCATGCAGCACCTTTATCGGCTTGCCGGCTAAGCCCTCGATCGGATGAAGGACGACGAAGCCGGTCCGATTCGTCAAAAGGTCAGTCTCGGGCTCTGCCTCCGCCACAAACGACAGCGCACCATCGCCACTGCCTGAGACGCGCGCCCGGTAAACCAGGCGGCCGGATGTTGCGGCACATGTTGCACGGTATTCAATGGCGAACGCATCCGGCCTCTCGTCGATCCGCAGATCATCGAGAACGGTGGTACATGTTCCCCAGTTTGCGTCCCGTACAAGAAACGAGATTCCGCGCAAGATCTCGATCGTCCCGATGCGGATGTAACGCAAGGCGCCATTGTCGAACGCGACCGACAATGATCCGGCGCGCAGTGTGCGCAGCGGTGCCTCGAGCTGTTCGGTGCCACACAAGCGGACTGCCAGGGAAGCTGTCGAGGTCAAATTGCCCGCTCCGTCGTGGCGTCGAAGATCGAGGCCCGGTTCATGTTGATGTCGATCGCAAGCTTCTCGCCCGGACGGCTGACATCGTGCGCCTGCAGCTCAGCCATCACCGGCGCGCCGGCCAGTCGGAATGTCGCGTAACTGCGCGAGCCGGTCGGCTGCAGCAGGTCGATCGTTGCCTCATAGCGAAACGTGCCCTGCTCCGGCATGGCAGTGTGCGCACGAGTGAGGTGTTCTGGCCTCAACCCGAGCAGCACCTGCTGTCCGTCCGCGACGCCCTTCAGCCCCCTGCCGGGCGCTAAGGGTAGCAGTGCATCTGCGAGCCGGATGGCAGCGGCGCCTGCGTCCAAGGCAAGGGTGCCTGGCAGGAAGCTCATCCGCGGCGAACCCAGGAACCCAGCGACGAACGTTGAGGCCGGGTGCTCGAACAACTCGAGTGGCGCGCCCTGCTGCTCTATCAACCCGTCGCGCATCAGCACGATACGGTCAGCCAACGTCATCGCTTCGATCTGGTCATGGGTGACGTAGATCATCGTTGTCGCAATGTCCTGGTGAAGGCGTTTGATTTCGCCGCGCATTTCGTCGCGAAGCTGTGCGTCGAGGTTGGACAGCGGCTCGTCGAACAGAAAGATGCGGGGGTTGCGGACTATGGCGCGGCCGATGGCGACGCGCTGGCGCTGGCCACCGGATAATTGGCGCGGAAAACGCCCCAGCAAGGGAGTGATGCCAAGCATGCGTGCCGCCTCGGCCACGCGCACCTCGACCTCTGGCTTCGGCATCTTGCGAGCCTTGAGGCCGAAGCCAATGTTCTTGGCCACGCTCATATGCGGATAGAGCGCATAATCTTGAAACACCATTGCCACGTCGCGATCGCGCGGCCGGAAATCATTGACCACCTCGCCGCCGATCTCGATCGTGCCTTCCGATATCTCCTCCAGGCCGGCGATGGTCCGGAGCAGCGTGGACTTGCCGCAGCCGGACGGTCCAACCAGGACGGTGAACTCGCCGTCGCGGATGTGGAGGTCAATGCCGCGCACGGCATGGAACGCGCCGTAGCGCTTGTGCAAGCCGGTAATTTTGACTTCGGCCATGCGGGAGCTTTCCTAACCGCGAACGGCGCCGAGCGTCAGCCCGCGCACCAGATGACGTTGAGCAAGGACCCCGAGGGCGATCGATGGCACAAGGGAGACGATGGCAAGGGCCGCGGCTTCCCCATATTGCGCGCCCTGGAAGCCGATGAAGGCGCGGAAGACCGTTGGCAGTGTAAAGGCAGTTCGGCTGGTCAAGATCAGAGCGAAGAAGAACTCCGTCCAGCATGCAATGAAGGCGAAGACAGCCGCCGCGACGATGCCCGGTGCTGCGAGCGGCACGGCAACGCGCCAGAACGCCTCCCATCTCGTGCAGCCATCGACGAGGGCCGCCTCCTCCATCGACTTCGGCATGCCGCGGAAATAGGCGAACATCATCCACACCGAGACCGGCAGCGTGAAGACCGTATAGGCGATGATCAGGCCGACATGAGTGTCGTAGAGCCCGACCTGGCGATAGATCAGGAACACCGGCAGCACGATCCCGATCGGCGGCAAAAAGCGCTGCGACAGCACCCAGAAAGACAGATGCTTGCCGCCGGTGTCGTAGCGCGCCAGGCTATAGGCCATTAGCGTGCCGAGCAGCGCCGAAAGCACCGTGGCCGAAAGCGAAATAATCAGGCTGTTGATGAGCCCGTCGAGACCACGATAGGCGAACAGCGCAGCTTTGTAGTGGACAAGCGTCGGAGCGGCGGGGAACCAGACAGGCGGTACGGTGAGGTAGTCGTCGCTGGGCTTGATGGAGGTGTTGAACATCCAGTAGAGCGGCCACAGCACGAACACCAGGAAGAACCCCAGCAGCAGAATTCGGCCGATCGGCAACGACCGGCGTTTCCTGCGGCGGGCGGGCGCGACGGCGGCCATCAGACCGGTTCTACCTTCAAGAGCCGACGCACCAGCAACGTCACGATGAGCGCCGTAAAGATCAGGAACAGCCAACTTCCTGCTGTTGCCTGCGACAGATGAAACTGTGTGAAGCCGATGGTATAAAGATAATAGGAGGCCGTGTAGGTTTGTGTTCCCGGGCCACCCCCTGTCATGATGAAAATGGTATCGAACATACGGATTGCGTCGAGCAGACGGAAGGTCAGCGCCAGCAGCATCATCGGCCCGAGATGCGGGAGCGTGATCGCCCAAAAAACCTGCCAGGCGTTGACGCCGTCGAGTTCTGCCGCCTCATAGAGATTGGGTGGGATTGCGGTCAGCCCGGCGAGCAGGATGACGAACATGAACGGCGTCCACTGCCAGACATCGGCGATGATCAGCGAGACGTAGAGCCACGGGCGCTCCGTCATCCAGCCGATCGTAACCTCCTGCCCCAATAGTTGCGTCAGGATATAGTTCGTCGGTCCGAAAGGCCGCTGTAAAAGCAGCGTCCAGGCTTGGCCGACGATGACCGGGCTGATGAACAGCGGCACGATCAGGATCGACATGATCACACCGCGGCCCGGAAAGCTGCGCACCATTGTCAGCGCCACCAAGAGGCCGAGAACGAATTCTATAGCGACGCTGATGCCCGACAGCGATGCTGTCAGCAACAGGGACCAACGTGCTACGGGATCGAACACGACCCGCTCGAAGTTGTTCAATCCGACAAAGGCGTGGCCCGGCACCTGGAAGTCGTAGTTGATGAAGGATACCACCAGCGAGAACAGAAGCGGATAGATCGACAGTGCCAATATCAGCAGCACAGCGGGGCCGACCAGCAGCCACTTGAAATGACGGTCTGCCCATTGAGCAAAGGCAGACAGCCGGGGCGGTGCGCCGGCTGCCTTCAAACGACGGATCGTGGCGGTGGGCTGCATAGGCGTATCCAAAATCGCCGCTTAGCGGGGAGGTGTTGCGAGCCAAGCGCCCGCAACACCGATTGCTCCAGAGAAGTCCGCCTGCCCTCAGAGGGTGACCGCCATGCCAAGTTTTTCCACCGTGTTGTCGGCGGTGGCGCCAGGCAGTTTCAAGAACTCGGTGTAGAAGCCCTTCTGCGAATCCACACCCAGTCGGTCGGTCGTCTCGTTCCACTCGGCGGCCGCCGTTTCAAGCGACGCCTTCGGATCCGCACCAGCCCACACCGCCGTGCACATGCGATCGATGCTCAAGAAGTAGTCCTGCGCGCCTGGCATGATCGGGTCGAGCAGACCGACATTTGCCGAGTTGTTGAGGTTGGCAAGGTACTCCTTGGCACTCGGGAAGAGCGCGCCGTAGAGCTCGGACTTGAAGTGCGAGATGCGGTACGGGTCGCGTAGCGCGTAGGGCAGCATGCAACGTGCCAGCGAGACGGGTGGCGAGCATACCCATTGCATGAACAGATATGCCGCCTCGGGGTTGGGCGAGTCGGCCGACAGTGCCTTGTTGTAGCCGGTGGCATGTTCCGGATTTCCCGGAACCACGGCATAGCCGACCTTGCCGGCGATCTGAGACTGCGGAATGAAGTTGATTGCCGTGGCCGACTGCGAATAGTTCGCCGCCATACGGCCGCTAGGAGGCCAGGAATAGATCATCGCGACTTTGCCGGTCAGGAAAGCCGCCCACAAGGAGACGGCGTCGAGCTCGTTGTTGCCGGGGATCGAGGCCTTGTTTGCGGCGAGCATGTTTGTCAGCGTCTTGACGCCGGCATCCGAAACCAAACCTGCCTTCATGTCGTCGCCGAAGAGTTTTCCGCCGTTGGCCCGGTACTGCTGCAGAAAGTCGAACTGATTGCCGGGGCTGCCTGCCTTGCGGAAATGTCCCGCGCCATAGACCTTTGGCGCCATCTGGTCGGTGATGAACTGGGCGATCTGGGCATATTCTTCCCATGTCTTGGGCGGTCCAAGCTTGGCGTTGAACTTCGCCTGGTAAGCCTCCATCATTTTCGGATCCTCGAAAATGTCCTTGCGGTAGTAGAGAGCGAACATGTCGCCGTCGTCGAAGAACCCCCAGATCTTGCCCTTGTAGGTCGGCAGCGCCTTGTACAGGGGATGATAGTCCTCGAGGTCTGCCGGGTTCATGTATTTGGCGATGTAGTCGTCTAGCGGGGCGATGACGCCGCCATCGGCAAGCGACGGCGTCCAGGCCGGCGAGATGTCGAGGACGTCATAGGCACCCGAGCCGGCGATGTGCTCGGCGACTGCCTTGGAGTACTGGTCCGGGTTCGACAGCTCGACGACATTCGACTTCATCCCGGTAAGCTGCTCCCACATCGGCCCACTGAAATTGCGCGGGTCGAGTGCCTGCAGGCCAGCCTCGTAGGTCATGTTGAGGGTGACGCCCGAATGCGCCTTGGCCGCCTCCGCCGCGCGAAAGGCGGAACCGTCCGCAGGCCCTTCCTTCGATGCTTTCAGGGCTGCGGCCTGCGCCTGGCCGAGCGGCGACGTGCCGTCCGCCAATTCCAATGTTTGCTGCGCCAGCGCCCAATCGGTCATCATCCCCAGCAGCGGGCCGGACACGGCCAACATGCCGGTCATCTGACCGAAGCGGGTGATGAAAGTTCGGCGGGTGGTTTCGCCGCGCATGAAGGCGTCGACCTCTGCTTCGAGACCTGCCTGAAAGTCACGTTTTTCACGATCGTTCATAATGCTTGGTCCTCCCATTTTCCTTTTGCTTCACTCGTCCGCCGGCGCAGCGGTCAAGCATTTCCTCCCGTAAGGTCGCCGCAAACAGGCCGCGGCGGCGCGCCGAAAATCAGTGTCCTCCTAGGTTCCAAAGCGGGCGGCGAGCCCAGACAGCCTGGTCTTCCACAGCTCGCTCGAAAGCACCTCGCGATTGACCATGCCGCGCGGCTCGCGACCGCGCTGCACCTCCATTACCGCTTTGACGTCCGCGGCACCGTTGCCGGCAAAGCACTGGTCGGTCCAGCAAAGCGCGTGCGGCGCCAGGATGACATTGTCGAGTTTGAGGATCGCATCGTCTGCGTCGGGAGGCTCTTGTTCCAGCACGTCGAGACCGGCGCCGGCGATGCGGCGCTCCTGCAGTGCTTTCGTCAGCGCTTTCTGGTCGACGATCGGGCCGCGCGCGGTGTTGATCAGGTAAGCTGTCGGCTTCATCAGGGCGATCCGCTCGGCATTGACGATGTGGTGGGTCTGGGGCGACAGGGGGCAACTCACCGACAGCACGTCGGCGCGGCGAAACAGATCCTCCAGCCCTACCAGCTCGACGCCCAGGTCGGCAGCGACCCCCTTGTCGGCAAACGGGTCATGGGCGATGAATTGCATGTCAAAGGGCCTCGCCAAGCGGAAGACCTCGGCACCGATGTTGCCGATGCCCAGCGACCCAAGCGTACGCCCGACGAGGCCGACCCCCATATGTTCGGAGCGCTTCTCAAAACCAACAGACCCTTTGCGGGTGAGCGCGTCCTTTGTCAGCAGCTTGCCGGTCAGCGCCAGCATGAAGGTGATGACGGATACGGCGACGGGCCGTCGCACGCCATCGGGCGTGATGACCAAGGCAATACCGGCTGCGGTGCATGCCTCAACGTCGACAGTGTCGTAGCCGACCCCGAAGCGGGCAACGACGGCCAGGCGGCCGCTCCTGGGGACACTCGTGGCATCGAAACGATGGGCGAGGAGGATGAGCGCATCGAAATCCTCAAGTTGGTCGGCGCGAAGCGGACTGTTTGACTCCAGGAACACCATCTCGACACCTGTCGCATTGCGCAGCGGCTCCAGATCGAAATCTGGGTAGGTCGGCGAGCCGTCCGGCTTGCGGAAATCACCGGAAAGCGCCACCCTGAATTCTACGCCGTCCATCGTCTCCTCCGCTCCTATTGGCACCCGGCCCGGATCTTGGAAACCGCGTCGGCGATCGCGTCGTGCAGGACCCAAACGTCGCCTGAATAACAAATGAAATCGAAGCCCTGTGCGTAGAACTCGTGTCCCTGGGCGACGTTGGGCACCAAGCGTCCAAGCGATTTGTTGTGCTTTTTGGCGGCGGCAACGATTTTGGCCATTGCAGCAGTGAAAGTGGGGTGGGCGAAGTCGCCAGGAATGCCGAGCGAGACGGACAGATCGAAATGCCCGACCCAAAGACAATCAACCCCGTCCAGTCCCGCGATGCCGTCAATGTTCTTGACGCCGTCGGCGGTCTCGATCAGGCAGATGAACGTGGAGCGCTTGTTGGCGGCCTCGAATTTATCAGCGACCGAGCCTGGGCGGTAGCGGTCATGAGCGATCTGCAGCGCCACACCGCGGGCGCCGGCAGGGTGGTACTTCATGGAGTTGATGATGTGCTGCGCCTGTTCGACGCTGCTCACCATCGGCGCGATCAGGCCTTCGGCGCCCATGTCCATGGCGCGGGCGAGGAAATGGTAGTCCTGCGACGGCACACGCACCATGACCGGCAGATCGGCCGCCTCGAAATAACGGATCGCACTCTTCAGCGTTTCCAAGCTAAATCCCGAATGCTCCATGTCGAAAAAGACGAAATCGCAGCCAGCGGACTTCAGGATGTGACCGATTCCCGGCGTGGCGAACTCGGCGACGAGCGTGCCGAGCTTGACCCGCCGGTGAGAAACTAACGCCCTGAGACTTGGCTCCGACATGCACTTCCTCCCGTTCGCCCCAATGGGGCAATCCGCCTACGTTCTCTTCAATGCGTGGCCTCAAGAACGAGGTCGCAGGTCGTCACCAACTTGGTCACGACGAGCGGCGCGCTCCGCGTATTGAATTCGTCGAAATGAGCGGTGCGGCAATGGTCCTCGAATGCGGCCTCGCTATCGTAAATTTCATAGAGCAGGACCCGATCCGGTTCGCCACGCGCCTCCGTCACGTCAAAGCGGCGGCAGCCGGCCTCGGTGCGCATCGACGCGGTTGCATTGGCGTCGACAAGTTCTCGGAACCTGTCCCGGGCATCAGGCCTCAGGCGGAAATCGACCCAGACGACAAATCCGGTCATCACTTGGGCCTCGCAAGTTGCAGATACCGCTTGGCCACATATTCGAGATGGCTGCGCATGGCCGTCTCTGACGCGTCTGGATCGCGCGCGGCGACGGCCTCGAAGATTTCGCGATGAGCCTGGTAAGCCTTGCGGTCTTCACCCTTGGCCAATGTGGTGCGACGCTGTTCGAGCAACCATTCAGCCAACGCCGCGTGAATAGCTGTAAAGATCCGATTGCGGGTGATTACCGCCAGCACGTAATGGAAGTCTACGTCCGTGCGCTCGAAGCGCGCCAGGTCGCCGATTGATTGACGGTTGAGTTCGAGCGCCTCCTTGAGGCTCTCAATGTCTTCCGGGGTAGCATGCACAGCGGCGTTGCGGGCAAGGCCGACCTCGAAAAACAACCGCGCGCTCTGGAAGTCGTGAACCCCTCCCGGCGCCGAAATCATGTGCCGAGCCGGCCCTGCAAGGGCGTCGATCACGAATTGAGGAGTGGGTCGAGTGACGCGGGCACGCTCCCCCGATTTTACCTCGACAAGGCCCATTTTGCTCAGATGCAGCAGCGCCTCACGGATGGAAGGCCGCCCTACCCCGAACTGCCGCATGAGTTCCCGTTCAGATGGGAGACGGTCGGCTTCGGCCAACTCTCCCTCTCGGATCATCCGCTCGAGGTGCGCTGCCACCTCGTCCGAAAGCTTCCGCTGTTTGATCAGAACTCCGATCATGTGGCATACCTGTTATACCAATCAGGTACGTTATGATCCCATAGCACCCCTTGTCAACGAGATCTAAGCATCCGGTGGCCGGGCCCTTAAAGCACTCCGTCGTTGTCGAGGCGTCCTTTGCGACGCCTTCAATGTCTTCACGAAGATTTCAGTAACTTGCGGGAGAGCGAGCACAATCTGCTCGGTGTTCCGATCGGGAACGGTCTTCGAACCCTGGGTCGGTGGTCAGTTTGAACCTGCGGTGTGGACCCCAGGAGTGCCACCGGGCCGTGTGCTGGCCGAGACCTACCCAACCGCCTGCTTATGAGCTGGGACATGAGCCCTCGATGGCAAGTAGACCTCGACCTGAGCAAGATCAGCGAATGGAAGCGGGTTCACAGCCGAGGCGGAAAACGCGAACTCTCGCTGCTGGACCCCTTTGGCAATACGCCTGCTCCATCTCGTAATCTTTTTCCCCGCCGCAATGTCGCAAAGGAAGGGATTGTCGGGTTAGTCCCCTCTACGCTCCAGAGCGCTCGTCACGTTGTGCTCATCCTTGTGCGGTTGGCGGCCGCCGCTTGAGGATGCGCATTTGAAACTGTCTCAAGATCATTTTAGTCCTGAGGGGCCTCAGGCGGGGGCGCTTGCCATTTAGTTATCGTCACCTGCGCATGTCGAACCCGTACTCGGCGCCAATCTACGCGCTGGCCAGTTTGCGACATGTGGTTTCGGCGATCCGCTTTCAGTGCGACGGTCATGCTGGACGGCTGATATGAGGCGCGTTCCCGCCTGGCAGCTTAGGGGCAGCAAGCAGGACGTCGGCTTTCTTGCCTCGACCTGGCCTAAGCAGTCATTCAATTCGTGGCCTCAAGCAGCTCATCCACGCTCCTCCTGACGCGGCGTGCCATCCAGCCGATCTCGGGCTGATGTGCGTGGACGGCAGTCGTCCTTTGACCACCGCTTCTGGCGGCGCCGATTGGCGAGCCGCCTCGCCATCATTAGCTATGGAACGGAAAAGAAACCATTCAGCATCAGACTACCGCTTTTCGACGCACCTTTTCGAATATGTCGGAACGAGCGCTTGTCGCGCAGCCCACGATGCCCCCCATTGGTGAACCGGTTCCATGAAGAGTCTGACAATACGCCACCGCATCCTCGTCAGTTTCGCAGCCGTTCTGGTGGTCATGTCCGTGATAGCCCTCATCGCGTACGCCTGGTTTCTTCAGGCGGGGGAGGAGGCGACTGAGGTCGAGAGGGGCATCCTTCCGGACCTTTATCACAGTACCGAGATCATGACGGGCCAGATGGCGGCCCATAGTCTGCTTCAGGAATATGCCCTTCAGGACAACCCGTCAGACAGAAGCACGGTTGAAAACGCGATCACGACCAATCGCAACCAGGTGCAGCGGTCGATGGACGACTATGAGGCAACGATCGTCTCCGATATCGACAAGCAGAATTATGCAGCCGTCAAACAACTCGCCAACCAATTCCGTCTGGCTGAAACTGCTGTGCTGGAAACAAGCCGGGCTGCCTTGTCGAAAGGTGAAACTCCCAATGAAAGCCCAGCTATCAAGAACGAAGTAGAGCCGATCTTTGTAAAATTGCAGTCCGCTCTGCAGGCCATGGTTGAGGATCACAGAGGCGAGGCAAACAGCGCGACGCAGCGGATCAGCTCTATCGTCAGAACGGCCGAAGTCGGTTTGAGCGTTGGCTTGTTGATAGCCCTCGGGCTAGCCCTTCTTTTGGGTTACCAGCTGTTTCGCGCCATTACAGGTCCGCTCACCCGTTTGGTCGACGCGGTTCAATTGATGCGGCAAGGCGACTTCAGCGAACGGCTCGAT
Organism: Mesorhizobium sp. LNJC394B00; assembly: GCF_000502555.1. Taxonomy (NCBI): domain Bacteria; kingdom Pseudomonadati; phylum Pseudomonadota; class Alphaproteobacteria; order Hyphomicrobiales; family Phyllobacteriaceae; genus Mesorhizobium; species Mesorhizobium sp. LNJC394B00. The sequence goes on from NZ_AYWH01000001.1 coordinate 12,455, forward strand.
CTGAGGCGCCGAGACGAATTCAGCGTGCTTGCCGACGGCTTCAACGCAATGGCGGACGATCTCACAACCCTCATTGGTCAGGTTCAAAGGTCCAGCATACAGGTCGGCACGTCGATAACTGAGATCGCCGCCACCTCCAAGCAACAGCAGGCAACTGCGACTGAAATCGCAGCGACCACAACAGAAATCCGAGCGACAGCCAAGGAAATCTCCGCCACATCAAACGAACTGGTCCGCACGATGAACGAGGTCTCCACAGTTGCCGAACAAACCGCTGCCGTGGCTGGCGGGGGGCAAGCGGGGCTGACCCGTATGGAAGAAACCATGCAGCAGGTCATGGAAGCGGCTGGCGCGATCAATTCCAAACTGGCGATCCTGAGCGAGAAAGCCGGCAGCATCAATCAGGTGGTGACGACCATCACCAAAGTGGCCGATCAGACGAACCTGTTGTCGCTCAACGCTTCCATCGAGGCGGAGAAGGCAGGCCAATATGGCCGGGGTTTTGCAGTGGTGGCGACGGAAATCCGAAGGCTCGCGGACCAGACAGCTGTCTCCACCTACGATATCGAGCAAATGGTCAAGGACATCCAGTCGGCAGTCGCGGCCGGGGTGATGGGCATGGACAAGTTTTCCGAGCAGGTCCGTCGGGGTATGCAGGACATCCAGCAGGTCGGCGGGCAACTCTTCGAGATCATTCAGCAGGTTCAGGGGCTGGTGCCACGTTTCGAAACCGCCAATGAAGGCATGCAAGCACAGGCGACCGGCGCGGGTCAGATCAGCGACACGCTAACCCAGCTAAGCGAGGCAGCTCAGCAAACAGTCGAGTCCCTTCAGCAATCGACGCTCGCGATCGACGAGCTCAATCAAGTCTCAGGCGGCATGCGAAGTAGCATATCGAGGTTCAAGCTACGAGCATAGCGAGCCGGCAGTAGGAGGTGACAATGCTATTCCTCGCCTTCAGCATGGGTCCGGATCGCTACTTGATCGATGTCCACAAAATTGAAGAGGTGCTGCCCTATATCGACGTGAAAGTTCTTCCGGGTGCGCCAACTGGTGTGGTGGGTTTGGTCAGCTATAACGGAATACCCATCCCCCTGATCGATGTCACCCTTCTTGCGCTTGGCCGACCATCGGAGCGCCTGTTGAGCACCCGGATCGTTGTGACGCGCTATCCGGCGGATGATGGCGAGCGACGCCTGCTGGGGCTGATCGCGGAACGGGTGACGGATACGATCGAGCGAGACCCGGCCGATTTCGCGCCGTTCGGACTGGAACCAGGAACCCCGCCCTATCTTGGGCCGGTGGCTTCCGATGGTTTGGAGATCATTCAGTGGGTCAAAGTGGAAGCGCTGCTTTCGGAAGAGATTCGTACCGCTTTGCTCCGCCAGGCGGCAATTGGTGATCAATGACCGGAGCAATAGAAAAGCTCCTGACGGAAACCATTGGACTGGACAGTGCCAGCGTTGGTCCGACAGTGGTTCGTCAGGCGGTCAGAGAACGGATGGAAGCATGCCGGATAACCAACCCTCAGGCCTATAGGCAACACTTGGCCGGTTCCTCGCAGGAGCTGCAGGAGCTGATCAATGCGGTGGTGATCCCAGAGACCTGGTTCTTTCGCGACCGAGAAGCGTTCACGATGCTGGCGCGGCATGCGCGCGCGCACAAGCCTGCTCAGCCGATAAGAATCCTGAGCCTGCCATGTTCAACCGGCGAAGAGGCTTACTCGGTCGCCATGGCCATGTTCGATGCCGGCTTTGAGGCACATGAGTTCAAGATCGATGGCGTGGACGTCAGCAGCCGCAATATCGCGACGGCTGAACACGCCATCTATGGCCGCAATTCGTTTCGCGGCAGCCATTTAGAATTCAAGGATCGCTATTTCGAAGCGGCCGAGGGCGGGTTGCGGCCTGTTGCTGGGGTGCTGAAACAGGTTCGGTTCATGGTAGGAAACTTGTTCGGTTCTCACGCGCCTTTCGGGCAAGAGGTCTATGACATCCTGCTTTGCCGCAATTTGCTGATCTATTTCAATCGAGAGCTGCAGGATCGCGCATTGATCTGCCTGAAGGACCTGCTGGCCAAAGACGGACTTCTTCTGGTCGGTCCGGCGGAAGCAGCTCTTCCAAGGGTGCATGGCTTTCTTTCCGCTGAATGGCCATTGGCCTTCGCCTTTCTGAAATCGGAGCCCGTCAAGACCACGGCGCCGAAGGTTTCGGCCGCCGTCCCGGTGCGGACGCCAAGCCCTAAGGTCAACAAGAGCGAGCCTCTTCGTCCGTTCCGACCGACAATTGGCAATGAAGGCCGCGGGCAGGCTCCGGCCAAGCCGCTTGCACGCGCCTCGGAAAGCCTCATCGCGGTTGAACGGATCGCCAATGCAGGACGCGTAAAGGAGGCACAGGAGGTCGCCCTGGCGCATCTCAGGGAGTTCGGTCCTTCCGCAGAAATCTTCTACCTGCTGGGCCTCGTCCAGGATGCGGATGGTTCTGCACCCGAAGCCGCGCAAAGTTATCGCAAGGCGCTCTATCTCGCGCCAAATCATCGAGAAGCTCTTGTCCATCTGGCCTTGCTGCTTAGCAAGCAAGGCGACCATAACGGCGCCGAGGCGCTGGCCGGCCGGCTGGGTCGGGTCCAGAAAAGGAGCGGCAGTTGATGGCGGCTTCGACAAGGATCGCTCAGCCGGTGGAGCAGATCGAAATCAACGACTGCTGGCGGCAAATAGGCGTACGGGGTGACAAGTCATGTCCGCTACTAGAGCAGCATCTCCACTGCCGCAATTGCCCGACCTACAAGAAGATCGCACGACGCCTCCTCGACCGTGCAGCTCCCTCGGCATCTCGCGACGAATGGCCTGACAACGCTGGTCGTGCAGCGATCGATTCGGCAGACAACGACGCGCTGCAGACGGCCGTTCTCTTCCGTTTGGGGGAGGAATGGCTGGCACTTCCAGTCGGTATTTTTCATGAAGTGGCTGAATCTCGTCGCGTTCATTCACTTCCACATCGCAGGAACAGTGCACTGCTCGGCATTGCGAATGTCCGTGGTGAATTGCTCATTTGCCTTTCCCTGGCCGAATTGCTCGGGATAGACGAGCGCAAGGAAGGGGAACAAGGCACACGAACCAAGGTATTTCGCCGCCTTGTCGTGGTAGGCGAGCGCGACAAGCGGGTTGCTTTTATGGTTGATGAGATCCACGGCTTACATCGGTACCAGGAACGCGACACTCTCGCTGTTCCGGCCATGATTGGCAAGGCACTGTCGGCCGCTACGGTTGCCGTGCTGCCATGGCAAGGACGAGCCGTTGGCTGTCTCGATCCACGACAACTGCTCACGATGCTGGATCGGAGCATCGCATGACAGATGAAGACTTCAGCCAGGTTTCGATGCTCAGCCTCTTCCAGGCCGAACTGGAGACGCAGTCACGGGCTCTAACCTCTGGACTTCTGGCACTCGAACGCGATCCTATCGCCGCCGACGCCCTGGAAGCATGCATGCGTGCCGCGCATTCTCTGAAAGGAGCTGCCCGCATCATCGACCTGATGCCCGCAGTCAAAGTTGCAAATGCGATGGAAGACTGCCTGGTCGCAGCGCAACGCGGGCATCTGAGGGTGCGACGGGAGCATATAGATGCGCTTCTGCAAGGTTCTGACCTTTTGAAATTGATCGCATCGGGATCATCGAGCGAGAGCGCCAACTCAGAAGTCGAAACCTTTCTCGCGAAGTTCGAGGGGTTGTCCCTCCCCCAGGCAAAGCCCGGGCCCCAAGATTCTGCAGCTGATTTCGCAACTCCAGATCACGCCCAGGAGCAACTGGCGACGACCTCTTCAGCGAACCTCCTCGTTGGGGCGGTACCGCAAGCCCACGGCAGCATCGGCTCTGATAGAATGGTTCGGGTGACGGCAGACAGCCTGAACCGATTGCTCGGGCTGGCTGGCGAGTCGCTGATGGAAGCTCGGCGGCTCAGGCCATTCGCTGACGGGCTGCTACGGCTGAAGCGACTTCAATCGGACCTCGCAAGTGCGTTCGACAATCTTCATGCAGTGCTGCCGCCGGTTTCAAACGATGCGGCGGTGGTGGAGGCGCTGGCTGAAGCGCAGCGAAAGCTTCGGTTGAGCCAAGCGTTCCTGGCGCAGCGTTTCGATGAGTTGGATTCAGTGGATCGGAAAGCGACCGATCTTGCCAACAGATTGTACGACGAAACGTTGGCGAGCCGGATGCGGCCTTTTGAGGACGGCGTGCGACACTATGCGAGAATGATCCGCGACCTCGGTCGTACCCTTGGCAAGCGGGTGCGACTGGAGATCGTAGGCGGCTCGACCGGCATCGACCGCGATATCCTCGAGCAGCTCGATGCCCCTTTGGGGCACCTTCTGCGCAACGCTGTAGACCATGGGCTTGAACCGCCTGAGGAGCGCCTCGCGATGGGCAAACCCGAAGAGGGGCTCATCAGGCTCGAAGCGAGGCACAATGCCGGGCTGCTGCAGATAGCCGTGGTGGACGACGGCAGGGGGATAGAGCTCTCGAAGCTGCGCGAGACCGTCGTCGCCCGGCAACTTGCAACCAGGGAAAGTGCTGAAACACTCAGCGAAAGCGAATTGCTCGCATTTCTGTTTCTGCCAGGCTTTTCCATGAAAGCGGGCCTTACCGACGTCTCAGGTCGCGGTGTGGGGCTCGATGCAGTGCAAGCCATGACGAAGGAAGTCCGGGGAGTCGCAAGCGTCTCCTCAGAATTTGGCCACGGAACCCGATTTCAACTGCAATTGCCGCTGACATTGTCGGTCCTGCGCACGCTGCTCGTCGATGTCGATGGAGAGCCCTATGCTTTTCCACTCGCTGCCATTTCCAAGACTTTGAAACTGCAGCGGACGGAGATCAACGTCCTGCAGGGCCGGCCGCATTTTCGATTGAACGATCGACAGATCGGGCTGGTCACCGCTCGCGAGGTGCTCGATCGAGGTGAGCCCGGATCGGAACCGAACGAACTATCGGTCGTCGTCGTGGATGCGGGTCGGGGCGATGCGTACGGCCTGATCGTTGACCGTTTTCTCGGGGAACGCGAGTTAGTGATCAGACCTCTCGATCCACGGTTTGCCAAGATCAAGGACATCAGCGCAGCGGCCCTGATGGAAGACGGTTCGCCTGTTCTGATCTTCGACGTCGACGATCTGATCCGATCGGTGGAAAAGCTTGCATCGTCCAGCGGATTTCGAGCTCTTCGGCGCGCCGCGGGCGGTCCCGAAGCGAGCAGGCGCAAGCGCGTGCTCGTGATTGACGATTCACTGACGGTTCGCGAACTCCAGCGCAAGATGCTCGGCAATTACGGTTATGAGGTCGAAGTGGCGGTAGACGGCATGGACGGGTGGAATGCCGTCCGGTCTGGTCCTTTCGATCTCGTCGTCACCGACATCGACATGCCTCGCATGGATGGCATCGAGCTGGTGAGTTTGATCAGAAAGGACGCTGATCTCAAGAACACACCCATTATGATCGTTTCATACAAGGATCGGGAAGAAGATCGCGCGCGCGGGCTCGACGCAGGTGCGGACTATTATCTGACCAAGAGTAGTTTTCAGGACGAGGCGCTGATCCATGCCGTCGTGGACATGATTGGCGAGGCGGCTGAATGAGATCGAGATTGGAAGCCAGCGAATGAGAATCGGCGTAGTTAACGACATGCCGATGGCGGTTGAACTTCTGCGTCGACTGGTTCTGTTGACCGGCGAACATCAGGTCGCGTGGATCGCGACTAATGGGCGTGAGGCGGTCGAGGTCTGCAGACGTGATCTGCCGGATCTGATACTCATGGATCTAGCGATGCCAGAGATGGACGGCGTGGAAGCGACCCGCAGAATCATGGCGGAAACCCCGTGCTCAATCTTGCTGGTGACCGCCAGTATCGAAGCCAACCTCGCCGGCGTCTACGAAGCAATGGGTCATGGCGCGCTTGACGCAGTCGATATTCCGTCAGTGGGCATCGAAGGCAACGCGTCCTCGCAATCCGCCCGGCTTTTGACGAACAAGATACGAACGATAGGCAAGTTGATCGGCGACGCGCCTACCCAGGCAAAAAGGCGGATGTCACGTGCGGCTGAGCCGTCAACTCGACACGTGATAGCAATCGGCGCCTCTGCGGGCGGGCCGGCTGCCGTTGCCGCAGTCCTGAGCGCGTTTCCCGTTGATTTTCGCGGCGCGATTGTGCTCGTCCAGCATCTCGATGCTCAGTTCGTTCCAGGCCTTGTTGATTGGCTAGGGCAGCATACGCGTCTCCCGATCCGTCCCGCGGGGGAAAGGGATAGTCCACAAGCGGGCACCGTTCTCGTTGCCAGTTCTGCGGATCATCTGGTTTTCAAGTCAGCTCAGCAACTTGGCTATACGCCCAGCCCCAAGGACAATGTTTATCGGCCGTCGGTAGATGTGTTCTTCGAAAGTGCGGCGCAATGGTGGCCTGGCTCGGTGATTGGTGTTCTGCTCACAGGCATGGGCAGGGATGGTGCGCGCGGGCTGAGACAGCTCCGTGACAAGGGACATCTCACAATCGCGCAGGATAGAGCAACAAGTGCCGTCTATGGCATGCCGAAGGCCGCCGCCGACATCGGCGCGGCTGTTGATATTCTTCCTTTGGGTGCGATCGGCTCACGTATAATCGAAGCCTGCGAGCGCTCCACGTGAAAGGCCCCTTCCGATGACGCAAGAACCAGAGTTGGTCCCGCCACTCGCAGATAACTATTCATCCATGGTTCTGCTCATCGATGATCAGATCATGGTTTGCGAGGCGGTCAGGCGCGCTCTAGCCAACGAGCCCGATATTTCCTTGCACTTCTGCACCGACCCGTTGAGAGCGATGACGGTCGCGGATGAGGTAAAGCCAACCGTCATCCTGCAGGATCTCGTCATGCCCGGGGTGGATGGGCTACATCTGGTGCGAGAATACAGGAAGCATGCGTCGACACGCGCGGTTCCAGTCATTGTGCTGTCGAGCAAGGAAGATCCAGCCACCAAGGGCGAAGCCTTCGCTGCGGGCGCGAACGACTATCTCGTCAAACTGCCGGATCGTATCGAGTTGATTGCACGCATTCGATATCACACGCGGGCCTATCTGGATCACGTCCAGCGAGACTCGGCACACCGAGCGCTGAGGGAAAGCCAGCGACAGCTGATCAGTGCAAATCTAGAGCTTGAACGTCTGACGCGGATCGATGGCCTGACAGGTCTCGGTAACAGGCGCTATTTTGACGAATATCTGGCGGCTGAATGGAAACGCGCTTTTCGCGCACAGTCCCCACTGTCGCTGTTGATGATCGATGCCGATAACTTCAAACGATACAACGATACCTATGGCCATATGGCCGGCGACGATGTGCTGAAGCAAATCGCCCGCGTAATCCAGAGCGGTTCGGGCCGCTCCACCGATCTCGCTGCGCGGTACGGAGGCGAAGAGTTCGTCATCGTGCTGGTCGACACCATACTGGAACAATCCAGTGCGATCGCCGAGCGGCTCGTCCAGAGCGTGCGAGAGTTGAACATACCCCACGGCCCGGATCGCGTGACCATCAGCGTCGGCGTCGCAACAGCGGTGCCCACCGAGAACGAGACGCCAAACGATTTCGTCAATGCCGCCGATTTGGCTCTGTTTCGTGCCAAATCGGAAGGACGAAATCGTGTTGCGCTTCATATGTCCCGCAGCTAGAGAAGCTCACATCTCAGTCAACGAAGCGCGCCCTGTTCGATTTGAGGACGACCTTGGCGAAGTCGGGCATCTCGAGACCTTGCCGCACCAGGCCATCAAGAGTTTTCTCAGCCGCCCTGATGGCGGAGAGTCGGGCCAGCACAGTCTCAGCCTCCAGGCGAGGCACCACGGCGACACCGTCGCGGTCGCCGACCAGTATGTCTCCCGGCGAGATAGTCACTCCTCCCAGCACCACCGGGAATCCGACCGTGCCTGGACCATTTCGCGCAGGCGAATTCGCAATGACCCCGGCACAGTAAACCGGCAACCCGACCGCCTCGATCCCGACAACGTCGCGCACCAGGCCGTCAGTGATGAAGCCGGCGACCCCCTTGTTGCGCGCCATGCCGAGCACGAGATCGCCAGTTACCGCGGTACCGGCAAAGCTGTCGGTGGCCGCGACGATGACATCGCCACTTGCTGCGGCATCCAGTGCTCCAAACAGGGCGAGGTTGTCGGCGGGACCGCAGTGACAGGTCACGGCGACGCCGACCATCGTCGCAGTAGCTGGCGACAGTGGCTTGATCGCATAATGCAAGGCGCCGCGTCCCCCCATCGCGTCTACGACCTGGCTAACCGGCACGTCCGCAAAAGCACTGATGATTTCTGCTGCGGGCCGTTCGAAACGGCGCTTGATGGTGAGCAGTGGTGGGTCTTCAATCATGTAGCGGCCCCATTCCCTGAACGAACGAAATACAGTCCGGCCCGAGGTCGCGCAGGCTCCGCGCGCCCATCAGTCCCATGACGCGGTCGATCTCCTTGCGGTAGAGTTCGAGCACGTGGCGTACCCCCTCCTCGCCGGAGACCGCGAGCCCCCACAACTGCGGCCGCCCGATCAGACAGCACGAGGCGCCGAGCGCCAGGGCCTTGACGACGTCAGAGCCTCGCCTGATGCCGCCGTCGATAAGCACTGGTACGCGGCCGGCGACAGCCGCGACAACCGCCGTCAACGCGTCCAGGGATGCGGCGGCGCCGTCAAGCTGACGTCCCCCATGATTGGATACGATGATGCCGTCGATTCCTCGGGCTACAGCCTCGGCGGCTTCGCTGGGATGCAGGACGCCTTTCAGCAACAACGGTCCGGACCAGAGAGTGCGCAGCCAGTCGACATCGGCCCAGGAGAGTCCGGGATCGAGCATTGCGGCCATTCGGCCCGCCAATGCACCGACCGTCGCCGTATCTCCGGGGCGCGCGTAGTTGCCGAAAGTCAGTTTCGGGAGTCGGGTGCGCATACGAAGAAGCCACGCCGCCTTGGTGGCGGCCGCGAGGGTTCCGGCCACACCGAAGCGCGGCGGGATGGCAAAACCGTTGCGGATGTCGCGTTCACGGTTGCCAAGCATCTGGTTATCAATGGTGAGCACCAGCGCGTCGTAGCTTGAGGCACGCGCCCGATCCACCATTTCTCGGGTGAAGCCGCGATCGGTATAGACGAACACCTGCATCCACCGTGGGCTACTTCCGGTGGCTGCTATATCCTCCAGCGTGCAGACCGATCCGTGGCTGGCGCAGTAGAATGTCCCTGCGGCCGCTGCGGCTCGGGCGGCTGCGCGCTCGCCGTCGGGCCAGAACAGCCCAGCCAGGCCGGTTGGCGCGATGCCCAGCGGGATGGCAAGTTTCGCGCCGAAGAGGTCAAGGGAAAGGTCTCGCGTCGTTGCACCGTTGAGTGGTCGCGGCAGAATGGCAACCTCGTTAAAAGCTTGCTCGTTCCGGCGCAGCGTTCGCTCATCCTCGGCACCGCCATCGGCGAAGTCGAACACCGGGCGTGGCAAAGTCCGCCGCGCGGCGACGCGGACCGCGGCCACGCTGTACAGGCACTTCAACGCCGCCATCGAAGCAGACGATGCCGCACCGCCGGCACCGCGGTCATCGCCTGTGTTTGAGGCGGACGAGGAGCTACTCACGGTTGCTTTCCGCCGATGCGACCATGATGCGTCGGTCCACCGCCTCCCGGAACACGCACGCAGGAGAGTGTTCCCTCAAAGGAGGGATCGCTGCCGGTCGCCAGCACGCCGGCATTTGTCACCCAAAGCATCTCGCCCGAGAAGACGCAGTTGGTCGTTGCCTTGCCGCAGACGAAGAAACCCTCCGCTGTGCCGTTGGGCTTCAGAACGTGAATGCCGTTGGCGGCAATATCCGTGACATAAAGGCGGCCATCGGCTCCGACCTTCAGCCCGTCCGGGATCGGATTGGCCCCAGGCAGGCGGCCCAGGTCTTCGACGGAACCATCCGGACGCTGCCGCTTGACGCGCCCCGTATAGGACTCCCCCCAAATGATCGAGCCGTCGGCTTCGATCGCCACACCATTGGGGAAGGTCGGCTTGTCGAAACCGAGAGCAAGGTAAGCACTGCCATCGGGGTTGACGGCAAAAATGTAGCTTGGGTCCGGATTCCCCGGGTTGTATGTGCCGGGATCGCTGAAGATGAGCCGGCCGTCAGCAGCAAATACAAGATCGTTTGGCCCATTGAGCCGAATGCCCGCGACTTCGCTCAGCAGGATTTCCGGCTTTCCGCCTTCGGCAACCCGCTGGATCGATGGCGTCGTCATGTCCGCAGCCCGCCAAGGTCCGGTCGTGCCGCCGTTCTGGCAGACATAGAGCAGGTCATCCGATCCGAGAACGCAGGCGTTGGGCGCTCCGGCAACATACGCGAACTGGCGAGCACTTCCGTCGCGATCTATGGCCGTCAGCTGGCTGCGATAGCTTTCGACGATGACAATTCGGCCATCGGGCAGCACCGTCGGGCCCTCGGGCCAGCCAAGGCCGGTCGCGACAACCTCGACGGCCAGCTTTTCAACCTCGTTCATCGTGCGACCCCCAGAACGGCAGCCTAACAAGATTTGTCGGGTATAATCCAGCCTGGCGGTCTCCGGACCCGGCGACTCAAAGATAGCTTGGCTGACGTGCGCGTTGCTGGGCCCCCCCTAGGCCGCCCCCCCACCCCGGCGCCGGTGAACCCCGACGGGCGGAGGCCTGGCTACAGCGCGAGCCGATCGGTGTCTACATAGCTCGGTAGCACTGGCTTGCTCCTCCAGGTTGGGTGGCAGGATTAGGTGCTGCTGAGGCCAGCGTGCCAGGAACAAGTGCAGGTGGAGAAGGTTGAATCTCAGTTCCTCTCCCTCTAACACTCACAAAGTCCAACAATTCTCTGCTCCGCTGCCAGGCGCTCTTGAGCCGAGCGTTTGCAGGGCGTGCGTGTGGCCAAAAGCTGGGGAGCGCCGCAGCGCCCAGGCGTGCAAATTGCTCTCTGAACGCCGATCCTTCTCCGAAGCTGGGGAGTAGCCCCAAAATCCAACAGCAATATCATGCCTCAACGGCGGTTTTGCCACTGCCAGTTTTGCGGTTCGCTCGCCTGTCAAAAGGGACAGTCTTTCGGGTCACGATCCGGAGTGGGTTTGCCAAGGCTCCCGGAATCGAGGTGGCCCACTTTTGCGTCGGGGCTCCGCCACTCTTCAGATCAACAGCAACCAGCACCAATACGCACCAATCACCATTTGCACAGCGAACGCGGTGAACCTGAGACTGACCGCGAGTTGGCTGGTTGAGACGAGGTGGATCACCGACTGCACTATACGTGCGCCTAACATCGTGGAGGCCAAGGGATCCGTGACATCTGTCTTTGAAATGATGATCGCGACTCCGAGCAGACCTCCGAAGATTGGAAGCCCTTCAATGCAGTTGGCGTGGGCACGGGCTAACCTCCGCATAAACGGGGAGAGGGCTCCGTTATCTGGCGTAAAGCCGTTTGCCGGGACTTGCCCAGAGATCACCAGGTAGCTCCGGATAACTTCCATCACGATCAGCAGGGCCAGCGCCCACGAGATGAAGCCAGTCAATGCGTAAGCACTCGCCGACATGTGCCCTCCCCGTTGCTAGCAATCTAGGTCGTTGTAGCCGATCAACTAGTCTAATGCTATTCGACGAGGAGGGGCGGCCTGTAGTGGGGCCGAAACGGAATAGCAGCTTTTGGACGTTGTGCCCGGAATAGCTGCCGTTCAGCCAATCAGCAGGATTGACCGCTTTCGCCCGTTAGCGACCCTTCCGCGCCAGATCAGTCGATGCTTGAAGCTGCCATTCGCAGAGTGAAAGCGGCGTCGAGCATGGTCAGAAAGGCGCGCACGGCGGGGTTGGCGCGTCGGCTTGCCGGCCAGAGCACGGTGACATTGTTTCGCTCGACCGCGAACGTGGACAGCACTGGGACCAGTTCGCCGCGCTTCACATAGGGAGCCGCCATGAAGGAGGCGCCTATGCCTATCCCACCGCCGGCTGCCAGCATGATGAGCACGGCATCGCTGGCATCGGCGACCACACCGGAATTGGGCACGATCTCGATTTCACGGTCGCCAATCCGGAAGGGCCAGCGAAAGGCCTGGCCTGTGCTCTGATATCGAAGGTTGACGGTGTCGTGCCCTTCCAGGTGATCGGGATGGGTCGGTGTGCCGCGTTCCTCGAGATAGGCTGGCGAGGCGAAGCAGCAAAGCCGATGGGGTGCGATCTTGCGTGATAGTAGCCGGGTGTCAGCCAGATCACCGATGCGTATGGCGACATCGATCCCTTCCTCGATCATGTCCACCATCTGGTCACCCAGCCTGAGATCGACGATCAGGTTCGGATGGAGCCGACGGAAAGCCGGTAAAGCCGGAGCGATCAGATGCAGTCCGATCGGCAGCGACGCGGCCACGCGCAACGTGCCCGATGGTTCGGAGCGCGCGGTCATTGCCGCCTGCTCTATTTCCTCCGCCTCGCGTAGCAGACGCAGCGCGCGCTCATGCAGGTCGCGCCCTTCGGGCGTGAAGGTGAGCGAGCGCGTTGTACGGGTAAACAGCGACACTCCTAAATGCCGCTCGAGCCGCTGGACGCTCTTGCTGACCGCCGACGGGGAAATCGACAGCGCGCGCGCCGCTGCCGTGTAGCTGCCCAGCGATCCCGCACGCGCGAAGGCGATGATGCCAGTGAGCCGATCCAAAGTGATATGTTCCGCCATGGCATTACTTAACCGCCATCGGCACCGATTATCAACCGGCGGTCATGCCGCTAGATTCGCTCCAATGACATGGATGAGCGGAGATTTCACCAATGAGCGATAAGATGAAGGCAGTCCGTCTGCACGCATTCGGTGGTCCCGAGATGCTGGTGTACGAAGACGCTCCTAGGCCGGGTGTGAAGCCCGGCGAGGTGCTTGTCCGAGCCCAGGCGGCCGGGCTTAATCCGCCCGACTGGTATCTGCGGGATGGCTATCGCGCACTGCCGCCAGAATGGCGACCCAACGCGTCCTTCCCACTGATTCTCGGCACGGACGTGTCGGGCGTCATTGAAGCGGTTGGCGCTGACGTCGCTGAGTTCAGCATCGGTGACGAGGTCTACGCAATGGTTCGCTTCCCCGATAACTTGATGACGGGTAGCAATGCCTACGCGCATTATGTCAGTGTGCCGGCATCGCATGTTGCGTTGAAACCAGCCGGCATCGACCATATTCATGCGGCTGGTGCGCCGATGTCGCTTCTGACGGCATGGCAGTTCTTGATCGAACTTGGCCACGACGAGCCGAATCCGTTCCAGCCCTTACCGCATGAGCCGGTGCCCCTCGACGGCAAGACGGTGCTCATCAATGGTGCCGGAGGCGGTGTCGGGCATCTGGCCGTCCAGTTGGCGAAATGGCGGGGCGCGCGCGTCATCGCGGTGACATCGGCCAAGAACGAGGCGCTGATGCGCGATCTCGGCGTGGATCAATTCATCGACTACAAGACAACCGCGGCGGAAGATGTCGTCCGAGACGTCGACCTTGTCCTCGACGCGGTGGGCGGCGCGGACATGGAGCGCTTCTTCCATGTTCTGAAGCCGGGCGGCGCGCTGTTCCTGGTCAACCCACTGGGCTTCGCTGGTCACGAAGAGACAGAGAGGCTGGGGATCACGGTCTCATCCACACAGGTTCGATCCAATGGCGCGCAGTTGGCAAAAGCCGCCCGCCTGCTCGACGACGGCCTTGTGCGTGTCGTCATCGACAGCACATTCCCGCTGGCCGAGGCATCGCGCGCACATGAGCGCGCCGCCGACGGCAGTATTCAAGGCAAGATCGTGCTGGCCGTCTGAATTGTTGCTTTCAGTCCGACCGACCATCGGGAGTGCAGACGATCGGGCGGGATTACGCCGTTTAGCCGACGAAGACCAACGACCGACGTCCGGCTGAATCGTGCTCGACTACAAGTGCCGCGATGGCTGCCGCGATCTTCGCGCCACCTTGCACTGACGGTTCGATAGGATTGGCGAAGTCCGCGTCCTCATTCGATACCAAGCGCAGGTCGACGAGCGGCAAACCGCGCGAGAACGCCGCCCGGGTGATGACGTCGTTGAGGACCGTCAGGGCAGTTGCGGCAAGTCTACGACGCTGTGAGTCGGGAAAGCGCGCCTCGTAGATCGTGCAGACAGCGGTGGGTAGGTTTTGGCCCAGCGCCCCCTCGAGCATCGTACAGTAGTCGTGCTCGAATTCCTCCCGGATATCGCTGATCCTGTCCAGAACCTCGGCCACCGAACAGGCCCCCTGCTCCAGAATCCCTGCATGACGAAGAGCATCATTGCCACCGACGCTGACGACAAGATGGCTAGCATCCTGGGGGAGCCGTTCAAGCTGCCGCTCGACGCCGCTTGTGATGGCGCCGTCGACGGCGTTTAGCGTTGCACGCCACCCCTCCGGCAACCGCTCCCGCAGCTGCCGCACTACGTCGGACCCGTGCGCGACATAGGCAGCGTTGTCAAAGATCGAATCCCCGAGAAGGACGACGTGTGGCATCGGATGCTCCGTTGAGGCCTCTGCCAATGCTGCATCAGCAGAGGAGGTAAGGTGGTGGGTTGTGACCGCGGCAGCGAGCACGGTCAGGAGATCACGGCGAGTCAGGCCACCTGCAGAACGGAGCGGCATCTCAGCCGTCCAGGAACGCCAGAAGCGCGGCATTCACCGCGCTGGCCTCTTCGCGCTGTACCCAATGCGTCGGCTTCTCGAACGTCTGCAGGCCCCGCGATCGTTGCAAAGGGCCAGACTGCGCTCGGCCAGGCCATATTCCAGAGCTTGGTCCTGCATCCCCCACAGTACAAGGGTCGGTGTCGTGATCCGCTGCTTCAGGCCTGGGCGGAAGCGCAGCGCCCGATACCAGTTGAGCATGCCGGTCAGCGCCCCCCGGCCGTTCCCAGGCCTGCCGATACTCTGCGATTTCCTCCGCCGTGAAGGCATCTGTTCGGCTGGATTTGATGAGCGCCCGTGCCAGCAGAGCCGAGTGCCCTGCTCCCAGAACAGCCTCCGGCAGCAAGGGGAACTGGAAGAAGGCGGCATAGCTGCTCCGCAGGAACTGGGTCGGAGATCGCAAGGAATGGGCAAGCAGCACCTCGGGATGGGGCGCGTTCAGGATGACGAGCCTTTCCAGGCGGTGCGGCAGCTTTGCGCCTGCGGCCCAGGCGACGATACCGCCCCAGTCATGACCGACGAGGTGAAACCTTCCGATGCCGAGCGCGTCGGCGATGGCAACGACATCGCCGACGAGCTTGGGGAGCGTGTATTCACGGATGGCTTTCGGCTTGTCACTGGTGTCGTAGCCCCTCTGGTCGGGAACGATGACCCGGAATCCGGCGGAAGCGAGCGCATCGATCTGCCGTCTCCAGCCGATCCAGAAGTCGCCGGGAGCAGTCTGTCCCGGTCCAGCCGCTAGGCTGGCAGCAGCGGAGGCGTCGATCAAAGTGAATACCTCGCGGAGTTGACGAGGAGTTCTGATAGGCAAGTTTCAATTTCGCGCTTTTTCCCGCAAATTCGAGAGCGTAAGGAATTGAAACCATTCGTTGATTAATCAGGGGTTTTCGCCGGCCTGTCACGCCGGAGGTCGCGGGTTCGAGCCCCGTCACTCGCGCCATTTCTCCTCAGGAGAAATGTGACATAATGGTCTAGAATCATGGTCTTGCATGAGGCAATTCAGATCCGGTCGGATCTGAACTCGATCTCTCCCGCAACGACCTCACCCCTCGGCCAGCAGCGCCTCGACCTCATGCAGCGTCGGCATGGATGGCGCCGTACCCGGCCTTGTCACCGAAATGCCGGCGACGGCGCAGGCGAAGCGGACGGCTTGCAGCGGCTCCACGCCTTTGGCGAGTGCGGCGGCCAGGCCGCCATTGAAGGCATCGCCCGCGCCGGTGGTTTCGACCACCGGACCGGCACTGACCACGGGAACATGGTCGGACCGAGCGGCCGTGTGCAGCAGCGCGCCTTTTTCGCCGAGCGTGATGATGACCGAGCCGACGCCCTTTTTGAGCAGGCTGTCGGCGGCGCGGCGAGCCTCGTCGATCGAAGAAACCTTGATGCCGGTCAGCTCTTCGGCCTCGGTCTCGTTGGGGGTGACATAGTCGCAAAGCGTATAGATGCGGTCCGGCAGCTTGGCCGCCGGCGCCGGATTGAGGATGGTGGTCACCCCTGCACCGCGCGCGATTTCGAGTGCGCGCAGTGCCGCGTCGATCGGCTGCTCGAGCTGGGTGACGAAGACGCCGGCGCCGCCGATCAGGCCGGCGTTGGCCTCGATGTCTTCAGGCGAGATCAGCATCGCCGCACCCGGGCTGACGATGATGGCGTTGTTGCCGGTTGTCTCCTCGATGAAGATATAGGCCGCGCCGGTATAGCTTTGCGGCGTCTCGATGACGGCGGATTTGACGCTCGCCTCTGCCCAGGTCGCCTTGGCCATGTCGGCGAAAGCATCGACGCCAAGCCGGGTCAGGAAGGTGACGTCCGCGCCGAGCTTGCCTGCCGCCACCGCCTGGTTCGAGCCCTTGCCGCCCGGTCCCAGCTTGAAGGAATTACCAAGAATGGTTTCACCCATGCGCGGCTGTCGATCGGCGCGGTAGGCGGTGTCGGCGACGAAAACGCCCAGAATGACGACAGGTTTGCCCGACGCCATGGCCCTACTCGGCGTCCGGCGGCACGACGCCCTTGCGAAAGGCGAAGCAGCCATAGAAGCGGCGCTCGCCGGTCTGGATGACGCAATAGGCTTTCTTGGCGCGCTCGTAGAAGGCGTAGCGCTCGACCGAGATCATCGGCCAGGCCTTGCCCTCGGCCTTGTCGATCTCCTTTTGCACCTCTTTTTGCACCGGCGGGATCTCGTCCGGCTTGCCGACGATCTCCATGCGCGCGGCCGCATCGTCGACGAAAGTGTCCAGCGGATAGAGCGACAGCACCGCCTTGACCACATCGGCCGCCGAGGCGTCGATGTGCAGCAGCTTGCCGAGCACGGTCTGGCGCGCCACCGAATCGGCGGGGAAATTGGTGTCGGCGATGATCAGATCGTCGCCGTGTCCCATTGCCCTGAGCGCCTGGAGCACATCGGCATTGAGCAATGGGTTGATCCCTTTGAGCATGGCAGTCCTCGTCAAACAGGTTTGGTCAAAGTCGATTGGAAATCAGAGCCGGTTGCCGGTCTCGGCGTCGAAGAGATGGACCTGGTCGAGGCGCGGCTTGAGATTGAGCGTGTCGCCGGGCTTGAAGTCGTGGCGCTCGCGAAACAGCGCCACCATCTCGCCGCTGTCGCCGAAGCGCACGAAGACCAGCGTTTCGGAACCCGTGGGTTCGACCACCGAGATCTTTGCCGGCACGCCGTCGGGATGGATTTCGAGATGCTCGGGCCGCACGCCATAGACCACGGCCTGGCCCTCCTTGGCGGCGCTGCCGGCAGCAATCGGGAACAGCGTGCCTGCTATCTCGACCTTGTCGCCCTTGCGCACCACGCCTTTGAGCAGGTTCATCGACGGCGAGCCGATGAAGCCGGCGACAAACAGATTGGCCGGCCGGTCGAACAATTCCAATGGCGCGCCGACCTGCTCGATACGGCCATCGCGCATGACGACGATCTTGTCGGCCATGGTCATGGCCTCGATCTGGTCGTGGGTGACGTAGATGGTGGTGGTCTTCAGCCGCTGGTGCAGTTCCTTGATCTCGGTGCGCATCTGCACGCGCAGCTTGGCGTCGAGATTGGAGAGCGGCTCGTCGAACAGGAAGACCTGCGGATTGCGCACGATGGCGCGGCCCATGGCGACGCGCTGGCGCTGGCCACCGGAGAGCTGGCGCGGATAACGTTTCAGGTACGGATTGAGGTCGAGAATGTCGGCGGCGCGCTTGACCCGCTCGGCGACCACGGCCGGATCGGTCTTGCGCAGCTTCAGCGCAAACGCCATGTTCTGCTCCACCGTCTTGTGCGGATAGAGCGCGTAGTTCTGGAACACCATGGCGATGTCGCGCTTGGCCGGCGGCAGATTGTTGACGATGCGCTCGCCAATGGCGATCGTGCCGCCGGAGACGGTCTCCAGCCCGGCCACCATCCTGAGCAGCGTGGACTTGCCGCAGCCCGACGGGCCTACCAACACCACGAACTGGCCATCGGCGATATCGACGCTGACCTCGTGCAGGACCTTGACGGTTCCGAACGCCTTGGCCACATTGCTGATCGCGACTTGAGCCATCGTCCCCCCTTTTCTCGCGGTGAAGCTAGCCATTGCCAACGGCAAGGGCAAGTCGGTATGTTATCGATAAAAAGCCATTCGTGTTGACAAGGTAATCGATTACGCAAATATTAGCTGTTGCCAATCCGGCAGTCGGATTTTTATCCGAAAATCGGAGCTCCAGGCGACGCAGGGTGGGGTCCCACGTCCCCGTATGATAAAGGAGAACCGCCGACGTTTCGGCGTCGGAGGGATTGGCATTTAATTCACGACTGTTGTTCTGGGAGGAATAGATGAGAGTCGGTCTGTACGAAAAACTCGTCCGCGCGGGTGCCACCCGGCGTGACATACTCAAAGGCGCGGCCTCGATGGCCGCGATCGCCGCCGC
Organism: Mesorhizobium sp. LNJC394B00; assembly: GCF_000502555.1. NCBI lineage: Bacteria > Pseudomonadati > Pseudomonadota > Alphaproteobacteria > Hyphomicrobiales > Phyllobacteriaceae > Mesorhizobium > Mesorhizobium sp. LNJC394B00. The sequence continues at coordinate 31,020 of NZ_AYWH01000001.1, forward strand.
ATCGGGCGCTGGGCTCGGCGCTTTCACCCGCCCGGCTGAAGCCGCCAGCGAGCTACGCTCCAAAATTCTGCAGATCCCCGGCGTCGGCAAGGGTCAGCCGACGGATGCCGATTTCCAGAAGGTCGGCGAACTCTGCCTGGAAGCCACCAAGGCCAACGTCAAGGAAGGCGAATTCGCCGGCGTCGAGCTCACCTTCATGGGCCTCAACAACCAGAACCTGCACAATGTGCTGTTCCGCGGCTTCCTGAAGCCATGGGAGGCCTATACCGGCGCCAAGATCAGCTGGATCGACCTGGCGCAGGCCGACTACAATGCCCGCCTGCAGCAGTCGATCGCCACCGGCACCGTCGACTTCGACATCATCGAGATGGGCGCGCCCTTCGAAGGCGATGTCTGCGGCAAGGGCCTGACGTCCGAGATGCCCGACTGGGTCAAAGAGCAGATCGACATGAAGGATGTCGTGGCCTATCTGCAGCCGCCGGTCGGCACCTGGGACGGCAAGCAGTACCGGATCACCGTCGATGGCGATGCGCACAACTTCAATTACCGCACCGACGTTTTTGCCGATGCCGACCTCGCCAAGGCGTGGAAGGACGGCGGCGCGGCCACCGAATGGGGTGTGCCGAAGACCTGGCAGGAAGTCCAGGCCGTCACAAAATTCCTCAAGGGCAAGAAGTTCAAGGATCAGGACGTCTTCGGCTATCTCGATGCGCCCAAGGCCTGGGGCGGTTTCGGCTTCTACTTCCTCGGCAGCCGCGCCACCGCCTATGCCAAGCATCCCGACGACAAGGCCTGGCTGTTCGATGCCGACACGATGAAGCCGCGCATCAACAATCCGGCCTGGGTGCGCGCCATCCAGGACGTCATCGACGCGCTGCCGTCGGAGCCCGCCGACCAGATCAACGCCGACCCGAACACGACAGCCTTCCAGCAGTTCCTGGCCGGCACCGGTTCGATGGTCACCTGGTGGGGCGACGTCGGCTCCAACGTCAAGACCAATGATAGCTCGGTCATCGGCGACGTCACCGGCTTCTCGATCCTGCCGGGGTCCGACGACGTCTACAATGCCAAGACCGGCGCTTGGGACAAACTCGCCAGCGGCCCGAACTATGCGCCGAACTGCGCCTATCTCGGCTGGGGCGTCTACGTCATGGCCCGCGTCGATACTGACGAAAAGAAGAAAAAAGCGGCATGGTCGGCCGCCGCTCATCTCGGCGGCAAGGACCTGTCAATCTGGACGGCGATGTATCCGTCCGGCTTCCAGCCCTACCGCAACTCGCATTTCGACATTCCCGAATGGGTGGCGGCAGGCTACGACGAGGCGTTCATCACCTCGTATCTGAAGTCGGAAGCCGACAGCTACAACCATCCGAACGCGGCGATCGAGCCGCGCATCCCCGGCATCTTCCAGTATTATTCGGCTGCCGAGGACATTCTGGCCAACACATTCGCCGGCAAGATGAAGGCGCAGGAAGGCGCCGACGCCATTGCCGCGGCCTGGGAGAAGCTGACCGACCAGATCGGCCGCGAAAACCAGATCAAGCTCTACAAGGCCTCGCTCGGCGTGTAGGCTGATCCTATCGTGACAACAGGTCCGGCGGTGCAAGCCGCCGGACCTGACCGGCTCGGGCCGGTCGCAGGCTTGATTTTTTAAACGGACGGGGACGCGTGGCAGACCAGACCACCAATGCATGGCCGGCCAACGCCGGCCCAGCCGATCTGATCTCGCCGGCCCGCAAGCGGGCGGGTTTTGCCCTGATGGCGGCCGCCACGCTTGGCCTGCTGGCGGTGATCGCGTTTGAGATCCTCTACAAGAACGAGATCACCACGCTCGGCTTCGAGACCTGGCGTCCGATCGTCTACGCCTATGTTCTGTGGGGCGTGGCGCTCGGCATCGGCCAGGTGCTGACGCGCGGCGAGGACGGCCAGCGCGCGCTGTTCCTGCTGCCGGCGCTGCTGTTCACCATCGCCATGGTGATCTTCCCGACGCTGTTCGGCTTCTATATCGCGCTGACCGACTGGAACCTGTCGTCCTTTTCCGGCCGCAAGTTCAACGGGCTCGACAATTTCTGGCAGATGCTGGCCGATCCCTACTACCGCAACGCGCTGTTCAACATGGTGCTTTATGTGCTCGCCGTGCTGGTTGAGTATGTGATTGCCTTCGGCCTGGCGCTGCTGCTCAACGCGCAGATCCGGGCGCGCAAATTCTTCCGAGTCGTCTTCCTGATGCCGCTGATGCTGTCGCCGGTCGCGGTATCCTGGATGATCGGCAAATCGCTGATGGAGTACCGTTTCGGGCCGGCGGCGACGCTGGCGCGCCATCTCGGCTGGGAGAACCCCGCCTTCTTCTCCAACCCGATCACCGCCCGCATCTCGATCATGGTGCTCGACGCCTGGACCTTCATCCCGTTCATGATGATCATGCTGCTTGCCGGCCTGCAGGCGATGTCGCGCGACGTGCTGGAAGCGGCGCGCGTCGATGGCGCCACGCCCTGGCAGACTTTCTGGCAGGTCACCTTCCCGCTGATGCTGCCGGTGTCGGTCACGGCGGTGATCCTGCGCATCATCTTCAAGTTGAAGCTCGCCGACATCATCATCACCGTGACCTCCGGCGGGCCTGGCGGCGCCACCGATTCGGTGTCGAGCTTCATCTACCGCGAATACCGCGACCGCTCGAATGTCGGCTACGGCACCATGCTGGCGATGGCCTATCTCGTCATCATCGTCGTGTTCGTGACCTGGCTGTTGAAATTCGCCAATCGCTTCGTGCGCAACGTGAACTGACGAGGCACAATGAGCGTCCAGACCACCGACTATGCTGCCTCGGAAATCCGCTCACCGCTGGGTTTTCTGGCCAATCGCATCTTCATCTATGGCGCGCTGGCGTTCTGGGCCTTCATCTGCCTGTTCCCGATCTACTGGACCATCACCACCTCGTTCAAGACCGCGGTCGACGTCACGCAAGGACACCTCATCCCGTTCGTCGACTTCCAGCCGGACTGGAAGGGCTGGCGCTCGCTCGGCCTGTCGCCGGATTCGATCTTCCAGACCTCGACGGTGCGCGAGGAGTTTTTCAAGCGCTTCATGAATTCGGTCATCACCTCGGTCGGCGCGTCGAGCCTCGCCATCGTCATCGGCAGCCTCGCCGCCTATGGGCTGACCCGCTACCGCTATCAGTTCGCCTGGTTCAAGAACGAGGACATCTCCTTCTTCTTCCTGTCGCAGCTGATCCTGCCGCCGGTGGTGCTGGCCCTGCCCTTCCTGGTGCTCTACCGGGAAGTCGGTCTGCTCGACACACGCATCGGCCTGATCCTGCTCTACACGCTGATGGTGCTGCCGATCGTCATCTGGATCATGCGCGACCAGTTCAACTCGATCCCGGTCGAGCTCGAGGAGGCAGCGCTGGTCGACGGCCTCTCGATCTGGGGCGCTTTTTTCCGCATCGTCATGCCGATTGCGCTGCCGGGCATGGTCGCCGCTTTCATCCTGGCGATGGTGCTGTGCTGGAACGAGTATTTTTTCGCCGCGCTGCTGACCTCGACCGACGCCAAGACCATCCCGGTCATGGTGGCGAGCCAGACCGGCTCGCAAGGCATCAACTGGTGGTCGATGGCGGCGCTTGCCACCGCCGCGATCGCACCGCTGGCGGTCATCGGGATTGCGCTTGAGCGGTATCTGATCATGGGCATGACGGCGGGCGCGGTGAAGTAGGGCGAGAGGCGGCGCGTGCCCCTCTACTGTTGACCTCGGCGGGACAGCACCCCCCCTCTGGCCTGCCGGCCATCTCCCCCGCAAGGAGGGAGATCGGCAGCTTTGGCTGCATCGCTTTTCTTGCGACGTAGGTGATTGGCGAAAGCGGAAATGACATCTGATCTCCCCCCTTGCGGGGGAGATGTCCGGCAGGACAGAGGGGGTGTGAAGGATCGCTACAGAGCGACTTTGTCTGCTAGCGCCCCAATATCGCCCTCAGGTGATCCATGATCATCGCGACGCCCTTCTGCCCTAGCTCCGCCGAGGCCTCCGGCGCACTGGCCGTATACCACGCGGTATTCTCGCCAAAACGCCCGGCATCGACCGCTTCCGGACACAGTGCCAGCATCAATGATGTCTCGCCAACACCGGCGTGATCGAACGGATACTTCCCGTTCATGGCAGCCGACATTAGCGGGTGCACCTGCACCCAGTTGAAGAAATTCTCGCCGGCGGCGTGCCCGGCATAATAATCGGCCATCTCGTCTGAGCCCCACCAGCCCTCGCCGCGCTGCTTCTCGAGGAAGCGGAAAATCGCCTGGCGGCCGGCGGCCTTGAAGGCGAGATCGGTCGGCATGCCGGCGGCAAAGTTCTCGGTCTGGTGGTGGATGATGGCGTTGATGTTACGAAAGCCGATGCGCAGCAGGCTGTAGAACAATTCTTCGGCGAACGGCGCCAGCTGGTTGCCGCCGACCTGCACCGAGCCGTTGCCTTCAGGTGCTGCCACCACATAGCTCGCCGCACCGTAGTAGAAAGCCGGCAGGATGACGATGTCGGCCTCCTTCTCGTAGAGCTCCAGCGTCTTGACGACGGCCAGCGTGTCCATGCCGACAGCCATGTGCTCGCCGTGATATTCGAGCACGCCGAGCGGGAGAGCGACCGGCCAGTTCTCGGCGATCGCCTTGCGGATCTGGTGCGGCAACATCAGTTCGTAGCGCATGATCTATTCCATGTTGGTGTGGCGGGTGCGCATGGCCTCGGACGACTGGCCGGTCAGCGCCTTGAGCTTCAGCACCATCACCTCGAACAGCAGGAACAGCGCCCCTTCGAAGACCGAGCCCATCGGCAGCAGCGATGTCTTTTGTGGCCCCTGGTCACGCGCCATGGTCTGCGCCGGGATCAGCAAGGTGAAGTCGGCAAGCGCGACCGCACTACTGCCTGCCTCGGCGGTGAGCAAAAGCACGGTGGCGCCGGCCTGGCGGGCGACTTGCATCAAGGTAAGCACCGTCGTCGTCTCGCCCGGGCCGGAACTGACCAGGAAGACATCGGCTGGGCGAAGCGGTGGCGTGTTCATGTCGCCGACCACCGACACCTCAAGGCCAAGGTGATAGAGGCGCATGGCGAAACCCTTGAGCTGCAAGGCCTCGCGGCCGCAGCCATAGACGACGATCTTTTGCGCGCGGGCCAGGGTTTCGCAGGCGGTGTCGATGCCGGCTTCGTCGACGCGCGCCAGTACGGCGCCCAGCTCTTGCAGGGCGGTCGAAAACATATCCGAGCCGGCATTCGTCATGAGAGTCCCATCTGTCCGGCTGGGTTTGTGGCCGGTGATTTCGGGTTGCGCGCTTTCGGAAAAAGGCTTGTTTTTGTTCATGCTATCACCGCGAAAATGCCTGTCCAACGGCCATGGCGGCTTTTGCTGAGCCAGCGGCGTGATAGTGTCATGTCAGACAATCAATCCAGGAAATCAGCACGACATGAAGACACGGCATTTCGACCGCATCGGCAATGGCGGCCTCGACTTCACCGAGCTTGGCTTCGGCAGCGCGCCGCTCGGCAACCTTTACCGCGCCGTCCCCGACGCGGATGCCAACGCCACGCTGGAGGCGGCGTGGGCGACCGGCTGCCGTTACTACGACACCGCGCCGCTCTATGGCCTGGGCCTTGCCGAAACACGGCTCAATGCCTTCCTGCGCGGCAGGAAGCGCGACGATTATGTGCTGTCGAGCAAGGTCGGTCGCCTGTTGCGCGCCTGCCCGCCGGAGGAACGAACCGGCATCGGCAAGTTCTTCGACACACCGACGCGCAAGGAGGTCTACGACTACAGCTACGACGGCGTCATGCGCTCGTTCGAGGCGTCGCTGGAACGGCTTGGCGTCGACCGCATCGACATCCTTTTCGTCCATGACCTCGACATCTTCACCCATGGCAGCAAGGAGGCGTCAGACCAGCGCATCGAGGAATTCATGGCCTCGGGCTACAACGGACTGGTTGCGCTGCGCGACCAGGGCGTGATCAAGGCCTTCGGCGGCGGCATCAACGAATGGGAGGTTTGCCAGACGCTGGCGGAGCGTGGCGACTTCGACCTGTTCCTGCTGGCCGGGCGCTACACGCTGCTGGAACAGGAAGCGCTTGCCACCTTCCTGCCGCTCTGTGAGCAACGCGGCATCGGCATCGTTCTCGGCGGTCCTTACAATTCCGGCATCCTGGCGACCGGGCCGAAGCCAGGCGCCTATTACAATTACTCCGAGGCGCCAAGGGACATCATGGATCGCGTCGGGCGCATCGAGGCCGTCTGCCAGCGCCATGGCGTCAGGCTGATCGAGGCGGCGCTGCAGTTTCCGCTGCTGCACCCTTCCGTGGTGTCGGTCATCCCCGGCGGCCAGCGGCCGAGTGAAGTCGAAAGCAACCGCGCCCTGCTCGATGCCAAGCTGCCTGCGGCGCTGTGGGCGGACCTCAAGCAGGAAGGCCTGATGCGCGCGGATGCGCCGGTGGGCTGAAGGCTCGCCTCAGCGGGCTGACGGCCTGCCGCCATCGAGGCAAAAGAAAAGCCGGGCGAACCCGGCTTTTCAACATTCTCTGAAAAATTTTTAGTTGACCGCGTCCTTGAGGCCTTTGCCGGCCGAGAACTTCGGCACGGTACGCGCCGGAATCTTCACTTCCGCGCCAGTCTGCGGGTTGCGGCCAGTCGATGCCGCACGCTTGGAGACGGTGAAATTTCCGAAGCCGACGAGCCGTACATCGCCGCCCTTCTTCAGTTCGCCAGTGATGACGGAGAACACCGCCTCAACCGCCGACTGTGCGTCACCCTTCGAAATGCTCGCGGATTCAGCGACAGCGGAAACCAGTTCGTTCTTGTTCATAAAAATTCCCTTCCATGAGAAAACCGGAACTTTCGACTCATCCGGCAGGAGAGGGACTTTAGAAAGAAGCGCTCGCAAACCCAAGTCAAAAAGCCGGAAAAAAGTTGAAAAAAGCCCGGAAATGGTGGGTTTTTCACATGAAAAAGCCGGGCTCAAGGCCCGGCTCTCTCTTTGTGCACTGCAACTTTAGTAGTTTCTAATGTGCAAGCGACTTTCCAGCATCGTCAACGGTATCGGTGGAAGCCGGCGGATTGACTGGCTCGACCCACTCGATTGGCTCCGGCATGCGCACCAGCGCGTGCCTCAGAACCTCGCCGACACGTGAGACCGGAATGATCTCCATACCGTTCTTCACATTGTCCGGTATCTCCGCCAGATCCTTGGCGTTGTCTTCCGGGATCAGCACCTTCTTGATGCCGCCGCGCAGTGCGGCGAGCAGTTTCTCCTTGAGGCCGCCGATCGGCAAGATGCGGCCGCGAAGCGTTATCTCGCCAGTCATCGCCACATCGGCCCGGACCGGAATACCAGTCATTACAGATACGATGGCCGTCGCCATGGCAGCACCTGCAGACGGACCGTCCTTCGGCGTGGCGCCTTCGGGCAAGTGGACGTGGATGTCACGCTTGTCGAACAGCGGCGGCTCGATGCCGAAATCGATGGCCCGCGAGCGGACATAAGAGGCCGCCGCCGAGATCGATTCCTTCATCACGTCGCGCAGATTGCCGGTCACCGTCATGCGGCCCTTGCCGGGCATCATGACGCCTTCGACCGTCAGCAGCTCGCCGCCGACTTCCGTCCAGGCAAGACCGGTGACGACACCGACCTGATCGTCAGCCTCGACCTGGCCGAAGCGGAAGCGCGGAACACCGAGGTAATCGGCGAGGTTCGCCGCCGTGATGCTCACCGTCTTCTTCTTCGTCTTCAGGATCTCGGTCACCGCCTTGCGCCCGAGCTTCATCAGCTCGCGCTCCAGGCTTCTGACGCCCGCTTCACGGGTGTAGGTCTGGATGATGCCGCGGATCGCGTCCTCGCCGACGGAGAATTCCTTCGGCTGCAGGGCATGATCGCGGATCACCTTGGGCATCAGGTGACGCTTGGCGATCTCGATCTTCTCGTCCTCGGTGTAGCCGGCGATACGGATGATCTCCATGCGGTCCATCAGGGGCGCAGGGATGTTCAGTGTGTTCGCCGTCGTCACGAACATCACGCTCGATAGGTCGTATTCGACCTCGAGGTAATGGTCCATGAACGTCGAGTTCTGCTCGGGATCGAGCACCTCGAGCAAAGCCGATGACGGATCGCCACGGAAGTCCTGGCCCATCTTGTCGATCTCGTCGAGCAGGAAGAGCGGGTTGGACTTCTTGGCCTTCTTCATCGACTGGATGACCTTGCCGGGCATCGAGCCGATATAGGTGCGGCGGTGGCCACGGATCTCGGCCTCGTCACGCACGCCGCCAAGCGCCATGCGGATGAACTCGCGGCCGGTCGCCTTGGCGATCGACTTGCCGAGCGAGGTCTTGCCGACGCCGGGAGGGCCGACGAGGCACAGGATCGGCCCCTTCAGCTTCTTCTGGCGGCTTTGCACGGCGAGATACTCGACGATGCGGTCCTTGACCTTGTCGAGGCCGAAATGATCGGTGTCGAGCACGTTCTGCGCAAACGCCAGGTCCTGCTTGACCTTGGAGTTCTTGCCCCACGGGATCGACAGGATCCAGTCGAGGTAGTTGCGCACGACGGTCGATTCCGCCGACATCGGCGACATCGTCCGCAGCTTCTTCAACTCGGCTTCCGCCTTTTCGCGGGCCTCCTTGGAGAGCTTGGTCTTCTTGATGCGCGCCTCGATCTCGGCGGCCTCGTCGCGGCCGTCCTCGCCTTCGCCGAGTTCCTTCTGGATCGCCTTCATCTGCTCGTTGAGGTAATATTCGCGCTGCGTCTTCTCCATCTGGCGCTTGACGCGCGAGCGGATGCGCTTCTCCACCTGCAGGACGGAGATTTCGGCTTCCATGAAGCCCATCGCCTTTTCCAGCCGTTCCTTGACGGACAGCGTGGCCAGCATCTCCTGCTTCTCGGGGATCTTGATGGCGAGGTGCGAAGCAACCGTATCGGCGAGCTTGGAATAGTCGTCGATCTGGCTGGCGGCACCCACCACTTCAGGCGAAATCTTCTTGTTCAGCTTGACGTAGTTTTCGAAGTCGGTGACGACCGAACGGGCGAGCGCCTCGACCTCGACCTCTTCCTCCTCCGGCTCGACCAGCGCCGTGGCGGTAGCTTCGTGGAAGTCCGGACGGTCGGTGAACGAGACGATCTTGGCACGCGAAGCGCCTTCGACCAGCACCTTGACGGTGCCGTCGGGCAGCTTCAGCAATTGCAGCACATTGGCGAGCGTGCCGATGTCGAAGATCGCATCGGGCTCGGGATCGTCATCGGCGGCATTCATCTGGGTGGCAAGCAGGATCTGCTTTTCCTGACCCATAACCTCTTCCAGCGCCTTGATCGACTTTTCACGCCCGACAAAGAGCGGAACGATCATGTGCGGGAACACCACGATGTCGCGCAGTGGGAGGACTGCGAAGACGCCGTCGCTGGGAGCCTTGGATATTTTGGCCATTGTCCAACCTTTCATGTCGCGGCCGCTAATCGAGCCAACCGCGAATCTCATATTAACGACCGGGGATCGTTCCGCCTACCACCGTTTGTGACGGGAGTTTTACAGCACAGAATTCGGCACCACGGCCTTCCGATGTTAGTTGGATGCACGAGGGGCAAAGATCAAGGGTCGACACGTTCGTTCATCCACTCCGTCACAAGGATCGGTACCTCACCACAGCAAAACGGCGCCCCGCGGGCGCCGTTCCATAAAAAGGTTAGGCCAGATGCCAGATCAGGCGCTGACGTTGCCCTTCTTTTCCTTCTGCTCGGAATAGATGTAGAGCGGCCGGGCGCTGCCGGTCACCACTTCTTCCGAAATCACCACTTCGCGCACGCCTTCCAGGGCGGGCAGTTCGAACATGGTGTCGAGCAGGATCGCTTCCATGATCGAGCGGAGGCCACGGGCGCCGGTCTTGCGCTCGATGGCGCGCTTGGCGATCGCCGACAGCGCATTCTCATGGAAGGTCAGGTCGACACTTTCCATCTCGAACAGCCGCTGATACTGCTTGACCAGCGCGTTTTTCGGCTCGGTCAGGATCTGGATCAGAGCCGGCTCGTCGAGGTCTTCCAGCGTCGCCAGGACCGGCAGACGGCCGACAAACTCGGGGATGAGGCCGAACTTCAAGAGATCCTCGGGCTCGACCAGGCGGAACACGTCACCGGTGCGGCGATCCTCGGGCGAAGCGACGATGGCGCCGAAGCCGATGGAAGTCTTCCTGCCGCGATCCGAGATGATCTTGTCCAGCCCGGCGAAGGCGCCGCCGCAGATGAACAGGATGTTGGCGGTGTCGACCTGCAGGAACTCCTGCTGCGGATGCTTGCGGCCGCCCTGCGGCGGCACGGAGGCAACGGTGCCTTCCATGATCTTCAGAAGCGCCTGCTGCACGCCCTCGCCCGACACGTCGCGGGTGATCGATGGGTTGTCGGACTTGCGCGAGATCTTGTCGATTTCATCGATGTAGACGATGCCGCGCTGGGCGCGCTCGACATTGTAGTCGGCCGACTGCAGCAGCTTCAGGATGATGTTTTCGACGTCCTCGCCGACGTAACCGGCTTCGGTCAGCGTCGTCGCGTCGGCCATGGTGAAGGGCACGTCGATGATGCGGGCCAGCGTCTGGGCAAGCAGCGTCTTGCCGCAGCCGGTCGGGCCGATCAGCAGGATGTTGGACTTCGCCAATTCGACGTCGTTGTTCTTGCCGGCATGCGCGAGGCGCTTGTAGTGGTTGTGGACCGCCACCGACAGCACGCGCTTGGCGTAGGGCTGGCCGATGACATAGTCGTCAAGAACCTTCAGGATCTCCTGCGGGGTCGGCACGCCCTCGCGCGACTTCACCATCGAGGTCTTGTTCTCCTCGCGGATGATGTCCATGCATAGCTCGACGCACTCGTCGCAGATGAACACCGTTGGGCCGGCGATCAGCTTGCGCACCTCGTGCTGGCTTTTGCCGCAAAACGAGCAATAAAGCGTGTTCTTCGAATCACCGCTGTTGTTGCCGACTTTGCTCATTTTCCTGTCCTTTCATGGCCGCCCGCCGATGGTCTGGCTGAAAGGGCGCATATTCTATCTATCGCGGGAATTCGCCGCCGCCAGTGTCCCGGCTCCCGCAACGCATTCCGTACGAAACACAAATCAGAAAACGTCGCAATGATTCGCGCCAACCCTGCACAAAGCTAAGCCGTCGAAAATCAACATAGCCTTAACGTAGGCAATCCCATCCACCGAGGGAACAGCCAATTGTGGCCGAAATGCCGCAAATCCCAGCAAAAGCGCGTTATCCCGCCACCCAACTGCCATGCAGCGATTATGCCGCAGCGCCTTCGACCGGCTCGCGCGACGAAATGACCTTGTCGATGAGGCCGAAATCCTTGGCTTCGTCGGCTGTCATGAAATGGTCGCGGTCAAGCGTCTTTTCAATGTCTTCGTAGCTCTTGCCGGTGTGTTTGACGTAGACCTCGTTGAGGCGGCGCTTCAGCTTGATGATGTCCTGCGCGTGCCGCTCGATGTCGGAGGCCTGGCCCTGGAAACCGCCGGAAGGCTGGTGAACCATGATACGGGCGTTCGGCGTGGCAAAACGCATGTCCTTGTGGCCGGCGGTCAGAAGCAGCGAGCCCATCGACGCCGCCTGGCCGATGCACAGCGTCGACACCGCCGGCTTGATGAACTGCATGGTGTCGTAGATCGCCATGCCCGAGGTCACCACGCCGCCCGGCGAGTTGATGTAGAGATTGATCTCTTTCTTCGGGTTCTCGGCCTCGAGGAACAAAAGCTGTGCACAAACCAGCGTCGCCATACCGTCTTCGACCGGGCCGGTGATGAAAATGATGCGCTCTTTCAGCAGGCGCGAGAAAATGTCGTAGGCCCGCTCGCCGCGATTGGTCTGCTCGACCACCATCGGAACGAGGTTCATGTAGGTTTCGACGGGGTTCTTCATGGACTACCCTTTTTGGAGATGGGGATTCCGGCGCCGGAACATCGGGCAGAATCGGTTCTTGATGGTTAGAATGTAAATAGGATGCCGGCTCACCCTAGCGCAAGGCCGCCTCCTCCTAGCCATCTGGTTAAGTCGAATCAAGGTTTCCGCGCAAGGGAAAGTCCGAACGCGGCCAGCGGCGTTTTTGCGGTGTAGCAATTCCTTAACCGCGTCGCTTAACGAAATGCGGCGAAACCGCTTTCCCCCGGAGAACCTTCCCCTACAATTCAACATTGAACCTCACGTTTCGGGTTCAAACAGGGGGAGTGCCATGATCAGGAAAACTGCTTGCCTCGCCATCTCCGGCCTTGCCGGTCTCGGCATGGTGTCCGATGCGGTTGCCGGCGGCCGGGCCGCCGAATGCTATGAGCCGGTGCACAGGCCGGCGCTCTATGACACCGTCTATGAAGACGTCATGGTCAGTCCCGGCGGGCAGTTGGTCGACTATGATCCGCCGATCTATGGCACCATGGAGCGCGTCGAGCAGATCGCGCCGCCCCGAGTCACCTATGACATCGTACCGGCGAGAACCCGCACCGTTTACCGCACGGTCCAGGTCGACGATGGCGGCTATGCCTGGGAATGGCGCGTCATCCACGGCCGCAAGGTGCTGTGCAAGGTGTGGCGCAAGGCCCGCTACGCGCGTGTGGCCGAAACAGTGGTGGTTGAACCGGAGCGCACCCGCCGGGTTGTGCTGCCGGCCGAATATGAGAGCGTCGCCCATGAAGTGCTGGTGCGGCCCGAGCGGCGGCACGTCACCCAGATAGCGCCGTCATACCAGAGGATGGCGCGCCGGGTGGTGGTGCAGGAAGGCTCGACCAGCTGGCGCCGCGTGCATATTGCCAGGCATTGCGAGGATTAGACTTCGGTACTTCGCCGAGGTCCGCCTCGGTTGGCTCAATCCATAGGGCCGTCGGGTGCCAACATCCGGTCTGGCACCAAGCCGGCAAGCCGCGGTAATGGTCTGGCATGACCACATCCATGCCGCCCTACCTCGCCTTTGATCCAGCCACGCGCCGCCTGCGGCTCGATCCGCACGAACCGGCGTTTTTCCAGAACCCCTACGACGCCTATGCCGTCCTGCATGGCGCATCGACTGCCTTCTTCTGGGAGGAATTCGGCTTTTGGTGCTTTGGCGGCTTCGACGACGTCAACCGGCTGTTGCGCGACCGCCGCTTCGGTCGCCAGAACCCGGCCGGCATTCCCGACAGCCGCGGCATCGGCGAGGATCGCTCGCATTTGGCCGCTTTCGACGGCATCGAGAGCAATTCGATGCTGGAGCTGGAGCCGCCGGTGCACACCAGGCTCAGAACCCTGGTCAACCGCGCCTTCGTCTCGCGCCAGGTCGAGCGGCTGCGGCCGCGCGTGGAGGCGCTGGCCAATGAGCTGATCGACCGTTTCGAACCGCGCCAGGTCGATCTATTGCCCAGCTTCGCCGCACCTTTGCCGATCACCATCATTGCCGAAATGCTCGGTGTGCCGGTCGAAATGGGGCCGCAACTGCTCGACTGGTCGCACCGGATGGTGGCCATGTACATGCATGGCCGGACGCGCGAGATCGAAGAAGCGGCCAATCGCGCCGCGCACGATTTTTCCGACTTTTTGCGTGGCTATGTCGCTGAGCGGCGCAAGAAGCCTGGCGACGACCTGCTGTCGCTGCTGATCGCGGCGCAAGAGGATGGCCAGAAGCTGTCGGAAGACGAGTTGGTCTCGTCCGCCGTTCTGTTGCTCAATGCCGGCCACGAGGCGACCGTCCATCAAACCGGCAACGCCGTGCGCACGTTGCTGGCGCAAGGCGGCGACCCCGGCCGTTTCTTCACCTCGCCGGAAGCAACCGCTGCGACGGTCGAGGAGTGCCTGCGCTTCGACGCGCCGCTGCACATGTTCACCCGCTACGCCTATCAGGAGGTCGAGGTGACATCCGGGGTTGTCGTACAACCGGGGGAGACGGTCGGCCTGCTGCTCGGCATGGCCAATCATGATCCGCTTGCCCTTGCCGAACCTGGCGCCTTCCGGCCCGGCCGACCAGACCAGAAGAATGTCTCGTTCGGCGCCGGTATCCATTTCTGCATCGGTGCGCCGCTGGCGCGGCTGGAGTTGCAGGTGTCGCTGAAAACCCTGTTCGAGCGGCAGCCGCAACTCCATCTTGCGGAGGAGCCGCGCTTCCGCGACACCTATCATTTCCATGGGCTGGAAAAGCTCACTGTGAGCTTGTGAGGACGGCGGAGCCGACGCATGCCCGAGAAAATGAGATTCGCCTTTCTACAGGAACCACCCTTCTGCTTTATCGACGGATCGGGACGTCTGGGCGGCAGCGATGCCCAACTGGCCAAGAGGGTCTGCCTGACGCTCGGGCTGGAACTTTTGCCCATCGAGACCGAGTTTGCCGAGCTGCTGCCTGGGCTTGCCGAAGGGGTGGGACATGACCACCGGCCTGTTCATTTCCGAAGACCGCCGGAAGCTGGTCGACTTCACAAGGCCGATCTGGATGCTGGCGGATGGATTGCTGGTCGCGAAAGACAATCCCCGCGCCTTTGATGGCTATCGGTCCGTCGCCAATGATCGGACGGCGCTGATCGGCGTCATATCGGGCCAGATCCAGCACCGGACGGCCCTGCAAAACGCTATTCAGCCCGAACGGCTAAGGATATTTGCCACCCAGGCCGAAGCAGCTAACGCCGTCGCGGCCGGCGTGGTGCATGCCTATGCGAGTGTAGCGCTCGCGCATCGCGGCTATCTGAGCCGGCGACCCGACGCGCCTCTCGACGTCGTCGACGTCCCGGCAGTCGAAAAACAGCCAGCGCCCGGCGCTTTCGCTCTCGCCAAAGGCAGTGCCACCCTGCTCCAGCGCGTTGATTTATGTCTCAGTGATTTGCTTGGAAGTCCCTGGCACAGGGAGATGATGAGCGGATACGGCTTTTCCGACACTGACATCGATCGGCTTTTGTGAAGTCCAAGCGCGACCGAGCGGTCAGAGCTTGATCACATACTCCTTGCGGGTCGTTTCAAGCACTTCCCAACTGCCCCTGAAGCCTGGCCTGAGCACGAAGCTGTCGCCGGCGCGCACCGTGCGCGCCTCGCCGCCATCCTCGGCAACCACCGAGACGCCGGACAGGATGTGGCAGAACTCCCATTCGTCATATTCGATGCGCCATTTGCCCGGCGTCGCTTCCCAGATGCCGGCATAGAGGCGGCCATCGCGCTCCTCGACATTCCAGGTGCGGAACTTCGGATCGCCCGCAATCAGACGATCCGGCGCCGGGGCGCCATGTTCGGCGTCGACGCTGTCGGTCGATATTGCCAAGTAATGCGCGGACAGGGTTTGCCTCCAACAGATTAGTGAGTAGTGAGTAGTGCAGTGAGTAGTGAGTAGTGAGTAGTGAGTAGTGAGCGGAAAGCGCTCCCTCGAACGGGTGGCTAATCACTAGTCACTGCTAACTAGTGAATACCGACCACTACTCACTACTCGCTCAAAATCAAACCTTGGTCAAAGCCTGTTCCAGATCGGCGACGATGTCGTTGACATCCTCGATGCCGACGGAAAGCCGGACCGTGTCCGGTCCCGCGCCCGCCTTGACCTTCTGCTCGTCGGAAAGCTGGCGATGCGTGGTCGATGCCGGATGGATGACCAGCGACTTGGTGTCGCCGACATTGGCGAGGTGCGAGAACAGTTCGAGCGCCTCGACGAACTTGATGCCGGCCTCGTAGCCGCCCTTCAGGCCGAAGGTGAAGACAGCACCGGCGCCTTGCGGCGAGTATTTCTTCTGCAGCGCGTTGTTCTTGTCGCTGGGCAGGCCGGGATAGTTGACCCAGGCGACCTTGGGGTGGTTGGACAGCCAGCCGGCTACGGTGATCGCATTGTCGCAATGGCGCTGCATCCTGAGCGGCAGGGTCTCCAGCCCGGTCAGGATCAGGAAGGCATTGAACGGCGAAATGGCCGGGCCGATGTCACGCAGGCCAAGCACGCGCGCGGCGATGGCGAAGGCGAAATTGCCGAAGGTTTCGTGCAGGACAAGGCCGCCATATTCGGGGCGCGGCTCCGACAGCATCGGATATTTGCCGGATTTCGACCAGTCGAACGTGCCGCCATCGACGATGGCGCCGCCGATCGAATTGCCGTGGCCGCCGATGAACTTGGTCAGCGAATGGACGACGATGTCGGCGCCATGCTCGATCGGCCGCACCAGATAGGGCGAGGCCAGCGTGTTGTCGACGATGAGCGGCAAGCCGTGCTTGCGGGCGATGTCGCCGATCTTCTCGATGTCGACGAAGGTGCCGCCGGGATTGGCCAGGCTCTCGATGAAGATCGCCTTGGTCTTGCCATCGATCTGGCTTTCGAAAGTGGAGATGTCGTTGGTGTCGGCCCAACGCACCTCCCAGCCGAAATTCTTGAAGGCATGGCCGAACTGATTGATCGAACCACCGTAAAGCCTTGTGGCGGCGACGAAATTATCGCCAGGCCGCATGAGATTGTGGAACACGATCACCTGTGCGGCATGGCCGGAAGCAACGGCAAGTGCAGCCGTGCCGCCTTCGAGCGCCGCGATCCGCTCTTCCAGCACCGCCTGGGTCGGGTTCATGATGCGGGTGTAGATGTTGCCGAAGGCCTTCAGCCCGAACAGCGAGGCGGCATGGTCGGCATCGTCGAACACAAAGGAGGTCGTCTGGTAGATCGGCGTGGCGCGTGCGCCCGTCGCCGGGTCGGGCTTGGCGCCGGCATGGACGGCGAGCGTGTTGAAACCGGGCGTGCGGGTCATCGAAAACCTCTCTGAGCGGTAAACGTGTGAATGATGAAATGGTCAATGGTGAGCGATGAATGGTGGTCGCAAAGTCGGCCAGTCCCACCTTGATTGCAAGCCGCTCATATGCGGCTTTACCCGGCTTCCAGGAAAATCCTTCTATTCACCATTCACCATTCACTGCCTTACTTCTGGCGCACACCGAAACTCTGGAATCCCGACCGCATCAGCGGCTTCTTCGACGAAAGCACACCGGAGTTGACGCCGGTCCAGCCGATCTCGCCCGACAGCTTGCCATATTCGATCTTCGGGCAGCGGTTCATCACCACCTTGATACCGGCCGCCTCGGCACGCGCGGCCGCCTCGTCGTCGCGCACGCCAAGCTGCATCCAGATCACCTTCGGCAAGGGGTCGAGCTTCAGCACCTCATCGACAATGCCGGGCACCGATGCAGAGGCGCGAAAGATGTCGACCATGTCGACCGGCTCCGGCAGATCGGCAAGGCTGGCATAGGTCATGCGGCCGAGGATTTCCTTGCCGGCCTGCCCAGGATTGATCGGAAACACCGAAAAGCCCTTGGCCAGCAGATATTTCAGCACGAAAAAGCTCGGCCTGACATCGTTGGCCGACGCGCCGACCATGGCGATGGTCTTCACAGAATTGAGGATGCCGCCGATATAGGCATTGTCGTAGCTATCGTGATTCACTCGTCGGTCTCCCTCAGTGCTTCCTCCATAAAGGACTGCGGGTCCGTGCAGAAGTCGCGCATCATGCGAAAATGATCGGTATCGGTGAAATCTGTGGGGTCGAGGCCGAAACGGCTGATTCGGAAGAGCCGCGCGCCGGGACAAGCCATCAGCAGCGGCGAATGCGTCGCCATGATCACTTGCGCCGTGCCTGACTGGTCCATGCGC
Organism: Mesorhizobium sp. LNJC394B00; assembly: GCF_000502555.1. NCBI lineage: Bacteria > Pseudomonadati > Pseudomonadota > Alphaproteobacteria > Hyphomicrobiales > Phyllobacteriaceae > Mesorhizobium > Mesorhizobium sp. LNJC394B00. The sequence goes on from NZ_AYWH01000001.1 coordinate 48,623, forward strand.
CGCAGCATCTTCAACAATTCGATCTGCCGCGACGGCGACAGCGCGCTTTCGGGCTCGTCGAGGATGTAGATGCCTTGCCGGCGGCAGCGCTCCTCGAAAAAGCGAATGAACCCTTCGCCATGCGACCACGATAGAAAGTCCGGTGGCGGCGGTCCGAACGGGTCTTCGAGTGCCGCCTGGTCGAGATAGCGCGCGACCGAGTAAAAAGATTCGGCACGAAAGAACCAACCGGCGGTGACTTTTGGCAGCCAGTGGCCGCGGAATGTATTCGCCAGTGCCGCACCGCTCTTGTCGATGGCGATGGAATGATCGACCGGACGATAGCCCTTGCCGCCGCCGGCCTCGTCGTAACCGGCCAGCGCGCCGATGGCTTCCAGCAGTGTCGATTTGCCGGTGCCGTTTTCACCGACAATGATGGTGATCGGCGTGGTGAATTCGAGCTCGAATTCACGGCCGCGAAACAGCGGCAGGTTCCATGGATATTTTTCCCAATCTTCCACGCGCTCGGGGTCAATCAGGATGCGTTTGAGATAAGGCGCCTTAAGCCGGGTCAGTTGCTTGCGATAGCCCATGCGGACGCTCAGTCCGGCAGCGAGATGGTGCCGTCATCCGCGATCGGGAAGGCCGGATTGTGTGCGACTTCCCAGACATGGCCGTCGGCATCGGCGAAATATCCATACCAGCCGCCCCAGAAGGCGCGGCCTGCCGGCTTGACGATCCTGCCGCCGGCCTTCTCGGCGGCCGCCAGCACGTCGTCGACTTCGGCATCGGAGCGGGTGTTGTAGGCGAGGTAGACCGCCGACGGTGCTGCGGCGAAGGCAATGCCTGAATCCTCCTCGGCGCTTGGCCTCGGGAACAGGCCGAGAATGGCGCCGCCCATCTGGAAGAAGGCGACGCCATCGGTGATGCCGGCGTGGCGCTTCAGGCCCATGCCCTCGTAAAAGCGCACGGCGCGCTCGAGATCGTCGGTGGCGATGGTGATGATGGAGATGCGCGGTTCCATGGATCGAAAAGCCTATTCGTCCGTCCATTCCGGTTTACGCTTGCCTATAAAGGCGCCGATGCCTTCCTCGGCGTCGCGGGCCAGCATGTTCTCGACCATGACGCGGCCGGTATAGGCATACGCGTCCGCCAACCCCATCTCGGCCTGCGCGTAAAAGGCTTCCTTGCCGGTCTTGACCACCAGAGATGATTTGGAGGCAATGGTTTGCGCGTATTTGGTGACGATCTGATTCAGGTATTCGCGCGGCACGACGCGGTTGACCAGGCCGAATTCCTTGGCGGTTGCGGCATCGATGGTCTCGCCGGTGAGCAGCATTTCCATGGCGTGCTTGTGAGACACGTTGCGTGACAGCGCCACCATCGGCGTCGAACAAAACAGGCCGATATTGACGCCCGGCGTGCAGAAGGTCGCTTCATGCGAGGCAATGGCGAGGTCGCAACTGCCAACCAACTGCAGCCCCGCAGCAGTGGCGAGGCCATCGACTTCGGCGATGATCGGGAGCGGATGGCGCACGATCTGCTGCATCAACGCCGCGCAAGCCGAAAATGTCTGCTCGAAAAACCCCTTGCCCTTGTCGGCGTCGGCGCGGCGCGCGGTCATTTCCTTGAGATCGTGGCCGGCGCAAAAGACTTTCCCGGCGGCCGCCAGGACGATGACGCGGACCGATTTGTTGGCCTTGGCATGGTCGAGCTCGGCGCTCAATGCCGCCATGACGGAAAGCGACAAGGCATTGGCGGGCGGATTGGCGAGCGTCAGGCGCAGCACGCCCTTGTCCAGCCCGGCGATGACCGGCCCGTCTATGGCAACAGGTTTGATCGAAAGGATTTCGGCCATGACAAGGGTCTCCGCGATTCCGCCGGGCGCCGCCAGACTATCTAATATCGGATCGAGTTTCATCAACACCCATCGCTTGCGCCAGAGGTGTTGCCAGAAGCGCATCATTGCGTTCATACAGGCCCGGCATAGAACGAGAGACCGACATGCCCGCCCAGGACAATCTCAAGCCGGTGCTGACGGCGGCTGAAGTCAATGCGCTGATGGCCAGCGTCTACCCGCAGCTCAACGACGAGTTCACGTCGTATGAGGCGCTCGATGTGTTTCCGGGCGGCTGCACGGTGCGGCTCAACGCCAGCGAACGGCATTTGCGTCCCGGCGGCACGGTGTCCGGGCCCTCGCTGTTCACGCTGGCCGACATTGGCGGCTATGTCTGCGTGCTCAGCCATGCCGGGCCGGATGCGCTTTCGGTTACGGTCAACCTCAACATCAATTTCGTCCGCAAGGCCGAGGCCGGCCCGATCGACGGCCATTGCCGCATCCTGAAGCTGGGCAAGAGCCTGATGGTGTTCGATATCGACATCGTCGCCGGACCGAAGGAACACACGGTTGCGCATGCGACCGGCACCTATTCGATCCCGCCGAAGCTCGCCGCCGATGTGGTAAAATAATACCTTTTAGTCAAACCTTTGTTTTTATTGCACTTTACGAGCAGACGTGCTTTTCCCGCGCCTTGACGTGCCCACTCCCCTCGCCTATAAGCCGTCACGAAGCAGCGGCCCGCAAAGGCCGCCGTTTTTGTTATTGGCGGCGGGCAAGTGTCTTGTCGCCAATCCAAGCAACAAGAAACGCCTTCTTCGGAAGGTCCAAATCGAAAGCAGAAATCCATGGCAACCTTTTCGCAGAAGCCTGCGGATGTGGTGAAGAAGTGGGTGCTGATCGACGCCGAGGGTCTCGTCGTCGGCCGTCTCGCCACTGTCATCGCCAATCATCTTCGCGGCAAGCACAAGCCCACCTTCACCCCGCATGTCGACGACGGCGATAACGTCATCGTCATCAATGCCGACAAGGTGGTGTTCACCGGCAAGAAGTTCACCGACAAGGTCTATTACTGGCACACCGGTCACCCCGGCGGCATCAAGGAGCGCACCGCGCGCCAGCTGCTCGAGGGCCGTTTCCCCGAGCGTGTCGTCGAGAAGGCCGTCGAACGCATGATCCCGCGCGGGCCGCTCGGCCGTCGCCAGATGAAGAACCTCCGCGTCTATGCAGGCACGGAACATCCGCATGTCGCCCAGCAGCCCGTCACCCTCGACGTCGGCGCGCTGAACGCCAAGAACAAGAAGGTTGCATAAGATGGCTGAGCTTTCCTCGCTCGCAGAATTGGGCGCCGCCACCGGCAACACCAACACCCAGCCGGCAGCACCCGTCCATGTCCAGAAGCTCGACAAGTCGGGCCGCGCCTATGCCACCGGCAAGCGCAAGAACGCCATCGCCCGCGTCTGGGTGAAGCCGGGTTCGGGCAAGATCGTCGTCAACGACAAGGAATTCGCGACCTATTTCGCGCGTCCGGTCCTGCAGATGATCCTCAACCAGCCGATCATCGCTTCCAACCGCGCCGGCCAGTACGACATCGTCGCCACCGTCATCGGCGGCGGCCTGTCCGGCCAGGCCGGTGCCGTTCGTCACGGCATCTCCAAGGCGCTGACCTACTATGAGCCGGCACTGCGCGCCGTGCTCAAGAAGGGCGGCTTCCTGACCCGCGACAGCCGCGTCGTCGAGCGCAAGAAGTACGGCAAGGCGAAGGCCCGCCGTTCCTTCCAGTTCTCGAAGCGCTAAGCGCTGCGACGTTCCAGACATCGAAAGGCCGCCTCCGGGCGGCCTTTTCTTTTGGGTCTCGGCAGTCACCCCACCCGGCGCTTCGCGCCGACCTCCCCATCGAGGGGAGGTAGGAGGTCGCGGCAGTTTTGCCGCCCGGACAATCCACGATGGTCCAGCGGCTAGCAAACCAGTTCGACCATAAAAACGCGGCACCCTACCTCCCCTCGATGGGGAGGTCGGCGCGAAGCGCCGGGTGGGGTGATGGCGCCGGCCTCGGTTCAAGTCTCAGAACTTGCCGGCCTTGATGTAATCGATAAACGCCCGTAGCGGCGCCGGAACCAGACGCCGTCCGGGATAGTACAGAAATGGCCCGGGAAAGCTCTGCCACCACGGTTCGAGCACGGGCTCCAGGGCGCCGCTTTCGAAGTGAGGGCGAAGCCACCCTTCAAAGAGAGCGACGATGCCGCTGCCGGCAATCGCCGCATGGACGGCAAGATCGCTCGCCCCGCCGATGCGCACGATCAACGGCCCCGTCGTGTCGACCCGCACCACCTCGCCGTCGCGCTCGAATTCCCACGGCAGCATCGAACCACTGGCAAAACGGCCGCGCAGACAAGCATGGCCAAGCAGATCGCTCGGGTGCTGCGGCCGCCCATGGCGATCGAGATAGGCGGGGCTGGCGCCAGTGGCGAAGCGCTGGACGCGCGGTCCGATCGGCACCGCGATCATGTCCTGCTCCAGTCGCTCGTCATAGCGGATGCCGGCGTCGCAGCCGGCCGCCAACACGTCGACGAAGTTCTCATCGGCGATGACCTCCAGCCGAATGCCGGGATAGGCGGCGAGGAAGCCCGGAACGATGTCGGGCAATATCAGCCGCGCGGCGCTGACCGGGACGTTGAGGCGCAGCGAACCGGCCGGCCTGTCGCGAAAGCCATTAACCACGTCGAGGGCCGCCTCCACCTCCGACAGCGCCGGGCCAAGCCTTCCCAAGAGGCTGAGGCCTGCGTCGGTTGGAACAACGCTGCGTGTGGTGCGGTTGAACAGCCTGACGCCGAGCTGCGTCTCCAGGCGGCGCACCGCTTCGCTCAGGCCCGACGCGCTGCCGCCGCTGGCGCGAGCCCCTTCCCGAAAACCGCCGGCACGCGCCACCGTCACGAAAGCGTTCAGATCGCCAAGGTCCATCATTGTTCGCCATTCCGCACAAGCTGTACGGATTGTACCTTATTATCCCGAGGTTGAGCAGCGTCTATCTTCGCCTCCTCAAAGGAGACCGACCATGTCCACCATCCAAAAATCCGGCACATTCACCCTCGGCAGCCACACCGTGAAACGGCTCGGCTACGGCGCCATGCAACTTGCCGGCCCGCACGTTTTCGGTCCGCCGAAGGATCATGACGCGGCCATTGCAGTGCTGCGCGAAGCGGTGGCCTCCGGGGTCAACCACATCGACACCAGCGACTACTATGGCCCGCATGTAACCAACCAGCTGATCCGCGAAGCGCTGGCGCCCTATCCGCAAGACCTCGTCATCGTCACCAAGATCGGGGCGCGGCGCGGCAGCGACGGCTCCTGGCTGCCTGCCTATTCCGCCAAGGAACTTGAGCAGGCCGTGTACGACAATCTCAGGAATCTCGGCCTTGAGGTGCTGGATGTCGTCAATCTGCGCGTCATGTTCGGGGTGATGGGTCCCGCCGAGGGCTCGATCGAGCCGCAGTTGACCGCGCTTGCCGAACTGCAGCGCAAGGGTCTGGTGCGCCATATCGGCCTGAGCAACGTCACCCCAGCGCAGGTCGAGGAAGGCCGTGGGATCGCCGAGATCGTCTGCGTGCAGAACCAGTACAATCTGGCGCATCGCGACGACGACGGGTTGATCGATGAACTGGCGCGCGCCGGTATCGCCTACACGCCGTTCTTCCCGCTCGGCGGTTTCAGCCCGCTGCAGTCGTCGACCTTGTCGGATGTGGCCGCGCGGCTCGGCGCCACACCCTTGCAGGTTGCGCTCGCCTGGCTGCTGCGCCGCTCGCCGAACATCCTGCTGATCCCGGGGACGTCGTCGATCGGGCATTTGAGAGAGAACCTGGCGGCGGCGGAACTGGAGCTGTCGGCCGATGTGCTAAGGGAATTGGATGGGGTGGCGAAAGCGGCGTGAAGATTTTGCGGGCGGCGCTGTCACCCCACCCGCGCCTTCGGCGCGACCTCCCCATCGAGGGGAGGTAGGAGGTCGCGGCAGCCTTGCATGCCTCGCAATCGCTACGACTGTCGGAATCTAAAGCGCCAACGCCCTACCTCCCCTCGATGGGGAGGTCGGCGCGCAGCGCCGGGTGGGGTGATGGCGCCGACGTACGATTTCTAATTGATACTCGCCGTATTCGCGGCTCGGCCGGCTTCGCCTCATCCACATAAGGCACCCTAAACCCGTTGGCCCCCAGCCAGCCAATGGCAGCCTTCGGTTCGTCGGTCTGGATGATGGTGGCGCCGCGTTCGGCCCAGAAACCGTGGTCTCGGCCGGCATGCCGGCCTGCACCGCCAGTTCATCGCCGCAGCCGCCGGAGAGGAAGCCGCCGGGCCTTGCACCTTGGCGATACAAGTCCTTCGCCAAGCTGTGACTGGCATCTTGCGTGCCGGTTCTGTAGTTGTGGCAGCCCGATGAACAAAGAAGGACCCGTAATGGCGAACCAGACCATCGACAACGCGTTCACCGCCCGCTCCAAGACGGGGCCTTCCTTCGAGCCGACCTATGCCGGCGCGCTGTCGTTCATGCGGCGCAAATACACCAAGGATGCAAAGGGCGCGGACGCCGTCGTGTGGGGCATTCCGTTCGATGCCGCCGTCACCAACCGGCCGGGCGCGCGCTTCGGGCCGCAGGCGATCCGCCGCGCCTCGGCGATCCTCGACAACGACCCGCAATATCCGTTCTCGCGCGACCTGTTCGAGCATCTCGCCGTCATCGACTATGGCGATTGCCTGCTCGATTCGGGCAATCACCAGAAGACACCAGGCACGATCGAGCGCGAGGCGGCGAAGATCCTGAAATCGGGTGCCTTCCTGTTGTCGCTCGGCGGCGATCATTTCGTCACCTGGCCGCTGCTCAAGGCACATGCCGCCATCCACGGGCCGCTGGCGCTGGTGCAGTTCGATGCGCACCAGGACACCTGGCCTGACGATGGCAAGCGCATCGACCATGGTTCGTTCGTCGGCCGCGCCGTCAATGAAGGCATCATCGACCCCGACCGCTCGATCCAGATCGGCATCCGCACGCATGCCCCCGATACGTTCGGCATCAAGATCCTTTACGGTCACGAGATCGAGGAGATGCGGGCTTCCGACATCGCCTATGCGATCGTCGACCGCACCGGCGGCAGGAAGACCTATCTCACCTTCGACATCGACTGCCTCGACCCGGCCTTTGCGCCCGGCACCGGCACGCCGGTTGCCGGCGGACCGTCCTCGGCGAAAATCCTGTCGACGCTGCGCCAGCTCGGCCAGGTCGATATTGTCGGCGCCGACGTCGTCGAGGTTGCGCCGGCCTATGATCACGCCGATATAACGGCGATCGCCGGCTCGATGGTGGCCATGCACTATCTCGGCCTGGTGGCCGAGCGAAAAGCGCGGGCGGAAGAGCTGAACAGCGGCAACCATGGCGCGGCAAACCATGGCCAGGGCATATAGGCCTGAATTAGCAGGGAATTGACGGGCACATGAAACCGAAAATCTTCATCGATGGCGAACACGGCACCACCGGCCTGCAAATCCGGGCGCTGCTGGCCGAGCGCGGCGACCTCGAGATCATCTCGATCCCGGCCGAGCGCCGCAAGGAAACGGCGGCGCGCGCCGAGTTCCTCAATGCAGCCGATGTCGCCATCCTGTGCCTGCCGGATGCGGCTGCCAAGGAAAGCGTGTCGCTGATTGCCAACGACACCACCAAGGTGATCGACGCCTCCACGGCGCATCGCGTCGCCGAGGGCTGGGAATACGGTTTTGCCGAGCTGGACAAGGATCAGGCCAAGATCATCGCCAATGCGAAACGCGTCGCCAATCCCGGCTGCTGGCCGCAAGGGCCGATCGCGACGCTGCGGCCGCTGGTCGCTGCCGGTCTGCTGCCGGCGGATTTCCCGATCACGGTCAATGGCATTTCGGGCTATTCGGGCGGCGGCCGGCCGATGATCGAGGACTATGTCGCCAAGGGCGAGGATGCCTCTGAATTCCAGGTCTATGGGCTGACCCTGCAGCACAAGCATGTGCCGGAGCTGCGCACCTATGCGAAGCTGTCGCACGATCCGATCATGCAGCCGGCGGTCGGCAATTTCGCCCAAGGCATGATCACAGTGGTGCCGCTGCAGCTCGGCGGGCTCGACCATGTGCCGGCCGGGGCCGAACTGCACGCGGCAATCGCCGACCATTTTGCCGCCATCAAGGGCGGCGTGGTCGAGGTAGCTCCTTACGAGCACGTGGAGCGCCTGCCCGAGATCAATCCCGAGGTCTATAACGGCACCAACCGCATGAAGGTCTATGTCTTTGCCAATGACGACCGGGCGCAGGCGCTGCTGATTGCGGTCTATGACAATCTCGGAAAGGGCGCCTCGGGTGCTGCCGTTCAGAACATGGATCTGATGCTCGGCCTTTAATTCAGTTGGAGAGAGCATTCTGTCGCCCGAAAACCGCTTAACACTTTTCGGCATCACGCTCTGAATGGACGCGCCTGCATTTCCAAAGCGCTGGAAGATCAGCGCGCCCGAGCTCATTGCGGAGACGTTTTCGAGCCGCATCTGGAAGGTGCGGCGTGAGGACGGCTCGCCGGCCATCGTCAAGGCGCTCAAACCATTCGACGATGTCGAGGACGAGTTGCGCGGCGAGCACTATCTCGCATGGCGGCGCGGCGAAGGCGCGGTGCGGCTGCTTGGCCGGGACGGCCACCGCATGCTGCTCGAATATGCCGGCGACACCCTGCTTTCCGACGTTCTGGCCAAAGAAGGCGACAACGCCGCGACCGCAATCGCGGCCGAGTTGATGGGGAGACTGTTCTCGCCCTCAAGACACCCTGCCCCGCCGGACCTGCAGCCGCTGCGGACACGGTTTGCCAGCCTGTTCAAAAAGGCCGGAGCCGATCGCGACGCCGGAGAGCACAGCCTCTATATCGAGGCCGCCGAAATCGCGGACCGGCTGCTCGATGCCCCGCATGCGGTCAAGCCGCTGCATGGCGACCTGCATCACGACAACATTTTGCACGGTGCGCGCGGCTGGCTGGCGATCGACCCGAAGGGCGTGCTCGGCGATCCCGGCTTCGACGCCGCCAATCTGTTCTACAACCCACTGGGGCGCGACGACCTCTGCCTCGATCCCGAGCGCATCGCGCATATGGCTGAGATCTTCGCCAGGACACTCGGCCAGACGCCGGCTGCCATTCTCGACCATGCCATCGCCTATGGCTGCCTGTCGGCCGCATGGCATCATGAGGACGAGAATGCGGTCGACGAGAACCGCGAGCTGTCGGTTGCGGGAGTGATCCGAAAGGTGCGGCTCAGCTTCTGACCGGCGCAGCCTCGCGCTTTAGACGTAGCGAGGCAGTTCGTTCGCGAAATAGATTATTGCGACGGCCAAGACACCGTAGACGATGTACCTGCGTTCATGGGCGGCCGCGTTGGCAGTGGATAGGCGCCCTTGTTGCCGCGCCAGTGGGCGGCGGCAAATCCCAGCAGGACCAGCGCGAAGGCCTGATGGGTCAGCGCCATGTGCAGCGGCACCTGCATCAGCAGCGTGCCGATGCCGATCGAGGCCTGCACCAGCACCAGCAGAAACAGCAGCGTTGCGCGGCGTGCGTGTGTCGTGCCCGGCAGCCGCCGGCGCGTCGCTATCATATGCCAGAGCGCGATGGCAAAGACCGTATAGGCGCCGAGCCGGTGGACGAACTGCACCGTCTTCGGGTTCTCGAAGAAATTGCGCCAGGCCGGTTCGAGCAGCAGCAGCTCGCCGGGGATGATCTTGCCGTCCATCAGCGGCCAGGTGTTGTAGCTCAGGCCGGCGTCGAGCCCTGCGACCAGCCCGCCGAGATAGATCTGGACCAGCGCCAGCAGCACGATGAAACCGGCCAGTCTTTGCGTCGACCGGCCGGCGGCAGGCTCCGAATGCGGCGCCAGCCCGCGCGCGACCACCATGGTGGCAGTGAAGATCAGGGCGGCAAGCGTCAAATGCGTCGCCAGCCGGTACTGGCTGACGGAGACGCGGTCGACCAGGCCGGAGGCCACCATCCACCAGCCGATGGCGCCTTGCAGGCCACCAAGCAGCAGAATACCGACCAGCTTTGGCCCAAGGCCGCGCTCGATGCGGCGCGTCGCCCACAAGACCAGCAACGGCAGGCCGAAGACCAGGCCGACACTGCGCGCCAGGATGCGGTGCGCCCATTCCCACCAGAAGATCGATTTGAAGGCGTCCAGGCTCATGCCCTTGTTGAGCTCGGCATATTGCGGAATCTTTTGATAAAGCTGGAATTCCTCCTGCCACTCCGCGTCATTGAGCGGCGGTATCACACCGTGGATCGGCTTCCACTCGGTGATCGACAGGCCGGAATTGGTGAGCCTGGTGGCGCCGCCGACCAGCACCAGCGCAAACAGCACCAGAAGCACGACATACAGCCAGCCGCGCACCAGCGCCCGATTTTTCAAGTCGCGATCGCGGTCAATGTAAGGCGCGGCGGCTGATATGGCGGCCATGGTTGGTCCCGGCAGGTTGACGTGGCGGATTGGTGAACCATCGCAACCCGGCTGACAAGACCGGACGGCGCGGCACGCCGTCGCGCCGCATCTCCCGGGTTGCACAGGCGCGCGGTTGGGCCTAAGCGGAGGCGATCAACGAGAACGCTCATGCCCATCCGCCTGAAAAAGCTGATCGGAACTTTCCTGCTGGTGGCGCTGGTCATCATCTATGCGCTGGTCGCGTCGATCATAGCGGTCGCGCAGCTGTCGCAATCCAGCCCGCTGGTGCACTTCCTGTTCTTCCTGTTCAGCGGCCTGTTCTGGGTGCTGCCTGCGATGGGCATCATCAAATGGCTGATCCTGGAGCCGCCGCCGAAAGGCTGAAGAGCCCGCCCCAGGTTAGATGGTGACCACCATTTTGCCGGCATTGGCCAGCGGCGTCGTTAAGCCCGACAACATGGTGCGGATATGGGCGACGCTCTGGTAGCGGCCGTTGATCGAAATGCGCGGCAGCGCGTGCAGGAAGCCGGCGTGCTCGGCGTGCAGCACGCCGTGGCGAGTGGTCACCGCCGAGGCGTAGCCGGCGTCGCGGGCAAAGCCCACTTCGCGGCAGCCGACAGCGCTGGCGTAACCATAGGGGTAAGCGAGATGACGGGGGTCTTCGCCGAGCTGCGCCTGCAGTTGGCGCCTGACGTCGACGATCTCATGGCGCGCATCGCCTTCGTCGAGCCGCTTCAGATTGCGGTGGTTGACCGTATGCGCGCCGATCGTCACCAGCCTGTGCCCGGCCACGGCGCGGATGTCGTCCCAGGTCATCAGCGTGCTTGGGCGCAAGCCATCGAGGTCGATGCCGTTCGAGTGCGCCAGATCGCGCAGCACGGCGCGCTGATCCTCCTCGCGCACCTCGAGCGTCAGATAGGCATGCAGACGCGCATTGGCGTGGAGTTTCTTGCCGTGGGTCGAGCAGTCTATGGTCACCGGCCCCTTCGGCGTCGCCAGCGTCAAACGCTCCCGCGCGTTGACGATATCCTCGACCACGTCCCACCATAAATCGGCGCTGCCGTCGATCAGACCCGGCGCGACATAGATGGTGATCGGCGCGTCGTGCTTTTCGAGCACTGGCAGCGCTTCGGTCATGTTGTCGCGATAGGCGTCGTCGGCGGTGATGGTGGCGAACTGGCCGTCCTTGCCGCCGGCCTTGATGCGCTCGATCGCCTCGTCGAGGGTGACGAAGGCATAGCCCCTCGACTTCATGTCGGCGACGAGAGCGTCGAGGAATCGCGGGGCGATGTTGAGGTGGCGGTTAACGCCGTCCGGCTTCTCCGGCGTGGCGGTGACCCGATGCAACATGAGGATGGCGCCAATGCCGCCGACAAACGGCTTGGCCAGCGGTGCAAGGCCGGTAAAGCGGGCGATATTAAGCGCCAGTTTCCGAACTGCCTCACCACCGTCGATCATTCATTCACCTTTTGCGCCTAGGCTCGATCCAAGCACGGAACGCGCCGACGCGAACTCCTGATCGCGACGAATACGCCTTAAGGATTGAGGTATGGTTGACGCCACCGCGTCATTTGACGGCAATCGGCTCGCCGCAAGCAAGGCGTCTGCGCGCACGCCGGCTGCCGACCAGACCAGTCTGTCGGTGTCGATCGCAGATGCTGCCGCGCTCGCCTCTTACGGCGAATTCTGCCGTTCGGCGCTGTTTGCGCCGGCGCAAAGCGCGGACTGGGTTCGTGCCTGGACGGCGCAGGCTAATCCCGATGCCGTCATTGCCACGCTGACAATCGAGGACAGGCCGGTCTTTGCACTGGCACTGGAAATCACGCGAACTGGTCCATTCCGCGTCGCCCGCTTCATGGGCGGGCGCCATGCCAACGGCAATTTCGCCGCCGCCGATCCGGCATGGCTGGCAAAGGCAGATGCTGGGGGGATCCGCAGGCTGGTGACGGCGATCGGCAAGGCGCGTCCCGACATCGATCTCGTTGCCTTGGAAAGGCTTCTGCCCGACCTCGATGGTGTTGCCAATCCGCTGGTGGCGTTCTCCAATTTTCCGAGCCCAAACCTGTCGCTCGCCGTCAATCTCGACGGTGGTTTCGATGCGCTGCTGTCGCGTGTGGGCGGCAAGCGCAAGCGCAAGAAGCACCGTTCGCAGACACGAAAATTCGAGGCGGTCGGCGTTCATCGCCGCATCGAGGCGCAGACACCCGAAGACGTGAACCGGCTGCTCGACGCTTTCTTCGAGATGAAGGAGTTCCGCTTCGCCAAGATGGGCATCGCCAATGTCTTCGGCGAGCCGGAGGTGCGGGCTTTCTTCCGTGCCCTCTTCGCCGGCGCGCTGGCCGAGGAGAAACCGGCCTTTGTGCTGCATGGGCTCGAAGTGGCCGGCAAGCTGCGTGCAATCACCGGCTCGAGCCGCTCGGGCAAACGCCTGATCTGCGAATTCGGCGCCATCGCCGAGGACGATCTCGGCCACACCAGCCCCGGCGATTTCCTTTTCTTCGACATCATCGAGGAAGCCTGCCAAACAGGCTTCGATGTCTATGATTTCTCGGTCGGCGACGAGCCCTACAAGCGGCTCTGGTGCGATATCGAGACCAGGCATTTCGAGGTGCTGGCGCCCCTGACGCTGAAGGGACGCGCGCTGGCGTCGGCGCTGCGGCAGGGTGCGCGGGCGAAAGCCTTCATCAAGAACAACCCGACGGTCTGGAAGCTGACCAAGATGCTGCGCCGCAAGGCCGTCGGACAGGCAGCGCCCGCTCCTGCGGACGACGAAAACTAGCCATCAGAAATTCAGCGCTTCGCGGAGCGCCGGGCCGGCCCTGACCCGCAGGTCGAGATCTGCCTCGATGTGGTCGATATGGTGCAGCATCAGCCGGCTCACCAACCCGCAATCGCCGCTTTCCAGCGCGCCGACCATTTCCGTGTGCTCACTGTGTCCGCAGGCCGACACGCCGGATCGTCCGTAAAGGGCGATCACCAGCGACGAACGCGCCACCAGCTCCTCCATGAAGCGCTGCAGGATGGCATTGCCGGCGACGGAGGCGAGCAGCAGATGGAAATCGCCCGACGCCTTGATTTCGGAGCGCCGGGCGGTTGGACCGCGCTCGGCGATGAAGCGGCCTTCCTCGTCGAGCTGCGCTCGGAACGTAGCGATATCGGTGGCTGTGACCCGCCCGCAGGCGGCAATGGCTATGCCCGGCTCGATCAGCCGGCGCGATGCGAACACCTGGCGCGCTTCCTCAGGCGAAGGGTTGGCGACGAAGGCGCCACGGTTGCGCTCGGTACGCACCAGCCCCTCGAAGGACAGCATCTGCAGCGCCGCGCGCGCGACGGTGCGCGAGACGTCGAACAGCGTGCCGACCTCGCCTTCCGACAGCTTGGTGCCGGGCGTCAGCCGACGGTCAACGATGGCGTCCCGCAGATTGTCGCGGATCGCCTGGGCGCGATCCTGGTTGGCGCTGTCGGCGGAATGGATCTGATCGGCAATGTCCATGGCGATGATGGTTCCCAGCCTCTTCTAGCGCAACTGGTCGCTTGCGTACGAGAGGCAAAGTGGACACCAAGCGAAAAAGATTGCATACGATTCTTGCGCGGATCGCGCACAATCGCCCACAATTTGTGCAATGCACAAGATAGCCCACCGGCTAGGCAGTGGGCACGAATCCCGATTTTGCTGATGATTCAAACGCTTGGCCGAATCTCGCCGATTGGCACGCATAATGCATTGGTTAATGCGACCAAACGGGGAAGCCTGAATGTCCAAAGCCGCCGAGATCGACATCGTCTCCGTTTCGAAAGTGTACGGAACGACGACTGCTGTCGAAGCCATCAGCCTGAAAATACCGGCAGGCACTTATTGCTGCCTGCTTGGCCCCTCCGGCTGCGGCAAGACCTCGACGCTGCGCATGATCGCCGGCCACGAAAGCATTTCGTCGGGCGATGTCCGCCTCGGCAACTTTGTCGTCACCGACCTGCCGCCGGCAAAGCGTGGCACGGCGATGATGTTCCAGTCCTATGCGCTGTTTCCGCATCTCGACCTTGTCGACAATGTCGCCTTCAGCCTGAAGATGAAGGGCGTCGACAAGGAGCAGCGCCGTGCCAAGGCGCTCGATATGCTCAAGCTGATGCAGATGGAGGCCTATGCGACGCGCAGGCCGGCGCAGCTTTCCGGCGGCCAGCAGCAGCGTGTTGCACTCGCCCGCGCTCTGATCACCGATCCCGAGGCGCTGCTGCTCGACGAGCCGCTGTCGGCACTCGACCCGTTCCTGAAGATACGCATGCGCGCCGAGCTGAAGAAATTGCAGACCTCGCTTGGCATCACTTTCGTCCACGTCACCCACAGCCAGGAAGAGGCCATGGCCTTGGCGGACCTGATCGTGGTGATGAATGACGGCCGCATCGAACAGGCGGCGCCGCCGCGAGATGTGTTCGAAAGGCCGGCCACCGCCTTCGTCGCGCGCTTCATGGGCGACCACAATGTCATCTCCGGCCGGGTCACCGGCGCGCGCGACGGCATGGTCGTCTTCGACGTCAATGGTGGCGCCTCGCTCGCCGCCCGCGGGCAAGGCCGGGAGGCGGGCCAAGAGGTGGGCACGCCGATCGACATTGCCATCCGCACCGACCATGTGCGCATCGGCGAAGCACCCTCTCCCGGCCTCGGCTTCACCGGCATCGTCTCCAACATCGAATATCGCGGCGCCACGGTGAAGCTGTCGGTCACCGGCGGCGGCATCGACGATTTCACCGTTATCATCGACGATTCCGACTTCTTCACCAAACCCGTCGCCCTTGGCGACGCCGTACCGCTCGCCTGGGATTCCGAGGACGCCATCGTCCTCGGCCGCCTTCATTCATGAATTCAACGAAGCAAAACAAAACAGGGGAATAGGAATGACAAAAACAGTAGAAACAAAGACCGGAATTTCGCGCCGTTCGTTGCTCAAGACAGGTGCGGCCGCCGTCGGCCTCGCCGCAGGCTCGGGCGCCATTACAGGCTTCCCGACCATCTGGGCGCAGTCCAACATCACGCTGCGCCAGTTCGGCACCGGCGTGTCGAACCTGAACGCGATCGCCGACAAGTGCAAGGCCGACCTCGGCATCACGCTGGAAATGACGGCGACCGATTCGGACGCGGCCGCCCAGCGCGCCGTGACCCAGCCCGACAGCTATGACATCGCCGACATCGAATACTGGATCTGCAAGAAGGTGTTCCCGAGCGGCGTGCTGCAGCCGATGGATGTCAGCAAGCTGAAATACTACGACGAACTGGTGCCGTTGTTCAAAACCGGCAAGCTGACGCCCGACAGCATCATTGCCCAGGGCACCGCGCCGCACACGGTCGGCTATGTCGAAGCGCAGGACTCAAAGACCTTCGCCAAGGCGCCGACCAAGTGGTTCACCATGGTGCCGACGATCTACAACGCCGATACGCTAGGCATCCGGCCCGACCTCGTCGGCCGCGACATCACCACCTGGGCCGACATCATGGACCCGGCCTTCAAGGGCAAGACCGCGATCCTCAACATCCCGTCCATCGGCATCATGGATGCGGCCATGATCATGGAGGCCATAGGCAGCATCGAATATGCTGACAAGGGCAACATGACCAAGGAAGAGATCGACAAGACGATCGACTTCCTCATCAAGGCCAAGCAGGCCGGCCAGTTCCGCGCCTTCTGGAAGTCGTTCGACGAGAGCGTCAACCTGATGGCATCGGGCGAGGTGGTCATCCAGTCGATGTGGTCGCCGGCCGTCGCCGCCGTCCGCTCCAAGGGCATCGCCTGCCGCTTCCAGCCGCTCAAGGAAGGCTATCGTTCATGGGGCGGCGGCCTTGGACTTGCCGTCCATCTGAAAGGCGCCGAGCTCGACGCGGCCTACGAATACATCAACTGGTATACGTCGGGCTGGGTCGGCGGCTATCTCAACCGCCAGGGCTACTATTCCGCCAATATGGTCTCGGCCAAGAAGTTCATGTCCGAGGACGAATGGGGCTACTGGATCGAAGGCAAGCCGGCCAAGGGCGAGATCAAGGCGCCGGACGGCACCGTCATGGAAAAGGCCGGCGCCGTGCGCGACGGCGGCTCGTTCGAAGAGCGTATGGGCAAAGTCGCCTGCTGGAACTCGGTCATGGACGAGGACCGCTACATGGTGAAGCGCTGGAACGAGTTCATCGCGGCGTAGAGCGGACGCGTTCACTGTGATGTTGCGATCCTTCGCGCCCCCCTCTGTCCTGCCGGACATCTCCCCCACTTGGGGGGAGATTGGCAGCGTCATGGCCGGCTCTTCGTTAGCAACGTTGGAGTTTGGCGAAGGCCGTTATGAGAGTTCGATCTCCCCCCTCGTGGGGGAGATGTCCGGCAGGACAGAGGGGGGCGCGAAGGATCGCAAGTCATCGCGATCACACGGAGGATTTTCCCAATGACAGTCGCGCTCGAAAGCCCCGCCATCGCAGCAACCAAGCCCGCCAGACACCGCCGCTTCTCCATCAGTGCCGTCACGCCCTACCTCCAATCGGCGCCGCTGGCGCTCATCCTCGGTGCGTTCCTGCTCTTGCCAATCATCATGATCGTCGTCGTCTCCTTCTGGGATTATGACTTCGCCGCCATGTATCCGGATTTCCTGACGACGAACTATTCCGACGTGCTGGGATCATGGGTCACCTGGAAGACCTATCTCAACACCATCAAATTCGCTGCCATCGTCTGGGCTCTGACCTTGTTCATCGGCTTCTGGGTCGCCTATTTCCTCGCCTTCCATATCCGCACCACCGCCATGCAGATGGTGCTGTTCCTTGTCTGCACGGTGCCGTTCCTGACCTCCAACATCATCCGCATGATCTCGTGGATCCCGGTGCTTGGCCGTAACGGGTTGATCAACTCGACGCTGGTGCAATTGGGGCTGGTGCCAAAACCCATCGAATGGCTGCTCTATTCGGAATTCGCCGTGGTGCTGGCCATGGTGCATCTCTACACGCTGTTCATGGTAACGCCGATCTTCAACACGTTGATGCGCATCGACCGCTCGCTGGTCGAGGCCGCGCGCGATGCCGGCGCGTCCGGCTGGCAGGTCTTGTGGAACGTCGTCATCCCGCTGGCCAAGCCCGGCATGGCGATCGGCACCATCTTCGTCGTCACGCTGGTGATGGCCGATTTCTCCACTGTGCAGGTGATGTCGGGCGGCCAGAGCGCGTCGGTCGCACTGATGATGAAGAACCAGATTTCGCTGCTGCAGTATCCCGCAGCCGCCGCCAATGCCGTAGTGTTGCTGGTGTTGGTACTGTTGATGGTCGCGGGCATCCTGCGCATCGTCGACATCCGCAAGGAGCTTTGAGGTGAGCCACGAAAAACGCACCTTCGAGTTCTATGTGCTTGCGGCCTTCTTCACTCTGTTCGTGCTGTTCCTCTATGGCCCGCTATCGGCGATCCTGATCCTTTCTTTCCAAGGCGAGACCGGCGGCCTCACCTTCCCGCTCAATGGCGTGTCGCTGCACTGGTTCGCCAATCTGTTCGAGCGCCAGGCGGTCGGCGATTTCGGCGGCAGCTTCAAGCGCTCGCTCGTGCTCGGCCTCATGGTGATGATCGTCACCGTCGTCGTGTCGCTGCTGGCAGGGCTCGCTTTCCGGCAAAAATTTCGTGGCGCCACCGCTTTGTTCTACCTGGCGGTCGCCAGCCTCGTCGTACCCTCGATCATCATTTCGCTCGGCATCGGCGTCGTGTTCCAGCAGGTCGGCTTCCGCCCGGCCTGGTACACATCGGCCTTCGGCGCGCACCTGACCTGGACCTTGCCCTTCGGCGTGCTCATCATGTTCGCCGTCTTCAACCGCTTCTCGCCCGCCTACGAGGAAGCAGCGCGTGACCTGGGCGCCAACTCCTGGCAGACCTTCGCCCATGTCGTGCTGCCGATGATCGCGCCGAGCCTGATCGGCGTCGGCCTGTTCGGCTTCACGCTGTCCTATGACGAGTTCGCCCGCACGCTGATGACGTCGGGCACCTTCAACACGCTGCCGCTCGAGATCTACGGCATGACCACCAATGTCACGACGCCGGTGCTCTATGCGCTGGGCACGGTGACCACCGTGTTCTCCTTCCTGGTGATCCTGGCCACACTGGGCGCCATCCTCTATGTCGGCCGCAAGCGGGCCAGGGTTTGATCGTGCAGATACTGGTGGTGAACCCCAACACGACGGCGAGCATGACCGAGACGATCGCGGCGGCGGCGCGCGCCGTTGCCGGCGCCGGGACCGAGGTGATCGCGGTCACCTCCTCGATGGGTCCTGCCTCGATCGAGGGCTATTATGACGAGGCATTGGCCGTGCCCGGCCTTTTGATGGAGATCGCCGCCGGCGAACGTGCCGGGGCTCAGGCCGCCATCATCGCCTGCTTCGACGATACCGGCCTGGATGCGGCACGCGCCATGGCCTCCATTCCGGTCATCGGCATCTGCGAGGCCGCACTCAGTGTCGCCTCCTACATTGCCCAGCGCTTCACAGTGGTGACGACCACCGAACGCTCGCGTGTCCCTGTCGAGGGGCTGGTGCACCGCTACGGCATGGCCGGGCGTGCCCGCGTGCGCGCCGCCGACATTCCCGTACTCTCGCTTGAAGACGCTGCTTCCGGCGCTGTCGAGAAACTGCGCGCCGAGATCGCCCGCGCCATAGCGGAAGACCGCGCCGAGGCCATCGTGCTCGGCTGCGCCGGCATGGCCGACCTGGCACACCGGTTGCAGCAAGAGTTCGACCTGCCCGTCATCGACGGCGTCGGCGCCGCCCTCAAACAGGCCGAGGCGCTGATCGCATTGGGCCTGTCGACCTCGAAGCGCGGCTCCTATGCCAGTCCGCTGGCCAAGCCCTATCGCGGCGTGCTGAAATCCTTCTCGCCGGGGGTGGTCGCCGCGGAGTGAACGCTATGAAGCCTACCGTCCGCGCATTGTCTCCGCCGGAACTGACCGTTCTCATCGACTGGGCGGCGGCTGAAGGCTGGAACCCTGGCCTTGACGATGCCGCCGCGTTCCGGCCAACCGATCCTGAAGGGTTCATCGGCGCTTTTGTCGACAACGAGATGACCGCCGCCATCTCGGCTGTCGCCTATGGCGGCAACTTCGGTTTCATCGGTCTCTACATCTGCCGACCAGACATGCGCGGCAAAGGCCATGGCAAAGCAGTCTGGAATGCGGGCATGGCCAGGCTGGCCGGCCGAACGGTCGGCCTCGACGGGGTCGCCGCGCAGCTGGCGAATTATCGCCGCACGGGATTCAGCTCGGCGTACGAAACCATCCGCTTCAGCGGCCGTATCGCGACCCCGCCCGTCCGAAGCGAAGGGGTGCGCATGATAACCACGCAACTCGTGCCCGACATCATCGTCTATGACGCCCGCTGTTTCCCCGCGCCTCGACGAGCCTTCCTGCACCGCTGGGCGCAGCCGCCGCATTGCGGGTTCGCCGCGATCAGTTCACTCGGCACCATAGGCTACGCCGTGGCTCGTCCCTGCCGTTCGGGTTACAAGATCGGCCCGCTGTTTGCCGACGACACCGAGACGGCGATGCAGTTCATGGGCAGTCTGGCTGCCGCATGCGAAGGTGGCGACCTGCATATCGACGTTCCTGCCGAAAATTTCGATTTCACCAAGGCGCTTGCAGCGATTGGTTTCAGGCCGACCTTCACCACCACGCGCATGTACAAGGGCCCGCCTCCGAAGGTCGACTCGCGCCGAATATTTGGCGTGACGACCCTGGAGTTGGGGTAGATCCCGGCGCCGGCTGACAGGCTTGGTTTTTCGGGAGCCGGCGGGCGATGGACGAGCCGATCCGTAGTAGCGCCGCCTAAGTCGAATTGTCTGATGTCTCAGGCGGCGCTACGTCGTCCCGGCACGGGGTTACCCGGCGTCTCGTGGCCGATCGGCGTCACCAGAGTGAGGTCGGGATAGCCGCTTTCGATCAGCTCGACGGCGGCCTGCGCCACCTCATCGTCCGCCTGCAGCATGGACATGAAGACCTCAGTGCTGTCGCCGACCAGTCGGCTGATGCCTTGCGCATCGGCCGGTCCGCATTCGACGATGACCAGATCATAGGCGGTGGTCAGCGACTGCATGATGATCGGCAGCCGGTCGGCGGCGCGCATGGCGCGCACCGGATCGGCGGTGCCGACGGGAACGACGTGGCAGTCCGAATAGAGGTCGGCGTGGATGACGTCGCTGAACTGCGCTTCCGAAGCCAGCAGATTGGTGATGCCGGGGAAAAGTCCGCTGTCCAGCATCGGCCGCGACGCCGCGCCCGATGCGGTCAGATCGAGCAGCAACACGCGCAGGCCGGCGTCGGAGACTTCGCGCGCTACCAGCACTGCCGAGGCCGCGGCCTCATCGCCTTCGGGCGAGACGAAGATGGCGCGCGCAGCACCGCTGGCGATCAGCTTCTCCGCCGCCTTCTCGACATCGATCTCGCCAAGGCTGGAGCGGACAGGTTCAGGTTCGGCTTGCGGTTCGGAACCGGCAGCCGCTGCTCCTTCCAGCACTGAAGGAGCCGGCTCGGGCTCTGGCACCAGTTCAGACTCCACGGTCGTCGGCTGATCGTCCACTTCCACGACCTCAGGAGCCGGTTCCGGGTGGACGACCGGCGCCGACATTGCCGGCATCGCAACCTGCTCGATACGCTCGAAGCGCGCCCCTGGGGCCGGACGCATGGCGCGGCCGGAAAACAGCTCCTGCAGCAGCGTGATGACCGACATCAGCAGCAGCGAGCCGACTAAGGCGGCGCCGACGATCGGCACGAGCTTGGGGAAATAGGGTTCCGACGGCACGCGCGCCTCGGAAAACACGCTGGCATCGACCGGCAGGTAATTCTTGCGCGAGGACACTTCGCGGAAGCTCGCCATATAGGATTCAAGCTGCTGGCGCCGGACGTTCGCCTCGCGCTGCAGCGCATCCAGCTGGACCTGCTCCTCGCCGGCCCGCGACGACGCCGCTTTCAGCGTGTTGACGTCCGATATCAGCTGGTTTTCGCGCGCCTGGGCGGTCTGCGCCTGCGTCAGCAACCCGCGCATGATTTTTTGCGCTTCGTTGCGGATCTGGCCGTCGAGATCGGCAAGCTGCGACCTCATCGCCCGCAGGCGGGGATGGTTGTCGAGCAAGGTGGTGGAAAGATCGGCGATGTTGGTTCTGAGCTCGATCTGACGCTCACGCAGCCGCTGGATCAGATCGGAAGACAGCACTTCGGGTACAGCGTCCAGAGAACCGCCATTCTGCAAAGCCTGGCGCACCCTTTCGGCCGTTGCCTCGGCCGAAGCGCGGCTGGCGCGCACACGCGACAGTTCGGTCGATAGCTCGGACAATTGCTGCGTGGCCAGCACCGAATTGTTGCCAGCCATCAACAGGTCCGACTGGGCGGAGCGGAAGGCCGCGACCTTGGCCTCTGCATCCCTGACCTGCTTCTGCAGATCGTCGATTTCCGGCCCGAGGAAGGCGGTCGCGGCGGCGTTCGACTTGGTCTTGGCGTCCGCCTGGTAGGCCAGGTAGGCCTTGGCGATGGCGTTCGGAATGTCAGCGGCAAGCTGGGGATCTTCAGAGGAAAATTCGACGGCGATGACGCGGGTCTTTTCCACGCCATAAACATTGAGCTTGTCGCGCATCTTCGTCAGCACGCGCTCTTCGAGCGGAATTTCTTCCGGATCGCTCTTCAGCCCGGCAATGACCAGGAGCCGGGTGACCGGCGACATGCCGAGCGCATAGTTGAACTCGGGCTTGTCGCCCAGCTTAAGGTCGGCAGCCACCTGCTTGAGAATGTCGGACGAGGAAATGACCTGAACCTCGGTTGCTACACCTTCTGCATCGAGCACAGGTTTGTCGTCTTCATTGGTGCCGGCAGGGCGCGTATAGGCCGATTCGCTCAACTGGATTTTCAGCTGCGTCGTGGCCTTATAATGCGGCGTGGCAAGCCACGCGAACGCGAAGGCGAGACCAGTGACGAGAAGCGTGATCACAAGAATGCGCAGCCAGTTCCGCGCCAGGCTGGCGAAGAGCTGTCTCAGGTCGACATCGACATCTGCGGCCGCGGACTGGTCGGACATGCATTCCTGCTCCGGACATGAGGCTAGATGGTAGGGTAAACAACTATGGTAACTCAGCCGTTA
Source organism: Mesorhizobium sp. LNJC394B00 (assembly GCF_000502555.1). NCBI lineage: Bacteria > Pseudomonadati > Pseudomonadota > Alphaproteobacteria > Hyphomicrobiales > Phyllobacteriaceae > Mesorhizobium > Mesorhizobium sp. LNJC394B00. The sequence continues at coordinate 71,025 of NZ_AYWH01000001.1, forward strand.
AGATCGCGGTAAGCAGCTGTTAGGGTTTGCTGACATCCGGTAAACAAAGCCAGCAAAACTATACGGCTTTTTGTCGATTGCCGCCAAATCGGCCGCGTCCCTTTACCGGCCATTAACCCTAACAGGATGATAACGAACCCAGATCCTTAAGGTTTGCCGCCGTGTCCTGGCGGCCATAGCGACGAAGGTGTGTGCCCGATCATGAAAAGCGCTGCTGGTCTGTTTCGCGCTCTGCTGGCCGTGTCGATCCTCGCCGGCTGCTCCAGCTACCGGCCGACGCCGGCGGCCTTCCACGAGGTACTCGACCAGCCCTATCGGCTCGGCGCCGGCGACCGTGTCCGCGTCACCGTGTTCGAACAGGACGGTCTGACCAACACCTACAGTGTCGATCAGTCCGGCTACATGTCCTTCCCGCTGGTCGGCGCGGTGCCGGCGCGTGGCCACACGGCCCAGCAGCTGGAAAAAGCGCTCGCCGACAAACTGCGCCAAGGCTATCTGCGCGACCCCGACGTGTCGGTCGAGATCGATCGCTACCGGCCGATCTTCGTCATGGGCGAAGTGGGCGCCGCCGGCCAGTATTCCTACGTGCCGGGCCTCACCGTGCAGAAGGCCATCGCGATTGCCGGCGGTTTCTCGCCGCGCGCCAACCAGGAAAGCGTCGACATCACCCGCGACATCAACGGCAAGGTGATGACAGGCCGGGTGGTTACCTCCGGTCCGCTGCTGCCGGGCGACACGGTCTACGTTCGCGAACGCCTGTTCTGACATCAACGTGGCGGACCAGCTCAGGATCGTCCACTGCTTTCGCTCACCCGTCGGCGGGATCTTCCGGCATGTGCGCGACCTGACGGAGGCCCAGCTCGCCGCCGGACATGTTGTCGGCATCGTCTGCGATTCGACCACCGGCGGCGAATACGAGGAACGCCTGTTCGACCAGATGAAGGACAGCCTGGCGCTCGGCATCCATCGCACGCCGATGCAGCGCCATGTCGGGCCGGGCGACTTCGCCTCGGCCTGGCGCACTTACAGGATCATCAAGGAATTGCAGCCGGACGTGTTGCACGGACATGGCGCCAAAGGTGGCGCCTATGCCCGTCTGTTCGGCTCATTGTTGCGGGTATCTAGGTCTCGCGTAGCCCGCCTCTATTCGCCGCATGGCGGCTCCCTCCACTATGATGAAACGACGACGACCGGGAAGCTGTTCTTCGCGCTCGAGCGCTTCATGGCGCGCTTCACCGACTGCCTGCTGTTCGTCTCCGACTATGAGCGGCGCACCTATCGCAGGAAGGTCGGCGAACCGCCTATCCCGAACACGCTGGTCTATAACGGCCTGCGCGCCGCCGAGTTCGAACCGGTGGTCGCACAGCCCGACGCGGCCGACCTGCTCTACATCGGCATGATGCGCGACCTCAAAGGGCCTGACATTTTCATCGACGCGCTGGTGCTGGCCGGGTCCCAGCTTGAGCGCCGCTTGACCGCGGTCATGGTCGGCGATGGCGACGACCTGCCGCGCTACCATGCGCAGGTGAAACGGCTGGGCCTCGGAAAACAGGTCCGCTTCTTGCCGCCGATGCCGGCCAGGGAGGCATTTTCGCTGGCCGATCTGGTCGTCGTCCCCTCCCGCGCGGAAGCCATGCCCTATATCGTGCTGGAGACGCTGGCGGCCGGCAGGCCGATGGTCGCCACGGCCGTCGGCGGCATTCCCGAAATCTTCGGGGAGGGATCCCCTGCCCTGATCCGTCCCGATCCGCGCCAACTCGGCGACAAGATGGGTGAAGCGCTGCGCGATCTCGACGCCTACCGGCGCGCCATGCCCGATACGGCCAGCCTCAGGGCGCGATTCGGCGCCGATGTGATGGCCGCCGAAATCGAAAAGGCCTATTTCGCCGCGCTCAACAGATAGACGACCCTCCAAAACCACAAGTTGTCTCAAGGTTTTTTTAGCTCTCTTTCTGCTATCGTCATCGCGGAAGCTTGTGGGAAACCCGATGAACGAGACCGACCCCACGCGCCGCTTTTCGGCCGATGCGGTGCGCAAATTCGACAGTCCTGCCGAGAGCCCCACGCCCGGCGGCATGAACAGTGTTGCCCGCCAGGTCGCCTCGCAATACCGGCGCGATACGATGTCGCCGGTCATGGTCAGCGGCGTATTGCGCATCGGCGAATTCGGCTTGCTGTTCCTGTCGGGGCTCGCGCTCTACTTCCACTTTGTCGGCTTCTTCAACTATCTCGCCTGGCAATATCCGCTGACCATTGCCGCGGCGTCATTCGTGGCCGTGGTGCTGCTCGACGTCAGCGATTGCTACCAGATCTCCGCCTTGATGCGACCGATCTCCAATCTCGGCCGCGTGCTGATGGTCTGGGCCGGCACCTTCGCGCTGATGGCGCTGACGGCCTTCATCATGAAAATGTCGGAGGATTATTCGCGTCTGCTGTTCGGCACCTGGTTTGTCGTCGGCCTGCTTCTGCTGTTCGGCCTCAGGCTGGTGATGTCGAAGCTGATCCGGCGCTGGGCGCGCAACGGCCGCATGGAACGCCGCGCTGTCATCGTCGGCGGCGGCAAGGCGGCCGAGATGCTGATCCGCTCGGTCGAGAAGCAGCCAGACAACGACATCCGTATCTGCGGCATCTTCGATGACCGCGGCGACAAGCGCTCGCCGCCGATCGTGGCCGGCTATCCCAAGCTCGGCACCATTTCGGAGCTGATGGAATTCGCCCGCATCGCGCGCATCGACATGCTGATCGTGTCGCTGCCGCTGACTGCCGAAACGCGCGTGCTGCAACTGCTGAAGAAGCTGTGGGTGCTGCCGGTCGACATCCGGCTCTCGGCGCATTCCAACGCGCTGCAGTTTCGCCCGCGCGCCTATTCCTACATCGGCTCGGTGCCGATGCTCGACATCTTCGACAGGCCGATCAACGACTGGGATTCGGTCGCCAAGCGCGCCTTCGACATCGTCTTCTCGCTGATCGGCATCATCCTGTTTTCACCGGTGATGCTGGCGACTGCCATCGCCATCAAGCTCGACAGCAAGGGTCCGGTGCTGTTCAAGCAGAAGCGGCACGGCTTCAACAATGAGATCGTCGAAGTCTACAAATTCCGCTCCATGTATACCGACCGCTCCGACCCGACCGCCAAGCAGACGGTGACCAAGAACGATCCGCGCGTCACCCGCGTCGGCCGCTTCATCCGCAAGAGCTCGATCGACGAGCTGCCGCAGTTCTTCAACTCGCTGTTCGGCACGCTGTCACTGGTCGGTCCGCGCCCGCATGCGATTGCCGCGCAGTCGCACAACCTTCTCTACAATGAGGTGGTCGACGGCTATTTCGCCCGCCACAAGGTCAAGCCCGGCGTTACCGGCTGGGCGCAGATCAATGGCTGGCGCGGCGAGATGGACACCAATGAGAAGATCCGCATGCGCACGGAATACGACCTCTATTACATCGAGAACTGGTCGATGCTGTTCGATCTGCGCATCCTGCTCATGACGCCGCTGCGGCTGCTCAACACGGAAAACGCCTATTGAGCGCGATTTCCCATGATGTGCCGCAGGCTGCGGTCAATGCCAAGCTGATCGGGCTGATATCCTCCGGCGCGGTGTTTTTCGGCGTCTTCCTGTCAGGCTTCGTCATCGACGAACCGGCGCCCTACGATCTTTTCATGCTCGGGCTGATCGGGGTGTGGGTGCTGTTTGGCCTGCGCATATCGCGCGCCGCCGTGCCGCTGCTCGTGCTGCTGATCACGATGAACATCGGCGGCATGATTGCCATGACGCAGATGGCCGATCTCGCCAACACACCGCTCTATCTCGCCGTCTCGCTGTTTCTCGCGTTCACCGCGGTGTTCTTCTCGTCGGTGACGGCGGTGCAGCCCGGCCTCTACCGGCTGATCTTCATCGCCTATGTCGTCTCCGCGGTGGTGACCTCGCTGCTCGGCATTGCCGGCTATTTCCACGCTTTCCCGGGCGCTGAAATCTTCACCAGATACGACCGCGCCCAGGGCGCCTTCCAGGATCCGAACGTGTTCGGGCCGTTCCTGGTGCTGCCCGGCATCTATCTGCTCTATCTGCTGTTGACCGGCTCAATCGCGCGCATGCCGCTTCTGGCGGTGCCGCTGCTGATCATCACCGCGGGCATCTTCTTTTCGTTCTCGCGCGGCGCCTGGGGCATGTTCGCCGTCTCGGCCATCCTGCTCACCGGCGCCCTGTTCCTGCAAAGCAACAGCGGCAAGTTCCGGCTGCGCGTCATCATCATGACCATTGCCGCCGTCACCCTGCTGGTGGTCGCCATGATCGTCATTCTGCAGCTGCCCGGCGTCGGCGAGATGTTTTCCAGCCGCGCCCAGCTGGAACAGAGCTACGACACGGCGCGCCTTGGCCGCTTCGCCCGCTACACGATCGGCTTCGAGATGGCGCTCGAATATCCGCTCGGCATCGGCCCGCTGGTGTTCGGCACCATTTTTGGCGAAGACACGCACGACATCTGGCTGAAGACGTTGATGGATTATGGCTGGCTCGGCTTCGTCTCGTTCCTGTCGCTGACGCTGTGGACGATCGCCGCCGGCTTCCGCATCCTTTTGCGCGACCGGCCATGGCAGCCCTATCTGCTCTGCGCCTACGTCGCTTTCATCGGCAATATCGGGCTCGGCACCTTCATCGACATCGACCACTGGCGCCATGTCTACCTGCTGCTCGGCCTGATCTGGGGCGCGATCGCGCTGGAATACAGGCATCAGCGCGGGTTGCGGGCGGTGGCTGCAATCCGAACCGATGGGAAAGCCGCCGAGTTCGGATGACTTCGCCTTCGGAACGAATTGCGACCGACGATTTCTTCTATCTCGCGATACCGGTCACCCGCTCGGGATACCGCACTGCCAGCATCGATTTGTTGGCGTGATCGGCAAAGATGGCGCTGACCTTTTCGGCGTCGAACCGCGCCCTGCGTTTGCGCTTCTCGTCGTTCAACAAGATGCCGCTGATGGCATCGAACTTGCGGCCAAAATTCTTCATCAACCCTCTCTTGACCGGCCAGCTGCGGCTGAAGCGTCCGGCCCAGGGGGTGCCTTTCGCCAGGTCGCGATAGACAGCCATGGCGTCGACCTCGACACCGACTGGCCGAGGCTCCCAAGGTTTGCCCCACGCGAAGTGCCGCGCATAGCACCTGCTGAAAGGGAGCTGGCTGCTGTAGTTGGTCATCACGTTCCAGAACGGGTGCATCGTCTGCCATCGGCCTTCGAAGGCCACGTTCAATGCGCCCTGATCCATTCCGTAGACATGCTCGGACGCCAGCTGCCGCGTGCGCTCCAGAAGCCCCTCAGCCCTGAGCAGGGGCATGTTGAAGAGAAGAACGCCGGCGTTGAATTTCGGCGCTCCAGGCTGCATCGGCAGATGTTGCCTGTACTTTGCATCGAAGTAACTCTGCTCGTCGTGAGCGGCCAGCAACGGTGCATTGAGCGGGGTGCTGCAGAGATCGGCTATCGATCGGTTGAAAAGCACGTCGGCGTCTGAATAGGCGATGCGGTCGTATGGCTCGAATTCAGGCAATTGATCGGCAAACAGCCTGATGTAGGTCGCAAGGGTGGGATGCGTTCCACGGTTGAAGTTCGTCGCCTCCATGAATTTCGTCACGTCGATGATGCCGATCCTCCCATCGAGCAAACGCTCACCGGCAGACCGGTCGTCACCGGGAATGACGCCGGTGTGCAAAATAAAGCCGTCGACGGCGCCGGACAAATCCAACACACGGCGCGCCGCCAAGCAGGTGTACGGAAAATACCTTTGATCGGCGGCGAAAAAGAAGCATGGCTTTTGCGACACAGTCTAATTCTCCTGCCCTGCGCCTTACGGATCAAAGTCGCGAATGTCTCAAGCGAAGCCGCCGAGTATTTCAGGAAATTGCACGGCCATCGCACCGGCAAGGGCATGCTCGGCATATATCCTATGCACCTTGCTCCCATCATACCTTGCCCGCCGCCGATACCGATCCTTGTCAGGCAACATCCCCATGATGCCGTCGAACCTGCGAGCGAATCGCCTCATGACGCCTCGCTCGAAGGGAATGCGCTGCCGGAAGGGCTGGAGCCAGGGCGTATCCCTTGCCAGACCGCGCCAGACGGCAAGCGCCTCAAGTTCCACGTCGACCTGGCTCCCCCACGGCTTGCCGCCGGCGAAATGCCGGGCATAGGCTTGGGCGAACCGAAATTCCTTCGTATCGTTGGACATCAAATTCCAGTTCGGATGCATCGTCTGCCACTTGCCCTCGAAGACGATGTTCAGCGCGTTCTGATCGTTCATCTGCCCGGCAACGGCGACATCTCTGGCGCGGTGCAAAAGTCCCTGTTCACGCACCAGCGGCATGTTGAAGACGATGATGCCGGCATTGAAGTAAGGCGCTCCCGGCTGCATCGACAATTTGTGCCGGTAGCCCGGGCGGAAGTACATATAATCGTCATGGGCGGCCAACAATGGGGCATGAAGTGTCTGGCCCAACAGGTCACCTATATCCCGATTGAAGAGGACATCACAATCAACATGGGCGATGCGGTCATAGTCCGCGAACTGAGGCAGTTGGTCGGCGAAAAGCCGAACAAAAGTGCCGACATTGCTTGGCCGGAAAGTATGACCGGCCTGCGCAAACAACGCCGACACGTCCATTATGCGAAGGCGATTCTTCAGCAGGCGTTCAGCAACACGCATATCGGCATCGCGTGCGCCGAAATGCAGGATGAAGCCTGGCGTTGCGTCTCCCGAAACGTCCAGAATTCTGCGCGCCGCCAAGCATGCATATGGGAAATAGTTGGCGTCGGCCGCTAGAAAAAAACAGGAATTTGCCACGCGCAATCCTTCTTATCGGTATTGGGCAAGCCATACCGTCTTGGCGTTGCGCCGACAAGGCCGGATGCCTCGCGACTTTTCCGGTCCAACGCGCCGTTTTAACGCTTGCACCATACCCCTTGAAAATATATGGCTTTGCGCGGTCCGGAGTGTAGCGCAGCCCGGTAGCGCACTTGACTGGGGGTCAAGGGGTCGTCGGTTCGAATCCGGCCACTCCGACCAAACAAATAGTTGGCCGCTTCCCCCAAGGTGGTTACCGTCTTTTCGACTTCCCGCAAACAAGATGCATTCTTAAGCCGTCATGCTAGGCGTGCCGCTCGATAAAGAGTTCGATGGGACCTGTGAGAAAAGCAGCCTCCTGCTTGATCTTCTCGTCGCTCCATTCCCACCACCGGATCGCCAGCAATTTCGCAATAACATCCTGTGAAAAGCGATACCGGATAAGCTTGGCCGGGACCCCGCCGACGATCGCGTATGGCGGCACATCCCTGGTGACAATGGCGCCGGCCGCAACAATAGCGCCATCCGCGATGTGGACGCCTGGCATGATCAGCGCTTGGCGGCCGATCCAGACATCATTGGCGATGGTAATGCCGACGGGTTTGCCGCCGTGCGAATTGAGATCGGTCGCGTTCATCATGCGGCTGTGGATCGGAAAAGTGGTTGCAGCCCAAGGCACGTGGCTTCCCCCGGAACATTCAAAGCTCACGTTGCCGGCGACCGAACAGAACGCCCCAAGGGCCAACGGAGTGGCGGCAGACGCTCCAAGCACCTTCTTCCGGCTCACCCCATAGGTGTGACGTCCAACGGTCACGCTTGGGGGCAGCTTGGATCGAAACAGATTCCTCATGCGCAGCCAGCCCGTCACGGTGACCTCTTAAGCTTCTGGAGCAAGAGATCCGCGGGAGTCCGCCATAGACGATATCGACTGGCCTTTGCAACCTGCTGGCCGACTGGCGCCATGCCGTGCGCGTTAAAGAACGCATGAACACGCGGCTCAGCGAACTGCTTTTTGCCTCGGGTATTGTAGTGTCGGATCGGCAGGCTATGAGGGCTTATGGTTCGGCCGTTTTGAGAAAGGGCTACCCCGAGGCAGAACTGCTCGGGCGCCCAAGTGTCGGTCACCTTATGAACGGCCTTGATAGCGGCGAAGGCGTCCACCATGGCTGTGAGGTTGTCCCGGTGGATCCCGACGATGCCGCTGTTCCACATCGGTTCCTGGCCGGTCAGGACCTGGCCGCCGACGCTGATGTTCTTGCCCGGCAGCGCGTTCTGATAGATGCGATGCGGCCCTTCGCACAGGCGCATAGTGGAATGGGTCGCAGAGATCGAGCGGAAGCCCTTCGACGGGTCACCCACCGGGTACATGTCGGTGTCCATGAAAAGGAGCCGATCTGCTCGCTGCAAAAGCTCACGCATAGCCCCGGCCTTGATACCGAAATGGTAGCTTCCGCCGAAAGACCACTGGTCTTTCTGTTCGGCCGTTATGAGCATTGTCTCAACAGGATAAGCGCGAAATAGGTCAGTCCTGTCCGTTGCGACGACTATTCTGGCGGTCGGGCAATGGTGCAAAAGCTTGAGGGCGCTGAGTAGCGCGCCGCGATGGTAAAGCTCGTTCTCACCATAGGCGATGTAACCAAAAACGTCGTTCATTCCGCCACGTATAATGGGTCGTTCAATCTTCTACTAGCTGCGCTCGCAGTCGTTTTGCTCCCAGAAATCTCCTGCTGAAATCAGCCGACGATTACTACTGGCACACATCGACCCATTCGGCATCGACAATCTGTGCCATGCGCTCAGGGCTCAGCCGCACCGCGGCGTTGGTAGCGCCGGCCGCGGGCACGACTTCATCGAAGGCGCGCAGCGAGACGTCGCAATAGACCGGCAGCGGCGCCGGCAGGCCGAATGGGCAGACGCCGCCGACGGGATGGCTGGTAATCGCGACAACCTCGTCGGCGTCAAGCATGCGCGGCTTGCCGCCGAAACGGTCCTTGAATTTGCGGTTGTCGAGCCTCGACATGCCGCCGGCCACGATCAGCATGGTCTCACCGCCGACGCGCAGGCAGATGGTCTTGGCGATCTGCGCCGGCTCCACGCCATGCGCCTCAGCCGCCAGCGCCACCGTCGCGGAACTCGCTTCGGTGACGAGCACTTCGACATCGGGCGCATGGGCAGCCAGGAAGGCGCGCACGGATTCAAGGCTCATCTCGGCATTGTCCCATTCGAAAACGGTTAGCGTTCACACTGGATAGCTTCACGCTCGGTCGGCGGCAACCTCCCCGCCCCTCGACGGCTGCAGCGATACCAGGCCAGGCGGGTCGCGCCGCATGTCAGCAACGCAAGGCGCATCCCCCGTGCGGGAGATGTGTTCGGGCTGCTGCCTTGGTAGGTCGCAATAGATCAGGGCCGGCGCTGATGCTGTGCTCCCACGACCAACCGGAGAGATCATCATGCTCAAGCTCGCCTCGGCTCTGGCGCTGCTGCTTATCGGGACGGCGCCGCTGCTTGCCGACGACATGCCGATAAACGCGGACGCCATCAAATGGGGCCCTGCTCCTGCTGTGCTGCCCGCCGGCGCGGACATGGCTGTCATCGCCGGGGACCCCTCGACGGATGGCATCTACGTGCTGCGGTTGAAGCTGCCGGCCGGCTACAGGATTGCCGCGCACAACCATCCCACCTCGGAATATGTGACGGTGATTTCCGGCAATTTTCATATCGGCATGGGCGACAAGCTCGACGAGACCAAGGGCATCGAACTGACCGCCGGCGGCTTCGGCGTAGCCCCACAGGGAATGAACCATTACGCCTGGACGACAAGCGCTACGATCGTCCAGGTTCATGGCGAGGGGCCGTTCGCGATCACCTACGTCAACCCGGCGGACGATCCGAGCAAGAAGTGACATTCGCCGTTGGGCGAATGCAACAAGCCCGCCAGGGCAAACCATGGCGGGCTTGTTGAACGACGCTCGGCCGTTGTTTATGAAACGGACCGGTTTTCCACAGGCGCCGTGGGCGCCGGGGCATCGATCAGGGCCGTTTCCGGCAATTGCAATGCTGCGGCGATCCGGCGAAGTTTCGTCGGATCGGTGTCCTTGCCGCTCTCTATGTCGGCAATCTCGCTGGTCGACAGACCGCAGGTCAGGGAAAGCTCTTCAATACTGTATCCCTTTGTCTCCCGGATGGCTTTGAGGCCGGAGTGCTCGAGCGCAACGTCGGCCGCCAGCCTGGAGAAGGGTTCGTGTTTTGCAGTTTCGGGCATTGGCAACTCCATGGGGCTAAAGAGTTTTGGATCAAATGATAGGGTGTTGCCTGAGAGCCGGGACAATGCCCGCTTGACGGCGATTTGCCAAGGCCCAAACCGACCGTCACAGCATCGTGAACCGGCGTCAAAACCGCAGGCGCCAGGGCACATATAGGATCTCTGCCCCGATCTCCCAATCAAGTTCTTTTGAAGGGCCGCACGCCGAAGTGTTCAGCGGTTTTGCGCCGCTCGCGCGTTAGCCTGATGTTGCTGGCAGCCGCATCGGGCCAGCTTTTCCCAAGAGGATCAGATCCATGACATTCAAGACATCGGCCATCGTGCTCGCCACGATTTCAGGCCTCGCTGGCGCGAGCATGGTCGCGGCGCAAGCCGCCGAGGCCGTGCGCATTCGCGGCACGGTGACCGCCTTTGCCGGAGCGACGCTGACGGTGAAGACCCGCGAAGGCGCTACCGACGCCATCGCGCTGGCTGAAGGGTGGAAGATTTCCGGCGTCGCCAAGGCGGATGCCGGGGATATCAAGCAAGGCGATTTCCTCGGCATTGCCTCTGTTTCGAAGGCCGATGGCGGCAGCGGCGCGCTTGAGGTGGTGATCTTCCCGGCCGCGCTGAAGGGCGCCGGCGAAGGCGACCGCCCGTGGGATCTCGAGCCCAACAGCCGGATGACCAACGGCACGGTCGCCGATGTCACCGAGATTGCAGGTCGCACGGTGACGCTGACCTACGACAATGGCCAGAAAAAGCAGATCGCGATCCCGCAGACGACGCCGGTGGTGACCTTCGCGCCGGCGACGCCCGCCGACCTCAAGCCTGGCGCTGTGGTGTTCGTCAACGCCGAGCGCGGCAGCGACGGCAAGCTGACCGCGGGCCGGGTCGTTGTCGGCACCAACGGCGTCATTCCGCCGATGTAGGTTGCCGACGAAGCCGCCAGACACAATCCAGAAACAAAATTCTACAGTCCGGAAAAACTGTCGAAAAGTTCGGAGGCGATAGTCATGACTGCGGGGTTCACCGGCACCGATCTTGCTCGGTGACGGCCAAATTCAGCCCGCGCAGAAAAGGAAACGAAGTCATGAAGAAGTCCCTCCTGTCGGCTCTCGGGCTGGCTTTTGCCTTGGCTGTCTCTCTGCCCCTCATCGGCGCCAGCAGCGCCGACGCAGCACCGCTGCACAAGAAGCATCACCACCATCATCATCATCACAACAAGCATCACCGCCATCCCCATCACCACCGCCACCACCACAAGGTGGAGGCCAAGAAGGCCTGACACGGCCGACTTGCCCAACGGGAAGGCTGGCCCTGGAGTCCTCGTCAAGGCCGCCTTCCCGTTGGTTTTTGCCAGGCGACACGTGGAAAAGCTGAAGGCAGGATTCGATGGCGCCCATGCGCCAGAATGCGAGCAACCACAGCGCACCCAACGAACGTATCAGGCGCAAGGCCGACAACACAGCGGTAGCCAGCTGCAGGACACCCCGGGTCTCTCAATGCCGTCGGAACCCGCTAGGACGGCGCCGCGAACGCGAGCACTATTGCGATCAAAATCAAAAGCGGCCCCATCCATTTGAAATGCTTCGCGACCTGCAGCCACCATGGCTGCTGACCTTGCTGGGCCTGAAAAGGACTTTGGAGCAGCCCAAAACCAACGCCTGTCATCCACAACCCAGCGCAGAACATGATGAACTCGTCGATGTAATTAGCGACCACGCCCGTCTCCTCCGCCGGTACCTTTGGACTGGCGTTATAGTCGCAGCCGGGAGTGGCAGAAAGCGCGGTGCCAAGTGGCGGCAATGACTGCTGCCGCCACCTGACAAGAGCCGGGGGCGGACTCGGTCTTGGCTGGCCATTTGGGCACGCCACCGTGTGACCTTCGCATGGGATGCCGCGCTGCTACGTCAGCGCCCTTCACGCGAAATGCATGATCGATGCCCGCCCCGCCAGGCGCCGTCCGTTGGCGAAGGCTAAAAATCGACGTCGCAAAAAAAGGCGAAGAAAATTCGAACCACGCATGAACCTTTGCTTTGGAGGCCGCACTAACCGGCATGGACGCCGAGAAGGCGATCCCAACACAGAAGGACGCCATGGTGGCGATCCTCGATCCAGAGAAGGAAATGCTCAAATGACCAACTTCAAGCGCATCACGCTCGCCGCGGCCCTCATCGTCTCGGCCTTCGGTTCGGCTTCCGTTCCGACCTCGGCTTTCGCCAACGGCACGCATCCCACGGGCGACGGCGGCGCGGTTTGCAAGGGCTCCGGTCATTGCCTGGTGCTCTCGATCGAGTGCAAAGGCACCTATACGGACGCCACGGACAAGAATGGCACTGTCTATGGCAAGTGCAGCCAGACCGCGCAGGTTTCGCCGCAGGCCAAGATCAAGCTCGCCAAGTAATCGGCCGCAGATCAGGGAAATGGCGGTCGTCCGCGGGACGGCCGCCATTTTCTTTTTGTTTTCGTGAATTGTTTTAGCGCCGGCTGAGCAACAAGCTGGCGAGAAGGCCGACCACGACCAACCCAACAGCAGCGGCTGTTGCCGGACGATCGCGCGCCGTCTTTTCGATCGCCCTGCCCTGCTTCCTGATCGCCGGCAGCGCATCGCTGACAAGGTCGGCAAGCTGCCCATAATAGTCCGAAGCGGCATCGCGCCCGTCCTCGTAGTAAGCACCGCCGCGTTTGGCCACGACTTTGCGCAACGCGGCGAGCTCTTTGGAAAGGGTCGCGACCTGCTTTTCGAGATCGAGATCGGAGAGGGTCGAAAGCGATACCATGATTGTTTTTCCTTCTTTTGAGAGAAGGCCAAACGCATGGCCGCAGAACCGGTTCCGGTCTGCTTGCCCGAGGGCAGCGGAAAGGTTAGCGCACCTGGTCGAGCAGGCGCTTGCACTCCAGGAGGTCAAACAGCGCCTCCTGCAGCAAGGCCCGGTTGTCGCGCGACAGTTTCGATGCGCCGGGCTGGACCGGACCTTCCTCCTCGGTCTTGCCCAGGCCGAAAAAGCGGCGGCTGGGTTTTACCTTGGGCTGACCGACCAGCATCTCGTCATCCATGCCGCGCGGCTGGGCGGCTGGCGTCAGCGGCACCTGATCGGCCTGCCTGCGCTGCGAGATCGCTTCGACGGCAGCCATGTCGCCATTGCCGATGGCGACCAGGAAATGGTTGCCGTTCTCGCGCAGCAGTTTCTGCACGCCCTTGATCGTGTAACCCTGGTCGTAGAGCATGTGGCGGATGCCCTTGATCAGTTCGACATCCTGTGGCCGGTAGTAGCGGCGGCCGCCGCCGCGCTTCATCGGCTTGATCTGGTTGAAACGGGTTTCCCAGAAGCGCAGCACGTGCTGCGGCAGATCGAGATCCTCCGCGACCTCGCTGATGGTGCGGAAAGCGTCGGGGCTCTTGTCCATGGGCGAAATCCTCACGCTGGACGGCGATCCGGCCCAGTCTGCCGAATCGGGTATCATTTCAGCGGTTTATGAAACAATATTCAAGCCCGGCGTCAAAACGGCCCGGCGTTTTCAACCGAAGCCTGCGGCAGAACCTATTTGCCGCCCTTGGCCTTGCTGTTCTGGTGCGAGCGCAGGATACGGCTTTTCAGCACGTTCGACGACTTGAAGGTCATCACCCGGCGCGGCAGGATCGGCACTTCCTCGCCGGTCTTGGGATTGCGGCCGATGCGTTCGTTCTTGGAACGGACGTGGAAGGTGGCGAAGGACGACAGCTTCACCGTCTCGCCGCGTACGATGGCTTCACAGATTTCGTCCAGCACCGCTTCGACGAGTTCTGCCGATTCAGTGCGTGACAAGCCGACCTTACGGTAAACAGCTTCGGCAAGGTCGGCGCGCGTAAGTGTCTTTCCCCCCATGCGACCGTCCCATCAGTTCAAAAAACATAAATCGATACAGGTAAAGGCAGAGCCTAAGTAATTGATCCGGCAAGGTCAAGGACCGAAACCGGACCGTTCGGCACTTACCAGCGAACGAGAACCGCGCCCCAGGTGAAGCCGCCGCCCATCGCTTCCAGGAGCACGAGATCACCCTTCTTGATGCGACCGTCGGCGACAGCCACCGAAAGCGCCAGCGGCACGGAAGCAGCCGAGGTGTTACCGTGCAAATCGACGGTGACCACCACCTTTTGCTCAGCAATCCCGAGCTTCTTGGCCGAAGCGTCAATAATGCGTTTATTGGCCTGATGCGGCACGAACCAGTCGAGGTCGTCGGCGGTTATGCCGGCCTGCGAAAACGTCGCCTCGATAACGTCGGTGATCATGCCGACGGCGTGCTTGAACACCTCGCGGCCTTCCATCCTGAGATGGCCGACCGTGCCGGTGGTCGAGGGACCGCCATCGACGAAAAGCTTGTCCTTGTGGGCGCCGTCGGAGCGCAGGCTCATCGCCAGCACGCCACGGTCGGCAATGCCGCCGGTGCCCTCATCCGCTTCCAGCACCAGCGCGCCGGCGCCGTCGCCGAACAACACGCAGGTCGAGCGGTCGCTCCAGTCGAGGATGCGCGAAAAGGTCTCCGCGCCGATCACCAGCACGCGCTTGGCGAGGCCGCCTCTGATGTAGAGGTCGGCGGTGGTCACCGCATAGACGAAGCCCGAGCACACCGCCTGCAGGTCGAAGGCAAAGCCGTGATGCATGCCGAGCCGGTTCTGGATCTCGACGGCGGTTGCCGGAAAGGTGTTGTTGGGCGTCGAGGTCGCCAGCACGATCAGGTCGATGTCGTCAGGCGAAAGACCAGCATTGTCGAGCGCTGCGCGCGCCGCCGCCTCGCCCAGGGATGCCGTCGTCTCGTCATCGGCGGCGATATGGCGCTGGCGGATGCCGGTGCGCTGGGCGATCCACTCGTCCGAGGTCTCGACCATGCCTTCGAAATCGGCATTCTTCATGATGCGGCGGGGCAGCGCAGCACCGGTGCCGCGCACGACTGATCTGATCAAAGCTCTTTCCTATTCCTTTTCGTCGACGGTGGCGTCGGATTTCCTGTTTGCCTGGGCATGCGGGTTGCGCGCATGGAACAGGTCGAGATCGGCCTCGATGCGGTCGATCAGATTGTTGCGCACCATGTCGTAGCCAAGCTCGATGGCCGCCGCGAAACCGTCCGAATCGGCGCCGCCATGGCTCTTTACCACGATGCCGTTCAGACCCAGGAAAACACCGCCATTGGAGCGGCCTGGATCGAGCTTTTCGCGCAGGCGGTCGAAAGCGCCCTTGGCGAAGACATAGCCGATCCTGGCCATCAGCGTGCGGTTCATCGCGGCGCGCAGATAGCCTGAGATCTGGCGCACAGTGCCTTCTGCCGTCTTGAGCGCGATGTTGCCGGCAAAGCCCTCGGTGACGACCACGTCGACCGTGCCCTTGCCGATGTCGTCACCCTCGACGAAGCCATGATAATTCATCGAGGCCATGTTGGCCTCGCGCAGCATGCGCCCGGCTTCCTTGACCTCTTCCTGTCCCTTGATCTCCTCGACGCCGACATTGAGCAGGCCGACTTTCGGCCGGTCGATGCCGAACACCGAGCGCGCCATGCCGGTGCCGAGAATGGCAAAGTCGATCAGCTGGTGCGCATCGGCGCCGATGGTGGCGCCGACATCCAGCACCACGCTCTCGCCGCGCATCGTGGGCCAGATCGCCGCGATCGCCGGACGGTCGATGGTCGCCATCGTGCGCAGGCAGAATTTCGACATCGCCATCAGCGCGCCGGTATTGCCGGCCGAAATGCAGGCCTGCGCGCTGCCACTCTTGACTGCTTCGACAGCCTTCCACATCGACGACTTCCAGCGGCCGTGGCGCAGCGCCTGGCTCGGCTTGTCGTCCATCCTGACCGCGACTTCACAATGGTGGAACTCGCTGACCTCGGCCAGTTTGGGGAATTTGGCGAGTTCGGGGCGCACCAATTCCTCGCGCCCATATATGACGAAGCGGATGTCGGGACGCCTGACGGCGACCGTCATGAGTGCCGGGATGACCACGTTTGGCCCGTGATCGCCACCCATGGCATCGATGGAAATCCTGATCACGCGGTCTTTATCTCACTAGCTTGGGCCAGGGCACATGGCCCGCGAAAGAAATACGAAACTCGCGAAATTCAGGGGCTCGCGAAGGTTCGGCGAAAATAGCGGTTTTGGGCTGCCGCACAACCGGCTTTTCTCCGATCGCTTCGTGTTTTAGGATTTTCCAAGCAAGGATCGCAGCTTTTGCTGGAATTCATTCTCGACGGGCTCGTTCGGGCCGGCGGCATCGAGCGAGGCGCCTGCCTTGCGCGGATAGGGATCGATCGCCAGCCCGAAGAACTGTTCGGCGAGCGCGCCGACGTCGATCGTGTCGCCGGAGAAAGTTTCCGGGCTGTCCGGCCCTTCGGCGTCGAGCAGGATTTCGCCACCGCCTTCGAAACCTTGCCGTCCGAGTTTGGATTGTTCGGGCAGGAACAGCGCCTCGACCTCTTCGTCGATATGGGCCGCGACCGGCTCAAGGGTGACGATGCAGGCCTGGGTGATATCAGCCTCGACGCGGCCGCTGACCTTGACGCCATTGCGCTTCCACGGCGCCACCAAAAGCTCAGCACGGTAGTTTTCGACCGAAAGCAGCTCGTGCTCGCGCGCAAGCATTGCGCGCTGCGCGGCGTCGGCATCGATCACCACCTGCAAACCTTTGTGCGGCAGGCGGCCGACATTGGCCGCAAATGAGACCGGGCTAGGCGTGTCCACATGTTTCATCTTGGTCTCCCCTCCTCACTCCGCTTTCGCGACGGGAAACGCCACGGCACCGGAAACGATCGATTCGGACGGCTGTGCTTCAAGCTGCCTTGCGGCATCGATTACATAGGACGCCAGCGGCAAGGCTTGCGGCCAGGCGCCGGCATCGGGTCTGACATTGCGCGCCAGGGCGGCAGCAAGCGCGTCGCGGTCGCTGCGTTCCAGCGCGTCGGCATAGGCGGCGGTACGGCCGTAGAACATTTTGGCCAGCCTCTTCATGCGCTTGGGCACGCCGACATCGCCAACGCCCAGTTCCCGCAGCGAATGCTCGACATCGAGAAAGAACTCGTCGATCAGCACCTGCGCGACCTCATGCGCGACGCCCTCTTCGCCGCGGAGCCGGTGCTGAAACAGGAACATGTGCAGCGACAGCATCTCGAAACGGCCGAGCGGCGTATCCGGCACATTCCAGTGGGAATAAAACACGGTCTGCCGCGCCGCCGCCACGATTTGTGCGTAAAGCGCCTCGGTGATAGCGCGGTTGGCGTTGCGTTCGCGGCCAAAAAGGCGCTGGAACATTGAGGGTGGTCTCCTGGGGACCGATTGTTTGAATGGGCCTTGTTGCATCGGCAAGCAAGCTGGTTTACCGGTTTTGCCGCCCAGCGCAAGTTGCGGCCAGCTAATGGAGTTGTTGTTGCGCGCGCTGAAATTCAAGTCGACTTTTCTGCCTGGGGCCACCGCCGCGGTTTCGCTGGTGCTGGTGGCTTCCGCGCTGTCGGGCTGCAATTCGTCCAAGATGTTCGGCGACCTTAACCCTAGCGAGACGCTGACGCAGGGCTATGTTATCGACCAGCAGGCGGTCGATTCGGTGCCGGTGGGCTCCAGCCGCGAACAGGTGCTTCTGGCGCTCGGCACGCCATCGACGAAAGCCACCTTCGACAATGAGGCGTTCTATTACATTTCGCAGACGCGCAAGCGCTATGTCGCTTTCGACAAGCCGCGCCTGGTCGACCAGAAAGTGCTCGCGGTCTATTTTGGCGAGGACGGGCGCGTCACCCAGATTGCCAATTACGGTCTGAAGGACGGTAAGATTTTCGACTTCATCTCGCGCACCACGCCGACCGGCGGCAAGGACCAGAACTTCCTCAGCCAGATCATCAAAGGCGCCAGCAAGCTGGCGCCCCCCATTCCTGGCGGCGGCGCCTAAGAAGCGACCGCCTTCCTTAGATTTTTGCTTCCCCCGAAGCGACACCATCTCAGGCGACCAAAAGCCCGCGGGAGCGATCCTGCGGGCTTTTGTTTTGAGGTCATGCGGCCGCAACACCCGTCGCGCTTTGCCGCGCGTGGCCTGTTCGGCCGCCGGGCTCCAGCGAGGCGCGGTGCACAGCCGCACTCTGCCGCGCTTCCGAAGGCGTCATGCCGAAATGCCGGCGGAAGGCGTGGTTGAAGGTCGAGAGATCGCCGAAGCCGGCGTCGAAGGCGATGGCGCCGATGGTGCGGTGTGCCAGGCGCAGGTCGGATAGCTTGCTGCAAACCAGCGCCAGCCGCCGGCCAAGCACGAACTGCGACAGCGAGGTACCCTCACCCTCGAACAGCTTTCTGATATAGCGCGCGCTGACGCGGTGGCGCCCGGCCAGCGCGTCGGACCCGACATCGCCGGAAGCCAGATTGCTTTCGATATCGGCTTTGATGGCGCGCAGCCGCGCGGCGCGTATGCCGCGACCTGCGGCGACCTCGGTGGCGTCCTGCGTTGCCCCAACCACGACCGCGACAAGGTCCTGTATGTGCTTGGCGGCAAGCCAGCGCAATTCGGATGCGGCCAGGTTCGGCTCCTGCATCAGCAGACGGACATAGCTGGTCAGCAGCAAGAACTTTTCGCCCACGCATGACATCGGCGTCATCAGGGCAGCATCCGCATTCGCAGCCATGGGCCCGAGCGCTGCCTTGGGGATGGTGATGAAGAGATGATGCGACATCGCCCGTTCGATCACATGCGGATCAGAGGAGGACAGAAGGATTGCCTGGCCGGCCTCGATGCTGGCCTAGATCGGAAGAGCACACGTCTGANGGTGGTCCTCGAATCGGCAATGCCGACGCCCGGTAGCCGCAGGATGGTCGCGTCGACGGAGAGCTTTTCCTCCGTGACGTTAAAATCCATGTCGGTCACCATCCGGCGCAACAGGTCGCAATAGACGTTTCGCCATTCCGCTCGCGGCCACATGGCGGTCGAAAAGCGCGCATGCGCAAACTCGGGGGGTCGAATAGTCATGGGGTACTCCCAAGCGATTGTCTTCATTTCACTGTCGTTCGTAGTCGAGGCTCGTTCCATGAACGGCCTCTCATTCGACGGCGGCAATCGGGGGGCAGTGGATGGCTACAATGATTTGCGCACTTGGACAAAAGACTATTTACGAAGCTATGGATGAGCTTTGTTCATTCATGCTAAGGAACCCATGGCGGGATCGGGTAACGGCAAATGACAAGACGGCTTCCACAACTGGAATCCATTCGTGCTTTCGAGGTCATTGCCCGGCTGGGCAGCTTCAAGCGCGCCGGCGATGAGCTGAATGTTACGCCAAGCGCGCTCAGCCACCGCATCGCCGATCTCGAAGCCGATCTCGGCGTGCTTCTGTTCACCCGCCATGTCCGCCGCGTCGAACTCACGCTTGAAGGCGAAAGATTGTCCGCGGGCGTGCGACGCGCACTGCTGGAAATCCAGAGCACGATCGCCAGTGTCGCGCGCAACGAGCGCACGAGGCTGAGGGTCACCGCCATTCCTTCGCATGCCGTGCGCTGGCTGGCCCCGCGTCTGCACAGGTTTCGCAAAAAGCATCCCGAAACAGAGATCGACATCAATGCGGATCTTGCAGTCGTCGACCTTTCGCAGCGAACAGTCGACATCGCATTGCGCTTCGGCGGCGGACACTATCCGGCCGTCGAGACCGAATGGCTGATGGCAGATGCGATCTTTCCTGTCGTCAGTCCCGACTATCTCGCCGCCAACGGCCCGGTCAGAGACCAGCACGATGTGCTGCGACTGTTCCGCATCCTCGACACGACGGCCGAAAATGACGAGAGTGGCGCCAATTGGCGCCACTGGTTCGAGAGAAACAATCTGCCGCTGGATACGGTTGGCGACGGCATGAATCTGAATGGCACCTTGTTGGCGGTCGAAGCGGCGGCGAGCGGTCTGGGCGTCGCCATCGCGAGGAAGTCGCTGGTCGAGAGCGATTTGCGCACCGGCAGGCTCGTCCGCCTCCTGACGACGGACATACCGACGAACTGGAACCACTACGTCGTCGTCCACCCGTCCATCTCCGCCTGGGAGCCTGCCAGATCGTTCATCAACTGGCTGAAGGCGGAAGCCGGCGACAACACCGGCGACGGTTGACCTCGGCGGCCGTCCAGGAGCTCTCATCGGAAGGCGTCGGGGCTCACGGACTCATCGTATCGGCCAGTTGCTCATCCTTGCGGCCCGACTGGTTCGCCGCCTTGGCGGCAAGCGCTGCCGCCATCTGGCTCTCCAGCTCGCGCAGCTTGGCGTCGAGTGTCGCCATGCCGCCCCAGGCGAATGTCGCGCGGTACAGCGGTGCGATCTCGGGCGTCAGGAATTCGACCAGGGTTTCGTCCTCGACCCAGACCTTGAGCACCTTGAACAGGCGGGCATCGATCAGCCCGCTATGCCAGCCCATGCGGGCGGCAATGCCCTGGATGGTTTCGGTCGAATTGGGCGTGCTGAGCAGCACATGCGAGCCGGAGCGCAGGCGCATGTTCGGGTCGAAGCCGATGCCGAGCGGCGCTTGCTGGTCCAGAACCGTGCCGCACGGCAGGATTTCGATCAGCGAGCCGAAATCGTCGCCGAGGCAGACAAACCACGCGCCCTCAGGAAATGGCGGCGACGGCGCACGAACCGCGGTGGCGACAAGCATTTCGGCAAGGACGCTGGCGACGGCCTGCGGATCGCGGGCGTTGAATGAAGCGTGATGCAGCATGGCAATACTCCTGTTTTCAACGGCGGCGGCCGGCAGAAGTGCCGACCCATGCCGCGGCGTTCCGCAAAAACTGAATCACCGGCTGAGCGTCAGGATGACCGCGGCAAACAGGCAGGCGTATTCGGCCAGTCCAAGCACAAGGCGCAAATTGTGGTTGGCCGCCCAGCTGTCGCGCGTCTGCGCCCAATCATCGGGGATGGTCACCGGCGTCCAGCTCTGCACCTGTTTGTTGAGCGGCACCTGACGGCTGACGGTGAAGCCAATGTCGAGCACCACCAGCGCCGCGGCGACGATGGTCAGGATGCGCGGCAGGCCGGCATCGACCGCAAACATCGCCATCGCCGCGATCAGCACCAGCGTCGTCAGCCTGACGAACGGCATCACCCGGGTAAACGTCCGGTCGCGCATCTGATGCATGGCCATGTACTGGCCGGCGGTAAGATCATCGATGCGAAAATCGTGGATTACGCCCGACACGTAGATGCCGGCAATAATTCCAGCCAGCGCAAGCGAAGCCGCCATCAAGAAAATGTCCATGTCTTTTCCCTGCCCGAATGTCGTTTCCCTGGCCAAAATCGCCGCAGAGGCGAGCCCGACACCGCGCCTATTGCAATGTCCTGGCCAATGGCCGGGGTATTAAAGCAGGCGGACGGTCCGGGCTTGGGTAGGATGGAACGATGTTTTGGGCAATGCGGCCCTCCGATTGCGTCGGAAACATCAAGTGCCGTGAGGTCGAAACCTATCAGCAAACCTTGACGCGTACTTGCCAGCGACCGGTCAAATTCGTATCAGACCGTGCTGGCCAATGGAGCATCACGCTGAATTGGGAGGAGCATCCGTGCCGGAAAAAACCCGGACAAAACCGACAGGTTGGATGGCGACCGGAACGGCTGACAGCCAAGTGGTCACGCCTGACTGGATGCCCATCGAGCCGGTGACGATCGATGGCGTGAGGGTCAAGGAGATCAGGCCGGTCGCAACCTCCACCGGCTATCTGACCGAGATCTTTCGCGAGGAGTGGGAGCTCGATTCGGAGCCGGTCGGCCAGGTCTTCCAACGCACCTTGTATCCCGGCGCGGTGACGGGCTGGCATGCCCATGCGGTGACGACCGACCGGCTGTTCTGCTGCGTCGGCAGCGTTCGCATTTCGCTGTTTGACGGACGCAAGGCCTCGCCGACCTTCGGCGCCGTCTGGCACAAGATTATCGGCCCGTTGCGCCCGGCGGTCGTCATCATTCCACCCGGAATATGGCACGGTGTTGTTTCGCTCGGAGCGGAGACGGCGGTGCTGCTCAACCTCGTCGACAAGGCCTATGCCTACGATCAGCCCGACCATTGGCGCCTGCCGCCAGACACCGACCACATTCCCTACAGACTGGTGTAGCGTGGAAGCATCGGCGCAGCGCGATCAGGCCGGCGGCGAACCGCTGGTTTCGATCGTGATCGCGACGCACAACCGGCCGGCAGCACTGCGGCAGGCATTGACCAGCGTCATGCGCCAGACGTTGCAAGACTGGGAAGCCTTGGTCATCGGCGACGGTTGCAGGCCGGATACGGCGGCCGTTGTCGCTGAATTTGACGATGCCCGCATCGTCTACATCGATCTTCCTGTCAATTTCGGCGAACAGTCCGGTCCCAACAATATCGGCTTTGTCAGGGCGCGTGGCCGCTTCGTCGCCTTGCTCAACCACGACGATCTGTGGTTTCCCGACCATTTGGCGGCGATGACCGGCTGGATCGACGCCTCGGGCGCCCACGTGGTGCTGGCGCGCGGCGCCGTCATCCAGCCGCCGTCGGCGGCCGGCAATCCTGTCAATTCGATCTTCGGGATCGGCAAGGATGGTTTTTACGACCCCGTCACGACGGAAGGATTTGGCTCGGCACACATGTTTCGCCGCGCTTCGTTCAGCCTGCTCGGACCTTGGCGACCCGCCAGCCAGTGCTTTTGCGAAAGCTCGCAGGACTGGCTGTTTCGGGCATGGCGAAAGGGCGCGGTGATCGCGACGATGCCGCACCTCACGGTGATCAAGTTGCATTCCGGCATACGCAAGGGTTCCTATCTCGGCGACAATGCGCAGGAACAGAAGGATCTTCTGGATGCCATGCAGACGCCGGACGCCTTGCGCGTGAAAATCCTTGGCTGCGCGGGCGAACCCATTCGCCTGGCGGCATCGAGTTATCTCAGGCGCAGGCTGATGGCGGCTCTTGGCATCCATCCCCGCGCCCGCGCCTTCCGCCGCAAGTATAAGCGAGGCGCCTTCCTTGCCAAGCTGCGGCGCCTGCGTGGCCTGGCGCCGATGCCTGAGCGCGAACCTAGCGTGAGCGAATTGCTCGATCGCTACAGCAAGCGCGGCGATGCCGGCACCGAGCCGGATGAGGGTTGACTGCCACCAGCGTAAATCTCAAACAAAAACCCGCGGGATCGCTCCCGCGGGTTTGTTCCTGAAGCAGTGGCGTTGACTTAGCCGTGCGCGAGCACGGCCAGCAGCAGAAGCGCCACGATGTTGGTGATCTTGATTGCCGGGTTGACCGCCGGGCCGGCGGTGTCCTTGTAGGGGTCGCCAACCGTGTCGCCGGTGACCGAAGCCTTGTGCGCTTCGGACCCCTTGAGGTGCTTGACGCCGTCCTTGTCGACAAAACCGTCCTCGAACGACTTCTTGGCATTGTCCCAGGCGCCGCCGCCCGAAGTCATCGAGATGGCGACGAACAGGCCGTTGACGATGACGCCGAGCAACGAGGCGCCGAGCGCCGCAAAGGCGGACGCCTTGGAGCCCGAGATCAGCTGCACGCCGAAATAGACGACGAGCGGCGCCAGCACCGGCAGCAGCGAGGGGATGATCATTTCCCGGATCGCCGCCTTGGTCAGAAGGTCGACGGCGCGCGCATAGTTTGGCTTGGAGGTGCCGGCCATGATGCCCGGATCCTCGCGGAACTGCTTGCGCACTTCCTCGACGATGGCGCCGGCCGCACGGCCGACGGCCGTCATGGCGATGCCGCCGAACAGATACGGGATCAGACCGCCGAAGATCAGGCCGGCGACGACGTAGGGATTGGAGAGGTCGAAGGAGACATCGCCCATGCCCTGGAAGTACGGATATTTGTCGCCATTGGCGGCAAAGAACTTCAAATCGTTCGAATAGGCCGCAAACAGCACCAGCGCGCCGAGGCCGGCCGAACCGATGGCATAGCCCTTGGTCACCGCCTTGGTGGTGTTGCCGACCGCGTCGAGCGCGTCGGTGGAGTGGCGCACTTCCTTGGGCAGGCCGGCCATTTCGGCAATGCCGCCGGCATTGTCGGTGACCGGGCCGAAGGCGTCGAGGGCGACGATCATGCCGGCAAGGCCGAGCATGGTGGTGACCGCGATCGCCGTGCCGAACAGGCCGGCGAGCTGGTAGGTCGAGATGATGCCGCCGACGATGACGATTGCCGGCAGTGCGGTCGATTCGAGCGACACCGCAAGTCCCTGGATGACGTTGGTGCCGTGACCGGTCACCGAGGCCTGGGCGATGGAGTTCACCGGGCGCTTGTTGGTGCCGGTATAGTATTCGGTGATCACCACGATGAGACCGGTCACAACGAGACCGATCAGGCCGCAGATGAACAGGTTCTTGCCGATGATTGTCATGCCGGCGACGGTGCCGACCTCGCCCCAGCCGACAGTTGCCGAGGTAGCGACGCCGAGACCGACGATCGACAGCAGGCCGGTGACGATCAGGCCTTTGTAGAGGGCGCCCATGATCGAGCCGTTGGAACCGAGCTTGACGAAGAAGGTGCCGACGATCGAGGTCAGGATGCAGGCACCGCAGATCGCGAGCGGATAGAGCATCGCCGCACCCAGAGCGGCGGTTCCGCCGAAGAAGATGGCAGCCAGCACCATGGTGGCAACGACGGTCACCGCATAGGTCTCGAAGAGGTCGGCGGCCATGCCGGCGCAATCACCGACATTATCGCCGACATTGTCGGCGATGGTGGCCGGGTTGCGCGGATCGTCTTCGGGAATACCGGCTTCGACCTTGCCCACGAGATCGCCGCCGACGTCGGCGCCCTTGGTGAAGATGCCGCCGCCCAGACGGGCGAAGATCGAGATCAGCGAAGCGCCGAAGCCGAGCGAAACCAGCGCATCGATGACGATGCGGTCATTGGGCTGCAGGCCCATCGGGCCGGTCAGAATATAGTAGTAAATCGACACGCCGAGCAGCGCCAGGCCAGCCACCAGCATACCGGTGATGGCGCCCGACTTGAAGGCGATGTCGAGACCGGCGGCGAGGCTGTTGGACGCCGCCTGCGCGGTGCGCACATTGGCGCGCACCGAGACGTGCATGCCGATGAAACCGGCGGCGCCCGAAAGCACGGCGCCGATCAGGAAGCCGACCGCGGCGGTGATCGAAAGCAGCCACCAGGCGAGCACGAGCACGACCACGCCGACGATGGCGATGGTGGTGTACTGGCGCGCCAGATAGGCCTGCGCGCCTTCGCGGATGGCGGCGGAGATTTCCTGCATGCGTGCATTGCCCTGATCGGCTGCAAGAACCGATCGTGTCGCCCAGATGGCGTAAAGGATTGAAAGCAAGCCGCAGGCGATGACGGCAGAAATGATGGTCATTGCCAAATTTTCCTCGATTGATGGCCCAAAAGAACCCCTCCCTGGGCCGTTGGTGCGGGGAGCGGATAAAGCCTAGGCGGAATCCGTCCTTCGCAGCGGTGTATGCGAAACAGGGCTCGGAACGTCAAGATATTGTTCGGTTTTTTGCCCCGCTTTCCGCCAAAAGTTTAGGCCAGAACATTCCCGTCGCCGATGCCCTGCTATTAGATCGGTTGAAATGACGCCGCGTCAGTCAATGCTTTGCCCGCAGTCCAACGAAGGTCAGTCGCCAGTCTCCTGCCCCATCTTGCGCGCGGTGTAGCGCTCGATGGCCGACAGTCCGTCATAGATCAGTACGGCAAGGGCAGCGACGATCAGGCCGCCTTGCAGGACGAAGGCGAGATTGTTGGACAGCAGGCCGGCGATGATCACCTCGCCCAGCGTCTTGGCGGCAACCGTCGAACCGATCGTCGCCGTGGCCAGGCTGATCACCACCGACAGCCTTATGCCGCCCAGAATGATCGGCGCACTCAGCGGCAATTCAACCTTGATCAGCCTTTGCCAGCCGGTCATGCCGGCGCCGCGCGCGGCCTCCATGATGTTGCCCGGCAGCGTCGTGAGGCCGGTCAGCGCGTTCTCGAAGATCGGCAGCAGGCCGTAGAGAAACAGCGCAATCAGCGTCGGCTTCTCGCCGAAACCCACGGCGGGCACCGCCAGCGCCAGCACCGCCACCGGCGGAAAGGTCTGGCCGATGTTCACCAAGCTGCGCGACAGCGGCAGGAATTCGGCGCCCGCCGGCCTGGTCACCAGGATGGCAAGCGCCACGGCAACGATGGTTGCGGCGGCGGTAGCGATCAGCACGGTCCTGAGATGCAGCAGGGTCAGCGTCAGCAGGCTGCCCTGATTGTAGATCGCCGGCGCATTGTTTTCGGTCAGCGGCTTCAACAGCGGCTCGAACCAGCCGGGATTGGTGACGAAGGCTATGAGAAGCACCACCAGTGCAAGCCTGAGCAGCGAAGGCAGCCAGGCTTTTAGACCGGCCCCTTTCATGCCGGCCTCGCCGCGCGCTTCACCAGCCCGTCGACGGTGACGCGGCCGAGCGGCTTGCCGTCTTCGCCCTTGACCGGCAGCGCGGGCCGGCCCGACCACAGAAGCTCGGCCAGCGCGTCGCGCTGGCTGGCGTCGCCTGGGATCGCCTCGCCTTCGGCAGACCCCTTTTCCACGGCCTCGCGCACGCGGCCGAGCGACAAGAGCCGGAACGGCTTTTCGCTGGCGCCGACCAGGGTTTCGACGAAGGCGTTCGCCGGCCGCGCCAGGATCTCTTCCGGCTTGGCGTATTGCACCAGCTTTCCGGCATCCATGACGGCGATCTTGTCGCCCATGTGGACCGCCTCCTCCATGTCGTGGGTGACGAGGATGATGGTGGTACCGAAGCGCTTCTGGATTGCCAGCAGGTCCTCCTGCGCCTTGGTGCGGATGATCGGGTCGAGTGCGCCGAACGGCTCGTCCATCAGAAGCACATTGGGCTCGGCGGCGAGCGCGCGGGCGACGCCGACACGCTGCTGTTGCCCGCCGGACAGTTCGTGCGGGTAGCGCGGGCCATAAGCCTCGGGGTCGAGCTGGTAGAGTGTCATCAACTCATCGACGCGGGCCTTGATGCGGTCCTTGTCCCAGCCCAGCAGGACCGGCACGGTGGCGATGTTCTGCGCAACGGTGCGGTGCGGGAACAGGCCGTGGCCCTGGATGGCGTAGCCGATGCTGCGGCGCAGTTCGTAGCCGGGCAGCGAGCGGTTGTCGTTGCCGTCGAGCTTGATGACGCCGGCGGTCGGCTCGACCAGCCGGTTGATCATTCGCAGCAGCGTCGTCTTGCCGGAACCGGAGGTACCGACAATGACGCAAACCGTGCGCGGCTCGACGACCATGGACACGTCGTTGACCACGGTCGTCGCGTCATAGCGCTTGGTAATGCCTTCGATCTCGATCATGCCGTTTCAACCCTGCGCCTGGTGGCGGTCATCTCGATTACTGCGTCGAGGATGATGGCCGCGGCAAAAGCCAGCGCCACCGTCGGCACGGCGCCCAGCAGCACCAGGTCCATCGCCGTCTGGCCAACGCCCTGAAACACAAACACACCGAAGCCGCCGCCGCCGATGAGTGCTGCGATGGTGGCCAGGCCGATGTTCTGCACCAGCACGATGCGGATGCCGGTGAGGATCACCGGAAAGGCCAACGGAAACTCGACGCCGAACAGGCGCTGGCCATCGGTCATGCCCATGCCGCGCGCTGCATCATTGGCCGCGCGGGGTACGCCGGCAAGCCCGACCACGGTGTTGGCCACCACCGGCAGCAGCGAATAGAGGAACAAGGCAACGAAGGCGGGCGCGGTGCCGATGCCTCTGATACCGAGCGCTGCGGCACCCGGAACATGGGTGGCGACCCAGCCGAGCGGCGCGATCAGCAGGCCGAACAGCGCGATCGAGGGTATGGTCTGGACGATGTTGAGCACGTTGAGCACACCGGCGCGCAACCGTTCGACGCGATGGCATAGAATGCCGAGCGGCAGGCCGACGATCACCGCCGCCGCCAGCGACCCCAGCGCCAGTGTGATGTGCTTGGAGCCTTCGGCCCAGAAACTATCGGCGCGGTTTGCATATTCCTTGAGGATCGACAGGCTGTCCCACTGCCCCGATATCAGCAACAAGCCGATGGCCAGCGCCGCGACGACGAGCACGCCGACGCGGGCCGCTGGCGACAGGTTGAGCCTGGTCAGCACGTCGGCGAGCAACAATGTGAAGGCAAAGATCAACAGCCAGAACCCGGAAGCCGGCGAGATGCGGGCGAAGGTGTTGCCGGCCGGCATCAGGAAGGTGCCGGCGACACCGATCAGGATGGCAAGGGCGGCGAGCGCCACGACGCTTGCGGCCAGGCGCAGGACAAGCGGGGTTTTCAGCAAGGCAACAATTGCGGCCACGACGACGATCGCCAGCAGTAGCGGCCCGACTGTGGCCGGCAGCGCCTCCAGGATCGAGCGCGCCTGACCGGGAACGATACGATTGGCGCGGAAGGTGGCGAACGGAGCCAGAAACGCCGCATAGGCAACGATCGCCGCGATAACCATGCCGAGCTTGTCGAAACGCAGGGTCATGGATGCCCCTCATGAGGAGCGATTTTCCACGTTGCGCAGACTACGCCGGTGATCGGCGAAAGCCGACGCGAAATCCGATCTCCCCCCTTGCGGGGGAGATGGCCGGCAGGCCAGAGGGGGGTGTGAAGGATCGCCAGCTTTCGAGCGTCGGCTTGTTCAGAAGCAACCCTGTCGAGGCACGCACCTGCTACCGGTTGTGAGGTCGGCGGGACAGCACCCCCCTCTGTCCTGCCGGACATCTCCCCCGCAAGGGGGGAGATCAGCAGCTTCCAGAGAGGGGTGTCTCGCACCAGCGTCACGATCAGCTATGCGCTGACTACTTCAAAAACCCGTTCTTCTTCAAAAAGTCCTCGGCGACACCCTTGACCGGCTCGCCGCCGACCTGGACGCGGCCGTTGAGTTCCTGCAGCGTGACGAGGTCGAGCTTGGCGAACACCGGCTTCAACAGCGTCTCGATCTCCGGATGCTCTTTCAGCACCGCTTCGCGGATGATCGGCGCCGGCTGGTAGACCGGCTGCACGCCCTTGTCGTCGGCGAGCACGACCAGGCCGGACGGCGCGATGCCGCCGTCGGTGCCGTAGACCATGGCGGCGTTGGCGCCGTTGGTCTGGTTGGCGGCAGCACCGATCGTCGCGGCGGTGTCGCCGCCCGAAAGCGTGATCAACTGCTCGGGCTTCAGCGTGAAGCCGTAAGTGGTCTGGAACGCCGGCAGGGCTGCCGCCGAATTGACGAACTCGGCTGAGGCCGCCAAAACCACCGTGCCGCCACCGGCGACATATTTGCCGAAGTCGGTCAGGGTCGCCAGCTTGTTGGTCTCGGCAACCTCCTTGCGCAGCGCGATCGCCCAGGTGTTGTTGGCCGGTGACGGCGACAGCCAGACGATCTTGTTGGCATCATAGTCGAGCTTCTTGGCGGTCTCATAGGCCTTGGCGGCATCCTTCCAGACCGGATCGTCGGCCTTCTCGAAGAAGAAAGCGGCATTGCCGGTGTACTCGGGATAAATGTCGATCTCGCCGGCAGTGATCGCCTTGCGTACCACCGGCGTGCCGCCGAGCTGGATGCGGTCGGTGGTCTTGATGTTGTTGGCGTTGAGCACAAGCTGGATGATGTTGCCGAGCACGCCGCCCTCGGTGTCGATCTTCGAGGAGACGACCACCTGGGCATTGGCGGAGGCGGCCGTGATGCCGAGCGCCAACGCCGCGCCGGCCAGAATCTTGACTGAAAACATTGTGAAAACCCCTTGCTTTGGACCGAAATGCGGTGGCCGCATATGAGCATGGCTTCAACGCCCCGTCGGGGCACACGGTTTCATAACAATGGGTACAGACGCAATAATTTTGTGCGGTCGCCGCGATTTCGGCCGCCGCCATGCTGACACGTCGTGCCAAGCCAAAGATAGAACCGGATCAGGCGCGGGCTTTGCGCGATCCGGTCAGTTTGAGCGCGCCAAGGGCGACGAAGCAGAGGGCGACGACCGGGAAAACCAGCCAGTTCAGCATCTCCCAGCCCCACGCATTGTAGATGGCGCCCGACATTAGCGAGGCGAAGGCGACGGAGCCGAACAGGACGAAGTCGTGGAAGCCCTGCACCTTGCTCTTTTCGGACGGATGGTAGCTGTCGGCGACCATGGAGGTGGCGCCGATGAAGGCAAAATTCCAGCCGAGGCCAAGCAGGATCAGCGCCGTCCAGAACTGCCACAAATGCAGGCCGGACAATGCCACCGCGGCGCAGCCGATGAGCAGGACCAGGCCGGTTGCGACGATGCGTTCGGCGCCGAAGCGATGGATCAGCGATCCGGTGAAGAAGCTCGGCGCAAACATCGCCATCACATGCCAGGAAATGCCGAGCGTGGAGTCGTCCGTCGACAGGCCGCAGCCGACCATGGCCAGCGGCGCGCCAGTCATGACGAAACTCATCAGCGCATAGCTGCCGACGGCGCAAAACAGTGCCGCGACGAAACGCGGCCGGGTGACGATCTCGGACAGCGGCCGGGCGTCGCTTGACGCGACTTCAGCGTGGCCGGGAGCCTTGGCCGGGATGCGCAGGAATGACAGGATGATGGCGCCGGCCGCCGCCAGAACCGGAATGGCCACGAACGAGCCGGCAAACATCACCGGCGCCAGCAATTCGCGGGTGAAGATGACGATCTGCGGCCCGAGGATCGCGGTGATGACGCCGCCGGCCAGCACGAAGGAAATGGCGCGCGCCTTGAATTCGGGCGGAGCATTATCGGCGGCGGCGAAGCGGAACTGCTGGACGAAGGCGCCGCCGACGCCGATCACCAGCAGCGCGAAAGCGAACAGCCAGAAGCTGGCGTGGAACAGAGCCAACGTGGAGATGACGCCGCCAAGCGCGGTGACGATGGTGCCGGTCATAAAACCGCCGCGCTGGCCGAGCCAACGGATGATGGCCGCGGCCGGCAACGCGCCGAGCGCCACGCCGATGTTGAAGCCGGTGATTGGCGCCGTTGCCAGCGACTTATCGGGGCCAAGCAGATATTGCCCGGCCAGCCCGCCCATGGAAATGGCAATCGGCGCGGCCGAACCGATAATCGCCTGCGACGTCGCCAGGATGATCGCCGTGCGGCGCGCTTCCCTTGCTGCGCCGGCGACGGTGCCGGTCACAATGCGTCCTTGCCGCGCCCCTCGCCCCGCACCCGGCGCGACACACGGTCGAGCACGGCGTTGGTCAGCTTCGGCTCGTCTTCCTCGTAGAAGGCCTTGGCGATGTCGACATATTCCGAAACGATGACGGCCACCGGCACGTCGTCGCGCTTCATCAGTTCGTAGACGCCAGCGCGCAGGATGGCGCGCAACGTCGAATCGAGTCTGGACAGCGGCCAGTCTTCGGTCAGCGCCTGGCGTATGATCGGATCGATGGTCGTCTGGTTCTCGACGACGCCGGCCAGGATGGCGCGGAACCACTGCGCGTCGGCCTCGCGATAAAGCGCGCCGTCGACTTCCTTGCCGAGCCGGAACGCCTCGTATTCGGCGGTGATCTCGAAGACGCCGCTGCCGGCCACGTCCATCTGGTAAAGCGCCTGCACGGCGGCCAGACGGGCGGCGCCACGCTTGTTGGCGTGGCGTATCGCGGGCTGGCCGGGCGAAGCGGGTTCGCTCACGATTGCGCTCCCAGCTTCTCCTTGAGCGCGATCATGGTCAGCGCCGCGCGCGCGGCAAAGCCGCCCTTGTCGCCCTCCGAGCGCTTGGCGCGCGTCCAGGCCTGCGCGTCGTTCTCGGTGGTCAGGATGCCGTTGCCGATCGCAATCGCTTCCTGCACCGAGAGATCCATCAGCGCGCGGCTCGATTCATTGGCGACGATGTCGAAATGATAAGTGTCGCCACGAATGATGGTGCCGAGCGCGACAAAACCATCATAGTCCTTGCCGCCCTCGCCCATTCCGTCGAGCGCAAAAGTGATCACTGCTGGAATTTCCAGCGAACCGGGAACGGTGACGACGTCATAGGTCGCGCCGGCTTCGTCGAGCGCGCTCGTCGCGCCGTCGAGTAGCGCGTCGGCAAGATCGTCATGAAAGCGCGCCTCGATAATCAGAAGGTGGGCCTTCTTCTTCGGGCGAATGAACGCTTTGCCGTGTTGGGATGTGCCTGCCATGAATGTCTCCGGGGGTAGCCGGTGACTTAGGCCGAAGCCGGTTTGATCGCAAGCGGAAGATTGCTGGAGGCGAAGCCTAGCCTAGCGCGTCTTTGGGCTGGGCGTCGGTAGCGGGCACTCGCTGCAGAGGCTTTCAGCCCAGACGAGAACAGCTTCGTGATCCACTAAACGACCCGCGTCTACATCGGCCATTGCTTCGCGCGTAAGCCGCTTTTTCTGTTCGATTGTGAGTCTTGCGGCCATCAAAGCCCCTCTTTCGCCGCCTCGACTAGGCGCGCGGCGTAGCGGGCCATCGTGTCGATCTCCAGGTTGACCTTGTCGCCGACCTTGCGCTCGCCCCAAGTGGTCACGGTCAGCGAATGATGGATCAAAAGCACGTCGAAACGGGTGCCCTCGACCTTGTTGACGGTAAGCGAGGTGCCGTCGAGTGCGACGGAGCCTTTTGGGGCAATGAATTTTGCCAGTTCGCGCCACGACTCCAGCGTGAAGCGAACGGCATCGCCCTCGTCCTTGCGCTCGATGATTTCGGCCATGCCGTCGACATGGCCCGACACGATGTGCCCGCCGAGTTCGTCGCCGATCTTCAGTGCCCGCTCGAGATTGACCTTGGTGCCTGATTTCCAGCCCGACGCCGTGGTCAGCCTGAGGGCCTCTTCCCAGGCTTGGACCTCGAACCAGCGTGCGTTGGACCCGCCATCTGGCAGCGCCGTCACCGTCAGGCAGACGCCGCCGCAGGAAATCGAGGCGCCAATAGCGATGGTCGCGGGATCATAGGCGGTGTCGATGCGCAGGCCGACGCCTTCGCTCAGCGGCTTGATGGCCGCGACAGTGCCGATATCGGTGACAATTCCAGTGAACATTTCAGATATCTCTCACCCATTCGGCATAGCTGTCTTCCCCGAAGCGCATCTCGCGCAATTTGCGGAAGCCTGCCGGGATATGGTTGGCGTCGATGGGCGATGCAATGCCGCCCTCGCCGATCGCTTCCGGTCCCTGGAACAGCACGATGCGGTCGACCAATCCCTCGGCGAGGAAGGCGCTGGCCACCTTGGCGCCGCCTTCGACCAGAACGCTGGCCATGCCGAGCGCGCCGAGATCCTCGAGCAGTTCCGGCAAGGCAATGCCGCCTTCATGGGTTTCGGTGCCGATGAAGCGCACACCGGCACGCTCCAGCACCGACCGCCGCAGCGGGTCGGCCTCCAGGCTCGCGGCGATATAGAGCGGCACCCGGTCGATGCCGGAGACCAGCTTCGAGGCTTCGGGCAGCCTGATCTGGCGGTCGAGCACGATGCGCGCCGGCGAGCGGTTCTCCAGCCCCGGCAGCCGCACGGTGAGCGCGGGATCATCCTCCAGCGCCGTGCCGATGCCGACCAGTATGCCATCGGCTTCGGCGCGCATCAGGTAGACTTCGCGGCGGGCGATATCGCCGGTGATCGCGACCTGGCCGGCGCCATGCCTGCCGATCTTGCCGTCGCTGGAAAGCGCAAGCTTCAGAGTCACTTCCGGACGCTTTTTCATGGATCGAATCAAATAGCCGGCCATCTGCTCGGCAGCTTCCTCGACCAGCACCTTTTCGACCACTTCGATGCCGGCGGCGCGCAGGATGGCATAGCCTTTGCCGGAGACGCGCGGATCGGGATCGCTGGCGGCGCCGACGACCCGCGCCACTCCGGCATTGACCAGCGCGTTGGCGCAAGGCGGGGTGCGGCCATGGTGGGCGCAGGGCTCCAGCGTGACATAGGCGGTGGCGCCGCGCGCCAACTCGCCGGCTTCAGTCAGCGCCTCGGTCTCGGCATGCGGCCGGCCGCCAACAGCGGTGACCCCTGTGCCGACGATCATCGGGCCGGCGCCATCGTCGCGAACGATTATGGTGCCGACGGAAGGGTTGGTCGAGGTGCGGCCGGCATTTCTGCGCGAGAGCCTCAGCGCCGCGGCCATGAAGCGGCGATCGAGGGCCTGCTGATCGGCCTTCCCTGACGTTTGGCTTGCCATGCTCAGCCGGCGTCCTCTTCGCTCTTCAGCTCGTCGCCTTTGAGTTCGTCACCTTTGAGCTCACCCAGCACGTCATGGAAGTCCTTGGCCTCACGGAAATTGCGATAGACCGAGGCGAAGCGGACATAGGCGACGTCGTCGAGCGACTTCAGCGCTTCCATGACGAGCCGGCCGACCTCGCCCGAGGCGATTTCAGTCTCGCCGGAGCTTTCGAGCTGGCGCACGATGCCGGTGACGGCGCGGTCGATGCGCTCGGGATCGACATTGCGCTTGCGCACCGCGATCTCCACCGAACGCAAGAGCTTGTCGCGGTCGAACGGCACCTTTCTGCCGGACTTCTTCACCACCACGAGGTCGCGCAACTGGACGCGCTCGAAAGTGGTGAAACGGCCACCGCAATCGGGACAGACGCGCCGCCGGCGGATCGCCGCGCCATCCTCGGCGGGGCGCGAATCCTTCACCTGCGTATCTTCGGACTGGCAATAGGGACAGCGCATGGAGAGCCTTCAGGTTGGCGATTCTGGCGGAACGATAGGCTTAGAGGTTTTTGCCGGGACGGCAAAGGTTCGGCAACGGCCGCTCGCGCCCTCAGAGATAGCGAGGCGGGAGGAAAATTGCCAGCCGCGCCAGATATGTCAGGGCGCGACGTCCTTGGTCGGGAAGCCGCAGGACGTTCCGAGGTTGCGGTAGGCCTTGGTGAAGCCGTCCATAGGGATGCTGGCCACGGCTTGCTTGCCGAACGTCACGTCGAGCGAGATGACCTGGCGCATGGCCCGCAACAAAGCGAGACTGGTCTTGGCCTGGTTGTCGACGGTCCAGCTCGGGCGGCCGGCATCATTGGAATAGACGGTCGCGGAAACCTTGACGCCGGGGTCACCGAAGGTCGCGGCGATCTTCTTGCCGGTCGGCAGCTCCTTGTTGGCGATCGTGAACATGATCGCGGGATAGGCATCGGGCGGCAGCGCGTCGCCGGTCGAGATCGAAAGCGTCAGCGTGCCGGCATTGCCGCCGCCATCGACAAAGGCCGTGGAGGCAGCGCAGGTCTTGCGGGAATCCTGGCCGGTGTCGAGCGCATCGATGATGGTGGTCCACCTGCCAAAGGTGTTTGTGGCGGGGATATCCGTGCTCGGCTGCGTCTGCTCCTGGGCGATCGCGCCCGACACGGCGACAGCGGCAAGCGAGCCGAGGGAGGCCAGAACGGCAGGATGGAACATGCGCATCGTCAAATCTCCAACAGGCCGCGCCGCCCGGACAGCAAGCGGCGCAGAGCGCGGGATAAAAGACGAAGCGCCGCTGGTGGTCAACCGAGATAGGGATAGAGCGGGAAACGATCGGTCAGCGCCACGACCTTTGCCTTCACCGCCGCCTCGACCGCCGCATTGCCTTCGTCGGAATTGGCGACCTTCAGCCCGTCCAGCACTTCGGCGATCAGCTTGCCGATCTCGCGGAACTCGGCCTGGCCGAAGCCGCGCGTGGTGCCGGCCGGCGTGCCCAGACGCACGCCAGAGGTGACGAAAGGCTTTTCCGGATCGAACGGGATGCCGTTCTTGTTGCAGGTGATGTTGGCGCGGCCGAGCGCTGCCTCGGCGCGCTTGCCGGTGGCGTTCTTGGGCCTGAGATCGACCAGCATCAGATGGTTGTCGGTGCCGCCGGACACGATGTCGAGGCCGGTTTCCTTGAGGCTCGACGCCAGCGCCTTGGCGTTGGCGACGACGCTCTCGGCATAGAGCTTGAAGCTCGGCTTCAGCGCCTCGCCGAAGGCGACAGCCTTGGCGGCGATGACATGCATCAGCGGCCCGCCCTGCAGGCCGGGGAAAACCGCCGAATTCATCTTCTTGGCGATGTCCTCGTCATTGCACAGGATCATGCCGCCGCGCGGGCCTCGCAACGATTTGTGCGTGGTCGTGGTCACGACATGGGCGTGCGGCAGCGGTGACGGATGCACGCCGCCGGCAACCAGGCCGGCGATATGGGCCATGTCGACCATCAGATAGGCGCCGACCGCATCCGCGATCTCGCGAAAACGCTTCCAGTCCCAGATGCGCGAATAGGCGGTGCCGCCGGCCAGGATCAGCTTTGGCTTGGTCTCATGTGCGGTCTTTTCGATCGCGTCCATGTCGAGCAGATGGTCGTCCTTGCGCACGCCGTAGGAAACGACTTTGAACCACTTGCCGCTCATATTGACGGGCGAGCCGTGCGTCAGGTGGCCGCCGGAATTCAGGTCGAGGCCCATGAAGGTGTCGCCGGGCTGCAGCAGCGCCAGGAAGACCGCCTGGTTCATCTGGCTGCCGGAATTCGGCTGGACATTGGCGAAGTTGCAGCCGAACAGCTTTTTGGCGCGCTCGATGGCGAGTTCCTCGGCGACGTCGACGAACTGGCAGCCGCCATAATAGCGCTTGCCCGGGTAACCCTCGGCGTATTTGTTGGTCATAATCGAGCCCTGCGCCTCGAGCACGGCGCGCGAAACGATGTTTTCCGAGGCGATCAGCTCGATCTCATGGCGCTGGCGGCCAAGCTCGTTGCGGATGGAGCCGAAGATCTCCGGATCGGCATCTTCCAGCGTGGTTTCGAAGAAGGATTCGAATTTGTTCGACGCTGCCGCTGCAGTTGCCATGGCCTGAAATCCTTCGGTTCGGGGCATTTATCTATGCATATCGTTGCCCCGAAACCGCTGCACGGTTCCGGGCGACATGCATTGCCGCGCCATTAACACAGTTGTTTTCGCCTCGCCACGTTTGCAGCGCGAAATTTGCTGGCCGGATTGCGCCAGAGCGGCCCTGTACCGCTATTTTCGCTCCTGCCGCCCCTGCAGCAAGGCTTCGGTGAGCGTGATCTAAGTAAACAGCGCCCGCGCCGTATGGTCGTTGATCGCGCCGCTGCTTAACATGTCGCGCACGGCGATGCGCTCGGCCTCGATGCCGGCAAGCCGCATTTCGAGCTCCAGCCGCCCGGCTTCGCGGGCCTCTGCCCGGGCGTCGTCGGCCTCGTCCGAGGTGGCGATCCGGCGCCGGTAGCCGGCGACGATGTTTTCGGCGGCGGCAAGCCTGGCGCCGGGCACCTCGCCCTGGTCGTCGTCGCTGGCGCCCGCCATGCTTTCGACGCGGGCGATGGCCGCTTTGGCGGCGCCGATGCGGGCGAGACGCTCCTCGATGGCGCTGCCATCCTCGCCCGGCTCGACCAGCCCGCGCGCTATCTTCGGCAGCGCCACGCTGGCGATGGCGAGCGAACAGATGATGACGCCGGCGGCGAGGAAGATCACCAGGTCGCGCGCGGGAAAAGGCGAGCCGTCCGGCATGGCGAGCGGGAGCGACAGGATGCCGGCCAGCGTGATCGCGCCGCGCACGCCCGCCACCGAGCCGGCAAGCCGCACACGCATCCCGAACGGCTCGGCCTTGCGCTTTCCCCATTTTGCCTTGAGGCCTGCCGCGATGTCGCCGACCCAGATCCAGAGGAAGCGCAGCGCGATCAGGCACAGCGTCAGCGCAATCACCGTCGCGACCGGCTGGATGATCGGGTAATGGCCAGTCAGTTCGGGCGGCACGCGGCGAATGATTTCGGGAAGCTGCATGCCGAGCACGATGAACAGCGCGCCATTGTAGACGAAGGACAAGGTCGTCCACAGCGAGATCGTCTGCATGCGCGCCGAGACGCCGAGGAAGCGGAAGACGCCGGAGCCGCCGGTCAAAAGCCCGGCGGTGACCGCCGCCAGAATGCCTGAGGCATGCAGATGTTCGGCGACGAGATAGGCAATGAAGGGCAGCAGGACCATGACCAGAACCTGCGCCTCGGCCGGAACGCCGCCGATGCGATTCAGAAGCTGCAGGAGCCTGGCGGCGATGAACAACGCGGCGATGCCGGCCAGGATGCCGATGGCGACGGCATAAACGAAGCTCAGCGATGCATCGGCGAAGGAAAAGCTGCCGGTCACGGCGGCGGCGACGGCGAAGCGGAACATGACCAGGCCCGAGGCGTCGTTGAGCAGCGCCTCGCCTTCCAGAATATGCATCAGCCGCGCCGGCACCAGGCTTCTGTCGACGATCGAGGACACCGCCACGGCGTCGGTCGGGGACAGCACGGCAGCGAGCGCGAAGGCGACGACCAGCGGGATGCTCGGCACCAACCAGTGCAAGGCATAACCGAAGCCGACAATGGTAAAGAAGACCAGCCCGATGGCCAGATCGAGGATCGGTCCGCGCAGCGCGATCAGCTCGCGTTTGGGCGCTCCATAGGCATCGCCGAACAAAAGCGGCGGGATGAACACCAGCAGGAAGAGTTCGGGGTCGATCTCGACATGGATGCCTTTCACCGGCCATGCGAGCGCGGCGCCGATGGCAATCTGCAGCACCGGCAGCGGCACCCGAACCAACCGCACCAGTGCGCCGGAAAGAGCGACGAAGACCAGCACGGCGAGGCTGAAGATTGCGACCTGCATGGCGCGATTCCGGCTGTTTTGAGGACCATGCGCAATTGCCGTTAGTCCGTCCAGATGGGCCTGCGGCGCAACGTCCGGCAGTGTTCATGGCCTGCATGGCTGGCGGCCACCAGTCTTCTTCTGTTGGGATGTCGAACGGAAAAGGCCGCCTCACGGCGGCCTTTTCATAAACAATTCAGGCACCTAGAGCGAAGAGGTGATCTGCAGTTCGCTGGCGCCATCGAGCGCGTAGACGTCGTCGCGGAACTGCACGACGCCCGGACCCGTCGACCAGGCCGACACATAGAGGAAGTGGACCGGAACCGGGTTGACGACCTGCACCGGCGTGTTCTCGCCGGTCTTGATGGTAGCCTCGAAATGCTGGCGGTCCCAGCCGGGTGTGTCGCGCAGGATCCATGTGACGAGGTCGCGCACGTTCTGGACACGCACGCAGCCCGAGGAATCGAAGCGCATCATCTTGCCGAACAGGCTTTGCTGCGGCGTATCGTGCATGTAGACGCCGTCGGGGCTGGGGAAGTTGATCTTCACCGAGGCCATGGCGTTGCCGGAACCCGGATCCTGGCGGAAGCGGTATTTCGCGGCATCATCCGTCGACCAGTCGACAGTCATCGGATCGACTTCGCTGCCATCAGGCGCAAACAGCCGGATATGGCTGTCCTTGAGATAGTCGGGGTTCTTCCGCATCAGCGGAATGATGTCCTTGCGCACGATCGAGACCGGCGCGTTCCAGTAAGGATTGACGATGATCTCGTTGATCTTGGAATTGACCACCGGGGTCTGGCGGTCGATCTTGCCGACGATTGCGGTGTGGCGCAGCACGACGCGATCGTTCTCGACCGCCTCGATCTGTGCCGCCGGGATATCGACCAGCACATAACGGCTGCCCAGCGTGCCGGCCTTTTCGCGCAGGCGCTCCAGATTGGTCTGCAGCTGACCGAGGCGGATCTGCGCCGAAACGTTCATCGCCGCATAGGTGTATTTGCCCATGGCGCCGTCGGCCGGCAGGCCATGGCGCGCCTGGAAGCGCTTGACCGCGGCGTCGACATAGGAATCGAACGACGTCGAAATGCCGGCGCTCTGCGCCAGATCGCCCGAAACCATCAGCCGCTTGCGCAGCGGCACCACGTCCGGATCGTCGACGCCAAGCTGCAGCTTCTTTGTCGCCGGCACCTCGCCCCAGCCGCCCTGGGCGACGATGTTCTGATACTGCGCCACAGCCTGTTCGGTGAAGGCGACCGTCTGCAGGCTGAAGATCGGCAGCGTCGAGGCGACCTTGCCGCCCTCCGAGGCGCGGGCATCGAACTGGTCGTCCCAATTGCCGCGGCCCGACGATTTCAGGATATCGTCGATCACATCCTGCGCGCTGGCGGCATTGGCAACCATGGCAACGGCGAGCGCGGAAGCTCCGGAAAGGAAAAGGCGGCGGCTGGTTCTCATGGACGTTCCAGACATTCTTGTCGTGTTTGGCTTCTAGCGTTTGGCTGTTGCAGCGTTCGGCTACGTGCTCGATCTTGGGCGATATCGCCCGCACTCTAAAGTTGGCACTGTTAACAATTAGCCAACCATGACCTGCATCACTGAGCCGTGAAAAGCGGACCGCGATGCGACATTACAGGCGCGCGAACAGCTTTCGCCGCCGCATCACCCGCATCCCCGCTTCCACCGCGAATATGGCGGCAACGTGGCTTACGCCGAATTTGGAAGCGCCGGCGGCTCGAAAAGAAAAGGCCGGTGCTTTTCGGCACCGGCCTGTTGGCTGAGACTTTCCTCCGGCCGCGCTTCTTCCGGCGCAGCTGCTATTCAATGGCCCGCTGATTACATCCGGTAGGCGATGGTGTCGTTCCAGAAGCGGTCGAGGCGCTGCAGCGCGCGGTTCATCTGCTTGAACTCTTCGCTGTTGATGCCGCCGACCTGTTCGATCGAGCCGACATGGCGCTCATAGAGACCGGCGACGACTTCCGCCACTTCATTGCCCTTCGGCGTCAGCGAAACGCGGACCGAACGGCGGTCGATGCGCGAGCGCTGGTGGTTGATGAAGCCGAGATCGACCAGCTTCTTCAGATTGTAGGAGACGTTCGAGCCGAGATAGTAGCCACGCGAGCGCAGCTCGCCGGCGGTCAATTCGGAATTGCCGATATTGAACAGAAGCAGCGCCTGGATGGCATTGATGTCGGAACGGCCGTTGCGGTCGAACTCGTCCTTGATCACGTCAAGCAGACGGCGATGCAGACGCTCCACCAGCTGCAGCGATTCCATGTAAAGCGAACGGATAGCCTCGCGGCGATCGTCGGATACGTTGGCGGTCTTCGCCGCCGGACGCGAATTGATCATTGTCTTTGCCTCTCGTTTGTCGCCCTGGTGATTTTTTGTTTTTCACCTTGATTGCGACACTATCGAATACTCATAAAATTCGACTTAAACGCTAGGGCTAACAAGAGCTTACCGGTAATAGGTTTCGCAAGACGCTTAACGAACGGTCACCCGAGCAAGGATAATTAACCTAAAGATTTAGCCAATGGCTGCGGGGCGGCGTTTCAGGCGCGCGCGGGGCGCTTGCGCATCCAGATAACGACGCGGAAGGCGATGTAGAGCAGCGCGACCGCGGCATGCGAGAAGACGATCAGCGGCCGGTGGCCGTAGAGATCGGGGAAGCCGGCATACATGATGGTCTCGGTGACAGCACAGATGAACCAGATCACCGGGCCCCACGACGCCAGCATCCACAGGCCGGCGGCGGCGAAGGGGAAGAACACGGCCAGCATCACCGCCACGACCTGCCAGTGCACCGGCATCAGGTCGAAGCGCCACAGCGGGCCGGGATAAAAACCGATCAGCCGGATCCAGTACAGGATGCCGAACAGCAGGCAATAGCCCGCTATGACGCGCTGGAACCAGGCGAAGATGATCTCGACGCCCGAGGGCTGCAGCACGATGCGCCGCGACGTGACCTCGCTCACAGTTCGAGCTCCCGTTCGAGCGGCGCGAAATAGGCGTCCACCGAAGCAGCGTCGACCTCGGCCAGGCTTGCCGGCCGCCACTGCGGCGTCGAACCCTTGTCGACGAGGACGGCGCGGATGCCTTCATAGAAGTCGTGCCCGGCCAGCATGCGGTTGAGGATGCGGAACTCCATCTTCATGCAGGCTTCCATCGACAGCGTCAGCCCGGCGCTGATCTGGCGCCACGCGACATTGAGGCTGGTCGGCGAGCGGGTGCGGATGTTGGCCAGCGTCTTGGCGGCAAACTCGTCGGCGCCTGCCGCCCGCTCCAGGCTCTCGAGGATTTCGGCGAGCGACGGTTGGGAAAAATGCCGGGCGATGGCTTCCAGCACCGGCTGGGCGGTTTCGCGCCGGGCCGGCACGAAGAAGCCGCGCAGCACCGATTCCGGATCGCCATTGGCGCAGAGCCGGTCGAGAAAGGCAGCCTGGTCGGCGGCCTTGATGGTGTGGGTGGCCAGGCCCGACCACAGCGCATCGCCATAGCGAATGCGGTTGCCGGTCAGCGCCAGATACATGCCGAAGCTGCCGCCAAGGTCGGGCAGCAGATGGCTGCCGCCCACGTCGGGGAAGAAACCGATGCCGACTTCGGGCATGGCGAACTGGGCGTTCTCGGTCAGCACGCGCTGCGAGCCGTGGAAAGAGATGCCGACGCCCCCGCCCATCACGATCCCGTCGATCAGCGCGACATAGGGCTTTTTGTAACTGTTGATGCGGGCGTTGAGCCG
This sequence comes from Mesorhizobium sp. LNJC394B00, assembly GCF_000502555.1. Taxonomy (NCBI): domain Bacteria; kingdom Pseudomonadati; phylum Pseudomonadota; class Alphaproteobacteria; order Hyphomicrobiales; family Phyllobacteriaceae; genus Mesorhizobium; species Mesorhizobium sp. LNJC394B00. The sequence goes on from NZ_AYWH01000001.1 coordinate 113,272, forward strand.
GTATTCGTCGGCGAAGAACTCGACCGGCGGCTTCCCGGCGCGGGCCTCGTAGACGTGCATGATGTCGCCGCCGGCGCAAAACGCTCTGCCCTCGGCCTTGACGACGACGACATCGACGCCGGTATCGCGTTCAAAAGCGTCGAGCGCCTTGTCCAGCGCCTTGATCATGCGATGTGTCAGCGCATTGAGCGCCTGCGGCCGCGTCAGCGTGACGACGCCTGCCTTGCCCAACCGTTCGAAGCGGATCTCGTCGCCGCCGCCAAAGTCCATCGTCAGAGAATCCCTCCCCGCGCCTGCGGGACTGAAGTGCTAAAGGTGGCGCATGGGTGCGTCAACCGGCGGGCGCGGTTTGGATTTTCGCAAGGCAACGCGACCGTGCTTTGCCCCCGACAGAAATGCGCGCAAAATTGCCGGGCAAAACAGCCTTTCTTCTGATGCAGGGACAAACGCATGACGCTTGAAACCGCAGCGCCGAGCCATGGCTGGGAGATGCCGAAAAAGTTCGACCCGGATGATGTTCTCAGCCGCCCGCTGATGGCCAATCTGGCGACCGTGACCGCTGACGGCGCGCCGCGCAACGCGCCGATGTGGTTCATCTGGGAGGACGCTGCGATCTGGCTACTCGGCTCGACCGGCGCAAGTGCTGTCAAACACCTCGAACGTGACCCGCGCTGCGCCGTGGAGATCGTCCATTTCGACAATGAGGCCGGCATCCTGCTGCATCTCGGCCTGCGCGGCGTCGCCACCATAGAAGCGATGGCGCCGAACCGCTTCAAACGGCTGCTGCACAAATATCTCGGCCCGGAGGCGACCTGGAACCGCTGGTTCATCGACAATGTCGCCGACATCGGCCATCCGGACGGGCGCCTGATCCGGCTCGCCCCGGAGAGCACCTTCACCAACAATGTGTCGTTCTTCAAAACCGGCCCAGAACTGGCGTGGCCGCCGAAGCCGTAAGCAGCGCGTTATCGACTGGCACAATCGTGTCGCATTGGTCAGCGGCAAGGCCTCGTGGTAAAAGCCGCCCCGACCCGGAGTTTTTGCGATGAACAAATTCACCCCCGCGACGAGCAACAAATTCGCACCGGCAAAGCCCGCCGGTGCGCGCAGCGTCGACGAGATCACCGGCAGCCGCCGCTTGCGGCGCATGCGCAAGGCCGACTGGTCGCGCCGCCTGGTGCAGGAAAACCGGCTTACGGTGAACGATCTGATCTGGCCGATCTTCGTGATCGACGGCAAGAACACGCGCGAGCCGATCGCCGCCATGCCCGGCGTCTTCCGCCTGTCGCTGGACCTCGCCGTCAAGGAGGCCGAGCGGGCCGCTAAGCTCGGCATTCCGGCGATCGCCACCTTCCCCAATGTTGAACTCAGCCTGCGCGACCAGACGGGATCGCACATCCTCGACCCGGAAAACATAATCAACCGCGCCACCCGCGCCATCAAGGACGCAGTGCCCGAGATCGGCATCATCACCGATGCCGCGCTCGATCCGTTCACCTCGCACGGCCATGACGGCATCTTGCGCGACGGCATCATCGTCAATGACGAGACAGTGGAACAGGTGACCGCCGCGGCCGTCATCCAGGCAGCGGCCGGCGCCGACATCATCGCGCCGTCCGACATGATGGACGGCCGCATCGGCGCCATCCGCGACGCACTCGACGCCAACGGTTTTTCGGATGTGGCGATCATGTCCTATGCGACGAAATTCGCCTCCGCCTTCTACGGCCCCTACCGCGAGGCGGTCGGCACCGCCGGCCTGCTCAAGGGCGACAAGAAGACCTACTATCTCGACCACGCCAATTCCGACGAAGCGGTGCGCGAGGCCGAGCAGGATATCGCCGAGGGCGCCGACATGCTGATGGTCAAGCCCGGCATGCCCTATCTCGACATCATCCGCCGGCTGAAGGACGAGTTCCAGATGCCGACCTTCGCCTACCAGGTTTCGGGCGAATATTCGATGATCAAGGCGGCGGCCGCCAATGGCTGGATCGACGGCGAAAAGGCAATGCTGGAGAGCCTGCTCGCCTTCAAGCGCGCCGGCTGCGACGGCATTCTGACCTACTTCGCGCCGGAAGTGGCGCAAATGCTGAAGGGATAAATTCACTCCAGCACATAACTCTCTTTGACATTTCTTGTTTCGAAGTCCAGCCGACCACGCCCGCAAACCGACATGTCTTGGAACAAGTCGGGATTCTTGATGCCTGCTTCGACACAGGCTTCTCTCAATTTGGCGGTGCAAATGACGATGCCCATGTTCTTCTGTTTGAAGATATGCGCATCGCCAACAATCTCCTCCTTGAAATAGAAGCACGCGCCTCCGGCGCGGTCGTAGTGGACGCCTCCATTCTCGCCGATCAAAAGCCTAAACTTCGACGATTCGAGATCCACGGCATCAATCTTGCGAACGATGTCGCAAAGGTAGTGCTTTGGTTCGATCGGCTTTCCGCTCAAATAGAATACGTCGCAGTCGTTAAACACGACCCCATCGGGGTCGACTGACTGCAGAACTTCCTTCAGGCGCTCGGATACAAGCCAGTAACAATGAAAATCTTCTAAGTCTTTTGGTGGCCTGCAATAGGCTGTCGCTTCAGGCCGTAGCCTGGGCGTCTCCGGGTACTCAGGAAAGCCGTATCCCCCAAACTCCGTCGGCCCGAGGAGTATGCGGGGTGGCGGCACCAAAGCTTGGGCGTTTTCCAGCTGAAGACAATGGGACCCGCCGCGATATGTCGGTCCGATCTGGAAGAATTTTCCATGTTTCTTGAATTTCGCCTCTTTGCGGACAACCCGCTCTGGGACTTGAGCTGGCCTATTCTGCGGGCGGTTCCGGTTGGCAAACAGTTTTGCAATGAGTGAAATAATGGTCACGTGCGCGCCTGCTCAGTTTACCGACTTTCGAGTTCAAGACTAAATCGCGTGAGAGTACCCGTCCACCTGCTTCGCGCCCGAAGTGGCGCAAATGCTGAAGGGTTAGCCGGAACCCTGATACACCGGGTTCCGGCTTTTCCTCACGCCTTCGGCAAATAAGGGATCGTTCCAGCGAGATCGGTATCGTCGATCAGCTGGAAGCGGCTGTCGCTGCCCTTCCGGCGCTCCGCCACAAACGGGGCGTATTGCGGATCGTTGGTGAAGGCCTCGGCTGCCTTTGCCGACGGAAACGCCATGATGGCGATCAGGCTGGTTTCGAGCGGCTTGCCCTCCAGCGTCTTCACATTGCCGCTGCGGGCGAGATACTTGCCGCCATGCTTGTGGACGAGGTCATGCACCGAAGCGGCATAGGCCGGCACCCATTTGTCGTCCTTCACCTTGATGTCTGCGATCACGTAAGCGGTCATTGTCCAACTCCTCATGGATCGGCACCGGACTGCCCGGTGACGTGACCGCTGCCTCGCATAGCGGCGCCGGACCGCTCCAGTCACAGAACTGTACCGGGGGTGCCAGTACAGCTTCTGTACTGGCTGAACTCAGGTTTTCTGAATAAGGTCCGGCAACATCTTTTGGAGCTCACCACATGACACAAGCCGGTTACAAGCAATTCTGCCCGCTCTCCATGGCCGCCGAGCTGCTCTGCACACGCTGGACCATGGTGCTGCTGCGCGAACTGGTGGCGGGATCGACCCGCTTCAACGATTTGCGCCGCGGCGTGCCGAAAATGTCGCCAACCCTTCTGTCGCAACGGCTCAAGGACCTCGAGGCCGGCGGCATCGTCGAGCGGACCGAGATCGCGACCGAGAAGGGCGTGTTCGAATACCGGCTGACCGAGGCGGGCCGGGATTTGCGCCCGGTTGTCGAGGCGATGGGGTTTTGGGGCCAGAAATGGGTCGAGGCCAGGCTGTCGCTCAAAAACCTCGATCCGTCGCTGCTGATGTGGGACATGCGGCGCAATCTGAACCCCAGTCCGCTGCCGGACGGGCGCACCGTGATACAATTCCTGTACCATGACCTGCCGGCGTCAAAACGATCGTGGTGGCTGATCGTCGAAAAGCAGGGCGAGGTCGATCTTTGCTGGTACGATCCGGGCTTCGACGTCGATCTCTACGTCTCGACCGATCTGTGCACCATGACCTCGATCTGGATGGGGCTGACGACAGTTCACAAGGAACGCGACAAGATCAGCCTGACCGGCGATCTCGACGTCGCCGGCAAGATGCAGATCTGGCTTGGGCTCAGCCCGTTTGCGGTGATGCCGAAGCGCGTGGCGGCTTGAGGTCCCTGCGCATTCCACAGATCGGCTTGCCTCTAAAAATACTAGTTGCAAAATGCAATCAGTTTGAATACTGATTGCAAATCACAACTGGTCACCAAAGGGAGTCTTCCATGTCCAAACTGCGCGTCAATGCCTTCACCTTGTCGCTCGACGGTTTCGGCGCCGGTCCTGACCAGGACCTGCAAAATCCGCTCGGCGTTGGTGGCGAAGATCTGCACAAATGGATGACCGGCACCCGCACCTTCCACGAGATGGTCGGCAAGGATGGCGGCAGCACCGATGTGGACGACCGGTTCACCGTCCGCAGCTTCGACAATGTCGGCGCCTGGATCCTCGGCCGCAACATGTTCGGCCCGATCCGCGGCGAATGGCCGGATGAGAACTGGAAGGGCTGGTGGGGCAACAACCCGCCCTATCACGTGCCGACCTTCGTGCTGACCCATCACAAGCGCGACCCCATTGTGATGGAAGGCGGCACCATTTTCCGCTTCGTTACCGGCGGCATCCACGCCGCGCTCGAACAAGCAAAGGCTGCGGCCGGCGGCAAGGATGTCCGCGTCGGCGGCGGCGTTTCCACTATCCGGCAATATCTCAAGGAGAAGCTCATCGACGAGTTGCATCTGGCTGTATCGCCAGTGTTGCTCGGGAGGGGCGAGAGCCTGTTTGCCGGGCTGGATATGCTGAAGCTGGGTTACCAGTGCACCGAGCAGGTGGCCACGGCGCTCGCCACGCATGTGACGATCAAGCGGGTATAGTGGCGAAGTAACAGGCGCAGGCTTCTTTCTCCCCGTTCTACGGGGAGAAATGCCCGGCAGGCAATGAGGGGCAGCGCTGCTTTTGGAGGTTAGCAGCGTCCGACGGCTGTGAATTCGTCGATGCCGGCGCTGCCCCTCATCCGCCCTTCAGGCACCTTCTCCCCGTGAAACGGGGAGAAGGAAAAGTGCTCAATACTTCTCCGGCACGTAAAGCTCGCGCGGCAGGACCTGGCGCTCGTACTCCGGGTTGAACACCCGCTCGGGCAGCGTGATTTCTTCGTGCGGCACGTCCTCATAGGGCAGCTGTTTGAGGAGATGGTCGATGCAGTTCAGCCGCGCCCGCTTCTTGTCATTGCCTTCGACGATGTACCACGGTGCCTCTGGGATGTTGGTGCGGGCAAACGTCTCTTCCTTGGCCTTGGTGTACTGCTCCCAGCGCACGCGCGACTGCAGGTCCATCGGCGACAGCTTCCACTGCTTCATCGGATCGTGGATGCGCATCATGAAGCGCATCTGCTGTTCCTCGTCGGTGATCGAGAACCAGTATTTGACCAGCGTGACGCCTGGAGCGGACCAGCATGCGTTCGAACTCCGGCACATCGCGGAAGAACTCTTCGACCTGATCGGGTTCGGCAAAGCCCATCACCCGCTCGACGCCGGAGCGGTTGTACCAGGAGCGGTCGAACAGCACGATCTCGCCGCCGGCCGGCAGATGCGGCACGTAGCGCTGGAAATACCATTGTGACTTTTCGCGCTCGGTCGGCGCCGGCAGCGCCACGACGCGGCAGATGCGCGGGTTGAGGCGCTGGGTGATGCGCTTGATGACGCCGCCCTTGCCGGCGGAATCACGGCCCTCGAAAACCACCACCAGCTTCTTCTTGTGGTAGGCAACCCAGGACTGCAGCTTGATCAGTTCCGACTGCAAGCCGATCAGGTCGCGGAAATACTGCATGCGATCGATCGACGGCGGATGCGCGTTCTTGTAGATCTTGGCGATCTCCAGCGACAGCGCCGGCTCCGAGATTTCCAGCTCATAGTCCTCATCGAGCGTGTCGGCGAGTTCGGCTTCCAGCCAATCCCTGGCCGCAGAATTCTGCTTTAGCTCATTCATTTCCACTGCTCCGCTTGCCGGCTGACATGAAACCCTGAGCCGACTTGATATAGGCCGGCAATGACGGTTTTATTGCAAGCCGCCGGCCAGCCGGTCATCACTGCAAACCAGCGAGCATTGCCGATCCATCGCCCTGGGATGGCGACAAGCCGCTCAAATTGTCCTACAAATGGCGGACCCGTTCGGGCTTCCCCGCCCTTTCCTGCTAAAACCACCTCCCCACCAAAACTACGAGGATCTGACATGGAATACCGCACGCTTGGCCGTTCCGGCTTGAAAGTTTCGGCGCTGACCTTGGGAACCATGACCTTCGGCGGCAGCGGGCCGTTCGCTGCCGTCGGCAATTCCGATCTCGCGGAGGCCTCGCGCATCATCGACACTTGCATCGATGCCGGCATCAATCTCATCGACACCGCCAATGTCTATTCGAACGGATTGTCGGAAGAGATCATCGGCGAGGCGCTCGGCGGCAAGCGCAAGAACGACGTGCTGATCGCCTCCAAGGCGCGCATGCGGATCGGCAAGGGCCCCAATGACGAAGGGCTGTCGCGCCATCATCTGATCCGCGAATGCGAGAAGAGCCTGAAGCGCCTCAGGACCGATGTCATCGACATCTATTTCCTNGCGCCATCATCTGATCCGCGAATGCGAGAAGAGCCTGAAGCGCCTCAGGACCGATGTCATCGACATCTATTTCCTGCACGAATGGGACGGCGCGACGCCGCTCGAGGAAACCATCGCCGCGCTCGACACGCTGGTTGCCCAGGGCAAGATCCGCTATGTCGGCTGCTCCAACTATTCCGGCTGGCAGGTCATGAAGGCGCTGGGCATCAGCGACAGCCAGCACCAGCCGAGCTTCGTCACCCAGCAGATCCACTACACGCTGGAAGCACGCGAGGCCGAGTATGAGCTCTTGCCGATCTCGGTCGACCAGGGCCTTGGCGTGCTGGTGTGGAGCCCGCTCGCCGGTGGCCTGCTGTCGGGAAAATACCGCCGCGACAGTCCGACGGCGCGCCAGATCGGCGGCTGGTCGGAACCCCCGATCCGCGACGAGGATCGGCTGTGGCGGATTGTCGACGTGCTGGTCGATATCGGTGCGGCACGCGGCGTTTCGGCGGCCCAGGTGGCGCTGGCCTGGCTGCTTGGCCGGCCGGCCGTCAGCTCGCTGGTGATCGGGGCGCGCAACGAAGCCCAGTTGAAAGACAATCTCGCCGCGGCGAGCCTGACGCTGTCCTTTGATGAACGCCAGCGTCTCGATGCCGTCAGCCGGCCTCCGGTGCTCTATCCCTACTGGCACCAGCAGTTTACGGCGAAGGACCGCTTCGGCCCGGCCGATCTGGTTATGGACCGCAGCGTCATCTGACTTAAGGGCGCCGGAAGCCGCTAGCCCGCGATAAACCGCCAGACCTGCGGATCGGGCTCGATCTGGCCGCTGAGCACGAAATATTTGTAGAGCACGAGCAGGCAGATCGCCTGCTCGGCCCGCTCGTCGGCGAATTTGCGGCAATAGGCGTTGGCCGCCGCAACGATGCGCTGGGCCTCGGCCGGATGCTGCTCGAGATGATGCACCCGCTCGGCCAGATCGCTGAAGTCGGGCGCCAGCGGCACATAATGGACATCGGGCTCGAGCTGCCCCTCGGCGAACCAGGTCTCGTAAGTCGGCGGCGGCATCAGGCAGAGCGAGTTCGAGCTCATGATCCATTTCAGATTGGTCGCGACATCATTGCCTTCGAGCGAGATGATGTAGCGGTAGCGGCGCTGCTGATCGATGCTGAGATAGGGCTTGCGGTATTCCGCAGGTGCTGTCGCCCTCGGCGTGCCGACATCGCAGAACGGCAGATTGCGGGCTGCATCCAGCAACAAGGTGCGGATCGGATTGTTGAGTTCGCCGCGCCAAACGACGAGCGGATGTTTGTCGGCGAAGGCGACATCGTCGGCCGGCATGTAGAAATGACGGAACTTGTTCAGCTTGAACAGGACGCCGTTGCCGTTGTCGCCCGCTATCGGCCGGTCCTTGACGATCGACGGCATCTTCGGCACTTCGATGACGTCGCCGAATTCCAGGTCGATGCGCAGATCTGGGTCGAAATAACGGGTGAACTCCTTCAGATCGTAATAGTACATGCTGCGGTCCGACGGCAGCCGGCTGACCGGCACGGCCTCGGGGCTGGGGCTAAAAGGCTCCCGCAGCGTGTTGTAGTAATTGAGCCGCTGGCGGACCGATGCGTCGGAAAGCCTGGCCTGATCGAGCAGCCGGCCGAGCCGGCGCCGGAAAAGAACCGGCGGCGCGATGTCGCGCATGGCGTTGCGCGCATAGTAGATCAGCTTCTGTGCGTTTCTTTGAAGCGTGGCCATCGGCGTTTTGATTCGAAATCGGTCGGCGGCGGCTCCAGCAACTGTCCCGCAGCCTTTTCTAAACCATTGTGTTCGCCATCACGCAAGTCCAGAACCGCTGGCATCTGCCCTCGCGGCGCTGTTGTGTTTGCCGGCCAATGCTTCTAGGCAGGATCAGGCACAGCGAAAGGAAACGATATGGCTCGACCACCGAATTACGGTCAGGAACGCAAAGAGCGCGACCGGCAGAAGGCCGCCAAGAAGGCGGAGAAGCTCGCCGCCAAGGTCGCGGCCAAGGAGCGCGCCGAGCCTGAGAACGAGGCAAGTTCCAAAACCGACACCGAGACAGAAAAATAGGCAAGACAGGATCACCGGCCCGCGAAACGGGCCGGATCCTGGCAAAATGCCGGTCTGATCAGGCCGATGTGATCAGGCCGGGGCCTTGTCGCTGACGAAGACGTTGACCTCGCGCGCGGCGGCGATGAAGGCGCGTCTTGCAATCATCGCCGGCTTGTCGCCGGCCAGCGCGTCATGGCAGGCCTGCAGCGCTTCGCGATGCTTGGGGCTGCGCTTGCCGGGCCAGCTGTTGAGCAGGTAATCGGAAGCCTCACGCACCGTACGCAAGAGCTGAGTGCTTCCCTCCGTGCCCGACTTAACGGTCACGGGTGTTTCAAATCGGTTGTTTTCCATGGCCGCCTCTTACGCCATCGGCGTCCGCGAAGCGAGGCCGAAAGCGGATGGCGTCGGCGTTCTTTCGTTTTCGTGACCGGTATCAAGCGGCGACGACAGCAAAACCCCTGGCGCGCAGGCCGCGCCGGTCATTGTGCAACGACGTCACCAGGCGGGCGCGGCTGCCGGCTATATGGGCGGAAAGTCGCGCCGCCGCCGCATCGGCATCGCCGGCCCGCACCGCTGCCAGAATGGCGTGATGCTCGCTCCAGGCGCGGCCAAGGGCCGCCTCGTCGCGCACCTCCAGCCAGCGCGCCCGCGACAGCCGCGTCATGGCATCGCGCACGGCCCGGAACAGGAACTCGTTGCCGGAGAGCCGCGCCAGTTCGATATGGAAATCCATGCCGACGCGGTGCCATTCCTCGCGCGGCGTGGCAGTGTCGCAGGAGTCCAGCATCGCCTCGATGACATCGGCTGCGCTCCTGTCGGCCAGCGCCGAAGTCAGCCTGACCGCCGCGACCTCGACGGCTTCGCGGTACACCGCGATCTGTTCCAGTTCGGCAAGGTTGATCGGCGACACGGTCCAACCGCGCCCGTCGCGGCAGATCAGCCCTTCCGTCTCCAGCCGCAGCAGGGCTGCCCTGACCGGCGTGCGCGAGGCGCCGAAGCGGCTCTCGATCCAGCGCTCCGTCAGCCGCTCGCCAGGACCGACCTCGAGGCCAAGGATCATCTCGCGAAGCGCTTTTTCGACGATCTGCATCTGCGACATAGTTGCTTCCATTGCTGGCGATCGGCCTTGCCCGTTGGTCTTGCCGATCACATTGAGAGCGCCTGATTGACAGCAGCCGGGCTTTGCGTCCATGAGGTACCAAGTTGGTATCCCAAAATGGTATCCGCAGCAAGCGGACAGGACAGGACATGCCGCAGGACAGTGCAGCGCAGGCCGCCCAAGCGCCTTCCACCTACAACATTCATTGGCGGCGCAACCTGTTCGTGTGCTTTGCCGGATCGTTCAGCACGCTTGTGGCGATGACGCTGTTGCTGCCGTTCCTGCCGCTCTATGTCGAACAGCTGGGCGCCGTGGGCCACGCAGCGATCGTGCAATGGTCCGGCATCGCCTTCGGCGCCACCTTCCTTGCCGCGGCCCTTGTCGCACCGCTGTGGGGGCGGCTCGGCGACCGCTACGGCCGCAAGGTGATGCTGGTGCGCGCCAGTTTCGGCATGGCGATCTGCATGTCGCTGACCGGCATGGTGCAGACCGTCTGGCAATTGGTGCTTTTGCGCCTGCTGATCGGCTTTGCCGGCGGTTATTCCTCAGGCTCGACCATACTTGTCGCCATGCAGACGCCGAAGGAGCGCTCCGGCTGGGCGCTTGGCGTGCTGTCGGCCGGCATCACCGCAGGCTCCCTGGTCGGCCCGTTGCTTGGCGGCGCGCTGCCGCCATTGATCGGTATTCGCGCCACCTTCCTCATCGCGGGCGGCGTCATTTTCCTGGCGGCGCTGGCGACGACGTTCCTGATAAAGGAGATGCCTCGCCCGCCAGTACAGGCAAAACGCGAGGAGAAACCAAAGGGAAGTTGGGCGCAGATCCCCGACAAACGCCCTGTCGTGGCCATGCTGGCGACCGGCATGCTGTTCACCTTCGCCAACATGTCGATCGAGCCGATCATCACCGTTTACGTCCAGCAACTGGTCGCGGACGCAAGCCGGGTGACCCTGGTCTCAGGTGTCGTCATGTCGGCGGCGGCGCTGGGCGCCATCCTGTCGGCGTCACGGCTGGGCAAGCTCGCCGACCGCATCGGCCACTGGAACGTCATCGTCGCATCGCTGGCCGTCTCGGCGCTGCTGTTGATACCGCAGGCCTTCGTCACCGAGAGCTGGCAGTTGGTCGGGCTGCGGTTCCTTATGGGTCTGGTGCTGGGCGGGCTGTTGCCCTGCATCACCAGCGTCATCCGCCACAATGTTCCCGATGGGGTCGGCGGCAATGTGCTGGGCCTGGCAATCTCGGCGCAATATGTCGGCCAGGTTGCGGGGCCGCTGCTGGGCGGCTTCGTCGGCGGCCATTTCGGCATGCGCGCGGTGTTTCTCGGCACGTCGGTGCTGATCGCGGGCGGTGCCGCGTACAATTGGCTGGCCCAGGCGCGCCGCACGCGCGACATGCTGGCGATATCGGAAAAATCCTGACAGACAGGTCGCGCCGCCTATCGTCAATCACGGAGCCCGAGAAATGAGCATCGCCGAGTCAGCACCAGCAAACAGCGCGCGCATCCTCGTTTTCGCCGGCGGCATTGCCGGCGGCGGGCGTGGCGCTGTCGGCGGCTTCAGCGCATCTCGGCGGCGCGTTCGTCGGCACGGCCGCATCCTTCCTGCTCATGCATGCGCCGGTGTTTTTGGCCGTCGGCCTCGCCGGCGCAAACCGGATCTTGCGGATCGGCAGCCTGGTGCTGCTCGTCGGGCTTGTTCTGTTCTGCGGCGATCTGCTGGCACGGGATTTCGTGGGATCGCGGCTGTTCCCGATGTCGGCGCCGATCGGCGGCACCTTGCTCATCGCGGGCTGGCTGGTGATCGCGGCCTCGGCGCTCGTGCGGCAACGGTCCTGACGAGCCAAGAACCCTGCCCCATCAGATATCACACGAGGCTTAATCCTGCCGGTTTCCGGCAGCAGGTCGCGGTTGCGCTTGGCAGACGGCCGCCGCCTTTCCGGCTGCTCCGTGGCAGGCGAGATACCCCAGTAGTTGCGATAAATGTCTTCGAACAGATGTTTCACGGGATGCATGTTCGTTCTCCTCTTCAAGAACTTGAATCGATCCAATCAGCTGGCACGAAAATGTCTGGCCGATCAGCTGCGCTTGCGTTTCACAAGGTATTGCAGGTCACGCCTCCACGGCCCGACCTTGTCGCGGCGCCTGCGGGTGGCGGCGTCGGAGACTATGCCCCAATCATTGCCGTAGATGTCTTCGAACAGATAATTCACGGGATGCATGGCACCCTCCTCTTGAATCGATCCAAGTTGTACTTGATGAATCCCTTGGATCGATTCAAATATAGACCCTCTCCGCCGTCCTATCAAGGGAAAATTTGAACCGATCCAACGAAAGTGCTAAACAGGCTCCGGTTCAGGAGACGAAAATGACGGCATTGACCTCCGGCAAGACGAGACCAGTGCGGCTTGCCGACATCGCCAAGGCGGCCGGGGTCTCGCACGGTACCGCGTCCAACGTGTTCGCTCGCCCGGAAATCGTGCGCGAAGAGGTCCGCGAGCGGGTCAAGGCGGCGGCGGAAGCCATGGGCTATGCCGGCCCGGATCCCAAGGGCCGGCTGCTGCGCGCCGGCAAGGTCAACGCCATCGGCGTGGCAACGGCAGAACCATTGTCCTATTTCTTCGACGATCCCTTTGCCCGCGTCATGATGGCCAGCATTTCGCAGGCCTGCGACGCCACCGGCGCCGGAATTTCGCTGGTCTCGGCCGCCAACAGCGAGCAGCTCGCCTGGAACATCCAGAGCGCCCTGGTCGACGGCTTCATCGTGTTCTGCATCGAGGGTGGGTCGCGGCTGGTCGAACTGGCGCGCGAACGCAAACTGCCTTTCGTGGCGCTTGATCTCGATTCGGAAAATGAGGCGGTCGCTGCGATCGGCGTCGACAACGTCGCCGGCGCGGGTCTGGCGGCGCGCCATCTGGCCGAGTTCGGCCATCGCAGCTTTGCCGTACTCGCCCTGGAATCTGCCGACGCTGGCTTTGGTCCCGTCACGCAGGAGCAAGTCGAGACGACATCCCTCTACTCGGGCACACGCGACCGTCTGCGTGGCTATTTCGGCGAGCTCTCCCGCTTCGGCATCGACGTCTCGCAAGTGCCAATCTACGAAACCCTCAATGACGAGGCGAGCGTTCGGGCCGGCCTCGATCATATTTTCGCGCTGCCGCAGACGCCGACGGCAATCCTGGCCATGTCGGACAAGATCGCGCTGCATGCGCTCGACTGGCTGCGCGAGCGTAACATTGCCGTGCCGGGCGATGTGTCAATCGTCGGCTTCGACGGCGTGCCGGAAGGCGCCGACTCCGAGCCGCCACTAACCACTGTCGCCCAGCCGATCGCCGAGATGGGCCGGCTGGCCGTCAAGGCGATCCTCGAAAATGACGGCTCGCAGCACCGGCAATTGCTGCCGGTCGATCTTGTGGTGCGGGGGTCGTCCGGCCCCTCGCCTGCTAGCCAGGCGGCTGATGTGGGATCATCGGCTTAGCCTTGGCATCGCGGGCATGCCGAAGGTCTGGTGAACGGCTGGCGCTTCTTTGCGAACCGGCTTTTTGCCCAAGCCGATGCCGGACAGCCACTCAAGATAGAAGGCGAGCGCGAATTGCATGGCGATGCCGGCCGAAATCAGCAAGACGTCATAGGCAAAGCCGCCCGGATTGCTCAGCTTCATCACCTGCGCCGCCATGGCGATCAGCGTGCCGGCGAGGAACACCGGCAAGGAGCGCTTGCCGAGCAGGGCAAGCGGATGGTCCGGGCTGAGACGGAACAGATTCGAGAAAGCCGGCATGGCGACGATCAGATAGCTCACCGCCAATATGTGCAGGAGCCGCGGCAGCGACAGGAACGTCTTGTCGAAGCCGCCGATCACCACGGGCAGGTTAAACCACGTTATCTCGCCCCAGAGCGGGCTGTGCACCCAGACCGCCGCTGCCGCGACATAGGTCGCCGCGGCGCCCACCAGCCAACGATTGACGGGAATTGTGCCGCCGCGCCTGACATGCAGCATGCCGGCAAGGCCGATGTTGAACAGGAATTGCCAGGACAGCGGGTTGAGGAACCAGAAGCCGGGCTCGGGATAGTTCGGCGGCGCGATCTGCCAGAGGCCGGCGACGAGCCACAGCGCGCCGGAAAAGACCAGCGCCGGCAGCGGCCGGTAGCTGACGAAGAGCAGGAAGAGCGGCGCCATCAACAGCAGCGCCGCATAGACCGGCAGGATGTTGTTGTAGCCAAGCTGGTGGCCGAGCGTGACAATGCCGATCATGACCTCCGGCGTGTTCTTCATCAGCGGCTCGATGTTGATCAGCTTGAGCAGTTCCGGCCGCCGGCCGAACACCGCCGCGGCGCAGAACAACGCCATCACAACCATGGTGGTGACGATGTGGGCGCTGTAAAGCACGCCGGCCCGGCGCCACATCTTCAACATCGCCAGCAGCCGGCCGCCCGGCTGGAACTTGGTGCCATATGCGAGTGCGACCGACATGCCGGAAATCAGCACGAAGGCTTCCGCCGCGTCCGAGAATCCGAAATTCTTGTAGGTCAGCGTTTCGAAGACGGTGCCCGGCACGTGGTCGATATAGATGGTCAGGAGTGCGAGCGCACGGAACACGTCAACGCGCGTGTCGCGATCGGGGATACGCGGAGCGCGATCGGCGATACGCGGGGCGCGATCGGGCGGGACTGGCAGGGTCATCGACAAAAGGCCTCAAAGGAGAGCAAGGATGCTCGCGTTGTTCATGCCGGGATGCGACCATCGGCGCACACCGCTTCGATTCCTCCCGCAGGGAGCATATCGGCGCAGAAACGGTCTGAAATGAGCCTGTTGCAATCACATTTGGCGGAGCGTGAAAATATTCCGTTTTGAAGCTGGCAAAGGACCAATGTCTCCGTGAAAACAACGAGATATGAGCGTGCATCGATATAGCGACGAGAACGCCTTTCTGCATCAGGATCTGGCGTTTCCCTACCGCCTCCTCAAGCCGGAGAATGCCGGCGGCGAGAGCCTGTTTTTACTGCACGGATCGGGTGTCGACGAAACGACGATGGTGCCGATTGCGAGGCAGATCGCCCCCAACGCCACGCTGGTCGCGGTGCGTGGCCGCATCCGCCAAGAAGACGGCTTCCGCTGGTTCGAGCGGATCACGCCGACCAGTTTCGAACAGGCGAGCATCCGTGCCGAAACATTGGCCTTTGCCGCCTTCGCAAGCGAGGCCGCAAAGCGCCACGGGCTCGACCTCGCCCGGGCGACTTTCGTCGGCTATTCCAACGGCGCCAATCTGGTTTCCAGCCTGATGCTGCTCAACTCTGACCTAGTCCGAAAAGCAGTGCTGCTGAGAGCGATGCCCGTGCTTGACGATGCGCCGGCAACCGATCTGACCGGAACGCGCGTCCTGATTGTCGCCGGTGCCGCCGACGAGACCTACGGGCCGTTTGCGCCGCCACTGGTGAGGCTGCTCAACAAACATGGCGCCGAGGTCGATGCGCGCATCGTGCCTTCAGGTCACGAAATCGGCGACCCGGATGCCGCCATCGTCCGGCAATGGTTGGCGGGACCAGCATTGGTCGCACGCCAGGCAGGCTAGGAGACCTTGGTAGACCGCATCGGCGCCCGGCGGAACAGCTGAGCAGATGCTCGTCGCCTAGCCCTGTCCCATCCGGTTCCAGGCATCGAGCCCGGCGATCTTGTAGGCTTCGGCCAGCGTCGGATAGTTGAAGGTGTTGTTGACGAAGAAATCAACCGTGCCGCCGAGGTTGATCACCGCCTGGCCGATATGGATCAGTTCGGTGGCGCCTTCGCCGACGATGTGGGCGCCGAGCAGGCGGCGCGTTTCGACCGAGAACAGCAGCTTCAGAAAGCCGGAGTTGACGCCCATGATGTGGCCGCGCGAGGTTTCGCGGAACCGCGCCAGACCGACTTCATAAGCAGCGCCGCTCTCGCGCACCTGCTCCTCCGACTGACCAACGGTGGAGATTTCCGGCACGGCGTAGATGCCATAGGGGAAGGTTTCCGGCGGCGGTGGCAGTTGCACGCCGAAGGCGTGGCAGGCGGCCACCCTGCCCTGCTCCATCGATGTCGAGGCAAGGCTGGGGAAACCGATGACGTCGCCGGTGGCATAGATGTTGGGCGCACTGGTCTGGAAGGTCTGCGGATCGACCTTGATGCGGCCCCGGGAATCGGCCTCGATGCCGACCACGTCGAGGCCGAGGCTGCCGAGATTGCCGCTGCGGCCGGCGGCGTAAAGCACGATCTCGGAGCGGATGGTGCGGCCATCGGCGAGCGTCACTTCGGCATAGTCGGGTTTTGAGACGATTTCCTTGACCGTACTGCCGAGGCGAATGGTCATGCCGCGGTCGCGCATCTGGTGGATGAAGTCGTCGACGATCTCGCGGTCGACGAAATCGAGGATGGTGTTGCGCGGCTCCACCAGCGTCACCGGCACGTCGAGCGCCGAAAAGATCGTCGCATATTCAACGCCGATGACGCCGGCGCCGATCACCGTCAGCGTGCGCGGCAGATGGTCGAGTTCCAGCATCTCATCGCTGTCGAAGACGCGGATCTTGTCGAAAGGCACGTCGCGCGGCCGGTGCGGCCTGGTGCCGACCGCGATCAGGGCATTGGTGAAACCAACCTCCGAGTAGTCGCCATTGTCTGCCGTCAGGCTGACCTTGTTTCGGCCGACGAATTTCGCCATGGCGCGCACGCTTTTGACGGCGTTGCGCATAAACTGGTGCTGCAGCACCTCGACCTCGTGGTCGAGCGTCTTGTGCAGCCGCTCGACCAGGTCGGCGATGGAGATGTCCTGCTTGACCCGGTAGCCGCGGCCGTAAAAGCCCCGCTCGCGCCAGCCGGACAGGTTCAGCACCGTCTCGCGCAGCGTCTTCGACGGGATGGTGCCGGTGTGCACCGAGACGCCGCCGAGGCGCCGGCCCCTGTCGACCACCAGCACCGATTTGCCGAGCTTGGCCGATTGCACCGCGGCGCGGCGCCCGGAAGGGCCGCTGCCGATGACCAGCATGTCGTAATCCATGTAACCCCGTCCCCTCGGCGTCTTGTTGCGCCGCAGCAAGCTAACGCCATCCGTCCACCAAATTCAATCGGCTCAACCTCGTCACACTGCCGAGCCGGACCGATNAACGCCATCCGTCCACCAAATTCAATCGGCTCAACCTCGTCACACTGCCGAGCCGGACCGATGGACGAACCGATCTTGATTCCGCCCGCGGTCTTCACCATTTCAGTGGCGGCGCACCCTAGCGTGGCGCCTGTTACGAGGACATGACATGAACGCGCGCGTACTTGACGGCGAAATCATCACCAGCAGGCTCGACGACGTCAGGGCCTATGACGGTGTGCGCACGCGGCGCATCCTGGCCTTCATCATCGACTATTGCATCGTGGCGCTGCTCACCATTCCGTTCGCGATCCTGGTGGCCGTGCTTGGCCTTTTGACATTCGGTCTTGGCTGGGCGCTGTATTCCATCCTCGTGCCGGCGGTCGCCATTCTCTACATCTGGAACACGCTGGGCGGTCGCAACCAGGCCACATCAGGCATGAAGATGATGGGCATTCGGCTCGATCGTCTCGACGGCAGCCGTATCGACGGCCTCACCGCCGTTGTCCATTCGGTGCTGTTCTGGGCGAGCACGGTCATCCTGACGCCGCTCGTCCTCCTGGTGACGCTGTTTTCCGATCGCAAGCGCACACTGCACGACCTGCTGCTTGGCACCGTCGTCAGCCGCAGCGACCGTTGAACCGGCGTTCAACCGACGCCAACAGGCATTTGTGCGCAAATGTGAAGGGGTCCGTTCAACCCCGCCTTCACAATCCTGTTGAATTTTTCGCCAGCCAAGCCAAAGGTAGAGCGATTCGCAGGAGTGTTCCCAAGGTTCGATGACGCACCATCCGACCCAGTCGCCGCAGTTCTTCCTGACCGCGCCATCGCCGTGCCCGTATCTCGAGGGCCAGTTCGAACGCAAGGTGTTCACGCATCTGGTCGGCGACAAGGCGCCGGAGATGAACGATCTGTTGACGCAAGGCGGTTTCCGGCGCTCGCAGAACATCGCTTACCGTCCCGCCTGCGAGACCTGCCGCGCCTGCGTCTCGGTGCGTATCCTGGCGCAGGAGTTCACCGCCAGCCGCAACATGAAGCGGGTGATCCAGCGCAATTCCGATCTGATCGGCGCCATGCACGACGCGCAGCCGTCGACCGAGCAGTATTCGCTGTTTCGCGGCTATCTCGACGCTCGCCATCGCCGCGGCGGCATGTCCGACATGACGGTGCTCGACTACGCCATGATGGTCGAGGATACCCATGTCGACACCAAGGTGATCGAATACCGGCGCCGCGGCCCCGACACATTCATCACCGGCAAGGGCCAGGGCGAGCTGATCGCCGTGGCGCTGACCGACAAGATGGCCGATGGCCTGTCGATGGTCTATTCCTACTTCAATCCCGAGTTCGAGGACCGTTCGCTCGGCACCTTCATGATCCTCGACCATATCGCCCGCGCCCGGGCCATGGGCTTGCCCCATGTCTATCTCGGCTACTGGGTCAACGGCTCGCGCAAGATGAACTATAAAATGCGCTTCATGCCGCAGGAGCATCTCGGCCCGAAGGGCTGGGAACGCTACGACCACGAAGCGGTCACGCGCTGATTTTTCTTCTTACCAGATCCTGATCTAAACATTTTCAGCCGAGACGATGCTGGTCTCCCGCCCGTTGGCGGGGCGATTGCGCCGACCGGCATCTGCTCAAATCATTGCGAAAGCCGTTGCATGTCCTCTCACAATGCCCACACCAAAGGACTCCTGCTCACCGCGCTTGGCGGGCTGGCGCTGACCATCGACATTCCCCTGATCCGGCTCGCCCATGGCGAAGCCTGGACGATCCTTTTGCTCCGCACCGGCTGCACCTTCGTGGCAGGGCTGATCGTATGGGCCATCTGGCGCTCGTTCAGCAAGAATGCTCCGCAGCTGATACCCGGCTGGTCGGGGCTCGTCGTCGCCACCCTCTACGGGCTCGGCGCAATCGCCTTCATCACTGCCGTCTACAACACCTCGACCGCCAATCTGGTTTTCATCCTGGCCTTCTCCACCATGTTCTCGGCGCTGCTGTCGTGGCTGTTCCTGAAGGAGCGACCGCAGCCGCTGACGCTTGCGGCAATGGCGCTGATGATCGTCGGCATCGCGATCATCGTCGGCGATTCCGTCGGCACGGGAAATCTGTTCGGCGATGTGATGGCGCTGTGTTCGGCCTTGGCGATTGCCTGCGCAATCACCGTTTCACGCGCCAGCGGCAGGGATATGGGATTCACCGCGCTGACCGGCGTCCTGCTGCCGTTCGGGCTGGCGGCGCTCATGGTCTCCAGGACCGGTTTCCAGGTGGAAGCGCCATGGTGGATCGTTTTCAACGGCGCCGTCATCATGCCGTTCGCCTTCTTCTGCCTAGCCAACGGGCCGAAATACATTTCAGGCCCGGAAGTGGCGATGTTCTATCTCCTGGAAACGGTTTTGGCGCCGGTCTGGATATGGATGATCTTTGCCGAGACGCCGTCGCGCAACAGCTTGATCGGCGGCGTGATCCTGATCGTCACGCTGGTTGCCCATTCCCTGTGGCAGTTGCATGAAGGGCGCAAGCGCCGGGCAGCGCTCGCCGTCGCTTACCCAGCCTGACTTTTCTTCGCCGGGCCGGCGACAATCTCGATCTGCGGCGGCCCGCCTTCGAGCTCGGCCGCCGCGTCGGGAACGGTGTCTTCGGCCAGTTCCACCTCGCGCAGCCATTCGCGCCAGATCGCGACGAGCAGCGCCATCAGCACCGGGCCGATGAACAGGCCGAGAAAGCCCATTGTCTTTACGCCGCCGATCAGGCCGAAAAAGGTCGGCAGGAAGGGCAGCTTGATCGGCCCGCCGACCAGCTTCGGGCGCAAGGTCTTGTCGACGATGAACAGTTCCACTGCGCCCCAGATGAACAGCGCCAGACCCGCCATCGGCGAGCCGCTGGCGGCGAGGTAGATCGACACAAGCGTAAACGACAGCGGCGCGCCACCGGGGATCAGCGCCATCACGCCGGTCAATGCGCCCAGCGTCACCGGCGACGGCACCCCGGCCAGCCAGTAGGCGATGCCCAGCACCAGCCCCTCGCCGATGGCGATCACGGTCATGCCGGTAACGGTCGAGGAAATGGTCGCCGGCACGACGCGCGAAATCCGCTCCCAGCGCGTCGGCAGGATGCGTTCGCCGAGCCGGTCGATCTGGCTGGCAAAGTGTTCGCCGTCGCGGTAGGCGAAGAACAGCGCGATCATCATGAACAGCAGCGTCAGCAACAGGCCGAAGGCGCTGCCGCCGGCAGCCAGCACGCCGCGATAGATGCTGCCGATATTAGCGCCGCTGACCAGCTGGATCAGCTCGCCGATGCCGCCGGGATGGCCGAAATTGTCGATCCACTGTTCGTTCAGCCACTCGCCGACGACAGGCAGCGAGGTGATCCAGTGCGGTGTGACCGCGCCGTGCCTGTTGGTCTCGATCGCCCAGCCGACCCATTCGCGGACCTCGTTGATGGCGTAGGTGCCGGCGAGCGCTATCGGCACCACCAGGAAGGCGAGGATGAACAGGATGGCGAGCGTCGCGGCGACGGTGCGGTTACCGCCGACACCGGCAAGCAGCCGGCGGTAGAGCGGCCAGCTGGCAAAAGCAATGACGAGGGCTGCCAGCACGGGAAACAGGAACCCGTGGAAGAAATAAACGCCGGCGGCGACGATCAGCACCAACAGCCAGCGCGCCGCCGACAGCGGAGGAATGACAGCTGATCGCAACGGAGTCGACAGGCCGAACAGGCGCTGCTGACGCTCAGGCTTCTGGATCTTCGCTTCCTTCAAACGGTCAATTCTCCCCGGCCTAACAGCGTTTATGCACTGTTATAGTGCCGCAATCGTGACGATAGTCCAAATGGTTGGTGAAGCTGCCAATCTCCCCCCTTGTGGGGGAGATGTCCGGCAGGCCAGAGGGGGTCGCGAAGGATCGCCAGCCTGGCACCCGACATTGAAGACCCAAGAGTTGCGACCGAGTGGCGAGCCATGACCATTTGATGCGCTGGCGGGACAGCGCCCCCCTCTGGCCTGCCGGCCATCTCCCCCCGTGTGGGACTGTTGCAAAATTGGGTGGATGTGATTCCCTGTTTTTGAAACGGGGATTTTGCGATGACGACAAAGCCGAGCGGTCAGTTCAGTTTTGTAGAGGCTCTGCTGCCGCAGGGTCTTGGTCGGAGCGGACGACTGGACCGGCTGTCGTCTCTGGTGAAGTGGTATCGCTTCGAGAAGATCCTGGCGCGGCTGCGCTCGCCAACTGGGCCGGGGCGGCCTGCGTACAATTCGCTGGTGATGTTCAAGGCGCTTCTGCTGCAATCCTTGTATGGGCTGTCGGACAACGAACTGGAGGAGGCGCTCGCCGATCGGCTGTCGTTCCGCCGCTTCGTTGGACTGACGCTCGAGGAGACGGTGCCCGACCACACCACGCTCAACCGCTTTCGCAATCTTCTCGTGGAGGCCGGGCTTCTGGAGAAGCTGTTTGGCGAACTGGACCATCAACTGGACAAGGCCGGGCTGATCCTGCGGCGCGGCACGATGCTCGATGCCACGGTGATCGAGACGGCGGCGGCACGGCCGCCCAGTGGGGCCGCGCACGAAGCGGGCGATGCCGGCGATCCCGATGCCGGCTTTACACGCCGGCAGGGCAAGCCTGGCTCCTCCTACGGCTACAAGGCCCATGTCGGCGTCGACCAGGGTTCTGGTCTGATCCGCCGGGTGAGAACGACAGCAGCCAACGTCAACGACACGGTCGAGGCGGATCATCTGATCTGTGGCGACGAAGGCGCGGTGCTGGCGGATGCGGCCTATCACACCAAGGCGCGCGAGCTGTCGCTGAGGCAGCGCGGGATCAAGCCGCGGCTGATGCGGCGGGCCAACAAGCATCATCCGCGCCTGCCGGCGCGCCTGAAGCAGTTCAACCAACTGATCGCCCGGCAACGTTTTGCCGTCGAGACGACCTTCGCCACCTTGAAGAACCGCATGCGACTTTGCGCCATCCGCTATCGCGGTCTGGCCAAGGCGGCAGGACAGGTTCTCATCGCCGCCATGGCCTTCAACATGCGTCGCTGGGTGACGCTGGCGACCTGATCTAGGGTCGCACTGCGCCCGAAATCCGCCGAATACGCCAACTCCTACCCCATCTGGCCACAAACCAGCGCCGGAAACCCCCTCGCATTGCCCTTGCCGTCTCTCTCCACGCCCAAAGCCTATAACGCAACGGGCCCACTTGGGGGGAGATCAGCAGCTTCAACCAAATTTCCCGGTCCGCGGGAATCCCTTCGGCACCATGCGACCGGCCGACGCTCTCGCGCCGATCCATTCCGCCAGCTCCTCGCGCGACCTGACGAAGGTGCGGTCTGCGGAATCCTGCCACGACAGGCCGCTCGCCAGCGTGAAGGGTTTCAGGTCGAGCAGACCGCCATCCTTGTATTTCTGCAGGCGAACGCCCTTGCCGCGGCCCATCTCCGGAATTTCGGAGAGCGCAAACACCAGCATCTTGCGGTTCTCGCCGACAATGGCGAGATGATCGCCTGACACGGGGACGCAGGCCTTGGCCTCGTCGGGCGCCTTGACGTTCATCACCTGCTTGCCCTTTCGGGTGTTGGCGACGACCTCCTCCTCCGGCACGACGAAACCATTGGCATCGTAGGAGACGAGCAGCAGCTTGCGCTTCGGGTCGTGGACGAAAGCGGTGACGATGTCCTGGTCGTTGTCCATGTCGACGATGATGCGGATCGGTTCACCATGGCCGCGGCCGCCTGGCAGCCGGTCAGCGCCGATGGTGTAGAATTTGCCGCCGGTGGTGAAGACCAGGATCTTGTCGGTGGTCTGGGCATGGAAGGCGAGCTTGAGGCTGTCGCCTTCCTTGAAGGTGAGCGTGGAATGGTCGGCCAGATGGCCTTTCATCGCTCGCAGCCAGCCTTTTTCCGAGACCACCACGGTGACCGGCTCGCGCTCGATCATGGCGTGCGCAATGTCGGTCAGGTCATGCTCCGGCGCGCCGGCGAACTGGGTACGGCGCTTGCCGAGTTCGGTCTCGGGGCCGAACTTGTCGCGAACCTGCGTGACTTCCCATTTGATCGTCGACCATTGCTTGGCGTCGGATGCCAGCAATGCCTCGATCTGCTTCTTTTCGGTGGTGAGACCGTCGAACTCCTTGCGGATCTCGAACTCTTCCAGCTTGCGCAAGGCGCGCAGCCGCATGTTGAGGATGGCTTCGGCCTGGGTGTCGGTGAGCGACCAGCGGGCCATCATCACCTGCTTGGGCTCATCCTCCTCGCGGATGATCCTGATGACCTCGTCGATGTTCAAATAGGCGATCAGGTAGCCGGCAAGGATTTCCAGCCGCTTCTCGATCTCGCCAAGCCGATGCTTCGAGCGGCGGATCAGCACATCGCGGCGATGGTCGAGCCACTCCTTCAGCACGCCCTTCAGCGACAGGACGTTAGGCACCTTGCCCCGCGACAAAACGTTCATGTTGAGGGGAAAGCGGCTTTCAAGCTCGGTCAGCTTGAACAGCGATTCCATCAGAATGCCGGGATCTACTGAACGGCTCTTCGGCACCAGCACAATGCGGACGTCCTCGGCGCTTTCATCCCTGACATCCTCGAGCAGCGGCAATTTGCGCGCGATCAAAAGCTCGGCGATCTTTTCGATCAGCCTGGCCTTCTGGATGCCGTAGGGGATTTCGGTGACGACGATGCTCCAGGTGCCCCTGCCCTGGTCCTCCTGGCCCCATTTGGCGCGCACGCGAAAACCGCCGCGGCCGGTCTCATAGGCCTCCAGGATGGAAGCGCGGCTGTCGACGATGATGCCGCCGGTCGGGAAATCCGGTCCCTGGACGAACTCCATCAGCTTTGTCACCGGCGCGTCCGGTTGCTCGATCAGCTGCAGCGCTGCGTTGCAAAGCTCGGCGGCATTGTGCGGCGGGATGGACGTCGCCATGCCGACCGCAATGCCGGAGGAGCCGTTGGCGAGCAGATTCGGGAAGGCGCCGGGGAGCACCACTGGCTCCTCATCCTCCTCATTGTAGGTCGGTCGGAAATCGACGGCGTCCTCGGTGATGCCGGCAAGCAAATCGCTCGCCACCTCGGTCATGCGCGCCTCGGTATAGCGCATGGCGGCGGCGTTATCGCCGTCGATATTGCCGAAATTGCCCTGCCCGTCGACGAGGGGATAGCGCATGGAGAAATCCTGCGCCAGGCGCACCAGCGCGTCGTAGATCGACTGGTCGCCGTGCGGATGGAACTTGCCCATCACGTCGCCGACGATGCGGGCGCATTTGGCAAAGCCCTGGTCGGGGTTGAGCCTGAGCAGCCGCATGGCATGCATGATGCGGCGATGCACAGGCTTCAGCCCGTCTCGCACGTCAGGCAGCGCCCGGTGCATGATGGTCGAGAGCGCATAGGCGAGATAGCGCTCTTCCAGCGCCTTCTTCAGATCGACCGGTTCGATGTGGTCACCGCCGCCATTTTCAGGCGGCAAAATCCTTTTTCCCATGCGGCTGGACTAGCCGAGCGGGTGATTCGCGGCAAGGCGGGGCTGCGGAAATCCGCACTTTGCAGCCTTTGGGCTTACGAGGGCGGCTCAAGGTCCGACAATGGATGTGACGGACTTCATGTTCCCCCTTGCCGTCCCTGTGCAACAGCAACGGTAGCAGTGCTGTTGCCAACCAACATCAATCTGTTACACGCCCTCTCTAAGGCAGGAGACGGTACGCAGGGGAGCCCGACCTTCATGACATATTCACCGCATCGGGCGAAGGCTCCCGCTCCGATTTGCCTTTCGCCGTGATTTTCGACAAATCTGCGGGAAGGCGCCTTTTTCCCGTCCAGTTCGTCACGGAATGGTGATGGCGTAGAATTGAGAAAACACTTTTTTCAGGACTCTCTCAGGGAACTCGCGATGACAATCCAACGTTCGACACTCAAGAAACTTGCTTTTTCGACCTTTTTGCTGACGCTGCCGCTGAATGCCGCCTTTGCGCAAGACACGGCGGTTGCCGACCGACTGAAGGCCGCACTTGCCGTCCAGGGCGTCGATATCACCTGGACCGGCGTTACCGGCGACAATTCCAGCATGGTGCTGCAGGGCGTGTCGGTCAAACCGGCGGCCGAAAAGGAGGCGCTGCCGATCGGCGACGTCAAGCTCGAGGGCGTGACCGAAGCCAATGGCGGCTTCGATGTCGCGACCATCACGACTTCGGCCTTCGAGCACAGCAAGGACGGCGTCACGCTCAACCTCACCCCCTTCGTCATCCACGACGCCAACATCCCGGCTGAGGGCGCTACAGGCCCGCTCGGCTCGATGATGATCTACAAGTCGGCCGAACTCGAAAGCCTGACGGTCAAGGTTGCCGACAAGACCGCCTTCTCGGTGGATGGGCTTGCTGTCCAGATCACGCCGCCGGCCGACGGCAAGGCGATGGAGTTTTCCGCCACCACGGAAAAGTTCAACGCCGACCTGACCCTGGTCGACGATGCGAAATCCAAGGAAGCCATCGAGGCCCTCGGCTACCAGAACATCTCGGGCAATATCGAGATCGGCGGCACCTGGCAGCCGAGCGACGGCAAGATGGACCTGTCGAAATACGACATCTCGGTCGAGAATGCCGGCACGCTCGGCATGACCTTCGGCCTCGGCGGCTACACGGTCGACTTCGTCAAGTCGCTGCAGGAGATGCAGAAGAAGATGGCGGCGCAGCCCGAAGGGGCTGACAATTCGGCGCAAGGCATGGCCCTGCTCGGCCTGTTGCAGCAGCTCTCCTTCAACAGCGCATCGATCCGCTTCGATGACGATTCGCTCACCGGCAAAGTGCTTGAGTATGTCGGCAAGCAGCAGGGCATGTCGGGCAAGGACATCGCCAACCAGGCCAAGGCGATCGTGCCGTTCGGCATGGCGCAGCTCAACAATCCCGAACTGACCGCCGAAGTGACGGCCGCGGTGAGCAAGTACCTCGACGATCCGAAGAGCCTCGAGATTTCGGCCGAGCCGCCGGCAGCGGTGCCGTTCGCGCTGATCATGGCCGGCGCCATGTCCAACCCGGCCGACCTGACCAAGACGCTGGGCGTCCACGTCAAGGCCAACGAAGACTGATCGAAGTTCGCTCCCTTCTCCCCGTCACTATACGGGGAGAAGGTGCCGGCAGGCGGATGAGGGGCGGCGCCAACGCCTGCAAATTGTAGTTCGATGCTGAACCGGTTGTCAGAAGGCGCCAACTGCTAAGGCCGTTCGCCAATCGCCTGCATGCGTGCTGCCCCTCATTGTCCTGCCGGACATTTCTCCCCGTATAGAGACGGGGAGAAAGGGCAGCTGCAACGCTGCTGTCAGCCCGTCTTCACTGCCGCGACACGCAGCGACAGATCACGCAACTGCTGCGGCGAGGCTTCCGAAGGCGCGTTCATCAACAAATCGTAGGCCTGCTGGTTCATCGGGAACATGGTGATCTCGCGCAGGTTCTTGGCGCCGACCAGCAGCATGACGACACGGTCGACGCCGGCCGCCATGCCGCCATGCGGCGGCGCGCCATACTGGAAGGCGCGATAGAGGCCGCCGAAACGCTCCTCGACGGTCTGGCGGTCGAGGCCGCGTATCTCGAATGCCTTGACCATGGTTTCGGGCAGATGGTTGCGGATGCCGCCCGAGGCGATCTCGAAGCCGTTGCAAACCATGTCGTACTGGAAGGCCTTGATTTCCAGCGGATCCTTGGTCGTCAGAGCTTCCATACCACCTTGCGGCATCGAGAACGGGTTGTGGGCAAAATCGATCGCTTTCGCCTCCTCGTCCCATTCATAGAAGGGGAAGTCGATAATCCAGCACAGTTCAAAACGCTCGCGGTCGACAAGGTTCAGCTCCTCGCCGGCACGCGTACGCGCGGCACCGGCGAAGGTAACGAACTTCTTCGGATCGCCGGCGACGAAGAAGGCGGCGTCGCCATCGGCAAGGCCGAGCTGCTGACGGATCGCCTCGGTGCGCTCCTCGCCGATGTTCTTGGCCAATGGACCGGCGCCTTCAAGCTTGTCGCCTTCCTTGCGCCAGAAGATGTAACCCAGTCCCGGCTGGCCCTCGCCCTGCGCCCACGAGTTCATGCGGTCGCAGAAGGCGCGGCTGCCGCCGGTCTTGGCCGGAATGCCCCACACTTCGGCCTTCGGATCGTTGGCCAGGATGTTGGCGAAGACCTTGAAGCCGGAATCGCGAAAATGGTCGGAGACGGCCTGCATCTCGATCGGGTTGCGCAGGTCCGGCTTGTCGGAGCCATATTTGCGCATCGCGACATCGTACGGGATGCGCTGGAATGTCTGCGTCACCGGCTTGCCGTTGGCGAAGGTCTCGAAGACGCCGCGCATCACCGGTTCCATGGTCGACAGCACGTCGTCCTGCTCGACGAAGCTCATTTCGAGGTCGAGCTGGTAGAATTCGCCGGGCAGACGGTCGGCGCGCGGGTCCTCGTCGCGGAAGCAGGGCGCGATCTGGAAATAGCGGTCGAAGCCGGAGACCATGATCAGCTGCTTGTACTGTTGCGGCGCCTGCGGCAGCGCGTAAAAGGTGCCGGGATGGATGCGCGACGGCACCAGGAAGTCGCGCGCACCTTCCGGCGACGAGGCCGTCAGGATCGGCGTCGAGAATTCGGTGAAGCCGACATCGGTCATACGCTTGCGCATCTCGGCGATGATTTTCGTGCGCGCCACGATGTTCCTGTGCAGCGTCTCGCGGCGCAGGTCGAGGAAACGGTACTTCAGGCGGATGTCTTCGGGATAGTCGGGCTCGCCGAACACCGGCAGCGGCAATTCCTTGGCTGCCGACAGCACCTCGATCTCGCGCGCAAAAATCTCGATCTCGCCGGTCGGCAGGTTGGCGTTGGTGGTGTCCGGCAGGCGCGCCTTGACCTCGCCGTCGACGCGGATCACCCATTCGCCACGCAGCGTCTCGGCCACCTTGAAGGCGGGCGAATCCGGATCGGCGACGATCTGGGTCAGGCCGTAATGGTCGCGCAGATCGATGAACAGCAGGCCGCCATGATCGCGCACGCGATGCACCCAGCCCGACAGGCGAACCGAAGAGCCGACATCGCTCTTTCTCAACTGGGCACAGGTGTGGCTGCGGTAACGATGCATTGTCATGTCAAAAGTCCGGGGTGCTGGGTTGTGGGCCGAGCGTCAAAGCCCGGTCCAAAATTTGCGCGAAAAGCGCATGGGAGGCCCGATTTGTCAAGGCAAGCCGGGTGATCCGGCGCAGGCCCATTGTTCAGGCGAAGTGGATTTCGGCGCCCTGACGCTCGAAGTCGGCGAGGATCGCGGCCGGCGCGGTCTTTTCGACCACGAGATGGCGGATCGCCTCTGGCCTGGCGACCCGGTAGGGTGCGGCTGTGGCCAGCTTGTCGTTGGTTACAGCGATGACGATGCCTGCGCTGTTCTTGGCCATGGCCCGCTTTACCTCGGCCTCAGCCGAATCGAAGGCCGTGACGCCGCGCGACGCATCGAGGCCGCAGGAGCCGAGAACAAACAGATCCGCGCCAAGTTGCGCGACGGCGGCAAGCGTGTCGGCGCCGACGCAGGCGCCGAGGTGGCGGTCGAACCGGCCGCCCAGCACAATCAGTTCGACCAAAGCGTGGTCTGACAGGACAGAGGCGATTTCGAGGGAATTGGTGGCGACGGTCAGTTCGAGGTCGCGCGGAATGGCCCTGGCGATCGCGGCATTGGTCGAGCCGCTGTCGATGAACAGGGTCTGTCCGCCCGAAAGCAATGCCACGGTCGCGCGGGCCAGCCGCGTCTTTTCTTCGACCGCATGGCCGGCGCGCAGGCCGACTGGTGTCGATGCGAAGGGTGCGGGCGCGACCGCACCGCCATAGACGCGGCGGCATTGCCCGGCCTTGGCGAGTTCCCTGAGGTCGCGGCGAACCGTGTCCTCCGAAACGCCGAAGCGGCTTGCCAGCTCGCCGGCCAGCACCCTTCCCTCGACGGCGAGGCGATCGCGAATGATTTGATGCCGCTCATCGGTCAGCATTGCATGATCCTGCTTTCTTTGTGCACGTTCTTGCACGATTTGCCTGTTTGTGCAAGATAAGAGAATATCAACGACAATCGCCGGCTCTCTCCCCCGAAAGCATCGTCATGACCTTTGGCCTCCGCCTCGCTCCGCAACACCGGGTCTACGCCGGCTTTGCGATCTATTCGTTCGCCATGGGCCAAATCTTCCCGCGGCTGCCCGACATCAAGCATGCCATGGGCATAGGAGACGGCACGCTCGGGCTCAGCCTGATCGGGACGCCGATCGGCACCTTGACCGCGCTGACGCTGGCGGCGCCGATCCTGGAGCGCGTCGGCTTCCGCCGCGCGCTGCTCGGGCTGGTGCCGCTCTTGTCGGTTGTCTTTGCCATTGCCGTGCATGCGCCTGGGCCGCTTGCGCTGTTCCTGATGCTGTTTCCGGTCGGCCTGATGATCGGCAGCGTCGAGATCATTCTCAACGTCGAGGCCGACAGAACCGAATTCCTGCTCAAGCGCCGGATCATGAACCGGGCGCATTCGTTCTGGAGCATTGGCTTTTTCGGCGCCGGCCTGTTCGGCGCCGCGCTTGCGCATCTCGGCATATCGCCGCAACTGCACCTGGCCATTGTCGTACCGATGGTGGCGACAGGAATAGCGCTGTTTCTCGGCGGTTACGAACCGGCGCCGAGCCGCTTCGCCGGCAATGACGAGACGGCGGCAAGGCTGGCGCGGCCGACGCTGCCTATCCTCGTCCTCGTCGCGGTGACGCTGTCGGCGATGCTGATGGAAGGCGCCAGCATCGACTGGTCGGCAATCTACATGCGCACCGTGTTCGATGCGGGCCCTTTCGTCGCCGGTTTCACGGTGGCGCTGTTTGCATTCTCGCAAGCGGCCACGCGCTTCTTTGCCGACTCCTTTGTCGACCGCCACTCGCCGAGCGGCGTGGCGCGGGTGCTGCTGGCGACGATGGCGGTCGGCGTGCTGCTCGTCTTCTTCTCGCCTGCCCCGCTTGTATCGATGCTGGGCTTTGCGCTACTTGGCATTGGCAGCAGCGCGATCTTTCCGCTGGCGATCTCGGCGGCTGCCCAACGCACGGACCGCTCCGCGGCAATCAATGTCGCGGCGCTGTCGCAGATCTCCTTCGTCGCCTTCCTGCTCGGCCCGCCATTGCTCGGCTTCGTCTCCGACCATTGGGGCATTCGCTCGGCCTTCGGTATCGGCATCCCCTTCATCATCCTCAGCCTGCTGACTGCCGGCTCGCTTGGCCGAAGGGCGTCCCGGGGCAAGCCTGCGCCGGCGAGCGAAGCTTTGGCGAGGGCCGACGGAGCTTGAACGGCCGCACTTGAAGCCACACACCTGTTGGCGGCGGGACAAGCCACTGGCATTGGCCACACCGATGGTTCAGAACTGTGGAGCCACCTGGACGAGTATGACGTTTCGTCGATCGTCACACTCATCCAACTCTTTCTCGAAGCATGATCTTTTCCGAAAACCGGTTCCCACTTTTCGGGATCATGCTCTAGGCAACGGTTCCGTATGTCCTCCATCCGCCCGCTGATCCCGCTCCTCATCGCCGCCGGCATCCTGCTTGGCGGCAACGGGCTGCAGGGCACGCTGATCGCGTTGCGCGGCGCGCAGGAAGGGTTTTCGGCCTCCGACATCGGCCTGATGGGCACGTTCTATTTCGCCGGCTTCCTGCTTGGTTGCCTCGCAGTCACCCGCATCCTCAAGGCAGTCGGCCATGTCCGGACGTTTTCAGCGCTCGCCGCCATCGCCGCGGCCAGTACGCTGCTCCTGGTGCTGATCATCGATCCGGTGATGTGGTGCGCGGTGCGCTTTGCCGGCGGTTTCTGCTTTGCCGGTCTGTTCACCGTCATGGAAGCCTGGCTGAACTCCGGCGTCGAAAACAAGGATCGTGCGCGCGTGCTGGCCATCTACCGCATGGTCGATATCGGCTCGGTGACCGGCGCGCAGTTCCTGATCCCGATCTTCGGCCCCGGCGGCTTTGCCATCTTCGCCATCATGTCGATGATGATCACGCTGTCGCTGGTTCCGGTGTCGCTCGGCGACCGCTCCAACCCGACGCCGCCGGAAGACGTCAAGCTCGATCTCGCCCGCGTCTGGCGGATTTCGCCGCTCGGCTGCTTCGGCTGCATCTGCGTCGGCGTCACCAACAGCGCGTTCCGCACGCTGTCGCCGGTCTATGCCGAGCAGATCGGCATGTCGGTGGCCGATGTCGTCACCTTCGTCAGCGTCGGCATCTTCGGCGGCGCCCTCATCCAGTATCCGCTGGGCTACCTCTCCGACCGCTGGGATCGGCGCGCGGTGCTTTTGGCCACGACATGCGGCGCCATGTTCGCGGCGCTGGCGCTGGTCTTCGTCGCCGGCGCCGATCCGACCCTCAATTTGATCATCGTCTTCATCTTCGGCAGCTTCGCCATGCCGCTCTATTCGCTATCGGCGGCGCATTCCAACGACCGCGCCGACAAGGGCGAGTTCGTGCTGATCAACGCCGCCTTGATGCTGTTCTATTCCTTCGGCGCCATTGGTGGCCCCTTCGCGGCGTCCGCAGTGATGCAACATTTCGGACCGGGCGCCCTGTTTGTCTTCAGCGCAGTCGTCTACGCCACCCTCATCGCCGTCATTCTCTACCGCATGCAGGTGCGCGGCAGCGTGCCGGCGGGCAAGCGCAGCCGCTTCACGGCGCTGCTGCGCACATCAACCGTCTTCGCGCGGCTGGCGCGCAGAAATGGCGATTCCGACGGATCGGCTGATACTTGACCGAAGGGCGGCTTGACGAAAGCGCCCATGGCTGAAATTGAAAGAGAACCTTACCCGTTACTAAAAAGCGATTTGATGCACGTCATCACCACCCAAAATGAGCTCGAGTCCGTTCTCGCCGCTTTTGAAAAGTCGGATTTCGTCACCGTCGACACCGAATTCATCCGCGAAACGACATTCTGGCCGATTCTGTGCCTGATCCAGATGGCGGCGCCCGGCGTCACCGCGCTGATCGACCCGCTGGCGCCCGACATCAACCTCGCCCCGTTCTTCCGGCTGATGGCCAATGAGGCGGTGGTCAAGGTTTTCCATGCCGCGCGCCAGGACATTGAAATCATCGTCCATCTCGGCGATCTGGTGCCCCATCCGGTGTTCGACACCCAGGTCGCGGCCATGGTCTGCGGCTTCGGCGACAGCGTCTCCTACGATCAGCTGGTGCAGCGCATCACCGGCGCACGGCTCGACAAATCCTCGCGTTTCACCGACTGGCGCCACCGGCCGCTGTCGGACAAGCAACTCGACTATGCCTTGGCCGACGTCACCCATCTGATCGACGTCTACAAGCATCTCAGCGCCGAACTGGAGCGGGAAAACCGCGCCCATTGGCTAAACGAGGAAATGGAGGTGCTGACTTCGCGCGAGACCTACGATCCGCACCCCGAAGACGCTTGGAAGCGGCTGAAGATGCGGCTGCGCAAGCCGCAGGAGCTGGCGATCGTGCAGACGGTGGCGGCATGGCGCGAACGCGAGGCGCGCGAGCGTGACGTGCCGCGCGGCCGGGTGCTCAAGGACGACGCCATATACGAGGTCGCCCAGCAGGCGCCGCGCGATGCGGCAGCGTTGGGCAAGCTGCGCACGACGCCGAAAGGCTGGGAGCGTTCGTCGACGGCTACCGCATTGCTTGGCGCGGTCAACACGGCGCTCGCTTTGCCCCGCGAAGAGATGCCGAAGCTGCCCAAGAGCTTTCAGCCGCCCGAGGGCTCCAATGCCGCCTCCGAGCTGCTGAAGGTTCTGTTGCGGATCGTCGCCGAGAAGGAAGGCGTCGCCTCGAAAGTGCTGGCGTCCAGCGACGACATCGACCGCATCGCCGCCGAGGGCGAGGATGCCGACGTGCCGGCCCTGCAGGGCTGGCGACGCGCCGTGTTCGGCGAAGCCGCACTGAAGCTGGTGCGCGGCGAAATCGGCATCAAGTTCGACAAGCGCAAGATCGCGGTGTTCGATTTGTAGACCCCCACCCCGCTCCGCTGCGCGGAGCGACCCTCCCCACAAGGGGGAGGGTAAACGACTGCCCTACACCGCTCCGAGCAGGTGTAGCGCGAACCAGATCCATGCCAGCAAGAGAATGATCGCGCCGACGTAGAAGGCGCGGCTGCGAAACCGCAGATTGTTGCTGGTGAGGTGGACCCAGGCGTGGCCATAGCGGGAAATCACGAAAATCCACATCAAGGCCAGGGTCAGATAATTGACGCCATTGGTCGCGTGCAGCGCCAGGCACAGCACATAGAACAGCACCGGCAGTTCGAACTGGTTGATGAGATTGTTGGCAACCGTGACGCTCGACCCGGGCTCGGTCGTGCGCACCTTGTATTGACCGACCTTGGCCTCGCCCGATTTGACCGCGCCGTAGCGGCGCCGGCCCATCACGACATAGACGATATAGACGAGCAACACCTGCGCCAGCATCGGCCAGAAAATCGCGGTCTGGCTCATGGCGTTGCCCCTGCTCTGTCGTTCATGCCTGTGGACGCCGCTGGGCGGCAAGGATCAAAAACGCGATGACGATGACGGGGATCGCCAGCAGCGCGAATTTGGTGACGATCAGCGACGAGGCGAAAGACAGAGAATCCGGGTTGGCCGACAGCGCATCGGACAGAAGCCGCGCCACCGCAATGTTCTGGGCGTAGTCGGCGCACGTGTAGGGCAGCACGATGACCAGCGCGAACAGTGCCTGAAGCTGCACCGGCATGGCACGAAAACTCTTCAGCCGCCGCCCGGTTGCCAGGATCAGGCTGACCATGGTCAGCGACAGCAGCGCCGGGAAGAGAAGGTCGAAAGTCAAATAGTGCCAGACCAGGATGATCTCGCTGCCGCGCCGGCCGAGTGCCGTCAGCCAGGCCATGCCCTCGTCGGGCGTGAACCCGCCAAGGCGCACGTCGAGCGACGGCAGGCCACCGCTCAGCCGGCGGAAATAGAAGAATTCCAGCAGCGTCATGATGATGAAAACCGCCGCGGCGGCAAAGCACAGCGCGCCGGCATGGCGCGCCAGCCGCAGCACGATCGTCGCCTGGTGGCGCCAGAGCATGTACCGCTCTGGCTGCCGGTCAGGCTCCGCCAGGATAGTTCGGGCTTTCGCGGGTAATCGTGACGTCATGGGCGTGGCTTTCACGAAGTCCGGCGTTGGATATGCGCACAAAGGTGGCGCGTTCGCGAAAATCGGCAAGGTCGCGGCCACCGACATAACCCATAGCGGCTTTTAGCCCGCCCGCAAGCTGGTGCAGCACGCCAGACACAGGTCCCTTGTAGGGCACCTGCCCTTCAATGCCTTCCGGGACCAGTTTCAGCGTGTCGCGAACCTCGGCCTGGAAGTAGCGATCGGCCGAGCCGCGCGCCATGGCGCCGACAGAGCCCATGCCGCGATAGGCCTTGAAGGAGCGGCCCTGATGCAGATAGACCTCGCCCGGGCTTTCGTCGGTGCCGGCCAGCAGCGAACCGATCATGGCCGCACTGGCGCCGGCGGCAAGCGCCTTGGCCAGGTCACCCGAATATTTGATGCCGCCGTCGGCGACGACCGACACGCCTGATCTATGCGCCGTCTCGACCGCCGACATGATCGCCGAAAGCTGCGGCACGCCGACGCCGGCGACGATGCGCGTGGTGCAGATCGAGCCCGGGCCGATGCCGACCTTGACGGCATCGGCGCCGGCGTCGATCAGCGCCTGCGTGCCTTCGGCGGTGGCGACGTTGCCGGCCAGGATGCGGACGGAATTGGAAAGCTTCTTGGCCCGCGTCACCGCATCGAGCACGCGCTGCGAATGGCCATGCGCGGTGTCGATGACCAGGAGGTCGACACCGGCATCGATCAACCGCTCGGCGCGCTCGAAGCCGTCATCGCCGACGCTGGTGGCTGCCGCCGCCCGCAGGCGCCCCTGCGCATCCTTGGTGGCGTGCGGGTTGAGCTGCGACTTCTCGATGTCCTTGACGGTGATCAGGCCGACGCAATTGCCGGACTTGTCCACGACGACGAGCTTTTCGATGCGGTGCTGATGCAGCAGCCGCTTGGCCTCGTCCTGGTCGACATTCTCCTTGACCGTGATCAGGTTCTCACGGGTCATCAATTCGTAGACTTTCTGCCCCGGATCGGAGGCGAAGCGCACGTCGCGGTTGGTCAGGATGCCGACCAGGCGGCCGATCTTCTGGCCGCCGCTGCCGCNATCGGAGGCGAAGCGCACGTCGCGGTTGGTCAGGATGCCGACCAGGCGGCCGATCTTCTGGCCGCCGCTGCCGCCATTCTCGACCACCGGAATGCCCGAGATGGAATAGGTGCGCATCAGCGCCAGCGCGTCCGCGAGCGTGGCGTCGGGGCCGATGGTGACCGGATTGATGACCATGCCCGATTCGAACTTCTTGACCTGACGCACCTGCTCGGCCTGTTCGGCCGGCGAGAAATTGCGGTGGATGACGCCGATGCCGCCGGCCTGCGCCATGGCGATGGCGAGCCTCGCCTCGGTGACGGTGTCCATGGCGGCCGACAGGATCGGCACGTTGAGGTCGATGTCGGTGGCGATGCGGGTGCGGATGTCGGTCTCACCGGGCATGACCTCGGAATGACCGGGCTGCAACAGCACGTCGTCAAAGGTCAGCGCCAGCGCGCCGGTGGACGTTTCGATGATTTTTGCCATGGCCAGTCCTCGGATACGAAAAGCGCCGGGAGAATACAAAAAAGCGCTGGACCGAAATGGACAGCGCCGACTCGTTTCTTCCCTTTCAGGATTGGCGCTGGCTGGTAACACGTCGCGGCGTGGTTGAAAAGCCGGTCGTGGCCTATTCGGCGGACTTGCCCAACAGGGCATCGAGCAAGACATGGCGCGGTGACGCGAAAGGATTGACGACCGTTACGCCGCCCCAGGTGAAGCCGTCCTGCAGATCTTCCGACAGCAGCAGCCGGCAACCGGTTTGCGAGGCAACAGACAGGATGGTCGCATCCCAGATGCCGAAATGGTGATCGGTCGCAAGATCAGCCGCGACCGTCATCACCTCCGGCGTCGTGCCGACAACCGGAAACGCGTCGCGCCAGCTCAACAGGGCGTCGCGCGCTTGTGCACGTGATCGTCCGGCCTTGCGTGTGAGAACGGTGAACAATTCGCCGAGCACTTGGACTGGAATGACGGCTGCCTCTTGCGCAATGTCGTGCAGCAGGCCGAAAACGATGTCGCGCTTCTCGGCTCCGTTGATCCCCTCGGCATAAACAAGGATGTTGGTATCGAGCGCGACCTTCACCGCTCGTCCTCGTAAAGCTCGTCGCGGCTCCAGCGCCCGGCTTCTACAACAGGCTGGCGTTCGAGGCGCGACAGCAGCGCTGTGCGCGAACGAGACGCCGCAGGGTCGGGCTGCCCTGCAGGCACGATCCGCGCCACGGGGCGCCCATGGCTGGTCACGACATAGCTCTGTCCTTCGCGGACACCGCGCAGGAGGAGCGAGAATTTGCGGTTGGCGTCGGCTGCGGAAACGGCTTCTTCCATGACATTGTCCAGATAGTAGTTATATTCACTACAGCATAGTGAACCCGGTCAATTTTCGCAAGTTCATTCAATGTGGCGAAACGCAGCGATGCCTCTTGTCCGCCCACGGTCGCACAAAAATGACAGCAAATTAATGCGACATCGCGCCTGAGGCGTGATAACCGCCCGTTTGTATCGGCTTGCCCGCCTTTTCATTGCCTGGATTGGCCGGCAGGCACATTTAGACCAGTTCGGACGCGTTCGTTGAACCGCATCATTCCGCTCATTCTGGCGGTCGCCTTGTTCATGGAAAACATGGATTCGACCGTCATTGCGACATCGCTGCCGGCGATCGCCGTCGACATCCACACCAGCCCGATCGCGCTCAAGCTGGCGCTGACCGCCTATCTGGTGTCGCTGGCCATCTTCATTCCGATCAGCGGCTGGATGGCCGACCGGTTCGGCGCCAAGACCATTTTTCGCGCCGCGATCGGCGTGTTCATCGTCGGCTCGGTCTGCTGCGCCGTCTCCAACTCGCTGCCGGCCTTTGTCGTCTCGCGCTTCCTGCAAGGCATAGGCGGCGCCATGATGACGCCGGTCGGCCGCCTGGTCCTGGTGCGCGCGACGCCGAAGAGCGAGCTGGTTGCCGCCATGTCGTGGCTCACGGTGCCGGCGCTGGTCGGCCCGCTTGTGGGACCACCGATCGGCGGCTTCATCACCACCTATTTCACCTGGCACTGGATCTTTCTGATCAACGTGCCGATCGGCCTGATCGGCATCTGGCTGGCGACGCGCTTCCTGCCGCAAACCGACTCGATGGAGACGCCGCCGCTCGATTTCGTCGGTTTCGTGCTGAGCGGGCTGGCGGCCTCCGGCGTCGTCTTCGGCCTGTCGGTGGTCAGCCTGCCCTATCTGCCGCCGGCGACCGGCCTCATCACCGTGGCGGTCGGGCTGATTTCCGGCGTGCTCTATCTGCTGCATGCGCGGCGCGCCAAGAACCCGCTGCTGGCGCTGGAACTGTTCCGCAACCAGGTGTTCCGCTCCTCGGTGCTCGGCGGCTCGCTGTTTCGCATCGGCATCGGCGCGGTGCCGTTCCTGTTGCCCCTGATGTTCCAGATCGGCTTCGGGCTGACGCCGTTCCAGTCGGGCATGATCACCTTCGTCTCGGCCATCGGCGCCATCGGCATGAAATTCGTCACCGCGCTGATCTTCCGGCTCGCCGGCTTCCGCCGGGTGCTGATCTGGGGCTCGCTGATCGCCGCGGCATCGATCGCCATATACGGCCTGTTCACGCCGGAGACGCCTTACGCGCTGATGCTGGCGATATTGCTGGTCGGCGGGTTTATCCGCTCGATGTTCTTCACCGGCGTCAACGCGCTCTCCTATGCCGAGGTGACGGCTGAAGACACCAGCAAGGCAACGCCGATCACGGCGGTGTTCCAGCAACTGTCGATCGCGCTCGGCGTGGCGCTGGCCGGCGGCATCCTGGAAGTCTCGACCTCGATCCATGGCGGCCCGCTGATGCTCGGCGATTTCCACATTGCCTTCTTCATCGTGGCGGCAGTGTCAGCGGCGGCGTCGGTATCGTTCATGCGGCTGGCACCGGATGCCGGCAATGCGGTGTCGGGCCACGGCCGGCTGACGACGCCGAAGACGCTGGAGCCGGTGAGCACGGCTGGGAAGTAAGGGGCGAGCGCCCCTCATCACTTCGTTCATCCTAGGGCGAAGCGACTCAAAGCGTCGCGCAGACCCTAGGATCCATGCCGTGATCTTGATCGAAGGATGCAGCGGCACAGAATTCTGCAGCGTTTCAACGCGTTAACGTCACGGCATGGATCCTAGGGTCTGCGCTGCGTCGCTTCGCTCCTTGCTTCGCCCTAGGATGACGATGCCACTGGTGGCTCTCTGCCCTTAAAATCCTTCGCCAGCAAATACAGTTCCACCGACTCATCCCGCGACGCCGGCGGCTTCACGTGGTGCACCGAGCGGAAGTTCTTCTTGAGCATCGACAGCAGCTCGTTTTCGGCGCCGCCTTGAAACGTCTTGGCCAAAAAGTGCCCGCCCGGCTTCAGCACCGACAGCGCGAAATCGGCGGCCACCTCGCACAGATGCATGGTGCGGATGTGGTCGGTTCGCTTGTGGCCGGTGGTCGGCGCGGCCATGTCGGACAACACGATATCGGGGTCGCCGCCCAGCGCCTCGGCGAGCTTTTGCGGCGCTTCCGGGTCGAGGAAATCCATCAGCAGCACCGGCGCACCCGGCACCGCATCCATTTCGAGATAGTCGATGCCGATGACATGTGGATTATCAGCCGTCGATTTCGTCCTCGCGGCCGCCACCTGGCACCAGCCGCCGGGGGCCGCACCGAGATCGATGACCTTCATGCCGGGTTTCAGCAGATGATGCTTGTCATCGATCTCGATCAGCTTGTAGGCCGCGCGCGAGCGATAGCCGTCGGCTTTTGACCTCTGGACATAGGGATCGTTAATGTGGCGCTGCAGCCAGCGGCGCGACGATTCTTTGAGGCCCGACTTCTTCTTGATTCGTGTTTTGAGGACGCGAATGCTGGCGGAGCCCGGCTTTTCCGGCTTCTTGGTCACTGTCGGCCCCGCCCACTGTTGCGCCAGACGCCGTCATCGGCCATCAGCTCGCTCAAAATGCCTTCGCGTAAGCCCCGGTCGGCGACGCGCAGCCGCTCCGACGGCCACACCGCTCGGATCGCTTCAAGAATAGCACAGCCAGCCAGCACAAGATCGGCACGGTCGGCGCCGATGCACGGGTTGGCGCAGCGCTGCTGGAAGTCCCAGCCGACCAGTTTTTCGACCATGCGGTCGACGCTGTCGCGGTCCATCCACAGCCCATCGACGCGGCGGCGATCGTAGCGTTCGAGGTCGAGATGGACGCCGGCCAGCGTCGTCACCGTGCCTGATGTGCCCAGCAGATGGAATTTCGGGCTGGTCAGCACGTGGCTCAACCGGTCGCGGCCGTCGAAGGATTTTAGCCGCACCGCGACATCGTCGACCATCGCGGCAAAGATCTCGCGCGTCACCGTGCGGCCGCCAAAACGCTCGGCCAGCGAGACGACGCCGACCGGCAGCGACGTCCACGACACGATGTGGTTGGCAAGCCGTGGCGAGCGCTGGCCGGTGAGGTCGATCAGCGCGATTTCGGACGAGCCACCGCCAATGTCGAACAGCACCACGCCTTGCGTGTCGCGCTCGACCAGCGAGCCGCAGCCGGATACAGCAAGCCGCGCCTCGGTCTGGCG
This sequence comes from Mesorhizobium sp. LNJC394B00, assembly GCF_000502555.1. NCBI lineage: Bacteria > Pseudomonadati > Pseudomonadota > Alphaproteobacteria > Hyphomicrobiales > Phyllobacteriaceae > Mesorhizobium > Mesorhizobium sp. LNJC394B00. The sequence goes on from NZ_AYWH01000001.1 coordinate 152,931, forward strand.
ATCGATGATTTCCAGCTTCAACCCCGCCTCTCGTTCGACGCGCTGCAGGAATTCCACGCCATTGTCGGCGGTGCGGCAGGCCTCGGTGGCGATCAGCCGTGCCTTGCGGATCTTGCGGTTGCGCAATTTGTCGCCGCAGATCTTCAGCGCCTCGACGGCGCGGTCCATCGCCGCCTGGCTCAGGTGCCCATTCGCCGTCAGCCCCTCGCCCAGCCTGACGATGCGCGAGAAGGCGTCGATGACGCGGAACTGGCCATGGCGCTGCGGCACCGCGACCAAAAGCCGGCAATTGTTGGTGCCGAGATCGAGCGCGGCAAACACCGGCAGTTCCTGCATCGGCGGACGATGCATTGGCTGTTCCGGTCGGGATTGTGGCGCCGAGGGCAAAGGCACCGGCGCTGGAGCGGCCGGGCCGACTGAGGCCGGCGCACTAACCGCTTCGGCCGTTGCGAGAGGGCTGTCGTCGCGCGCAAAAACCTTGCGCCCACGCCGGCGCTTGCGCCGCTTTCTCGCCTTGCCTCGCTGATGCTGGGCTTCGCCGGCCTGTCCGTTACCGGACTGAGGCCCCGCCTGGCGGGGCCGCCCGGCGGATGGGCTTGGCCCGCCTGACGGCGGCGAAGCCCTGGACACGCCCACTTCCGGCGCGCCAGCGCCGGTGTCGTGGTCTTCCACTTCAGTTCCTTCCGGCGCCGCGCGAACCGGAAAACCGGACGCAGCAGGCGCTTAAAAATTTTAAGTTGCCGCCAGAGTAGCAGCGCCGGACCGGATCACCAAGAGCAAGGGGCCAAATTTTGCCGGCTGCGTCCTGCCACGTCCCCGCTGCTTTGCAGCGTCCCGGCGTTCGCTAGCCTTTTCATCTTGCCACTGGCACGACGAATTCGCCGTTGGCGAACCGGCTGCTCACCCTTGCCGGTTGAATAGCCGGCTTCAATGAGGCATTTCTGAAATGAGGGGGAATATTGGTGAATCGCGGACGTTTTCACGCCCGCTTGGGCGATGGGCAGCAACGCATGACGACAACTCCATGAACTGGAGGCGCTATCTGTGGCCGGTCATCGGCATCGCGGCGGTCATCGGGTCGCTGCTGTTGCTGTGGCATGAGTTGCGCGGCATCTCGCTCGACGATGTCTGGGACGGCATATCGGCCATCCCGACGCGCGGCTGGGTGCTTGCGGCACTGAGCTCGGTGGTCGCCTATGCCTCGCTCGCCGGCTACGACCACATCGCGCTCTTGCATATCGGCAGACGAGTGTCGTGGCTGTTCGTCACCTTCTGCTCCTTCACCACTTACGCGCTGTCGCACAACATCGGCGGCTCGGTGTTTTCGGGCGCCGTGATCCGCTACCGCGCCTACGGCACCAGGGGGCTGACCGGCCAGGACGTCGGCATTCTGGTGGCGATCTGCTGGATCACCTTCGTGCTCTCCAGCATTCTGGTCGGCGGCCTGGTGCTGGTGTTCGAGCCTGCAATCATCGACCGCTTTTCCGGCGCCCCGCACCACGGCTTGGCGATCGCCGCCGGCATCGCTTTGCTCATCCTAGTCGGCGCCTACATTTTCGGCAGCTGGCTGCACCTGAAGCCGCTGAGAATCGCCGGCTTCCAGCTGCACTACCCGGCGCTGCCGATCGTGGCGCGGCAATTGCTGATCGGCCCGATCGAGCTTCTGGCGGCGGCGGCGATCATCTTCTTTGCCCTGCCCGTTGCCGGCAATCCCGGCTATTTCGTCATCCTCGGCGTGTTCCTGGTCTCGTTCTCGGTGGCGCAGATCTCGCATGCGCCGGGCGGGCTCGGCGTGTTCGAGGTCGTGTTCCTCGCCGGCCTGTCTGATATGGACCCGGTCGGCGTGCTGGCGGCACTTCTGGTGTTCCGGCTGTTCTACCTGATCATCCCGCTGCTGATTGCGCTTGGCGTGGTGCTGTTCTTCGAGCATTCGCAATACAGCCGGACGGAGAGCTGAGGATCATTGGGTGCGGCGCGCCACCCGGGCGTAATTGCCCCTATGAAACGCTGTGATTGAAACGCAGCTTAGGCTTGACTATTTTCCGGCGGCGGCTACAAGGCACGCGCGGCTGCTTCGGCGGCCCACCAGCGCGACAGCGCCTGCTGGGGAATAGGTTAACGGTAGACCCACGGACTCTGACTCCGTTAGTCCTGGTTCGAATCCAGGTTCCCCAGCCAAGGCACGTCATGCCCACTGACAGCCAGTACATCCTCGACGCATCCGCCAGGGATGCGTGGAGTTGTCCGACGACGAGTTCGCCATCGACAGGCTGGCAAAATATGTCGGCAACGGGAGAATCCGCTGGCATGTCGAGTTCCGTGGGCATCGCATCGAGCTGACAACCGGCCAGATCAAGAAGCAGCCTACCTTTCGCAGGAAAATCCTCGAACAGGCCGGCGTTCTGCCGCCGCAGCGTGCCGGGGCGGACTATAGGCGATGGGCTCTCGATCTGAGGCGGAACGCCATCGAGCTTCCCTGGCGGGACAGGCCGGTCGATGCCGGTTTTGCCATCGACAGGCTGACCAGCCACGGCGATGGGCGCTGGACGGTGGAATACCAGGGCAAGGCGACAAAATTCACGACGACCAAACTGCGCAGGCAGCTCAGCTTCCGTAAACGCATGCTGGCCAAGGCCAAGGTGCTGCCGCCCGAACTGGCCCCAGCCGCTTATCGAAAGTGGATGGACTGGCTTATTCAAAACGCCACTGAGGCGGCACCACAGGCCGGCGAAATCTTGATGACGGAGAAAAGCTGGCTGGACGACCTGCCGGAGCTGGCCGGCTGGCAAGATGAGGCGCCGCCGGAAGGGACCGACTAGGGCAGCGACAGCATCTCCCATAAGGATTTATCCGCATTTTAACTAATGTAGATCATCCTTTCGGATTGTGTTCTCCCGGCTTTTGGACAGAGCAGAATGGTCGATTTCGTGGACAAGGATGACGTTCCAGCACCCGGCCCGCCCAAACGCTGGCGCGCAATAGCTTTGGCGGCACTCCAGATCGTCCCGCCGGTCATTTCATCATGGCCGGCTATTTCACCTATGTGACCTCGCACAACAAGCCGCCTGCAGACATGGCGGCGCTGGCCGTGTCGATCATGAAATCGGGCGATGCTTCTCCAGAACTGCGCGATTGGGCAGCTGGCGTTCTCCGGCAGGAGTTTGGTTGCGCCCAAGCCAGCGGCCGGCGCCGCTCATCCAAGAGATTGCCTGAGGAGGCGCCGGCCAGGCGGGCATTGGGGTACCCGCCGACGCTACATTAGCATTGGTGCATAGATGCGATATGGCGCGAACGCGGAAGGTCGGCAGCCGCGGCACTACAGCAATTTTTCCCAAGACCCGGGCCCGCAACGCTGCAAGGGTTGTGGCGCCCAGCGTTTCCGCGAGGCTTGCCCTGGAGACAATCATGACGACGTTTCTCACCGCTCTCGCATCCGAAGGTCCGCCAGCCGACCGGGCGAAAGACATGGACCTCTATGGATGGTTGATTGGCAGCTGGGACATGGAGACGGTTCACCACCGCAACGACGGCACAATCCAGAAATCGGATGGCGAGTGTCACTTTGGCTGGGTGCTCGAAGGCCGCGCCATTCAGGACATCTGGATCAGGCCCAGGCGCCCTGCCCCGTCCACCATGTATGGCACGACCTTGCGCGTCTTCGATCCCGGGATCGGTGGCTGGCACATTATCTGGAGCGATCCGCTCAACCAGGATTACTCGCGCCAGATCGGGCGGGCCGAAGGCAAGGACATCGTCCAGATGGGCGCCGACTCGCGCGGCCTGCAGGCGCGGTGGCGGTTCACCGAGATCACCGCCGCCAGCTTTCACTGGATCGGTGAGGAGAGACGAGCGGAGAGCGACCCCTGGCGCGTGACATATGAACATTTCGCGCGCCGGACGGGTTCCTGAAGCACGCTTGCGCATTCAGCCCCTCGTGCCTACGGGCGAGGTACGACCATAGATTAGCGATAGCTCAATTAACACCAAACCAGTATCTCAAAACCCGCCGGTACAAGCGCGCCCAAGAACCTTCATATGTACCGAGCGCGAACTGAGGCTAGACAAGTGAAGATTCCAATAGCATTGTTGGCACTGGGACGGGGCTCGACCGGCAAACGCAAACGATGCTTGTCGGTGGTTGGCAACTGCTAAACCGTACAGCCGTAATTGCCACGGCTGCGAGACCAAGGAGTCCCAAGGATGCCGAACTCAAGCCAAACCAGCGATCAATGGTGGGTCAACGACCAGACGCCGGACAACCCGTACGGCAAAAGCGAAGATTACGGGGCCTTCCTCACCTACCTTGGAGCGCTGGACCGGTCGATAACGCCGGCGATCGCGGCGGGAACGCTGAGGATAAATGTCTCCGAGCTCAATGACCATCCCGAATACAAGGCCGCCGCGATCGGCGCCTTGCAGATGTGGGCCAGTGTCACCCCGTTGAAGTTCGAAATCGTCGACAATGCACCATACAACAGCGCAACGGACTGGATGCAGGTTGTCAGCCCCGAACTGGGCGAAGAGGACGACGGCAGCGCCTATTCCAACGACCGCTATGTCAGCATCGGCCAGCGTTTCCACGACACCGAGGTCAACAAGACGGATATTGGCGGCTATGTCTTCGATTCCTTCATCCATGAATTCGGTCATGAGTTCGGGCTGAACCACCCCGGGCTCTACAATTACAGCGGCCCAGGCGGCGTACAGATCAATTATCTGAACAATGCGACCTGGACCTACGACCGTCAGCAATACAGCGTCATGTCCTATTTCGACGGGATCGATGTCGGTGAAACCAGCCGCTGGTCGGCGTCAACGCCGATGATGGCCGACATCGAGGCTGTCATCCGCCGCTTTTTCTCCACCGTCGACGAGAACGGCGTGCGCACCTATCAGCATATCGATCTCAACATGGGCGACAACGTCTACGGCTTCGGCAGTGCCGTGGACGGCTACCGGCTGACCTCCTCGGGCATGCAGCACGATATCGGTTTTGTCATCCATGACACCGGCGGAACCGACACGATCGACTTCTCCGGCTCGACGGCCGGCACGATCCTCGATTTGCGCGCCGGACAGTTCTCCAGCGTCAACGGCCACAGCAACAATGTGTCGATCTTTGCCGGGCACAACGCCGATGGCACCGACTATTACATCGAGAACGGCATCGGCAGCAGCTATGACGACGTCCTGATTGGCAATGACGGAGCCAACGTGCTGGATGGCCGCGGCGGCGGCGACCGCATGGCCGGCAATGGCGGCGACGACACCTACTTCGTCGATTCCCTCGACGACATCGTGCGCGAGGAAGCGAATGGCGGGAATGACACGGTCGTTCTGCTGAACCGGAACTTGAATATCCGGAAAATCGCCAACGTCGAACACATCATCTACGCCGACGAGTCGACACTCCAGCCTGGAGACGGCGGCACCGAAACCGCACCGACCATCGGCGACAACACGATGACCAGCGTCATCTTCGGCGACAATGGCAACAATACGCTCGACGGCGGCGCCGGCGACGACACGATCTTCGGCCAGGGCGGCGATGACCTCATCATCGGCGGCCGCGACTCGCTCGCCAGCCGCGACATCAACAACACCATCGATGTCGCCGACCTTCCAGACCAGACCGAGAGCGACGACGGCAATGACACGCTCTATGGCGGCCGCGGCAACGATACGATCCTCGGCGGCCAAGGCAACGACATCCTCGACGGCGGCGACGGCGACGATACGCTGAGCGGCCAGGATGGCGTCGATATATTCCGGGGCGGCGCCGGCGTCGACACGGTAGACTTCAGCAAGGAGAGCCCCTTCCAACTGCTCGTCAACCTCGAGACGAACGTGGCCAGCGGCGGAACCGCCACGGGCGACACCTTCTACAGCATCGAGAACCTGATCGGCTCCGATGACCGCATCGACCGTTTCATCGGTACGTCGGCGGCAAATCATTTCTGGGGCCGGGGCGGCGGCGACTATTTCAACGGCGGCGGCGGCAACGACATACTGGATGGCGGCAATGACGGCGACATCCTGTACGGTGAAGCCGGCAACGACACGATCATCGGCGGCGCCGGCCAGGACTATCTGGATGGCGGCGCCGGTATCGATACCGTCGTCTACGAAGGCAGCTCCGCCGGCGTGACGATCGACCTTGCCAATGGCACGGCCAATGGCGGCGACGGCGATGGCCCGGTGCAGATCGTCGGGCGCGGCACCGTTATCCGGCACGACATCCTGGTCGGCTTCGAAAACGCTGTCGGGTCGTTCTTCGACGACCATCTCATCGGCAACGCCCAGGCCAACAAACTTTCCGGCGGCGCCGGCAACGACACGCTGACCGGCGGTGGCGGCGCCGATATATTGAATGGCGGCGCCGGCAGCGACACGGCGGACTACGCCGACGCGGCCAGCGGGCAAAACCTCAAACTGGGTGGCGGCAAATCCGGCGGCGACACCTATATCTCGATCGAAAATCTGGCTGGCTCGGGCTTCAACGATCACCTGACCGGCGATGGCGCGGCCAATGTGCTGACCGGCCAGGGCGGCGCCGACAAGATCGACGGCGGCGGCGGCGATGACACCCTGCTCGGCGATTTCGCCTATCAGGGCGATGCTCCGCCACGCCCGGGCATGGGCACCGGCTACGCCACGCTCGGACCGGACGCGACCAACAATTCGGTCTCGACCGCCTTCGACATCTCGAACAACTTCTCGCTGACGGCTGACCCCGACATCTTCGATTCGACGACCACCCTTCACACCACCGTCAATGCCACCGGAAACGGCTTGGGCGGATATTACAGCATCAACCTGGCGGCCGGCACGATCATCACCATCGACATCGATGGCATTGCCGACCCCAATGTCCATGACAGCATCGTCAGGGTTCTGGACAGCGATGGCAATATCGTCGCCCAGAACGACGATGGCGGCAACGACCCCGGCTCCAACAACGGCCGCGATTCGAGCACCAGCTTCATCGTTCAGGAAACCGGAACCTACTATATTGTGGAGGGCGAATGGTCGGACTCCGCTCCTGGCGATGGCTGGGTCGAATCCGTGCCGGAGGGCTCGACTTACAAGCTGAACGTATCGGTCGAATTCCCGCCGGTACCAGCTCAGCCGGGCGTTGCGGGCGCCGATACGCTCAATGGCGGCGGCGGCAGCGACCTTTTGGATGGCGGGCTGGCTGCCGATACGCTGACCGGCGGCGCCGGCGACGACTATTTCCGCTTTTCGACAGAACTCGGGAACGGCAATATCGACTGGATCAAGGACTTCAAGGTCGCCGACGATACGATCCTGCTGGACAACCTCATCTTTGCCAGCGTTGGCGGCGACGGCGCCCTCGCCCTGGGCTCATTCTACAAGAGCGCAGCCGGCGCTGCTCATGATGCCGACGACCGCATCATCTACGACACCGACAGTGGAATATTGTCTTACGACGCCGATGGTTCCGGACAGGGAGCGGCCGTTCAGTTTGCACACCTGAACACAAATCTGGATCTTTCGGCTGCAGACTTCATTGTCATCTAACGCGTTGCCGGGAGGGGTGCCGTCAGGCTGCCCTCCCGCATACCCCAGCGCAGTGAAAAGGGAGAGGACGCGATGACTGACCGCCGCACAGTGTTAATGGCCGCCGGAGTTGCGGCAGTCGCCGCGGCCACCGGGGCAGCGGCAGCGCAATCGCCAGATATTCGCGCGCCAGATATTCGCGCAACAGATATTCGCGGCGCCGTCACCTTTGTGGGCGGCAAGGCTATCCCGGAAGGTCATCTCGAGATCTATCTTGAGGATCCCGCCATTCAGGACAGTGGGCGACGCCGCGCCGCCAAAACCAGCCTCAAGAGCGAGGGCGGCTCAAAGACGATAGAATTTTCCTTGCCCCTGCCCGCAAGCTCGACCGCTTCACCAACGCTGCAGGTCGTTGCGCGCCTGGAGCGTGCGGACGGCTGGCTGGTGGCGCGGGGCAGCGCGCAGTTCCAGGCCGGCTTGCCCGTCCATGTCACACTCAAGGCAGTTATCTATTGAAGGACGAGATGCCATATCCTGATTGCGAGCCTGCATGCAGCTGACGCCATCGACGCCGCTTACGCTGGTCGGAATCCTGGCGTCGTTTCGACGTGCGTTTTCGGGCATCGTCCTGATGAGCGGGGTCGTCAACGTGCTGACCCTGACCGGCTCGTTCTTCATGTTGCAAGTCTATGACCGCGTCGTTCCGGGTCGCAGCGTGCCGACGCTGGTCGGCCTGGCGGTGCTTGCGGGAACATTGTTCGTGTTTCAGGGAGTGCTGGAGCTGATCCGCTCCCGCCTCATGGTGCGGCTGGGACAGGAGCTGGACGCAAAGCTGAGCCCGTCGGTCTATTCGGCGCTGATGCGCCTGCCGCTGCGCGCCAAGCCTTCCGGCGACGGGCTGCAACCCCTACGGGATCTCGATCAGGTCCGATCCTTTATCGGCAGTGCCGGACCGACCGCTTTGTTCGACCTGCCATGGATGCCGCTCTATATCGGCATCTGTTTCATTTTTCATTTCTGGATCGGCGTTACCGCGCTTGCCGGCGCCGTTGTCCTGTTTGCACTGACGCTTCTGGCCGAATTCCGGACCCGCGGCCCGACAAGGATCGCCGGACAGCACGCGGCCGTCCGCAGCACGTTGGCCGAGGCGACAAGGCGCAATGCCGAAGCCATGCAGGCTATGGGTTTTGGCGGGCGTATCGCCGAGCGGTGGTTTGCCGTCAATGCCGAGTACTTGAACGCCCATGCGGCAGCCAGCGATGTCGCGGGAACGCTTGGCACGATTTCCAAGATCCTGCGATTGATGTTGCAGTCGGCAATGCTGGCGATCGGCGCTTATCTGGTCATCAAGCAAGAGGCGACCGGCGGCATCATGATCGCAAGCTCGATCATGATGGGCAGGGCGCTGGCTCCGATCGAACTGGCGATAGCGCATTGGAAGGGTTTCATTTCGGCGAGGCAAAGCTGGGCACGCCTGAAGCAGCTGTTGTCCGCGCTGCCGGAAGGCGCAACCGGCGTGACCCTGCCTGCCCCTGTCAGCGCGCTGGCGGTCGAGAATGTCAGTGTCGCGCCGCCGGGCGAACGGACGCCGGTGGTGTGGGATGCAAGTTTTTCACTGGCCAGGGGATCTGGCCTGGGGGTCATCGGCCCGAGTGCTTCCGGCAAATCATCGCTGGTGCGTACGCTTGCAGGTGTCTGGCTGCCGGCGCGCGGCGCCGTGCGGCTGGACGGCGCGACGCTTGACCAGTGGCCGGCCGACGAGTTGGGCAAACATATCGGCTATCTGCCGCAGGATGTGCAGTTGTTCGACGGCACGATCGCGCAGAACATCGCCCGCTTCGACCCGGATGCGTCGTCCGACATGGTGCTTGCGGCAGCCAAGGCCGCCGGCGTGCATGATCTTGTCGTGCATCTGGCCGACGGTTACGACACAAAGGTCGGCGAAGCCGGCGCCTCGCTGTCGGCGGGGCAACGCCAGCGTGTCGCGCTGGCGCGCTCTCTTTATGGCGATCCGTTCCTGGTCATCCTGGACGAGCCGAATTCCAATCTCGACTCGGAGGGTGAAGTGGCCTTGTCCGCAGCGATCCAGGGCATCAGGGACCGCGGCGGCATCGTTATCGTCGTCGCGCACCGGTCCAGTGTGCTGGCCAATGTCGATACGGTGCTGGTGATGGCCAATGGCCATGTGCAGGCCTTCGGTCCGAAGGACGAGGTGCTGAACAAGGTCTTCCGATCGGCAGCGCCGCTCAAGGTCGTTGCCGCCACGGAGCGAGGCGTTCCGGCATGAGCGAGGACAGATCCGCTTTGCATCATCGGCAGGTCCGCCGCTATCTCGTGGCTGGCGTTGCTACCTGTCTGCTGCTTGTCGGAGGTGTTGGCGGCCTGGCGGCAGTGACCAAGATGTCGGGTGCGGTGATCGCAGCTGGCCGGCTGGTGGTCGATTCCAATGTAAAGAAGGTTCAGCATCCGACGGGCGGCGTGGTCGGCGAGATCAGGGTGCGGGAGGGTGACCGGGTCAAGGCGGGCGATATTCTGGTGCGGCTGGACGAGACGACAACGCGCGCCAATCTGGCGATCGTCTCAAAAGGTCTGGATGAGTTTTATGCACGGTTGGCGCGCCTGGAGGCGGAGCGTGACGGCAAGGACACGATCAGCTTTCCGGACGTTTTGACATCGCGGCGCGACGAAGCCGGTGTCGCCGCATCGATGGCCGGAGAACAATCGCTGTTCGATTTCCGGCACCAGGCGCGATCCGGCCAGCGATCTCAATTGCGCGAACGGATCGCCCAGTTGACGCAGGAGACCGCCGGCCTGACCGAGCAGCGGCAGGCGAAACGCCGCGAGATCGAGCTGATAGGGATCGAGCTGGAAGGGGTGCGGTCGCTCTGGCGTCGCAAGCTGATAGGGATCGAGCGGATGACGGCGCTGGAACGGGACGCGGTGCGGCTCGAAGGCGAGCATGGCCAGTTGACCGCGGGAATAGCCCAGGTGAAAGGCAAGGCGTCCGAGATCGAACTGCAGATCATCCAGATCGACCAGGACCTTCGCAGCGAGGTCGCAACCGACTTACGCGAAACCCAAGGGAAGATCTCCGAGTTCGTCGAACGCAAGGTGGCGGCCGAGGACCAGTTGAAGCGCATCGATCTGCGCAGCCCGCAGGATGGCGTGGTGCTGCAGTTGGCCGTGCATACGATCGGCGGGGTGATCACGCCCGGCGAACAGGTGATGCAGATCGTACCGGTGACGGACGACCTGACCGTTGAAGCGCATATCGCACCGCAGGATATCGACCAGGTGACGATGGGCCAGAATGCGATTTTGCGCCTGTCGGCGTTCAATCGGCAAACCACGCCGGAGCTGACCGGGACGCTGTCGCGGATCTCGGCCGATCTCACCATCGAAGAGCGCACCGGAGCAGCCTTCTATGTGGCGCGGGTGACGCTACCGAAAACGGAGGTCGCCAAGCTGCGCGGGCTGGCGCTGGCGCCGGGCATGCCGGCCGAAGTGTTCTTCCCGACCGGCGACCGGACGATGCTTTCCTATCTGGTGAAGCCGCTGTCGGATCAGATCCAGAAAGCTTTCCGGGAAGAGTGAAGCCGCACCTTTGAGAGCTGAAGCCTCGGGACCGGCTGGTTGCCGGTCCCCAAGGGGTAGCCCCTACTCCGCTGCCTTATACCCCGCGATGCCCTTGATCTCGAGGAAATCCTCCAGCCCGTATTCGGCGTATTCGCGGCCGTTGCCGGATTGCTTGTAGCCGCCGAAGGGCAGGCCGGCGTCCCATTGGGGATAGTTGATGTAGACGTTGCCGGTGCGCATTCGGGCGGCGACTTCGCGGGCCTTCTCGATATTCTTGGCCTGGATGTAGGACGCCAGCCCATAGACGGTGTCGTTGGCGGTGCCGATCGCCTCTTCCACTGTGTCGTAAGGCATGATCGCCAGCACCGGTCCGAAGATTTCCTCGCGTGCGATGCGCATATCGGGCGTGACATCGCCGAACACGGTCGGGCGGACATAGTAGCCGCGGTTGAGCTCGGCCGGACGCCCCGGTCCACCCGCGACCAGCGTGGCGCCTTCATCTATGCCGGTCTGGATCAGGTCCTGGATCTTGTCGAACTGGATCTGGCTGACCACCGGGCCGAGCTTGGTGCCGGCCGCATCGGCCGGGCCGACGGTCAATTTTTCGGCCGCCGTCTTGGCGTAGCCGGTCGCCTCGTCATGGCGGTCGCGCGGCACGAACATGCGGGTCGGCGCGTTGCAGGACTGGCCCGAGTTGCTGAAGCAGCCGGCGACGCCCTTGCTGACGGCCTTTTCGAGATCGACATCGGGAAACAGGATGTTGGCCGACTTGCCGCCGAGTTCCTGATGCACGCGCTTGACCGTGTCGGCGGCCGCCTTGGCGACCTGGATGCCGGCGCGGGTCGAACCGGTGAACGACATCATGTCGACATCGGGATGGCTGGACAGCGCCTGGCCGACGCCCGGGCCGTCGCCATTGACGAGGTTGAAGGCGCCCTTGGGAACGCCTGCCTCGTCGATGATTTCGGCAAAGATGATGGCGTCGAGCGGGGCGATTTCCGAGGGCTTCAGAACCATGGTGCAGCCGGCGGCAAGGGCGGGGCCGACCTTGCAGGTGATCTGGTTCAGCGGCCAGTTCCACGGCGTGATCAGGCCGACGACCCCGATCGGCTCCTTGACGATCAGCGACGAGCCCTTGACGTGGCGGAATTCGAACGACTTCAGCACCTCGGCCATCTTCCGCAGATGTGCCAGGCCAATGCCGACCTGGCTGCCGAGTGCCATCTGGCGCGGCGCGCCCATCTCGCGCGATACGGCCAGCGCCAGATCGGCGCTGCGCTTCTTGTAGACCTCGATTATGCGGTTGAGGATATCGAGGCGCTCCTCGACCGAAGTGAAGCCGAATGTCTCGAAGGCGCGCTTGGCGGCCGCAACCGCCTTGTCGACATCGGCCTTTGAGCCGAGCGAAATCTGCGCGAAAGCATCTTCGTTTGACGGGTCGATGACGTCGAGTGTGCTGGGCACGACAGGATCGACCCACACGCCGTCGATATAGAACTGCAGATTGTGTGACACGGGCTTCTCCTCGGGGGATTCTGAATTGATGGGGGCGATCGCCAGATCGTCGTATCGGGGATAACGATGGGGCAAGAGCGATGTCAAACGCAAGGGCGGGCGATTGAGCCTACGGCTACAGAAGCGTGTGCCCCGCCGCGACCAGAAGCCCCCTTGCCGCGGCTTCATCCTTGGCTTTGACGAGCAGATGGTCACCATCGAAGGTGGATACCAGAAAAATGCCGAGTTCGCTTTCCGACAATGGCTTTATCACCGACAGGACGATGCCGGTTTCGTCGAAGGCAAAGGGACCTTGGAGTTTCAGGGCGACCCAGTCCCTGTCATGCTTCACCCCGTCCGGCACCCGATCCTGCAGGCAGACGACCGAAAGCTCGTCCTCTGTCCTGGTGATGCTGACGAAGCCCGGCCCGTCCGCCCAGCCGGGAATGCTGTCTTTTGCTTCGAGGCGCGAAACCGCATACCGCCCCGTGAGCGGCTTCAACCGGACCCTGACTGCCATCCGATCCTCCCTGTTATCGGCCATCACCCAGTTTCTTGCTCATATAGACCGTCATGCCGTTCATGAACGGCTCCTCCCGGTCGATCGTATAGCCATGCCGTTTGTACAACAACACATTGGCCATGAAGGCGCCCTTGGTCAGCAGGCGCAGCTCGAAGCAGCTGGCCTCCAGCGCCTTCTGCTCCGCCCGTTCCAGCAACAGCCGGCCGATGCCCCTGCGCTGCGCCTGTGGCGCGACGCAGACATTCTCGATCCAGAGATGATCGTCGGCCAGGATGGTCTCGATCATGCCGACGATGCGGCCATTTTCGATGGCGAGATCGAACGGATGTTCGGCGACCGCCTTGTCATAGTCGGCGCGCATCGGCAGCGGCTCGCGGCCGATCAGAGGCACCCATTTGGCATAGGCGGCACGCACAATGTCCCTGATGGCGGCAGCGTCCGCCGGTTGGGCCGGCCGAAACAGGATGGAAGAATTGGACATGGCAAAGGCTCCAGACATGAAAACCCCGCCGGCAGACGTCGCGGGCGGGGCTGGAACGAACGAACCGACTTAGTGTGCCGGTCTTTGTCGTCGCGCCTTGCCGCTCCGCACTGTGCAGAGGCGACGTCGCTGGGCGATGGCGAGCGAGAAAATGGACATGACGCCACGCTGGAGTGCAAGACGCAGAGCGTCAAGCTGCATAACCGAGCCAGTCATCAGTTTGCATGGCACAGGCAAGATTGAAGGCATTGCCGACCGTTCGCAAAGATCGATCATTTCAATAAGAACAATTCGTTGGAAAGATCGATTCTGGAATGACATTCTCCTGAGGTACTTGCCTGGAGAATTGCATTGTCTGCCGCCGCCCAACTAGCGAACGATATTCCGATCAGCATGATTTCCGCCGACCTGCCCGTGGGCCGGAAGCGGCTCGATTCCGTGTGGAATGGCGTCATCCCCGGGATCGTGCTGGTAGCGATGATCACGGCTGTGGCCTTCTCGGCCCATAATGTCTCCGGCTTCGCGCTGTTCAGCCCGATGATCCTCGCCGTCGTCGCCGGCATGATCTATTCCAACGTGCTCGGCACGCCCGCCCATGCCAAGGCCGGCATTGCATTCTCGCAGAAGCGCCTGCTGCGCTTTGCCGTCGTGCTGCTCGGCTTCCAGCTGACGCTTGGCCAGGTCGTCTCCATCGGCGCCGGCGGCGTCGGCATCGTGGCAGCCACCCTTGGCGCCACCTTCGTCTTCACCATCACGCTTGGCCGGCTGATCGGCGTCGACGCCAAGCTGGCGCAGCTGATTGCCGCCGGCACCTCGATCTGCGGCGCTTCGGCGATCGTTGCCACCAACATCGTCACCGATGCGCGCGACGAGGACGTCACTTATGCCGTCGCCTCGATCACGCTGTTCGGCACCGTCGCCATGCTCGGCTTTCCGCTGCTGGCGCCGGTGCTCGGCCTCGACCAGCACGCATTCGGCCTGTGGGCCGGCGCCTCGATCCACGAGGTGGCGCAGGTCATCGGCGCCGGCTTCCAGAACGGCGCCCAGTCCGGCGAAATCGCCACCGTCGCCAAGCTTACCCGCGTCGCCATGCTGGCGCCGATGGTGATCGCGCTCGGCCTGATGGCGCGCCGCAAGAGCAATGGCGATCGCCCAAGCGACCAATCCGGTGCGCGGCCGCCGATACCGTGGTTCGTCGCCGCTTTCGTCGCCGTCGTGGCGCTGAACAGCCTGGTTGCCGTGCCGGCCGAAGTGAAGTCGGCCATGGCGTTCGCCACCACCATCATGCTGACCATGGGGCTCGCCGCCATGGGTCTGCAGGCCAACATTTCGCAACTGCGCTCGCGCGGCCTTCGCCCGCTGGCGCTCGCCTTCTGCGCCTTCCTGTTCATCGGAGGCTTCAGCCTGATGCTGGTGAAGTTCGCCTAGTCCTCGAACGAACTCGCCGCGACATAGATCGCGGCCAGCGCTTCGATGCCGGCCTGGTCGTCCTTGTCGAAGCGGCCGGGCGTCGGGCTGTCGAGGTCGATCAGGCCGAAGACGCCGTCATTGTCGCTCAGCAGCACGACGAGCTCCGAGCGCGAGTCGGCGTCGCAAGCGATGTGGCCGGCAAATTCATGCACATCCTTGACCAGCATCGACATTTCGAGATCGATGGCGGTGCCGCACACGCCCTTGCCGACGGCGATGCGCACGCAGGCCGGCTTGCCCTGGAACGGTCCAAGCACCAGCTCCTCGTCCGACGCCAGGAAATAGAAGCCGGCCCAGTTGAGATCGGGCACCATCTGGAAGATCAGCGCCGATGTGTTGGCGGCGTTGGCGACGGAGTCGCTCTCGCCTTCCAGCAGCGCCTTCAACTGGGTGGCCAGTTCGCGGTAGAAGGCTGGCTTGTCGGTGCTGTCGATGGTCTGGGCCGCAAACATGGCGTCGTCTCCATTGCCGGCGGGGCAAAAAGCCCCTTACATTTCCTGTCTGCCACCAATGACGCTCCCAGGAAATACACAATTGTGAATACCGACCGTGCCAGCCAAACACACGACCGGGCGCAACCCGCAGCGAGCGAAGGTCCCCTCACCTTCGCCGTTCTGGTCTTTCCCGGCTTTCCGATGATGGCGTTCAGTTCGGTGATCGAGCCATTGCGCGCCGCCAACGTGCTGGCCAAGCGCGATTGTTACCGCTGGGTGATCGTCGGCGCCGACCAGGGCACGGTCGAGGCGTCCAATGGGGTTGTCATACAACCGGGATTCTCAGCCTCGAGCGCACCGAAGGTCGACCGCATCGTCGTCTGCTCCGGCGGCAACGCGGACTTGCTTGTCGCGGACGATGCGGTTGCCTGGATCCGCAGGAGCCTGCGCGCCGGCGCCCATATCGGCGCGGTGGCCGACGCCGCCTTCTTCCTCGCCAGGGCCGGCTTGCTCGACGGCCATGCCTGCACCTTGCACTGGACCAGCCAGGCCGCCTTCACCGAGGCGTTCCCGGATATCGAGCTTCGGCGCGATCTCTACGTCATCGACCGCAAGCGCTTCACCTCGGCCGGCGGCGTCGGCAGCCTGGACATGATGCTGGAGATCATCACCAACGATTATGGCGGCGAGCTCGCGGCGGGCGTTGCCGAATGGTTCGTGCACAGCCCCTTGCGTTCGAGCGTCGACCGCAAGCTGATGCCGCTGCGCCTGCGCACCGGCGTCCAGAACGAACTGGTGCTGTCGGCCATCGCCCTCATGGAGGATGCGGTCGAGGCGCGGCTTGGGATGACGGAACTGGCGGCAAGGCTCGGCGTCTCCTCCGACAAGCTGGAGCGTAATTTCCGCGCCCAGCTCAGCATTTCGCCCAATGGATATTACCGGCGGCTCCGGCTGCGACGCGCCGCCGACCTGTTGGCCCATTCGACGCTGATGGTGCGAGACGTGGCGCTGGCCTGCGGCTTCGCCTCGATGTCGAGTTTTGCCCGGGCTTTTCGCGAAGAGCATGGGCATGCACCGAAGGCGATGCGGCGGCGTTAGAGGGCGCTGCGCGCTAACGCGGTGAGATGCTGGCGGGACAGCGCCCCCCTCTGTCCTGCCGGACATCTCCCCCACACGGGGGGAGATCAGATGTCGCCTCGGCTTTCGCCAATCACCACGTTGCAGGGCGAGCGGGACGCGAAAGCTGCTAATTTCCCTCCTTGTGGGGGAGATGTCCGGCAGGACAGAGGGGGGCGCGAAGGATCGCAACATTGCCCTTTGTATCCATGCCCTTCTTGCGGCATTTCGCACGACATCTGCGGATTCTCGCACAGACATTTTTCGGCGCATGGCTATGGTCTAGCCCTTCAGGAGGCGCACCCAATGAGCATCGTCGTTTTCGACCCCGACAGCACCGTGGATGTGGATTTCAAGGACCGCATGCGCCACCCGGTCGCGGCTGACTCCGCCGGCGGCATGTGGCTGTCGGACACCGAGCCGTCCTTCATCGATGCCGACGCCTTGCGCAAAGGGCGGCTGGCGAAACTGCGCGGCTGGATGCGCGAGGCGGGCTATGGGGGCGTCGTTTTGTTCGACCCCTACAACCAGCGCTATGCCACCGGCTCGCGCAACATGTTCGGCTATTTCCTGCGCAACTCGACGCGCTATTTCTTCATCCCGACCGACGGGCCGATCGTGCTGTTCGAATATCCGCAGAGCTACCATGTCTCGATGGTGCTCGACACGATCGACGAGGCGCGGCCGTCGAAGCTGGTGTGGTCTTCGGTGTCGGGCCGCGACGACGAAACCGCCGGTCCTTTCGCCGACGAGATCGCCGAGCTTTTGACGAAGCACGGCGGCGGCTCGATGAAGCTTGGGCTCGACCGCTGCAGCCATTTGCAGGCGCTGGCGCTGGAAAAGCGCGGCTGCGACGTCAGGGATTGCCAGGGCGAGATTTTGGCGGTGCGCGCGGTCAAGACGCCTGAGGAGGTCAAATGCCTGCAGGTGTCGATGGCCGGCGCGGAAGCTGCCGTCTACGCCGTGCGCGAGGCGATAAAACCCGGCGTTTCCGAAAACGAGCTGTTCGCCATCATGTATGGCGAGGTGATCCGCCAGGGCGGCGAGTTCATCGAGACGCGGCTCCTCACCTCGGGACAGCGCACCAATCCGTGGTTCAACGAGGCCAGCGGCCGCAAGATCCGGCCGGGCGAGCTTCTGGCGCTCGATACCGATACGATCGGCTGCTATGGCTATTATTCCGATTTTTCGCGCACCTTCCGCTGCGGGCCGGGCAAGCCGACCGGCTATCAGAAATCGCTCTACCGCATGGCGCACGACCAGGTTCAGCACAACATTTCGATCGTCAGGCCGGGCATGGCTTTTCGCGAGATCGCCGAAAAGGCGTGGAAAATCCCGGACCGTTTCGTCGACCAGCGCTATACCTCGGTGATGCACGGCGTCGGCATGCATGGCGAGACGCCGTTCATTGCGCACGCCATGGACTATGAAACCTATGGCCGCGACGGCATTATCGTGCCCGGCATGGTGGTGAGCGTGGAAAGCTATATCGGCGAGAAAGGCGGCCGCGAGGGCGTCAAGCTGGAGGACGAGATCCTGATCACCGACACCGGCACCGAGCTTCTGTCGCGCTTTCCCTACGAGGATGAGTTTCTGGAGAAGCAGGTTTGATGGTCGCTTCGCATCCCTTGGCAACCATCGCGAACGCCAATCCCGTCGTCATCCTAGGGCGAAGCAAGGAGCGCAGCGACGCGGCGCAGACCCTAGGATCCATGCCGGGACTCCTCCGCGCCGCAACGGTGCAAGTTCTGCTCCGCCGCATTCCTTGGCCAATGTCACGGCATGGACTCCAGAGCGCCGCAACAGTGCAGATCCTGCACAGTTGCACTCCACGGTCGACGTCACGGAATGGATCCCAGGGTCTCCGCGACGCCGCTGCGCGGCTGCTTCGCCCTGGGATGACGAAGTTCGGAGGACGCCGACCAATCTCCATCGCTTGCGCTGCCCTTGCGAGAAGAGCGGCGGCGTTGGTCGCGAACCAAGGCCTATCCGCATGAAAAGCCCCATCTCCATCAAACGCGGCACGGTCGCCGCGGCGTTCATCGACCTCCAGGAAGAGCATCGGCAGGACAAGCGCTATCTGGTCGAAGGCTATGGCGAGGTGCTGGCCAACGTCCAACGCCTGCAGGCGGCGGCGCGGCGCAACTTCGTGCCGCTCTATCACTGGGCCTATGTCGTCGATACCGCCAAGGCGCGTCCGTTCCATCCGCTCGACGCCGACGGCAAGTCTGCCTTTTCCGACAAGACCGATCCGCTGACGGAGATTTGCCATGAGGTGGCGCCCGCGGCCGGCGAGACGATGCTGGTCAAAACGCAGGCCAGCGCCTTCGGCGCCGGACCTGGCGCAACCGAACTCAAGGCGCGCGGCATCGAATGGCTGATCGTCGCCGGCGTCTGGACCGAGGCCTGCATCGACGCCACCGTGAAGGACGCGGTCGCATCCGGCTTTCGTGTGCTTCTGGTCAAGGATGCCTGCGGCAGCGGCAGTGCCGCCATGCACCAGACCGCCATCCTCAACCTTGCCAACCGGCTCTATGGCGGCGCCGTCACCAACACGATAGACGCGTGCCGGCTGATGGCGGGCGACACCGTCGATGCATGGCGGGTCGAGGGCTCGGTGCCGCTGCGCTTCACCTTTGAAAACGCCGAACGGCTCTACGGCGAGCTCTGACAGATGGGCACGGTCCACAAGCTCAAGATCGCCAGGCGGGGGAAATACGCCACCCTGCTCGATCCGGCGCTGTGGGAGTATATCGACCTGGTCAATGACTGGTTCCCGCCAGAAATCGCCGAACTTCCGATCGCCGAGCAAAGGTCGGTCTATGATGCGATGTGCCGCGCCTTCCATCAGGGTTATCCCAAAGGGGTTTCGGCCAGCGGCGGCATCATCGCCGCCGATGCAGGGCACGCCATCCCGATTCGCTACTACCGGATGGCGGGCAAGCCCGTGCGCGCCGTCATCGTCTACTATCATGGCGGCGGCTTTGTGCTTGGCGGGCTCGACAGCCATGACGACATCTGCGCCGAGATCTGCGCCGGCACCGGTTTCGACGTTGTCTCGGCCGACTACCGGTTGGCGCCGGAGCATCCGCACCCGGCCGCCTTCGACGACGCGCTGACCGTGTTCGAATGGGCGGCGGTGACAACGGACCTGCCGATCGTGCTCGTTGGCGAAAGCGCCGGCGGCAACCTTGCCGCCGCGGTCGCGCACGCCTCGCGCCGCCACCTGCGCCGGGCGGTCGGCCAGGTGCTGATCTATCCCGGCCTCGGCGGCGACGAGAGTGCCGGCTCCTATGTCGAACATGCCGACGCACCGCTGCTGACGCTGCGCGACATCGCGTTCTACCGCACCATTCGCGCTGCCCCGGCACAGTCGCCCGACGACCCGACTTTTTCGCCGCTGAGCGACAATGACTTCTCCGGCCTGCCGCCGACTGTCATCATCACCGCCCAATGCGATCCGCTGTCATCGGACGGCGAGACCTATCGCGACCGCATCGTTGCGGCAGGCGGCCGCGCCTGGTGGTATGAGGAGCCGCGGCTGGTGCACAGTTTTCTGCGCGCCCGCAAAAGTGTTCAGCGCGCCGGCGAGGCGTTCGTGTGCACGCTTGCAGCCATCGCCGCCGTCGCCGTGCTCGGCAAGAACGACGAAGCGCTGATCTCCCCCCTCGTGGGGGAGATGGCCGGCAGGCCAGAGGGGGGTGCGAAGGATCGCGGCCCTTCAATATCCTGAGTTAACGCAACGATTGTCTGCAAGGACACTCCAGTCAACTGAAGGGCCGGCAGGACAGCGCCCCCTCTGTCTTGCCGGACATCTCCCACACAACAAGGGGAGAGATTGGCTAACCGCGACTGCGGAGCAGCGCACAAGAATTGCGGAAAAGCGTACATTTCCCGGTGTTGGCCCGCTTTATGATTGCCTGCTCAGGTAACGGCGTCTCGGCGATCGCATTCGCGCCCAGCGGGGCGGACCATCGAGGCGCCCACAAAAGAGGGAACGACGATGAAATTCATGCTGACCGACCGTAATTTGCACCCGCAGGCGAAGCCCGTTGCCGATGATTTCAGGAAGGGCGGCGTCAACCGGCGCGAATATCTCGCCATCATGGCCGGCTTTGGCGTCAGTGCCGCCGGCGCGCTGGCGCTGGGCGGCCTTTCCCCTTCGCCTGCCCGGGCCGAAGAGCCGAAACGCGGCGGCACCTTGCGCGTCGCCATGAACGTCAAGGGCTTCAAGGATCCACGTACTTTCGACGGCGTTGAGATGTCCAATGTGGCGCGCCATTGCAACGAATATCTGGTGCGCTGGAACCGCGACTTCACCTTCGAGCCGTGGCTGCTCGAAAGCTGGGAAACCAGCGACGACGCCAGGACGCTGACGCTGCATGTGCGCAAGGGCATCGCCTGGTCGAATGGCGACACCTTCAACGCCGACGACGTCATCCACAATCTCACCCGCTGGTGCGATGCTTCCGTCGCCGGCAATTCGGTAGCCGCACGCATGGGCGCGCTGGTCAATGCCGACACCAAGAAGCCGTTCGATGGCGGCATCGAGAAGGTCGACGACTTCACCGTAAAGCTCAATCTGCCGAAACCCGACATTTCGCTGATCGCCGGCATGGCCGACTATCCCGCGCTGATCATGCACCGCTCCTATGAGGGCGGCGACGATCCGATGAAGGCGCTGGCGATCACCACCGGACCCTGCGAACTGGTCAGCTGGAATGCCGAGACAAGTGCTGAGGTGAAGCGCAAGGACAAGCCCTGGTGGAAAGGCGACTTCCATCTCGATGGCATCAAATGGGTCGATTACGGCTCCGACCCCAACGCCATGCTGTCGGCGTTCGAATCCGGTGAGATCGACACCGACCACGAAACCGCGTCCGACGCCGTGTCGCAGACACCGAGCAGATGGGCTTGCTGAATTCCGAGATCGCCACCGGATCGACCATCGTTGCCCGTTTCAATGTCGGCAACGTACCCTATGACGACGTCAAGGTGCGCCGCGCCGCCCAGCTTGCAGTCGACAATTCCGCCGTGCTGGCGCTCGGCCTCGGCGGCCGCGGCAAGCCGGCCGACAACCACCATGTCGGCCCGATGCATCCGGAATTTGCCGATATCGGCCCGGCCAAGCGCGACATGGATCAGGCCAAGAAACTGCTCACTGAAGCCGGCAAGGCCGACCACGAATTCGAGCTGATCTCGGTCGACATCGAATGGCAAAAGAGCACCGGCGACGCGATCGCCGCGCAGATGCGCGAGGCCGGCCTGAAGATGAAGCGCACCGTGCTGCCGGCCGCGATCTTCTGGAACGACTGGAGCAAATACCCCTTCTCCACAACCGAATGGCTGGGCCGCCCGCTCGGCGTCCAGGTGCTGGCGCTCGCCTACAAATCGGGCGCCGCCTGGAACGAAAGTGCTTACGCCAGCAAAGAGTTCGACGAACTCCTCGACAAGGCGCTGGCAACGCCGGACGCCGCCCAGCGCAAGGAGATCATGGCCAGGATCGAGCAGAATTTGCGCGATTCCGGCATCATCATCCAGCCCTACTGGCGCTCGGTCTACCGCACCTACCGCAAGGGCGTGCAAGGCTGCGAACAGCACCAGTCGCTGGAACAGCATTTTGAGAAGGTGTGGCTGGAGGGGTGATCGTTCTAGGATTAAGGTGGCCGGCGCTGCGTTTAAAGCCGCGCCGGCTTGATCGCGCCACTACCTGCGCCAAAAGCTAGTTAGACAGCAAGCCCCTCGTGCTTTTCGTCAATCGCTCTAACTCGAGCCTCATAAGGCTCCCACGGGTTACGATAGAACGACATCATGTGGTCTATCGCGTAGGAACTTTTTTCTAGTGCCGTCTCCCTTAGCAGTACTGACATGGCGGAATGCGAGCGCTCGATCCGGCTTTCGGGCGAAGCCGGCACGGCGCCGCATCCGGCGATCCTGCACCTGCATATCCATCTGCTCGAGATGTCGACGCAGCCGGAACGCGGCATGCGCTCGGCGGACCGGCTCGGCACCATGTGCCCCGATGCCGGCCACATGAACCATATGCCGGGCCATATCCATGTGCTGTGCGGCGAGTACGAGAAGGCAAAGCTGGCCAGCGAAAAGGCGGTGCGCGCCAACGACCTCTACCTCGCCTATGCCGGTGAGACGACCTACTATCTGCTCGGCTGCTGCCACGATTTGCATCTGATGATGTTCACCTGCATGTTCCTTGGCCAGTACCAGCCGGCACTGTGGGCGGCTGACAAGGTGCGCAGCCTGGTCACGCGCGACGTGGTCGCCATCCAGGACCGGCCAAAGCTGACGCAAACAGTGGAGGGCTATCATGCGATAAAATCGCATGTGCAGGTGCGCTTCGGCCGCTGGCAGGAGATCATCGATGAGCCGATGGTGGACGAGCCGGCACTTTATGTGCTGGCCGCCGCCATGCAGCACTACGCCAAGGGCGTCGCCCATGCGACGCTCAAGCAATTCGCGGCAGCCGAGCGTGAGCGCGAAAATTTCCGCAGGCATGTCGAGAGCATTGCGCCCGAGCGGCGCTTCCTCAGCAACCCGGCACGGGCCTCGCTAGCCGTCGGCGCCGCCTTGCTCGATGGCGAGTTGGCCTACCACCAGGGGCAGCATGACGACTCTTACGCCCATCTGCGCCAATCCGTCGAACTCGACGACAATCTGTCCTACACCGAGCCCTGGGCCTGGATGCACCGCCGCGCCATGCGCTGGCGGCACTGGTCCTCGACCAGGGCCACACTGACGAGGCCGAGCAGGTCTATCGCGACGACCTCGGCCTGAGCGGCAAGGTCCAGCGCTGCGCCCAGCACCCCGACAATGTCTGGTCGCTGCACGGGTTGGTGGAATGTCTGAAGCGGCGCGGCGAGAGCGTGGAACTGCCGGGGGTGCAGGAGAAGCTCGACGTAGCACTGGCCAAGGCTAATGTGGCGATCACGTCGTCATGCCTGTGCCGGACGAGACCGCAGGCGGACCGTAGCTGCTGTCGTTGAGAGGGCAGCCAACCGACCGAAATCGGCGACTTTCGCTCACGAGAAAATCTCAGCCAGATCGTCGATGCTGGTGCCTTCCTTGAGCTGTCGCAACTCCACATACATGACGACGATGGCGATCGATACCACCAAGCCTTGGGCTGTATCGACCAGGGCGTTGAGCAAAAAGCCCAGTGTCAGACCAAATGAGAAAAAGAAGGCGTTCGCCCAAATATCCACGGTGATTGAAGGCACGAGCACGACAAGCCAGATGCACAGCAACGGCCAGCGGCTGCCTTTGGTCAGGTCGCGGCTGCGTTGCATGCTGGCGAACACGCCACGCCCTTCACCGACAATTACCGGCGTCGTGACCGACCAGCGCGCCAGCAGCAACAGTCCGGGAACGATGATGAGTACCAGGCCCAGCCAGAAGGCGAATGTGATCAGGATCGAGGCGGCGCTTGCCGGTAGCAGAAGCGCACAGGCTGTTCTGATGCAATCGCGTGCCGACGGCCGTTCGCCGCGCAGATCCATCAGGGCCGCTCGCGTCAATGCCGCCTGCATGAAAGCCCCCAGCACAAAAAAGCCCAACGTGAAGATTGCCGTGATCGTCAACCGTCGCATCGAGTATTCGGGCTCTACCGACCCAACGGATACCCAGAACCAGTAGGAAAATCCAAACTCCGGCAAGGCGTATACGAACAACGCCACTCCCAAGCACAGCACCGGATTGCGCCGGATAATCGCGAACGTATCTCGGAGAACCCTGCCGATGCGAAATTTGCCTGGCTGCTCCGGAGTCATCGACGTCACGATTGCCCTACCCCGGTCGATGTGCCGTTACGAAAAAATCTGCGCCAGTTCGTCGACGCTGGTGCCTTCCTTGACCTGGCGCAGTTCGACATAGGTGACGGCAATGGTCACCGACAGCATCGTCGAAAAGATCGTCGACACCAGAGTGCTGCCAATCGCTCCGACCAGGACACCGACACCGGTGACGCCGCCGGCGGTGGCGAGCGCCAGTCCGAAAAACAACGAGAACACCGCCTGGATGAGCATCGCCGCCACGCCAATGATCAGCAGCAGCCAGAATATCGACCAGCGGCTGCCTTTGGTCAGGGCACGGCTGCGCGATATCGAGCCGAACACGCCAAGCCGCTCCTGAACCGCAATGGGCACGGAAACCGATACGGAAATCAGCCACATGAAAGCGGGAATAAACGCCAGGGCAAGCCCGATCAGCCACCCGATAGGGGGAATGACCCAGGCGATGAAAACCATCACAAAAACAGCCACCACCAGAGTGACAATGATCAGAATGCCTATGCCCAGCGTGGGCAAGAAGCTGCGCAATGCTATCTGGATGCAGTCGCCGATGACCGGCCGCTTGCCGTTCAAATCCTCGATTGCCGCCCTGACAAGCGCCGCTTGCACCAGCAAGGCCAGAACGAAAATGATCAAGGAAGCGACTATCGATAAGCCCGAGTAGTCTCCCATGGCCGACGTTTCGAAAGCGGCGGCGTTCCCGGCGCTGTCGACGTTCACCAATGTAGCGACCCGGGACAGGTTCCAGAGGTTGTACAGCAGTGCGGGCAGGGTTGAGAAAAGTCCGACGACCACAGCAAGGAAACCCAGATTGCGGCCGATGACCGCGAAGCTGTTGCTGAAAACCCTGCCGATGCGGAATTTTTCCGGTCGGTCCTGCGCCAGTGACGTCACGATGCCTCCTGCCCTGGCACCCGCCTTGACCTGACCGGGTCAAGGCGGTGCAAACCCGTCGGCTTACGAGAAGATCTCGGCCAGTTCGTCGACGCTGGTGCCTTCCTTGACCTGGCGCAGCTCGACATAGCTGACCGCGGCGGCGACCGACAGCAACATCGACATCACGCTCTGCACCAGTGCCGCCACGACAGTAGCGACAATGTCGTGA
Organism: Mesorhizobium sp. LNJC394B00; assembly: GCF_000502555.1. Classification (NCBI taxonomy): domain Bacteria; kingdom Pseudomonadati; phylum Pseudomonadota; class Alphaproteobacteria; order Hyphomicrobiales; family Phyllobacteriaceae; genus Mesorhizobium; species Mesorhizobium sp. LNJC394B00. The sequence goes on from NZ_AYWH01000001.1 coordinate 178,456, forward strand.
AACAGGTAGACAAACACGCCCACCGCGCCCTGGATGACCATGCCGATGATGATCAGGACAAGGAACAAGCCGAAGAGCGACCAGCGGCTGCCCTTGGTCAGGGCGCGGCTGCGCGACATCGAGCCGAACACGCCGAGCCGCTCCTGGATCTGAACCGGTATCGCAACCGACCAGCCCAGCCACAAGATGATGCCGGGCACCAGCAACGCAAGCGCGGCTAGGCCTGCGCCCAGGCCGACGAGCAGGCCGATCGCCAATGTCGGCAGAAAATATCGGATGGCTATCTGCAGGCAATCGCCCAAGGTCGGCCGCTTGCCGTTCAAATCCTCGATTGTGGCTCGCACGAGCGCCGACTGCAGCACCAGTACGAAAAGGGAGGCAATGAAACTGGCCGGGAGCGTCACCCAAATGTTGCTAAACACCAGGGCGGGGTCGGCCGCAGCGCCGGGATTGGCCGTCAGGAGCGCCTGCATGCGCGATTCGGTCCATAGCCGAAGAATAACTGCCGGCACCCCCGCAAACAGCACCGAAAGCCCCACGAAAAGTATGACGTTGCGGCCGATGACGGAGAAGCTGTTGTTGAAGACCCTGCCGATCTGAAATTTCTCAGGCCGTGCAAATGTTGCCGAAGTCATGATGCGCCCCCTGTTCCACCGCCGAATATTGTCCGGCAGCCGCAGTAGTAAATTTGCCAAGATTAACGACTGGCGTCTAGCCCACTTGCAAAAGTTACGCTGCATTGCCAGTGTCGGCTCGCGAACCGCAGGTTGCAGGGGGGCGAGAAGGTGACTGCTGCACAGCCGGACGCTGCGCAAGCCGAATGGCTGGCCAAACTGCACAAGCAGTTGCTGTCGGACGATTCGATCCAGTTCGACCTGCCGGCCTACAGACCACCCGAGACACCCGAGTGGCTGAGACCGCTGGGCGAGTTCCTGAAATCGCTCGGCCCGTACATGATCTACCTGTTCTGGGGCGCGGTGATCACAGGTGCCGCGATCATTCTGCTGCTGATTGTCCTTGAAGTGAAAGGCGTCGCCTGGCGCCTGCCCTGGTGGCGCAAAAAGAGCGTGACCGAGGCGGAAGCGATATGGCACCCCGACGTTGGCGCCGCGCAGATCCTGTTGTCGGAAGCCGATGCGCTGGCCGCCCGGGGCGAGTATGACGAGGCGGTGCATCTCCTGCTGCGCCGCAGCGTTGCCGACATTGCCGGCCGCCTGCCCGACTTCCTGCGCCCGTCGCTGACCGCGCGCGATATCGCGGGAGCGGCGTCGCTGCCAACGCGGGCGCGTGGCGCCTTTACCCAGATCGCGCGCATCGTCGAGGCGGCGTTGTTCGCGCGCCGGCCGGTCGGGCCCGAGGGCTGGCAGGAGGCGCGCAGCGCCTATGAGCGATTCGTCTTCAGGGATGCCTGGACGTGAGTGACGCGACAGCCGACATCGCCCAGCAGGAACCGTTCAGCCGCAGGACGGTGTTCTGGGGCATTTTCGCCAGCCTGCTCGCGGCGGCGGGCTTCTTCCTTTTGTCCACCTATGCCCCCGATTTTCGCCAGCCGAGCGTCGGTGGCGCAACGCCGCTCTCGAAGAGCGGCATCGGCTATGCCGGCTTGGCGGAATGGCTGGAGCTGACCGGCGAAGCGCCCGACATGGCGCGGTCCGACAGCGATCTCCAGATCGACACGAACCTCCTGATCGTCACGATTTCGCGCGACAGCGACCCGGATGCGCTTGCCAACATCGTCAAGCTTCGCAAGGGCCTGGATACGCTGTTCGTGCTGCCCAAATGGGCGACCTTGCCGCTGTTCGAGCACGAGGGGTGGGAGATGAAGATCCAGCGGCTGCCGGACGTCGTGGTCAACGACTGGCTCGCCCGGATCGCCAAGGCCAAGCTCGGCGAAGGTGAGACCACGGTCAAGCAACTCGACGTCTCAGGGCAAATGGTCAGCGTTCCCGACCAGCTGCAATGGGTGGCCGACGAACACCCGCTGATTGCCGCCGGCAACGGTAAGGCCGTGCTGACCGAGGTCGAAGACGAGCGGTTCTACATTCTGACGGACCCCGATCTCATCAATAACGCCGGCTTGAAAGATCCCGACAAGGCGGCGGCGGCGCTCAAGCTGATCGAGCTCCTGCAGCCCGAAGAGGGTGCCGTCATGTTCGACCTGACGCTGCATGGCGTCGGGCGAAAATACGATCTCGCCAAGCTTCTGGTCGAGCCGCCCTTCCTGGCGCTGACGCTGACCATCCTGGCGGCGGCGGCACTTGCCTTCCTGCATGGCCTTGGCCGGTTCGGGCCGCCACGGGCCGATCAGCGCGCCATCGCCTTCGGCAAACGCGCGCTGGTCGACACCACGGCGATGCTGTTGCGCCGCGCCGGCCGACTGGAGGAACTGGGCGACCGCTATGGAGCACTGGCACGCGTGCGCGCCGGCGCGCTGCTCGGCGCGCCGCACGGTTTGCAGGGCGAAGCGCTCGACCGCTGGCTCGATTCCCGCGACAAGGACGAAGCCGGCGGTTTCACGACCCGCCTGCAAGCTGCGAACGCGGCAAAGACCCTGACACAAATGCATGATGCAGCCGAAAAGCTGCACGACTGGACGGCAAGGAGGCTCGGTGAACGTCGATGATGTGAAGGCCCTGGCGACACAGATCAGGGAAGAGGTGGCCAAGGCCATCACCGGGCAACACGATACGGTCGATCTGATGCTCACGGCATTGTTCGCCGGCGGGCATATATTGCTCGAAGGACCGCCGGGCACGGCCAAGACGATGACGGCGCGCTGCTTTGCCCAGGCGCTGGGCGTCGCCTATGGCCGCATCCAGTTCACACCCGACCTGATGCCCGGCGATATCGTCGGTTCCAACATCTACAATTTCCAGACCGGGCAGTTCACGCTGACGCGCGGCCCGATCTTCTGCGATCTGCTGCTCGCCGACGAGATCAACCGAACGCCGCCGAAGACCCAGGCAGCCCTGCTGGAGGCGATGCAGGAGCATGCCGTCACCTTCGACGGCACCACCCATGCGCTCGGCCCGAACTTCATGGTGGTGGCGACGCAGAACCCAATCGAGCACCAGGGCGTCTATCCTCTGCCCGAAGCCCAGCTCGACCGTTTCCTGTTCAAGCACCGGGTGAGCTACCCCGGCCCGGAAGAGGAAAAGGCGATCATCATCCACCATGGCGGCGGCACCGCCTCGCACGACATCAAGCAGTACGGCATCAAGGCCCAGGCCGACCGCAAGACGCTGGAAAAGGCGTTGGCGACCGTCGGCGGGGTCACGCTTGTCGACGACGTCGTGGACTATATCGCAAGGCTGGTGCGGGCCACGCGCGCCAGCCCCGATCTGGAAGTCGGCGCCAGCCCGCGTGCGGGCGCCATGCTGGCGAGAGCCGCACGCGCCCGGGCAGCGCTCGACGGGCGCGCCTATGTCATCCCCGACGACGTCAAGGCGCTTGCCGTGCCGGCGCTGCGCCATCGCGTTATCCTGTCGCCGGCGGCGCAGATCGACGGCCGCCTGGTCGAGCAGATCGTCACCGACCTTGTCGACCAGACGGAAGCGCCACGTTGATCTATCCGAGCGGCCGGGCAGTTTGGGGAGGTGCGGCAGGTGCAATACCGGCCTTCCTGATCGCGCTCGCACTGCCGTCGCTGTGGTATCTCGGCCTGTTGTGGATTTGCGTGCTGCTTGCTTTCCTGGCCGTGGACGCCGCCGCCGGACGCGGACGGGCTTCGCTGGATGCCAGCATCCATGCCCCGCCACAGGTCAGCGTCGGCGGCCAGTTCACCGTCCATGTCACCGCCGGGCTCAGCGGACGGCCGCGCGCCGTGCAGGCTCGTCTTGGCCATGACGAGCGGCTGGAACCGGTGGGCGGCGCCGGCGGCGCATCGACCGCCGAGGCCGGCAGCGCATCGCTCGATCTCAGATTTCAGGCGCTGCGGCGCGGCATTGCCAGGTTCGATCGCCTGTGGGTGCGCTGGCGCGGGCCGTTCGGGCTGGTCTGGAACCAGGTGGTGCTGCCGATGGACGGCAAGGTGGCGGTGCTGCCCAACGTCAGCAGCGCCCGCGACGAGGCAATCACGCTTCTACAGCGCCAGTCGCTGCCCGACGGCCATGCGCAACGCCGCGCCGGCCAGGGCCGCGAGTTCGAGGCGCTGAAGGACTACCAGCCCGGCATGGGCCGGCGGATGATCGACTGGAAGCGCAGCGCCCGCCACGGCAGGCTTCTGGCGCGCGAGTTCCGCATCGAGGAGAACAACAACATCGTGCTGGCCATCGATAGCGGCCGGCTGATGTGCGAGCCCGTCGACGGCGTGCCGAAGGTCGACCGCGCCGTCACCGCCGCCTTGCTGTCGGCGTTCATCGCACTGAAGGGCGGCGACATGGTTTCCCTGTTCGGCTTCGACGCGAGGCCGCGCGTTTCCAGCGGCGCCGTGCGCGGCTCCGCCAGCTTCGCCATGATCCAGAAGCGGGCGGCGGAAATCGACTATTCCACGGAAGAGACCAATTTCACCCTGGCGCTGACGACCCTTGCAGCAAAGCTCGACCGGCGTTCGCTGGTGATCATCTTCACCGACTTCGTCGATCCGATCAGCGCCGAACTGATGCTGCGCACCGTCGGCCGGCTCACCGAACGGCATCTGGTGCTGTTCATGATGATGAAGGATGTCGAACTGGAGACACTGGCCGACATGCCGCCGGACGCACCGGAGGATGTGGCGCGCTCCGTCGTCGCCGGCGGGCTGCTGCGCGAAAGGCAGGTCGTCATCGGCAGGCTCAGGCTGCTCGGCGCGCATGTCATCGAAGCCGACCATCAGAGGCTCGGGCCGGCACTGGTCGAGCGCTATCTCGAGCTCAAGCGAGAGGATCTGTTGTGAACGCGCTGGTCGGCAAGGATGCGGTGCGCCAGTCGCTGGCGAGCTTCCGTTCGGAGCGCGAGGCCGACTGGAAGGCGTTCGAGGCGCTGCTTGCCCGGGTCGAGAAACGTGCGCCACGCACGCTGTCGGAAGACGAACTGCTGTCGCTGCCGCTGCTCTACCGCTCGGCGCTGTCCTCGCTTTCGGTGGCGCGGGCGACGTCGCTCGACAATGCGCTGGTCAGCTATCTCGAAGCGCTTTGCCTGCGCGGCTACTTCTACCTCTATGGCGCACGTCGCGGCCTGCGGCAGCGCATCGGCGACTTCTTCCTGCATGACTGGCCACACGCCGTTCGCGATTTGTGGCGCGAGACCTTGCTGTCGGTCGTCCTGACCTTTGTCGGCGCCGGCGCCGGCTACTGGCTGGTGGCCAAAGACAAGGGCTGGTTCGACGCCATCATTCCGCCGAGCCTGGCCGGCGGGCGCAACCCGGATGCCTCGGCCGAAGTGCTGCGGCAGGTGCTTTATGACGGCACCGAGAATAATTTCCTGTCGGGCTTCGCCGCCTATCTGTTCACGCACAATGTCCAGGTGGCGATCCTGGCCTTCGCGCTGGGCTTTGCCTTCGCGGTGCCGAGCGTGCTCTTGATCCTGATGAATGGCTGCCTGCTTGGCGCGATGTTCCAGATCTACGTCGCCAAGGATCTCGGCCTGGAGTTGGGCGGATGGCTGTCCATCCATGGCACCACCGAGATGTTCGCGATCGCCTTGGCGGGCGCCGCCGGCATGCGCATCGGCACGCGCATCGCCTTCCCCGGCGAACTGACGCGGATGACGGCTGCTGCCGATGCCGGGCGCGTGGCCGCCACCACCATGGTCGGCGTGACGATCATGCTTTTGTTTGCCGGCCTGCTCGAAGGCATCGGCAGGCAGGTGATCACCAGCGACGTGACACGCTATGCCATTGGCGGCGTCATGCTGACGCTGTGGCTTTGCTATTTCTATGTGTTCAGGGTGGTGCGGCATGGCAACCGCTAGGCGTGCTGCCGTCTCGACAATACGGCCGCTGATCACGCCGGAAGGCGTCGATCTCCGGATCAAGCTCGCCGATGCCGGCACCCGCGCCGCCGCCTTCCTGCTCGACTTTGTCATCATCATCGTCACGGCGATCGTGATCTCGATCGTTGCACTGTTCGGGCTGGCCGGCCTCAAAGGCGAAGGCGCGCAGCCGCTGTTCATCGTCTGGATCATCCTGATCTTCTTCCTGCGCAACGCCTATTTCATCGTCTTCGAAGCCGGCCGCCGCGCCGCCACACCCGGCAAACGGATGCTCGGCATCCGGGTGGCATCGCGCAGCGGCGCCGGCCTGTCGATCGATCAGGTCATTGCCCGCAACCTGATGCGCGAGATCGAGATCTTCCTGCCGCTGTCGATCATCCTAGGCCGCAGCCAGATGGGGCTCGCCGACACGCTGTCGACGATCTTCGGGCTGGTGTGGACGCTGCTGTTTGCGCTCTTCCCGCTGTTCAACCGCGACCGCATGCGCATCGGCGACCTGCTGGCCGGAACCTGGGTGGTGGAGGCGCCCAAGCTGGCGCTGGTCGAAGACCTGTCGCAACGCCAGGATACCACCACCCGCGCCTTCCGCTTCACCCAGGCGCAGCTCGATGCCTATGGCATCGCCGAACTGCACAAGCTGGAAGAGGTGCTGCGCCGCGACGACTATTTCGCGCTGAAAGCCGTGGCCGAAACGATCGTGCGCAAGATCGGCATGACGATCGAGCCGGTCGATTCCAGGGCCTTCCTCACCGCCTATTATGGCGAGCTGCGGGCACAGCTTGAGCGCAAGCTTTTGCTGGGGACGCGTAAGGCGGATAAGTTTCAGCGGTAGCCGCGATTGCTGCACCGTCAGCGCTGCCCCTCATCCGCCTGCCCATCCTTCGCAGCAGCTGCGCTCCGCTACGAGGTGAACCGGCACCTTCTCCCCGTAGAATGGCTACGGGATGCACATGCATTGTCTTATGCTGTGCTGGTCGACCCCCACTCCGTCTCGGCTTCGCCGAGCCACCTCTCCCCCGATNGCACATGCATTGTCTTATGCTGTGCTGGTCGACCCCCACTCCGTCTCGGCTTCGCCGAGCCACCTCTCCCCCGATCGACGGGGTAGAGGAAGGCGCCAAGTTTTTTTGCCGTCAATGCTAGTCCAGAAACGCTCCCTTCCTTTCCCTCCGGAGGGGGAAAGGTGTCGCTGCGAAGCAGCGACGGATTGGGGGAACCACCTGGCAATCAAGCCTCGAGCCGATCAGTCACGCTCCAGTCACAGAAGATCTGTGCATTGCGTAGAGCTGGGAGAAGTTGGAAACGCTCCCCCTATCCCACCCACTTCTCATAATCGGACACCAGAAGGTGCACCGGCGCGACATCCTCGTCGATGTTGGAGAAGCGGCCGATCGGCTCGCGGAAGACGTTGTCGGTGAGATCGTCATTGACGGTCGAGACCTCGCCGATCAGCACATCCTTGCCCTCGGCCCAGAAGGCGTGCCAGACGCCGGGCAGCAGCGTCACGCTCTGGCCCGGGTCGAGCTTCAGGAGCCCGCCTGCCGGCAGCCTGTGGATGGTGCCGTCGACCGGCACCGTCACTTCGGCCTTCGGATCGATGCCGCCGTCGCGATCGTGCATGAACAGTTCCAGCACGAGCTTACCGCCGCCGCGGTTGATGATGTCCTCGGCCTTGATGTTGTGGCGGTGCATCGGCGACAGCTGATCCTTGCGCGAGATCATGATCTTCTCGGCATAAAGCATGCCCATGCCCTTCTTCATGTCGGCATAGACGCCGTTGCGAACGGTGAACAGGAACAGGCCGAGTTCGTCGAATTTTTCCTGGCCGTAATCGGTGATGTCCCAACCGAGCCGCGAGGTGAAAATGGCGGCGGAGTCGGCCTTGCGCGCCTTCATCTCTTCCGGGCTCCAGTAGGCGAAGGGCGGCATGATGTAGCCGAACGAGCGGATGAAGGCGTCTGCATCGCGGATGATGTCGTTGACGGTGGAGCGTTTCATGATCGTGATCCCTTCGCGTCGCGTTCCCTGGAGTTATCTGAAGCGCATAGCCGAACAGCGCTGCGGTGTCGACGCAAACTGCGTGCTGGCCCCATGACATCCGTGCGGATCGGGGCCATAAGTCAGCCAGATTTCCCAGGGTGATATTTCATGCAAGGCATAGACGACCTCGACACGCCGGCGATCCTCATCGACGCAGCCCGCGCCGAAGCCAACATCACACGAGCGCAGGCGCATGCCGACCGCCACGGGCTGAAACTCAGGCCGCACATCAAGACGCACAAACTGCCTTATTGGGCGAAGAAGCAGATGGCGGCCGGCGCGGTCGGCATCACCTGCCAGAAGATCGGCGAGGCCGAAGTGATGGCCGATGCCGGGCTGACCGATATTTTCCTGCCCTACAACATCCTTGGCCGCGCCAAGCTGGAGCGCCTCAAGGCGCTGCATGGCCGCGTGACACTGTCAGTGACGGCCGACAGCCGCGAAACGCTGGAAGGGCTCGCCGCCACCTTCACCGATACCGGGCACCCCCTGCCCGTTCTGGTCGAATGCGACACCGGCATGGGCCGTTGCGGCGTGCAGAGCGCCGCCGAGGCGCTGGCACTGGCGAAGTTGATCGACCAAGCCAAGGGGCTCACCTTCGGCGGGCTGATGACCTACCCCGCGGCCGGCCGCGCCGCCGAGGCTGAATCCTGGCTGGCCGGCGCCAAGCAAACGCTCGCGGCCTCGGGTCTCGCCTGTGATCGCATTTCAAGCGGCGGCACGCCTGATATGTGGCGCTCCGGCGAGGACAGCGTCGTTACCGAATACCGCCCCGGCACCTACATCTACCTCGACCGTTACCAGGTCGCCAAAGGCGTCGGCACGCTCGACGATTGTGCGCTGACGGTGCTCGCCACCGTGGTCAGCCATCCGACGCCGGCCCGCGCCATCCTCGACAGCGGCAGCAAGGCGCTGTCCAGCGACACGCTGGGGCTCGCCGATTTTGGCGAGCTGCTTGGCATGCCCGGCGCCCGCGTGACCAGCTTGAGCGAGGAACATGGCACGGTCACGCTTGCGAATGGCGCGAGCCTGCGCATCGGCGAACGCGTTCGCGTGGTGCCTGATCATTGCTGCGTCGTGACCAACCTGTTCGACCAGGTGCATCTGATCGACGGTGACAAGGTGCTGGAAACGCTGAAGGTGGAAGCGCGTGGGCGGATGGGGTGAGGCTTTTCGTTTTGGAGGCTCGCCCTATTTCGACATTGACGCATTGTAATTTATAACTTACTAGTCCCCATGGCAATCCTGAAGCAGACAGCCACCTTTCGGAGGTGGCACCAAAAGCTGAAAGACGGAAGAGCCAAGGCGGCAATTGCCGTTCGGCTGCAACGTTTGAGTGTAGGAAATCCCGGCGACGTGGCCCCAGTGGGTGAAGGCATCAGTGAATTGCGCATTCACTATGGGCCCGGCTATCGCGTTTATTTCACAAGCGCGGTGAAACGGTCATCCTGCTCCTGTGCGGCGGGGATAAAAGTTCACAAGAAACCGACATACGGACAGCAAAGCGCCTGGCCGTAGAATGGAGTGACGACAATGGTTGAAAAAATCTATGATTTCGATCCCGCCGAAATGCTCGATTCCGATACGGCAATCGAGGCGTTTCTGGCAGAGGCAATGGAAACCGGAGACGCCAAATTCGTCGCGTCCGCCCTCGGTGTCGTTGCCCGCGCCAAGGGGATGAGCAACATTGCCAGAAAGACCGGCTTGGCTCGCGAGCATCTTTATACCTCGCTCAGCGAAAACGGTAATCCTACGCTGGAAACCACACTGGCGGTCATGAAAGCATTCGGCTTTCATTTGGCCCCAAAGCACGATGCAACTCAGGTCTAATCTACGCCAGCGCGCGTCGAGCGCGAGGTTGTTCGGGCCAACTGAAATCAGGACTGATAAACCGGACCCAGCGCCGCCTTCAGCGGATCCAGCGCGTCGCCATACAGCTTCCAGCGCTCGACCGAGGATGAATAGATCGGCTGGCGCACCTGCCAGCGGCTCGGCGTCCGCACCGTGCGCTCGGTTTCGTTGAAACGCAAGCAGGCATCGTCCCACTCGATGCCGAGGAATCCGATCAATCCGCGGGCGCGATTTTCGAAATCGGCGACCGTTTCTTCGTAGGGCATGTCGTGGATATCCAGCGGGATGACCTTGGCCCAATGGCGCATCAGGCGGTCATACTGCCGGTAATACTGCCCAAGCTTGGTCAGATCGGCATTATAGCCGTGCGCCTCGGAAAAATTATGCATGAAACAGGATGCGCAATTGTCCATCGGGTCACGCCGGCAATGGATGATGCGGGCATTCGGCAAGATCAGGCTGATGAAGGCCAGCAGCTCGAAATTATGCGGCATCTTGTCGACGACAAGCCGCGCCTTGCTGTTGCGTCTGTTGAGATCGTCGAGATACTTCGATCCAAGCTCCTTGGCCTTGGCCGCAGTGAGCGCCGCCATGGCCTCGGTGAAAATGGCTGGGTCGAGCTTGTCGAACCCAAGTTCGCCGGCAAGTGAACGAATGGTCGACAACTCGCCGGCGCCATGGATATCGCGATGGCTGGCGCATATCTGCTCGGTCAGCGTCGTTCCCGACCGGGGCATGCCGACGATGAAGACCGGGCGTCTGGATGGATTTCCCAAACTGGCTCGCGTCTTGAAGAAGCCAGCGTCGAAGGTGTCGATGAAGCTGTCGTAAAGCTGGGTGTGCCGGTCGATGTCGAAATCATTGCCGGAAATCGCCTTGGCCCTCGCGAAATCGCGGATGGCCGGGCCATACTCGCGCTGATCGTTGAGCATCTTGCCGGCGGCATGGTGCAGCACCACCCGCTCGCGATCGGTGGTCATCGGCAATTCTAGACGAGCCCGTATTAGAGGCAGTGTCGGATCGTCCTTTACCGCCCGGCGCGCCAGCGCCATTCCAGCCAGCGCTTCGACATGACCCGGGTCGATGGCAAGCGCGCGGCTGAAGCATTCGACCGCCTCGGCCTGCCGGCCGATGTCGGTAAGCAAATCGCCCATACCGGCAAGTGCCATCACCGACTGGCCGTCGATAGCCAGCGCCCGGCGATAGAACCCTTCGGCAACGTCGCCCTCGAGCTGGCTGCGGTAGGAGCGGCCGAGATTGCACAGCGCTTCGATGAGCCCTCCATCGAGCTCGATCGCCTTTCTCAGATGTCTGCGCGCCTTGTCGATGTTGCCGGTTACATTGTAGGCGTTGCCGAGATTGTTGCGGAAGATGGCGTTGTCCGGTTCGAGCTTGACCGCCTTTTCCATATAGGCAATGGCGGCGTCATGATGCTCGGCCTCGATGGCCAGCGTGCCCATCAGGTTCAGCGCCATGGCATTTTTGGGCTGCGTGCGAAGCACCGTCTGGTAGCAGAACTCGGCCTCGCGAAAACGCTGGCGCCGTTGCAGGTCGATGCCGCGCTGCAATGTCTTTTCCGCCGGTTCACCGGCGGACGGCAGCGAAGCTGGGATCATTGCCGGCAGGCCCAGGGGTTGCCGGCGTGGCAAGAGCGGCATCCGTCAGATCCCGGTCGCGGCCTGCGACGAACCAATCAGAACTTCAGGGTTACGCCAAGCTGGAGATTGTGGGAGTACAATTTGGCGTTCTCGTATGTGCCGCCGCCATCATTGTCGTCTAGATCCACGCTTGTCACGGCCTTGAAGCGGTAACCGAAATCGAGGTCGACATTCTGCGTTACCGCGTAGGTAACACCGGCGCCCACTTGGCCGGCGAAACCCCAGCCGCCAGGCCCGTATCCAAAGGCGTGGCCATCAAAGTGAGTATCGGCGGTAACATAGGCCGCGCCGACACCGCCGCCGACATAGAGTTTGGCATCACCAAAATGCGCAACATCGGCCCAGACGTTGGCGAGAAGATAGGTGGCCGACAGATTGCCGGAAGCTGGGCCGGAACCTTGGTCGGCAGGAGGGAAGCTGAAGCTGTACTCGCTTGCCTTGTAGCGCGCGTAGGACAGTTCGCCTTCCACGCGGAACGTGTCGTTGATCCGCCGACCGACAGCGCCGCCGATCACGAACCCACTGTCAAGATCCACGGAATACCGACCACTATCGTAGTCCGTCTTCACATTGTTGGCAAAGCTGGCGCCGCCGAAGAGCGTGACGTACCAGAGATCCTCCGCCCTCGGCACGTCGACAAGCGCGTCTGCGGCGTAGGCCGAACTCCAGCCAAGCGCCAATGCAAATGTCGAAACGCCAGCCAGCAGGCACAGTTTCATCGTCGAATCCCCTCGCAACAACTAGTGACTAATATCACTCTTGCTTGGCGGCCGAGCTGTCAAGAACGCAAACGAGATCAAGGAGCAAAGCGAGGTCGGGAACGATCTTTTGAGAATTCTTGTTGCCGCACCGCAACATAGCAGCACATGCTAATGTTTCTGGCGGCAGGCGCATGGCTGTCCCTTCCGTTTGAAATCGCGCTAGTCGGCCTGCCTTGCCGCCACCCTGCGCATGGAGATCACCCGCCGGCGGCGGATCTCGGTGCGCATCACCGTCAGGTGCAGCGCGAAGAACAGCACGGTGAAGCCGAGCGCCATCACCAGCAGCGGCCATAGCAGGCTGGGATCGATCGTCGGTCCGCCGAGCCGGAACACCGAGGCCGGCTGGTGCAGCGTGTTCCACCAGTCGACCGAGAATTTGATGATCGGGATGTTGATGAAGCCGACCAGCGTGATGATGGCGGCGGCCCAGGCGGCACGGCTGGCGTCATCCAGCGCGCGCGTCAGCGCGATGATGCCGAGATACATCAGGAAGAGGATGAAGACCGAGGTCAGGCGGGCATCCCACACCCACCAGGTGCCCCACATCGGCTTGCCCCAGATGGAGCCGGTGACCAGCGCAAGCGCGGTGAAGGTGGCGCCGATCGGGGCTGCAGATTTCAGCGCGACGTCGGCCAGCGGATGGCGCCAGACCAGCGTACCGAGCGCGGCGACCGCCATCACCGTGTAGCACATCATGGCGAGCCAGGCGAAAGGCACGTGGATGTACATGATGCGCACCGTGATGCCCTGCTGGAAATCCTCAGGCGCGGCAAAGCTCATATAGAGACCGATGGCTAGCAGGATCGCGGCGATCGACGCCAGCCACGGCACCAGCCTGTCGGCCAGCCCGACAAAGCGCGTCGGGTTGGCGAGGTCGGTCCAGCCGGCGAGGCGTGAGGAGGTGTCGCTCATAAGGTCTAGATAGACCGGCGGCGCGTTCGGGGCAATCGAGCGGTTGTCGCAGTGCTTACCCTCTCCCTTGTGGGGAGGTCGCTGCAAAGCAGCGGGGTGGGGGTGGTGGGGCACTACCTCCACCCGGACCCTACGGGTCCGACCTCCCCACATGGGGGAGGTAAAAAAGCCTACGCCGCTTCGATATTCACCGTGCGGCTGAGACGGCGGACTTCCTCGTCGTTGAGCAGGCCGCCGGCGCGCAACAGGCTGGCGAAACGGCCATTGCGCAGCGACAGTTCGGCGAAGCCGCCCATCTCGACCACCTTGCCCTTGTCCATGAACACGACCAGGTCGGCGTCGCGAACGGTGGTCAGGCGGTGGGCGATGATGAAGGTGGTGCGGTTGCGCCTCAGTTCGTCGATGGCTTCCTTGACGCGGTCCTCGGTCTCGACGTCGAGCGCGCTCGTCGCCTCGTCGAGCACCAGGATCGGTGCGTCCTTGAGCACGGCGCGGGCAATGGCGATGCGCTGACGCTCGCCGCCCGAAAGCTGGCCGCCGCGCTCGCCAACGACGGTGTCGTAACCGGCGCTCTTGGCAAGGATGAAATCCTGCGCGGCAGCCGCGTTGGCGGCGGCGTGAACCTCGTCATAAGTCGCCTCGGCACGACCGACGCGGATGTTGTCCTCGATCGAGCGGTTGAGCAGGCCGGCATCCTGGAAGACGGTGGCGATCGAATGACGCAGCGACTTGCGGGTCACCGTGCGGGTGTCGATGCCGTCGATCAGGATACGGCCATGAGACGGCGAGAAGACGCGCTGCAAGAGGTTGATCAGCGTCGTCTTGCCGGCGCCGGTCGGGCCGACGATGGCAACCGTCTGCCCGGCCTGGACCTCGAAGGAGACGTCGTCGACGCCCTGCCGCGAATTGGCAAACTCGAAGCCGACATTCTCGAAGCGGACATGGCCGGTGACGTTGGTGAGGTCGCGCAAGCCGTCCGGCTCGGCGGAGTCGGCGGCCGAATCCTCGAGGTGATAGAAGTCCTCGAGCTTGGCGCGGGCTTCGGAAATCTGGTTGGCGAAAGCCGACATCTGGTCGAGGCGGGCAATCAGCAGCGTGGCAAAGCCGGTGAAGGCGATGACGTCGCCGATCTTGAGCTGGCCATGGGTGACCAGATAGGCGCCGATCAAAAGCACAACCATCATCGAAATGGTCGACGACAGGCGGTGCAGCGCATTGGCCATCGCCCACCAGTCGAGCACCGGGTTCTGCGCGTCGAGCAGGTTCTTGACATAGCGGCGCAGCGTATCGGCCTCGTGGCCGAGACGGTTGTAGCTCTGCAGCACGGCGACGTTGCTGACCGAGTCGGTCACATGCGCGAACACCTGATGATAGTGGCGCTCGACGGCGGCCTGGCCTGCCTTGGTGCGCTTCATCACAAGCCGGCCGATGCCGACATAGAGAACGCCCAGCGCCATCAGCACCAGCGACATGCGCAGATCCATGCTTATCGCGGTCGGAATCAGCAGAGCCAGCGCAACCGCCGTCGACAGATGCTGGCGCATGAATTCAAGCCACAGGCTGAACAGCGTCTCGACGGCGCGCAACAGCGTGTGCAGCGCGTTGGAGGTGCCGCGCTGGTGGTGCCAGGCGAGCGGCATGGTGATCACGCGCTCGAACGACTGGCACAGCACCTCGCTGCGCCGCTTGTGGGCAAAACGGTCGGCGCCGCGCGCCACCAGCACGAAGGCGACGATGTTAAAGGCGCCGAGACCGGCCCACAGCGCCAGGGTCGAAAACACCGAACCCTTATCGGAGATGGCGTCGATCACCCGGCCGAACATGATCGGCTCGAGGATGGCGATAATGGCGAGCGCGACATTCGCACCGCAGATAAACGCAACGCGCTTCCTGTCGGCTGCGAGATAACCCAGCGCTCTCCAGTAGATTTGCAGAAGTGACACTTCAGCTACTCCGCCCAAAACATTATTGTGCACCGCACCATTTCTTGACACGTACCGGTTAACGGGTCGCAAAACAATGCCCGTCTACCTCTTCCGTTCCCATTCTGCGAACAAAAGATGACGACGTTGCGAAATCTGCCGTGATCACCTAACGGTTTGAGATAAAAGGTGAAATGTCAGTCTTGCGGCAAAATCATGGCAGCATCTGGCGCTGCCACATTTTTAGTCACTGCACGCTTGGCCCGCCGGTATCCGGGAAGGCACGCCGTACTGCGCCACGAGCATGCCCAAGTAGAAAACGCGCGCCTCGAAAGGCGCGCGTCAACAATCTGAAGCCCTTGATTTTACGCGGGTATCTTGACGACCACCTCGGTCTTGTCGCCGGCCTTCGGCTGAAAACCGGAAGACTTTGTCTTGGTTCCATTGACTTCGAGCGAGATGGATTTGGCCTTTTTGTCGCGGATGACGCGAACCTTGACCTCCGCCCCCAGCATCTTCAGCGTTGCAGAATAGCCGTCCCAATGGCTGGGCAGTTTCGGCCGGAACGTGATCTGCTTGCCCCGCCGCTCAATGCCCAGAATGCCTTCGACCGCAGCACGGTAGAGCCATCCCGCTGAGCCCGTATACCAGGTCCAGCCGCCGCGACCGCCCTTGTCCTCACCGGAATACATGTCGGCGGCGACGACGTACGGCTCGACGCGATAATGCTCGGCCGATGCATCGTCGAGCGCATGGTTGACCGGGTTCAGCATCGAGAAGCAGCGATAGGCATCGTCGGTGCGGCCCATTTCGGCGAGCGCGATCACGAACCAGGTCGCCGCATGGGTGTACTGGCCGCCGTTCTCGCGCACGCCCGGCGGATAACTCTTGATGTAACCAGGGTCCTTTCTCGTGTTCTGGAAGGCCGGGGTAAACAGTTTGACGATCTTGAGCTTGTCGTCGACCAGCAGGTTCGTCGCCTGCTGCATCGCCGTGGTCGAGCGCGCGGGGTCGCCCTCGCCGGAGAGCACGCTCCACGACTGCGCGATGGAGTCGATCTTGCACTCGTCCGAATTGTGCGAGCCAAGCGGCGTGCCGTCATCGTAGCTGCCGCGGCGATACCACTGGCCGTCCCAGGCGGTGCTTTCCAGCGCCCGCTTCAGCACATCGGCGTGTTTTGTCCAGGCCTGCGCCCGCTTGGTGTCGCCCTGCCCCTTGGCCACGGTGGTAAAGTCGCCCAGCGTCTTCAAAAGGAACCAGCCGAGCCAGACACTCTCCCCCTTGCCGGCTTCGCCGACGCGGTTCATGCCGTCGTTCCAGTCGCCGCCGAGGATCAGCGGCAGCCCGGCCGGGCTGCTGCGCTTGACCGCAAGGTCGAGCGCGCGCGCGCAATGGTCGTAGAGCGAAGCGTTCGTCTTGGAGATTTCCGGCGTGAAGAAGGCGTCGTGCTCGCCCTCGCCCAGCACCTGCCCGTCGATGAAAGGCAGCTGCTCCTTCAGGATCCCTGTATCGCCGGTCACCTCGATGTAGCGATTGGTGGCATGCGCCAGCCAGACCACATCGTCGGAGATCATGGTGCGCACGCCGGCGTCGGTGCGCGGCAACCACCAATGCTGGACATCGCCTTCGGGGAACTGCCGGCGCGCCGCATTGAGGATCTGGTCGCGCGCCAGTTTCGGATCATGCGCAAGCAGGGCCAGCGTGTCCTGCAGCTGGTCGCGGAAGCCGAAGGCGCCGCTTGCCTGATAAAAGGCCGAGCGGGCGCGGATGCGGCAGGCCAGGCTCTGATAGGGCAGCCAGTGATTGACCATGGCGTCGAGCGCCTTGTCGGGCGTCTCGACCTGGATGGTGTCGAGGAAGCCGCGCCAGACGCGTTCATTGTCGGCCAGCCGCTGGTCGAAATCCTTGCCCGAATGGGTCTGCACCAACGCGCTCGCCTCGGCTGATGTGGCGGCGTCGCCAAGCAGCCAGACCAGCGTGACGTCGCCGCCGGCGGGGATGTCGATGTCGCTGGCGACAGCTGCGCACGGATCGTCGCCGGCCTCGACGCGGCCCGACAGGCCGGCGCCGCTGACGACGGCGTGCGGGAAGGCGCTGGTGCCATGCCTGCCGATGAACTCGCCGCGATCGGCTGTCACCGAATGCACCGGACCAGTGGCGGCCAGGAAGGCCACCCGGTCGCCGAAATCGAGACCGTAGGGGTTTTGCGCCAGAAGCGCGCCAGTCGCTGGATCCCTGGACGGGATGATGGTCGCAGCCGTGCTCGAGCGATGGCTGCCGAGGACCCATTCGGCATAGGCATAGACGCGCAGCCGCGCCGGCGCCGAGCCTGAGTTCTGGATGCGCAGCCGCGTGATCTTCACTGGATCGACGGGATCGACGACGTGCGTCAGATCCATCGACAGCGGGCCGCGTTTGGACCGGAAGGTGGAGAAGCCCTGGCCGTGCCATGTCTCATAGGTCATCGAGGGATCGCGGACCACGGCAGCCAGCGGCGAGAATGCCTTGCCGCTGGCCTGATCGTAGATGTAGATGCCCTCGCCCGGCCGGTTGGTGACCGGATCGTTCGACCATGGCGTCAGTTGGTAATCGCGGCTGTTGCGGCTCCAGGTGAAGGCAGCGCCTTCGGCCGAGACATGGAAGCCGAACGAGGCGTTCGAGACGACGTTGATCCAGGGCTGCGGAGTCGTGCGCCGGCCGGTGAGACGCGTGACATAGTGACGGCCATCGCCTTCGAAACCGCCGAAGCCGTTCCACTGGCTGAGGCCGCTGCCGTCGGCGCTGCTGTCGGACGCGGCATGGTATGCAGGCGCCGCCGGCACCGGCAGAGACGGCTCGCGCAGTGACGCGGGGGCCGCCGGCTGCAGGGCATCGCGTGCTTGCAAGGCTGCCGCCTCGGCGCGTTCGATCTGGTCGAAGATGGTGCCGTTGCGTGTGTGCAGAACCACGCGGGCAACCGCCAGCAGCGTCTTGTACGTCGCCTCGTCCATCAGGTCGCGGCGCACGGCGAAGATGTGCTGGCGCGGCCCGAGTTCCTTGCCGCGCAGGCGGCTGTTTTCGCACAGCGTCTCGACCGCGCGCTGCAGGTCCTGGACATAGGACGATGCCTGCTCGTTGACGACCACGAAGTCGATCATCATGCCGCGGGCGCGCATATACTCCTGGAAGCGCAGCGCCTGGGCGACAATTTCGAGGTCGGCCACGTCGCCGATGCGGACCAGGAAGATCGGGAAATCGCCCGAAATGCTGGTCGGCCACAGGCTGGACTGCTTGCCCAGCCCCGAAGCGATGGATTCGCCGGGAAGGCGCAGGAACGGATCGGGATAGATCAGGGAGCGCGCCAGCTTCTGCACGTTGGCGGCGTCGGTCAGGCTGAGACCAAGATGGCGGGTCTGCACCTGCGAACGCGTCCAGGCAAGCATCGCCTGGCGAGCAAAACTTTCGGGATGGTCGAGCCTGGCGATGGCCTCGTCCAGTTCGGCGCGGTTGGCGCCGACGGCGGTCCAGAAGGTCAGCGATATCTTCTTGTTGGCCGGCACCCGCACCTGGCGGCGCAGGGCCGCTACCGGATCGAGGGTGAAGCCGTGGTGACCGCCAAGCTTGGCGCCGGGATCGAAGGCCGCCGCTTCCGCGATGGTACGGCCACGGCCGATGAAGGCACGGCGGTCGGTTTCGGCCTCGGCATCGCGCGCCGACCCGGACGGATCGGTGACGAAATGCACCATGGTGACGTCAGGCTCGTTCTTCTCGCGCTTGCGCCTGGTGGCAAAGATGGCGCCGTTATTGGCAGCGATCTCGGTCTCGATAAACATTTTCGAGAACGCAGGATGGGCATTGTCGGAGGCTTCGTTGCCCAGCACCAGCTCGGCAAAGGAGGTCACCTCGATATGCCGGTCAGTGGCGCCGTCGTTGTAGAGCGTGACGCGCCGTCCCTCGCCATTGCCTTCCGAGATGACGATGCATTCGACCTCCGAACGCAGCGAGCCCACTGTTTTGACGAAGCTCGCCTTGTCGTCGGAAAACAGCGTTTGCACTCTCTCGCCGGTCGCCTGCTTCGGCTCTGCGGTGGCCGACCACCAGTCGCCGCTGCCGGCGTCGCGCAGGAAGATGTAGGAGCCGAGCCGGTCTTCGGTCGGGTCGGGCTGCCAACGGGTGACGGCGAGTTCGCCCCAGCGGCTGTAACCGGAACCGGTGGCCGAGACCATGACGGAGTAGCGGCCATTGGACATGACGCTGGTGGCGCGCAACGCCCTCAGCGGGTCGAGGATAATGCGCGAGTCCGGGCTCTCGACCTCGGTCTCGTCCTTCGAACGCTCGTCGGCTTCGGTCCTGACCGTGGCGGTCGGGATGTCGCGCGGCGCCCTCTCCTGCAGCAGGAGTTCGGCAGACTCGATCACCGGATCGCTATGGAAGCGGTCGCGCAGCCGGCCCTCGAAGATGGCGTCGGCAACGGCGGCGATCGACATGCCGGAGTGATGCGCCATGTAGTTCAGGACAACGGCATGGTCGGTGCCTTCCGGCACGCGCTGCGGCGTGAAGTCGACGGCGTCGTAAAAGCCATGCCGGCCGAGAGCGCCGATGGAGCGCAGCCTGGCCAGATTCTGGACGGATTCGCGCGGTGTGAACTGCGCCGCGAGGATCGTGGCGTAAGGCGCGATCACCGTGTTCTGGCCAAGGCCACGCTTGAGCCCAAGTCCGGGCACGCCGAAATTGGTATACTGGTAGGTCAGTTCGCGGTCGCGGGCATTGTAGGCCGCTTCCGAAATGCCCCAGGGCACGTTCTTCGAACGCGCGTACTGGATCTGACGCTTGATGATCAGCTTGCTGGTCTGGTTGAGGATCGAGCCCTGCGGTTCCTTCATCACCAATGGCGGCATCAGATACTCGAACATCGAGCCCGACCAGGACATCAGCGCACCCTGGAAGCCGATCTCGACGATCGGCCTTCCAAGCCGGAACCAATGCTCCGTCGGCAGGTCACCCTTGGCGATGGCGAACAGGCTGGTCAGCCGCGCCTCGGAGGCGAGCAGATCGTAGCAGCTCTCATCGAGCTGATGCTCCTCGACCCGGTAGCCGATCGACAGCAGTTTGCGCTCCTGACGCATCAGGAAAGAGAAATCCATCTCGAAGGCATAGCGGCGGCAGCGTTCGCGCAGCGCCAGCAGCTTGGCGCGCAAGGCTTCGACGGCGTTTTCGTCGCTGTGCGAGTCATGCACATGCGCCTCGCAGGTCGCTTCCAGCCGTGCCGCCCAGTCGGCGATAATGTCGCTGCGCTGCGATCCGGCCTCGGTGTGGATGGCGGTGGCGAGCTTGCGGATCTCGCCGGCAAGCACGGCCAGGTTAATGGTGCGGATCGAGGCCATCTCCGGCTGCGCCTTGATGGTCATGACGGCGCGCCGCATGCCATCGAGGCGATCGGCCAGACGCTGGCGCAACGGCCGCAGTTGCCGGCGGTCGTCAGGCAATTCCTCGAGGCTCTCGTCGAGGATACTCACCGTGTCGAGGACGCCTTCGAAATCGCCCTGCAGGTGAACGGACGGGGCTTCCGCCCATTCGGCGCAGGCAGCCGCCACCGCGACCAGATGTCCGGCGAGATTGCCGCTGTCGACGGCGGAGATGTAGAGCGGATAGAGCGGCTTGAGCGTCGTGGTGTCGTACCAGTTGAAGAGGTGGCCACGGTTGCGCGGCATGCTCTCGATGGTCGTCATCGTGGCGTCGATCCGGGTGATGGCGTCGGAGAGCGCAATCCAGCCGAAATCGCGTGCCGACACCACCGACAGCAGGTAGACGCCGATATTGGTCGGCGACGTCCGCGGCGCCACAACCGGCGCCGGGCTTTCCTGGAAATTGTCGGGCGGCAGATTGTGGTGCTCGGCCGTGACGAAGGTTTCGAAATAATGCCAGGTGCGGCGCGCCACGGTGCGCAGCGCGTGGATGTCGGCCTGCGATATGCGCAGGCGGTCCTCGGTCTCGGCCGAGCGGCTGATCCAGCAGGCAACCGCCGGCGAACCGATCCAGAACAGAGCGAAGAAGAAGGCGACGAAGGCACCGGTGGAATCGGCCAGCACGGGGATAGCGAGACCGACGACGCCGATGATCACGGCGCCATACATCATGCTGTAATAGGAGCCGATATCGTTGTCGCCGCCCTTGTGCGCCTGCGACGCGGTGCGCCATTCCAGCAGGTTCTGGCGGCTGACGAACAGGCGGTAGAGCGTGCGCACGATGGCGTCGCCCATCATCCAGGCATTGTGCGCCATCAACAGCACTTTCAGCGCCACAAGGGCCGTGCCGAAGACGGTGTCGTGCGCCAGTGCGGAGAAATGGCCGCGCGGCGTCTGGTCGCCGCTCTTGGGCAGGATGGCGTTGACGACATCGAAGGTCGGCGCCATGAACAGCGACAGGATCAGCAGCGCCTGCCACTGCGCGGCCTGCGTGAAGGGCAGCAGCGTCCAGCCGGCGATCGCCGCCATCACCCAGAAGATCGGGGTCAGCGAGCGGCGCAGATTGTCGACCATCTTCCAGCGCGACAGCGCCGGCACGCCGGAACGCGGCGAGAAGATGAAGCGCAGCAGCTGCCAGTCGCCGCGCGCCCAGCGGTGGTGGCGCGAGGCGTCGACCGAGTAGCGGGTAGGATAGTCCTCGACCAGTTCGACGTCGGTGACAAGTGCTGCGCGCGCCAGCGCACCTTCGAGCAGATCGTGGCTGAGGACGGTGTTTTCCTCGATGCGGCCCTGCAGCGCCGCCTCGAAAGCGTCGACGTGATAAAGGCCCTTGCCGGTGAAGGAGCCGTCGCTGAAGACGTCCTGGTAGAGATCCGAGACGGCAAAGACGTAAGGATCGAGACCGCTGTTGGACGAGAAGACGCGCTGGAAGAAAGAAGCGTCGTCGCCGCTGGTGAGCGAGGCTGTGATGCGCGGCTGCAGAATGGTGTAGCCGGCGGTAACGACGCGCTTTGTCGCGTCGAAATGCGGGCGGTTGAGCGGATGGGCGAGCTTGCCGACCAGTGACGACACGGCGTCGCGCGTGGTGCGCGTGTCGGCGTCGAGCGTCATGACATAGACGACCTTTTCCGGCAGCGGCACGTCGAGCGGCAGGAAGGTGGTGTCGCTGTCGCCGCGCAAGAGAAGGTTCAGCTCATGCAGCTTGCCGCGCTTGCGCTCCCAGCCCATCCAGGCGCCCTGCGCCTGGTTGTAGAGCCGGCGGCGATGCAGGATATAGAAACGCGGCGCGCCTTCCGAGGGATAACGGGCATTGAGCCTGGCGATCTCGTCGCGCGCATATTGCAGGATCTCGATGTCGGCGGCGTCGATCTCGGTCTTGGAATCCGGCCAGTCGGACAGCAGCGCGAAATGGATTTCTTCGGCCGTGTTGGCGAGGTGATGCACCTCGATGTTGCGGATGTTTTCCTCGACATCATCGCGCGAGCCGATCAGCGACGGCACCACGACCAAGGTGCGTGATGCCGCCGGAATGCCGTGCTTGTAATCATAGCCGACGAGCCGCGTCGGCTTCAGGAACAGTGAAACAACGGTGTTGAAGAAGGCGAGCGCGCCTTCGCTGGCAGGCACCGCAAACAGCGCCAGCATCAGCGTGATGGATTCCACCGACAGGCCGAGATGGGCAAGCGCATTGCCGGAGACAACCAGCAGCAGCACCGTCAGCAGGAAGACCGGCACAACGATGCCGAGCCAGCCCGTGGCGGTGAAGGCGCGCTTGAAGGTCACATGGAAGGGCGGCCGATAGCCGATGGCCTTTTCCAGATCCGGCCGGCGCGGGCCGACCAGGAAGAAGCCGACATCGGTATGCATGGCCGGATCGGCTGATGCATCCGGCACGCCGGAGGCATCGGTGACCCCGGGAACATGGCTGGCCAGCTCGATGGCCTTTTCGGCGACACGGAATTCGGACAGGTCGGAGCGGCGCGCCAGTTGCTCGATCGACGTGCGGTACTGGTCGCGCGAAAAGAAATCGAGCGCGGCGAAATCGGTGCGCTCGCGCAACAGCGTGTCGATGCGGCTGACGCCCTCGAACCACACCGTCCAGTCGACGTCGTTGATGAGGCGCAGGCCGCGGATGATGTTGCCGGTGGTGACATTGCCGCTGGACAGCGTGCGATGCTCGGAAATGATGATTTCCTCGGCGTCGGAGCCGGTTTTCTCGAGCTCGACCTCCAGCCATTCCAGCGCCCTGCCGGCATTCTGCGAGCCGTCGCGCAGGCGGTAGAGCAACTGGGTGGCGAAGGTGGTGTCCTGCGCATGCGCGCCGTAGCCCGACAGGATCTTCCGGCGGTCTGCATTGTCGTCGGTCGCCAGCACGCGGTCGGCGACCTCGTTGGCGATATGGCGCATCTGCCTGGTGCGGTCGACGCGCACGGCGATGCGGCGCAGATTCTCGATCAAAACGAAGCGCAGCAGCGACGGCAGCGCCCAGAGCTCGCCGATCTTGAGCGGCTCGACCGACTGAAAACCCTCGACGATGGATTTGAACATGGTCGCCGAAACCGAACTGTCGGAATGGGCGACATAGCTCCAGGCCAGGGCCAGCGCGCGCGGCACCGCGGCGCGATCGGCCACTTCCAGGGTCGGCAACTGCCGGTAGAAACGGCGCGGCAGGTCGCGCTTGACCTGAAAAATGGTCTCCTCGACGAGATAATTGTTGTCGAGCAGCCATTGCGCGGCAGGCGTGATGGTTTCGCCCTTGGCCTGGGCGGCATTGGTCGAGCGGTAGACTTCGAGGATTTTCTTGGCGCTGTCGCGGATGCGGGCCTGGAAATCGAACGGCGTCAGGCCGAACAGGTCCTTGATGTCGCCCTTGGCAAGGCTTTCGCCCAGCGCGCGCAGCCGCTCTTCGGGCAGGAAATTGGAGCGTATCGGCTCTTCGGTGATGACCGGGAAGCCGGCGCTGGACTTTTCGATATGGGCAGGATTTGTCTGGATATTCATTGAAAATTCCGCATGGGGGACGCGATGCGGCGCCACCGCCACGGCAATGTCCCTAAAACCGATTCAAATGCAATTGGTTGCATGATTACACTGGCCGAAAGTTTTGCTTCGCACCACGCCAGAGGCGTTATCCCTTCGACATTTTAAGTGGGGCTTTCGACAACTTAAGGACGAGCACCCCTGCCCTCCCGTCCGCCTTGGAACGACGGAAGGATTCGGGCTTTTTCGTGATCCAGACAACAGCTTACGCCAGATTTCTCCGGCGTGCGATCATGTTTGGCAACAGGCGTTAATCGTTGTGCTGGCGGTGCGGCTGGCCCAGCCTGGCTATCCGGATGACGAACACGGTCGTCGGCCGTACCGGTTCAACCCGTAGTTTCGCCTGCGGACCGAGCAACAGCGTGTCGAGGGGTCCAAGACGAGACGATGTCGGGCCGCTGAGGCCGACCTCGCCGTCGAACGGCAGGATCAGGGTCATAGCGCTGGTCGGCCGGATATCGGTCGGAACCGAAACCACCAGGCGCTCGACCGTGTGCGTGGCCCGCACGCGGCGGGTCATGACGTTGAGGTCGGTGATCGGACCGGAGATCAGCGCGGCCGTGGTCGGCACATCGGCCGGGAAGGACAGCGGGGCGGAAGCCGCCGTCACTTCGGCCGGCGGACGGCCGGCAATATCAAGCACGATACCCTCGCCTTCCAGCACGGCAAGCGTGCGGTCGACGCCGGCAAACCCCGAGAACGGGCCGCTGCCCTCGACTCGCGCCATGGAAACGCGCCAGTCGAAATCGTCCAGCCCGACGCCGTCCGGCGAGACGGCGATCTCGGTGGTCGTGCCGCCGCCATTCTTCCACGGCATGACGCGGTAGTCGGCGGCCCGTAGGATGCGCATCATTTAAGCCAATCAGCCTAAAATACCGGGCAGATTGAGCTGGTGCTCCTTCGCGCACTCGATGGCGATGTCGTAGCCGGCATCGGCGTGGCGCATGACGCCTGTCGCCGGATCGTTCCACAACACGCGCTGCAGGCGCCTTGCGGCGTCCGGCGTGCCGTCGGCGACGATGACCATGCCGGCATGCTGCGAGAAGCCCATGCCGACGCCACCGCCATGATGCAGCGACACCCAGGTTGCGCCCGACGCGGTGTTGAGCAACGCATTGAGCAGCGGCCAGTCGGAGACGGCGTCGGAGCCGTCCTTCATCGCTTCCGTCTCGCGGTTGGGCGAAGCCACCGAGCCGGAATCGAGGTGGTCGCGGCCGATGACGACGGGCGCCTTGAGTTCGCCCCTGGCCACCATCTCGTTGAAGGCGAGCCCCAGCCTGTGGCGGTCGCCGAGGCCGACCCAGCAGATGCGCGCCGGCAGGCCCTGAAAGGCGATGCGCTCACGTGCCATGTCCAGCCAGTTGTGCAGATGGGTGTTGCCGGGGGTGAGTTCGCGCACCTTGGCGTCCGTCTTGTAGATATCCTCGGGATCGCCCGAAAGAGCAGCCCAGCGGAACGGGCCGATGCCACGGCAGAACAGCGGCCTTATATAGGCCGGCACGAAACCCGGGAAAGCAAAGGCGTTCTCGAAGCCTTCGTCCTTGGCGACCTGGCGGATGTTGTTGCCATAGTCGAGCGTCGGCACGCCGGCATTCCAGAACGCGACCATCGCCTCGACATGCTCGCGCATTGAGGCGCGGGCGGCCTTCTCGACAGCCTTGGGATCGGAGACGCGCTTCTCGCGCCACTCAGCCATCGTCCAGCCCTTGGGCAGATAGCCGTTAATCGGGTCATGCGCCGAGGTCTGGTCGGTGACCATGTCGGGGCGGATGCCCCGCTTGAACATTTCCGGCACGATGTCGGCCGCATTGCCGAGCAGGCCGACCGACTTCGCCTCGCCGGCCTTGGTCCAGCGCTCGATCATTTCCATCGCTTCGTCGAGCGTCTCGGCCTTCTCGTCGACATAGCGGGTGCGCAGCCGGAAATCGATCGAGTCCGGATTGCATTCGATGGCGAGGCAGCAGGCGCCGGCCATGACGGCGGCAAGCGGCTGGGCGCCGCCCATGCCGCCGAGGCCGCCGGTCAGGATCCATTTGCCCGTAAGGTTGCCATTGTAGTGCTGGCGGCCGGCCTCGACGAAGGTCTCGTAGGTGCCCTGCACGATGCCTTGCGTGCCGATATAGATCCAGGAGCCGGCCGTCATCTGGCCGTACATCATCAGGCCTTTTTTATCGAGCTCGTTGAATTTATCCCAGGTCGCCCAATGCGGCACGATGTTGGAGTTGGCGATCAGCACGCGCGGCGCATCGGTGTGCGTCCGGAAGACGCCGACCGGCTTGCCGGACTGGACCAGCAGCGTCTCGTCTTCATTGAGGGTCTTCAACGAGGCGACGATGCTGTCGAAATCGTTCCAGGTGCGCGCGGCCCGGCCGATGCCGCCATAGACGACGAGCTCATTGGGGTTTTCGGCGACATCGGGATCGAGGTTGTTCATCAGCATGCGCAGCGGCGCTTCGGTCGTCCAGTATTTGGCGTTGAGCTTGTCGCCGCGGGGCGCGCGCACTTCGCGGATGTTGTGGCGAGGATTGTTCATCATTGTCCCTTTGGAGTAAGGCGGCGTCTCAGCGCCCGGCCCAGTCAATGGCGGATTGGAGGATTTTCGTCAGTGTGGCGCGCATCGGCGCGGCGAACTCGGCATCATAAGGCACCGGCCAATTGTCCGGTTCGCCCTTGCCCTCGGGCTCGCGCAAATAGCCGCGATCGGCAAGTTCCATCTGCAGCGCATGGTAGCCGGCTTGCGGATTGCCGAAATAGCGGGTGATCCAGCCGCCCTTGAAACGACCGTTGATGACATTGCTTTCACCGCTTTCGGCCATGATCTGGCCGACCAGCGCCTGAAGCATTGGGTCCGCGGTCTGGCCGTCATTGGTGCCGAGATTGAACACCGGCAGCGTGCCATAGAACAGCCGCGGCAGCACCGAACGGATCGAGTGGCAATCGTAAATGACGACCTTCTCATGCAGGCCGCGCAGCCTGACGGCCTGGGCCGCCAGCATTTCATGGTAGGGCACGAAATACGCTATGCGGCGCTGGTCTATCTCCGACGGCGTCGGTTCCGCGCCGGGCAGATACAGCGGATCGCCGTCGAAGGTCTCGGTCGGGCATAGCGTCGTTGTCGTCTGCCCGGGATAGAGCGAGGCGCCGGAGGGATCGCGGTTGACGTCGATGACGGTGCGCGAGATCGACGTGTGCACGACAGTCGCGCCAAGGCCGGCGGCAAAATCGTAGAGATTGTCGATCCACCAGTCGCAATCGCGGCGGCCGAGCCAGGGCGAGACCAGCCGATTGTCGATGCCGGCGAGATCGATACCCGTGTGCGGGATGGACACCAACAGGGGTGCCGTGCCTTCCGTCACTGTCAGCCAGTCGGCCATGTCAGACTCCCGAAATCGAAGGCAGTGTCACCGCGCCGGCAGCCTTGATGGCAGCGCCGCTGCGCACCATGGCGATGGCCTTTTCCATATCGGGATGGAAATGTCGGTCGTTGTCGAGATGCGGCACTTCTGCGCGGACCAGTTCGCGCACGGCTTCAAGGGCCGCGCTCGACGCCAGCGGTGCATGGAAATCGCAGCCCTGCGCGGCGGCCAGGAGTTCGATGCCGATGACGGCTGTCGCATTCTCGACCATGCCGATCAGCCGGCGCGCGCCATGTGCGGCCATCGAGACGTGGTCTTCCTGGTTGGCCGAGGTCGGGATGGAATCGACACTTGCCGGATAGGCCTTCTGCTTGTTTTCGGAAACGAGTGCCGCCGCCGTCACCTGCGGGATCATGAAGCCGGAGTTCAGGCCGGGCTTCGGCGTCAGGAATGCCGGCATGCCGGACAGCGCCGGGTCCACCAGCATGGCGATGCGGCGTTCCGACAGCGAGCCGATCTCGCAGACGGCGAGCGCGATCATGTCGGCGGCGAAAGCCACCGGCTCGGCGTGGAAATTGCCGCCTGAAA
Source organism: Mesorhizobium sp. LNJC394B00 (assembly GCF_000502555.1). Classification (NCBI taxonomy): domain Bacteria; kingdom Pseudomonadati; phylum Pseudomonadota; class Alphaproteobacteria; order Hyphomicrobiales; family Phyllobacteriaceae; genus Mesorhizobium; species Mesorhizobium sp. LNJC394B00. Next base: position 206,438 of record NZ_AYWH01000001.1, read on the forward strand.
GCGCAGTATCGTCCTCGGCGAAGATCAGCGGATTGTCGGTGACGCCATTGGCCTCGGTGCCGAGCGTATCGGCAGCCTGGCGCAGCACGCTGAGTGCAGCACCCATCACCTGCGGCTGGCAGCGCAGGCAGTACGGATCCTGCACGCGCTCATCGCCGACGCGGTGCGATTCACGGATGGCGCTGCCGGACATCAGATTGCGCAGCGCTGCCGCCGTCTCGATCTGGCCCGGGTGTTTTCTGAGGAGATGGATGCGCGGATCGAAGGGTGCATCCGAGCCCTTGGCGGCGTCGGTCGACAGCGCCCCGGCGACCAGCGCCGACTGGTAAAGCACTTCGGCCTCGAAGAGAGCGGCCAACGCATAGGCGGTGGAGAACTGCGTGCCGTTGAGCAGCGCCAGGCCTTCCTTGGCGCCAAGCGTCACCGGCTCCAGGCCGTGCGAGACGAAAGCGACCTTGGCCGGGAAGCGGCCATGCGGTGTAAAGCATTCGCCGACGCCGATCATCACCGCCGTCATGTGCGACAGCGGCGCGAGATCTCCGGAGGCGCCGACCGAGCCCTGCGCCGGCACGACGGGGATGACGTCGTTGACCAGCATCGCTTCCAGCAATTCGATGGTTTGCGGCCGCACGCCCGACGCGCCCTGCGCCAGGCTGGCCAGCTTCAGCGCCATCATCAACCGAACCACAGCGACCGGCATCGGCTCGCCGACGCCGGCGGCATGCGACAAAACGATGTTGCGTTGCAGGGTTTCCAAATCAGCGGCCGGAATGCGGACGCTGGCCAGTTTGCCGAAGCCGGTGTTGATGCCATAGACCGGCTCACCCTTGGCGACAATACGGGCGACAGCCTCGGCGCTGGCCTTGATCTTCGGACGGCAGGCAGCGTCGAGCTTCGGCACGGCGCCACGATAGATGGTGCGCCAGTCGGCCAGCGATGCATTGCCGGGCTTCAGGTTAAGTTCGGTCATTGTCCTCTCCAGATGCGGGCATGGAGCGGGTTGAAGCCCATGCGGTAGACGAGTTCGGCCGGACGCTCGATGTCCCAGATCGCCAGGTCGGCGGATTTCCCTGCTTCAAGCGTGCCGGTCTGGCCGAGCAATCCCAGCGCACGGGCAGCCTCGCGAGTGGTGCCGGCCAGGCACTCCTCGACGGTCAGGCCGAAAAGCGTCGCGGCCATGTTCATGGTCAGAAGCAGCGAGGTCAGCGGCGACGTCCCGGGATTGTTGTCGGTGGCGACCGCCATCTTGACGCCGTGCTGGCGAAACAGGCCGATCGGCGGCTTCCTGGTTTCGCGGATGAAATAGTAGGCGCCGGGTAGGATCGTCGCCACGGTGCCGGCCTTGGCCATGGCTGCGGCACCTACTTCATCGGTGTATTCGAGATGGTCTGCCGACAGCGCACCATAACGGGCGGCGAGTTCGGCGCCATGCAAATTGGACAGCTGGTCGGCATGGAGTTTGACCGGCAGGCCAAGCGCCTTGGCCTTGTCGAACACGCGGGCGATTTGCTCCGGCGAGAAGGCAATGCCTTCGCAGAACCCATCAACGGCATCCGCCAGGCCCTCGACGGCGATGGCGGGCAGAATATTGTCGACGATATTGTCGATGTATTCGTCGTTGTCGCGATAGGGCTCCGACGGCACGGAAAGATCGCCCAGATTCTGCGGTAGTGTGTGTGCGCCGAGAAAAGTGGTGACCACGGACACATCCCGCATTGTGCCCAGCCGCCGCGCCGCACGTAGCGACCATCTCTCATGCATATGGCTAAGGCCGTAGCCCGACTTGATTTCGACGGTCGTCACGCCCTCGGCAATCAAAGCGTCGAGGCGCGGCAGGCTCTGCCGGACCAATTCATCCTCGTGCGCTGCACGCGTGGCTTTGACCGTCGAGACGATGCCACCGCCGGCTCTGGCGACCTCTTCATAGGTGGCGCCGGCCAGCCGCATCTCGAACTCGTTGGCACGGTTGCCGGCATGGATGAGATGGGTGTGGCAGTCGATCAGGCCGGGCGTAATCCAGCGGCCTTCGCAATCGGTAGTCTCGCTGCCCTGAGCCAACGCTGACGGCATGTCGGCTTCCGGACCGGCATAGACGATGACGCCGTCACGGGCGATGATCGCGCCCTTTTCGACGATGCCCAGTCCGGCAACGCCTTCCGCCATGGTTGCCAGGCGCGCATTGCGCCAAAGCTGAAGGCCCCCTGCCCGGCTTTTGTCTTGTGCCGCCATCATCTTTTTCCGTTGCTTGGATGGCGATTATGTATATACATATTGAAACGCACTGCAAGTGCATTGTTCATGGAACGCGGAGAAAAACGTGACGGCGATCTTTGCGGAACAGGCGCTGCTGGCCGATGGCTGGCATGACAAGGTGCGGATTTCGTTGACCGATAGTCGCATCACGGCAGTCGAGCCGGGCTCTTCGCAGCAAGCCGACGACGAACGCCACGCCATTCTGGTGCCCGGCATGCCGAACCTGCACAGCCACGCCTTCCAGCGCGGCATGGCCGGGCTTGCCGAACTGCGCGGTCCCTCCGCCGACAGCTTCTGGAGCTGGCGCGAGGTGATGTACCGCTTCGCGCTGTCAATGACGCCGGACCAGGTCGAGGCGGTCGCCGCACAGCTTTACGTCGAAATGCTGGAGGCCGGATTCTCGCGCGTCGGCGAATTTCATTATCTCCACCACGATCGCGACGGAAAACCCTATGCCAACCTTGCCGAGATGGCCGAACGTATTGCCGCGGCCGCCGGCGAAACCGGGATCGGCCTGACGCTGCTGCCGGTTTTTTATGCCCATTCCTCCTTCGGCGGCGCTGCGCCCAACGAAGGCCAGCGGCGATTCATCAACGATGTGAATCGGTTCGAACGCTTGCTTGAGAAAAGCCGCGAATCGGTTCGTGCGTTGAATCAGGCTGTCGTCGGCGTCGCCCCGCACAGCCTGCGCGCCGCGACGCCGGAGGAACTCAGCGCTGTTGCCGCCATTGCGCCGGACGGACCGATCCACATCCACGTCGCCGAGCAGGTGAAGGAGGTCGAGGATTGCCTGGCGTGGTCGGGTGCGCGACCGGTCGAATGGCTGCTCGCCAATGCCGGGATCGACAAGCGTTGGTGCCTGATCCACGCCACCCACATGACCGAGGCTGAGACAACCGGCATGGCCAGAAGCGGCGCCATTGCCGGGCTTTGCCCGATCACGGAGGCCAATCTCGGCGACGGCACCTTTTCAGCACCTCTGTTCATCGAACATGGCGGCCGCTTCGGCGTCGGCTCGGATTCCAACGTGCTGATCGGCCTGCCGGATGAATTGCGCCAGCTCGAATATTCGCAGCGCCTCGCACACCGCGCCCGCAATGTGCTGGCGGTGGCCGGCGGCTCGACCGGGCGGGCTCTGTTCGACGCCGCCCTCGATGGCGGCAGCACCGCACTCGGCGCCGGCCCGTCGCGGATCGCCGCCGGCGCCGCGGCTGATTTCGTCTCCCTCGACGAAAACCATCCTTCGCTGGCCGGAAAAAGTGGCGATGCGATCCTCGACGCCTGGATCTTTGCCAATGGCGGCAAGGTCGATTGCGTCTGGGTGCACGGAAAAAAACAGGTCAGCGGCGGCCGGCATGCAGCGCGTGAGACGATCGCCGAGCGCTTTCGCCATGTGATGACGGCGCTTTCGGCATGAGCATATCAGAGACAGCGGCGGTGGAAGGCGGCGGTTCGCTGCACCAGCGCATCCTGTCCGACATCAGCGAGAAAATAATGTCCGGCGCCTGGGCGCCGGGCCACCGCATCCCGTTCGAGCACGAGTTGACGGCCGAATACAATTGCTCGCGCATGACAGTGAACAAGGCGCTGTCGCAACTGGCCAAGGCCGGGCTGATAGAGCGCCGCCGCCGTTCGGGCAGCTTTGTCCGCCAGCCGCAGTCGCAGGCCGCGGTGCTGGAAATCCACGACATCAGGATCGAGGTTGAGTCGCTTGGCCTAGCTTATCGTTACGAGCGCTTGGCGCGGCAGAAAAGGCGCAGCAGCGCCGAGGATCGCGCCTTGCTGGAACTGGACGCAGCCGGACAGGTGCTGGCGCTTGAATGCCGGCATTTCGCCGGCAAGCGGCCATTCGCGCACGAACAGCGGCTGATCAATCTCGCCGCCGTCGCGGAAGCCGCCGAGGAGGAGTTTCTCGACATCGCCCCCGGCCCTTGGCTGATCGGCCGCGTGCCATGGAGCGAGGCAGAGCACCGTATCCGCGCGGTCGCGGCCGACAGACATATTGCCGAAGCGCTCGACATCGCAACCGGCGCGCCCTGCCTGGTGGTCGAGCGCCGAACCTGGAGCGCCGAGCACCCGGTGACGCAGGTGAGGTTCACCTACGCCGCGGAGAGCCACACGTTGGTGGCGAGGTTCAAGCCTTCGCAGGGGTAGCTCCTTTACCCTCCCCCTTGTGGGGAGGGTCGCTGCGAAGCAGCGGGGTGGGGGTCGGCGCCAGCCCCCCGCCCGGACCTTCGGTCCGACCTCCCCACAAGGGGGAGGTAGAAGGCTGCACTTTAAATCGCCGCCGTAACGATAATCTCGACGGTGTATTCCGGCCCTGCAAGCTTGGCCTCACCCGTGGCGCGGGCGGGCGTGTTGCCTTGCGGGACCCACTTGTCCCATTCCTTGTTCATCTCGGCGAAGGTGCCCATATCGGCCAGCCAGATGATCGCCTGCAGGATCTTGGTCTTGTCGGTGCCGGCCTTGGCCAGCAGTTCGTCGATAGATGCGAGGATCGACCTGGTCTGTTCGCCAACGCTGGCGCCGGGCGTTCCGACCTGGCCGGCGAGATAGACGGTGTTGCCGTGGATGACGATCTGGCTCATGCGCGGGCCAACATCGATGCGACGAATGCTCATTGGATGGTTCCTTCGTTTGTCGGTGCGCCTGTTTAGAGTCGCTGCCGCCTCCGGGCAAGGTCAACAGCGCGAAACCTCTTGAGCCTGGGTTGGATCTTGGGCCGCAAATGTCTATCTGCGCCGAGGGATTTCTTTCCGGCGCGGATTGCCGACCTCGTGTGAGAGTGGCAAGACTTCGCGCCAAACCAGATTGCGAGGATGAGAGCCATGGAATATCGCGAAATCAGCGAGGACTATTCGGTCTCGGGCCAGATCCAGCCCGAAGATGCCGCCGCCATCAAGGAAGCCGGTTTCAAGAGCGTGATCTGCAACCGGCCGGATGACGAGCAGCCCGACCAGCCTTCGGCCGACAGCGTCAAGGCGGCGGTCGAAGCCGCGGGGCTGGCCTTCCGCTACATCCCGGTAATCAGCGGCCAGATCACAGCCGAGAATGTCGAAGATCAGGCCGAAGCGCTCGACGCGCTCGAAGGCCCGGTATTTGCTTATTGCCGCTCCGGCGCGCGCTGCACCAATCTCTACGGGCTGATTCAGCAGTCCAAGGGGTGAGCATCCTGAGGCGCTGGCGATCCCTCACACCCCCCTCTGTCCTGCCGGACATCTCCCCCGGGGGGAGATCGGATGTCGCCTTCGCTCTTCGCCAATCGCCGACGTTGCAGGATGAGCGCTATCGACAAAGCTGCTGATCTCCTCCTTGCGGGGGAGATGGCCGGCAGGCCAGAGAGGGGTGCTGTCCCGCAGACGTATCAACTGAAACTCTCTCAAACTAGATCGGCAGCGCGCCGGTCTCCTTCAGCGTCTCCAACACGATCGCCGTCTTCACATGCTGCACGGATTCGTGCGGCAGGAGCACACCGTTGACGAATTCCGACAATGATTTCAGATCGGGCGTCACCACCTTCAAGATATAATCCATCTCGCCGGTCAGCGCGTGCGCCTCCTGCACCTCCGGCAGCCGCGCCAGCAGCTCGCCGAAGCGCCTGGCATTGTCGCGGTTATGGGTGGCGAGCGTCACCGAGATGACGTTGACCAGCGAGAAGCCGAGCTTGTCGCGGTCGAGCACGGCGCGATAGCCCTTGATGTAGCCGTCTTCCTCCAGCCGCTGGCGGCGGCGTGAGCATTGCGATGCCGACAGGTTCACGCGCTCCGAGAGATCGTTGTTGGTGAGCCGCGCGTCGCCCTGCAAGAGAGCCATTATCTTGCGGTCAAATTGATCGATGCGCGCTTCATTCATCGATTCATCTCCAATCATGCATGAATTACGCACGAGATGATCATTTCAAGCGTTTGAATGCAAGCACCGTGCGGTCACTTCGCACTATCATGCGTCATCTCGTGGTCCGATGCGGCCACCATCCGTTTGGAGGAATGCCATGGGTCCCTTCCCGCACGACGCCCCGCCCGCAAAGATCAGCAAGGAAAACCCCGCCGGCACCGACGGTTTCGAGTTCGTCGAGTTCGCGCATGCGGAGCCGCAGAAGCTAGCAGAACTGTTCACCCGCATGGGCTATGTCGCGGTGGCCAAGCACCGCACGAAGGACATCACCGTCTGGCGCCAGGGCGATATCAACTATGTCGTCAATGCCGAACCGGGCTCGCATGCGATGAAGTTCGTCGACAAACACGGCCCTTGCGCCGCCTCGATGGCCTGGCGTGTTGTCGATGCCAAGCACGCATTCGAGCATGCGGTATCGAAAGGCGCCACGCCCTACGACGGCAACGACAAGGCGCTCGACGTGCCGGCCATTGTCGGCATTGGCGGCTCGCTGCTCTATTTCATCGAAGCCTATGGCAAGAAGGGCTCGGCCTATGATGCCGAGTTCGAGTGGCTGGGCGAACGCGACCCGCGGCCGCAAGGCGTCGGCTTCTATTTCCTCGACCACCTCACCCACAATGTCTATCGCGGCCAGATGGACAAATGGTGGGACTTTTATCGCGAGCTGTTCGGCTTCAAGCAGATCCATTTCTTCGACATCGACGGCAAGATCACCGGCCTGGTCAGCCGCGCCATCACCTCGCCCTGCGGCAAGATCCGCATTCCGCTAAATGAATCCAAGGACGACACCAGCCAGATCGCCGAATACCTGAAGAAGTACAATGGCGAAGGCATCCAGCATATCGCCGTCGGCACCGACGACATCTACGCCGCCACCGACAAGCTTGCCGACAACGGGCTGAAGTTCATGCCCGGTCCGCCGGAGACCTACTACGACATGTCGTACAACAGGGTGAACGGGCATGACGAGCCGATCGAGCGGATGAAGAAGCACGGCATCCTGATCGACGGCGAAGGCGTGGTCGACGGCGGCATGACCAAGATCCTGCTGCAGATATTCTCCAAAACCGTGATCGGCCCGATCTTCTTCGAATTCATCCAGAGGAAGGGCGACGAAGGTTTTGGCGAAGGCAATTTCCGCGCGCTGTTCGAGTCGATCGAGCAGGACCAGATCAAGCGCGGCGTGATCAAGGTCGATGGCAAGGCGGCGTGAACCGTGAACGTCTCCATAACCGAAGCAAAGGCCAAACTAACGGAACTCGTCGGCCGCGCGGAGGCCGGCGAGGAGATAGTCATCACTCATCACGGCAAGATCGCGGCGCGGCTCGTGCCACCAGTTCGAGAAGACTTGTTGTCGCGCATAGGTGCCCTGAAGGGCAAGATTTGGATTTCTGACGATTTCGACAAACTCGGCCCTGAATGGAACGAGTACACCAGATAAAGGTCAGAGGCCCAGCCGCACGACCTCTTCCCTCCTCACCTTCAAATCATAATCGAGCAAGAACTCGTCCAGTTGCGGCGGCGCGACCGAGCTGCCCGAGAGCATCGCGTGAACCTGGCCGCGATGGTGGATGTCGTGCAGGAAGACATGGGCGAGAATGTCGCCGATTTTTTCGCGGATCATGCCATCCTCGCGCCGGTCGGTGATGACCTGACGGTCGAGATCCGCCTCCGACAGCTTCTCGCAAAAGGCGATCAGGCGTCGATCTGCTGCGACCTGGGCGGCAAACAGCGCCTGCGGCACATCGAACGGCACGTAGTCGTCATAGGCGGCCGCACCGACGCCGCCTTCTTCGAGAAAATCGAGATAGAGATGATCGACCGCAAGGATGTGGTTGAGCGTTGCCTTGATCGACGGGAAGAAGCTGGTGCGTTCGGCTTCGAATTCGCCGGGCTTCAGCGCAAGCACAGCGCGGTAGAGCCGGTCATTCGACCAGAGATTGTTGCCGGCCATGCGGCTGAAGTGGGTGAGAATATCCATGTTATGCGCTTGGCCAACCGACCAAGTCCACCAACTTCAGAATGACGAGTATGGCAGCTATCCCCAGAAGACGAGCGTTCATACCGCGGCGCAGTTCTTGCGTTCCTGCATCGCTTGCGACTTCCCGGTTCAAAGCGACGTACACAAGCCTCGGCAGGCGCGCCTCGCTGCTGAAATTACGCAGCCTTTCAGACCGATCCTCGACCTGCCGGCAGAGCCGAATTGCGGAAATCAAAAGCCAGCCGGTTGCGACGCTGCAAAGCCCAAGAAACCAAAGATAAGAAGCGGTATAGGCCATCTGCCATTCACGCTCCCGTCGATCGCATCAGATACAAGCCTGCCGCCATCACCGCGAAGCCCGCGACAACGATCAGCAACAGGCGGTTCATGCGCCGCCGCATCGCCTGCGTCTCCTCGTCCCGCGCCACATTGGTGTTGGTGATGGTGTGGAACATCATCGCCTTGCGCGGGTAGCCACTGCGGTTGGTCAGATCGGGCGAGCGCGCCTCGATGCGGTAGCTCAGCCGGATCGCCTGGATGAAGACCACCAGAATGGCCAGCGCCCAGACGCCGGCCAGCAGGTAGAACGCCTCTCCCGTCACTATTGCCCCCTCTTATGCCTGGGACTTCTCGACCTTCTGCTCGATGGCGCCGAAGATCGAGTTTCCGCTTTTATTCTTCATCTCGATACGCACCGTATCGCCAAAGCGCAGGAACGGCGTCTTGGGCTCGCCAGACTCAATGGTCTCGATCATGCGCAGTTCAGCGATGCAGGAATAGCCGGCGCCGCCGGCCGCCACCGGTTTGCCCGGCCCGCCATCCAGCTTGTTGGAGACGGTGCCGGAACCGATGATGGTGCCGGCAACCAGCGGCCGTGTCTTTGCGGCATGGGCAATCAGCGCCGGGAAGTCGAAGGTCATGTCGACGCCGGCATTGGCACGGCCGAACGGCTTGCCGTTGACGTCGGCGAGCAGAGGCAGGTTGACCTTGCCGCCATCCCAGGCGTCGCCGAGTTCGTCCGGCGTCACCGCCACCGGCGAAAAAGCCGAGGACGGCTTCGACTGGAAGAAGCCAAACCCCTTGGCGAGCTCGGGTCCGGTGAGCGCGCGCAGCGTCACATCATTGACCAGCATGACCAGCCGGATGGCGGCGCGCGCCTGGTCGATACTGGCGCCCATCGGCACGTCGTCGACAATGACGGCGACCTCTGCCTCCATGTCGATGCCATAGGCTTCCCCGGCCATGCGGATCGGCTCACGCGGCGCGATGAAGGAATCCGAGCCGCCCTGATAGATCAGCGGATCGGTCCAGAAACTTGCCGGCATATCGGCCCCGCGCGCTTTGCGCACCAGTTCGACATGGTTCACATAGGCCGAACCGTCGGCCCATTGATAGGCGCGCGGCAGCGGCGAATGGGCGTCATGCTCATGGAAGCGCGCCGACGGCACCGCATTGTTTTCCAGCGATTCCGCGATGGTTGCCAGATGCGGCGAAACCCGCTGCCAGTCGTCGAGCGCGGCCTGCAGCGTTCGCGCCAGGAACGAGGCGTCGGTGAAGCGCGTCAGGTCGCGCGAGACGACGACAAGCTTTCCGTCGCGCGTCCCGTCCCTCAATGTGGCAAGCTTCATGCGGTTTCCTCTCCTGATGCGGCTTTGGCGCCGTCTAAGTTCACAACAAGGCCGTCGCGGGCAATCGTCAAGTCACCCGCCCACGATTTCCTGACGGCGGCCTCCCAGTCGGCCTCGCCGATCTCGGCATCGTCGGCCGGAATGAGGTGGTTGAGCACCAGCCTCTTCACCCCGGCATCGCTGGCGATGCGACCTGCCTGCTCGGCAAATGAGTGGCTGGCAAGCAGATGCTCTTTCAGCCGCGCGCCATTGCCGGTCCTGGCGACCAGCCCCTCGATGCCTTCTTGTAGCATGGCCTCATGGACGAGAATGTCGGCATTTCGGGCAAAGCCTGCGAGCGGCGGAAAGAAGGCTGTGTCGGCCGAGAACACGACGCTATTCGCACCATGCTCGAAGCGCAGCGCGAAACAGTCGGTCACCGGCGGATGGTCGACGCGCAGTGCCGAGACCTTCAGGCCGCCCTTCGAGAGAATCTCGCCCTCGCCGAATTCGACGATCGAAACCAGATCGCGAATGTCCGGCCTGCCCTCATCGACGATGCGAATTTCGATGTCGAACTCCATCGCCTGGCAGAAACGGCGCCAGTATTGGTCGGTGCCGGGCGGTCCGAACAGCGTCACCGGGCTGGCGAGCCCGGCGGTCCAGGCGGTGTGGAGCAACGGGCCCAGTTCCAGCACATGGTCGGAATGCAGATGGGTGATGAAGACCAGGTCGAGCGCCTTCAGGCTGACGGCGGAATCGACCAGACCGCGCGTGACGCCGAGCCCGCAATCGACGACAATGGTTCGCCCGCCCAGTTCCAGCAGCGACGAACTCGGCCACGGCCCGCCCGGCCGCAATGCCGGGCCGCCTTTCGAGCCGAGAAGCAGCAGCCGGTCGCTCATCGGGCTGATCTCAAGACCAGTCGCCCTCCACAGTGCCGTTGAAGCGCTTCTTCAGATCGGACCAGCAGTCGATGTAATTGTCCTGCCTTGTTTCAAGCTCGGCGCCGTAGCGGGTCAGCATTTGCGGGAATCGGGTCTCGAACATGAACGCCATCGTATTGTCGAGCTTGACCGGTTTCAGCTCGGAGCGCGAGGCCTTTTCGAAGCCAGGCGCGTCGGGGCCGTGGGCCAGCATCAGATTGTGCAGGCTGATGCCGCCCGGGACAAAACCTTCCTCCTTGGCGTCGTACTGGCCTTGGATCAGGCCCATGAACTCGCTCATGATGTTGCGGTGGTACCAGGGCGGCCGGAACGTATCTTCCGCCACCAGCCAGCGCGGCGGGAAGATGACGAAGTCGATGTTGGCGGTGCCTTCCTCGCCGCTCGGCGCCGTCAGCACGGTGAAGATCGACGGATCGGGATGGTCGAACAGGATGGCGCCGACCGGCGAAAACGTCGCCAGATCATATTTGTAGGGCGCATAGTTGCCGTGCCAGGCGACGACGTCGAGCGGCGAATGGCCGATCTCGGTGACGTTGAAATTGCCGCACCATTTCACCGTCAGCCGGCACGGCGTCTCCTTCTCCTCGAACCAGGCGCTGGGCGTCTTGAAGTCGCGTGGGTTGGCCAGGCAGTTGGCGCCAATCGGGCCGCGGTCGGGCAGCGTCAGCTTGGCGCCGTAATTCTCGCAGACATAGCCGCGCACTTCCTTGTCGGCGAGCTCGACCTTGAACACCAGACCGCGCGGCAGCACGGCGATCTCGCCGGGCCGAAGCTCGATGACGCCCATCTCGGTGACAAAGCGCAAGGCACCGACCTGGGGGACAATCAGTAACTCGCCGTCGGCGTTGAAGAAATGGTCGTCGACCATCGAGCGGTTGGCGACATAGACATGCGCCGCCATGCCGCTTTGGCCCAGCACGTCGCCGGCGGTGGTGATGGTGCGCATCCCTTGAATGAAATCGGTCGGCTCCTTCGGCATCGGCACCGGGTTCCAGCGGTACTGGCCGAGCGCCAGCTCGTGGTCGCCGACATTGGGAGCGGTCTTCCACAGGGGATAGCTCGCCGCCTTGAAGCGGCCGGTGTGTTTGACGCTCGGCCGGATGCGGTAGAGCCAGGAGCGCTCATTGGTGCCGCGCGGGGCGGTGAAGGGCGAGCCCGAGAGCTGCTCGGCATAAAGTCCGTAAGCCGGCCGCTGCGGGGAATTGCGCCCTTGCGGCAGCGAGCCGGGCAGCGTTTCGGTCTCAAAATCATTGCCGAAGCCCGGCATGTAGGAAAATTCCATCCGATCCTCCCTGATCCCGACCGCCGCGAAGCGCGGCCTGCCGGCGATGTTGACCAAACTGGTTTCATTTGTAACCATCGAAAATGTAACTATCAACGGCTGATGCCGCATCCACGGTGCGCATATGGAAACCCTCGAACTCGAAAATTTCCTGCCCTATCGGCTCTACCGGCTGGCCGACGCCGTCAGCCGCGAATTTTCAAAAATCTACCGCGACCGCCACGGCCTGACGCGGCCGGAATGGCGCACGCTGTCAGGGCTCGGACAGCGCGGCACCATGACGGCGACAGCGCTTGGCGAGCAGTCGGCCATGCACAAGACAAAGGTGTCGCGCGCGGTGGGGGAACTGGAGCGAAGGCGCTGGCTGGTACGCACAACTGACGAGAATGATCGGCGCGTGGAGCATCTGGCGCTGACAAAGGCGGGGCTGGCGGCCTATGGCGAAATGGTGCCGCTGGCGAAGGCGTTTGAACGGGAGTTGCTGGAGAGGCTGAGCACAGAGGAGCGGACAGCGATTGTGAGCGGCGTGGCGGCGCTGGAGGGAGCGTTNTCCTTCACACCCCCCTCTGTCCTGCCGGACATCTCCCCCGCAAGGGGGGAGATCAGATGTCGCGAATGCTTTCGCCAATCGCAAACGTTGCAGGAAAAGCGCCGTCGAACGAACTGCCGATCTCCCTCCTTGCGGGGGAGATGGCCGGCAGGCCAGAGGGGGGTGCTGTCCCGCCGACCTTCTGATTTCGTTCATCTCTGCACTCAACCCCCGCCTGTTTCAGAGCGAGGGGGTTGCCATCCGCGCGTAAATCTGGATTCGATAATAGATCGAACTTAAAAATTATCTATAATTCAACCAGCCAGGGAAGCAGCCATGACCGACATCGCCTTTTCGCCGTCCAAGCCGTCCTTCAGCCCGTTGCGCCTGCAAACCCGCTCGCATAGCTGGCAGGCCGCGGCCGTCGTCCTCGGTACGCTGTTTCTGGCGCTGTCGTCCCAGATCGAGGTGCCGATGGTGCCGGTGCCGGTCACCATGCAGACCTTCGCCGTGACGCTGGTCGGCGCACTTTATGGCTGGCGGCTTGGCGCCATGACCATCATCGCCTGGCTCGCCGAGGGCGCCATGGGCTTTCCTGTCCTGTCCGGAGGGGCAGCGGGCGCGTCGTATTTCGTCGGGGCAACGGGCGGTTATCTCTTCGCCTTCCCGCTCGTCGGCGCGCTTGTCGGCTGGCTGGCCGAACGCGGCTGGAACGGCAACCGCGTGCTGCTCGCCTTCGCCGGCATGGTCCTCGGCAACCTCACCTGCCTGGTTCTCGGAACGGCCTGGCTCGCCGTCATGATCGGCCTCGAACAGGCCATCGCCTTCGGTTTCCTGCCGTTCCTCGTCGGCGGCCTGTTGAAATCGGCGCTCGGCGCCGCGACGCTCAAGCTGTTTTCCGGCAAGGCGGACCCGGCAGGAGCATGATCCCGAAAAATGAGTCCGGTTTTCGGAAGAGATCATGCTCAAACAAAAAGATGGAGCCCCATCCCGATACCATCGGGATGGAACAGGCTCCGCCATCGCGTCCTGACCGATGACCGTCAGGTTGCGCTCCCACCATCTGCTTTGCCTGCTGACCTATGTCGGCAAAGGCTACAGCGGAGCCTTCGTCGCCAATTTTGACGTGATCGCGAAACGTCTGGGCCGGGGCGAGGATATTCTGATCGTCTCCGGCCCCGACGACATCTGTCGGCCGCTGCTCGGCGAGGCCGAGCCCCACTGCTTGCGCGAAAGCGCCGCAGGCCGGGACGAGCTGGCAGCACGCGATGTCGGCAAGCTGCTGGCCCGGCCCATCGAGGCGGGCGTCCGTCTCAGCCTCGACGCGGCAACGCTTGCCGCCTTGCGCGCGGCCTTTTCAGCCGGCGTGACGCGTGAGGCCTGCCAGGGTTGCGAGTGGGCCGGCCTGTGCAGCACGATAGCGGCAGGCGGATATCGCGATGTCAGGCTGTAGCTCCCAACCCCGATCTGCTATTGTCGGAACCGACAGTGTCTGCGTCGCCATGGTTTGTTAATCGGGTGACCCGATTGTGAATTCGGCCCGGATTGAAGCCTGACCCCAAAAAGGCCATGCTTTGTCAGGAAACATCGAGTCTATGGCTTCTCCGCGCCGACGCGGGATGGCGCTTGGCTGAAAGGGATACGATGCGGCAAGGACGTGCGCGCTGGCTCGCAGGGCTGGCAATTGTGGCAGGGATGGCGATTTCTCCGCTGCCTGCCTACGCGAAGGAATCGACCGACCCGGTCAAGATCACCTCCTTCTCGGGCGCCTATCTCGCCGCCCGCATCGCCGAAGGCGACAACGACCTCGACAATGCCATCGCTTATTACAAGCAGGCGCTCGCCTTCAATCCCGGCGACACCTCGCTGCAGCAAAGCCTGATGCTGTCGCTGATCGCGCAAGGCCGCTTCGAGGAATCGCTCGTCTATGCCGACAAGCTCAAGGCAGTTCCCGACGTCGAGCGCTTCTCGCGTCTGGCTCTGGCGGTCGATTCCTTCCACAAGAAGGATTTCACCAAGGCGCAGTACTGGCTCAAGCTGTCGCTCGAATCCGATCTCGACCGGCTGATTTCCGGCGTCATGTCCGGCTGGGCACAAGAGGGCGCCGGCGACCCCACCGGGGCGATGGTCTCGATCGACAAACTGCAGGGGCCGGACTGGTTCGGCCTGTTCAAGTCCTTCCACCGCGCGCTGATCGCCGATGCCGCAGGCCTGTCGGACAAGGCCGACGCGCTTTATGACGCGACCCTGACCGACGTCACGGCCGGCGGTGCCGCGCCCGAGACATGGATGCGCAACGCCCAGGCCTACGCGTCTTTTCTGGCGCGCAAGGGCAACAGGAACAAGGCGCTCTACGTGCTCGACAAGGCCGAGGCGTTCGCGCCCGGCAAGCTGGACATCCAGGCGCTTCGCGACAGCATCAGCAAGGGCGACAAGATCGAGCCCTTCGTCGCCAATCCCTCCGACGGCGCCGCTGAAATCCTGCTCGACCTCGCCATCGCGCTCAATCGCGGCGGCGGCGAGCCGTTCGTGCGCCTCTATCTGCAATATGCGCTCGCGCTCAAGCCCGACAGCGACGCCGCTTTGGTGCAGCTTGCCGCCGTCGCGGAGCAGTTGAAGGACGGTGAAGGCGCCATTGCTCTCTATAGCCGCATTCCAGCCTCTTCGCCGCTGAAGGAGCTTTCCGACCTGCAGCTCGGCCTCAACCTTGCCGATCTCAACCGTCACGACGAGGCGATCGCCCATCTGAAGGCATTCGTCGAAGCTCACCCCGATGACATGCGCGCCTATCTGGCGCTGGGCGGGGTCTATGCCTCGAAGGAGGATTTCCGCTCCGCCGCCACTCTCTACGACAAGGCGGTCGCGGTGCTGAAGACGCCGACCAATGCCAACTGGAACATCTACTATCAGCGCGGCATCGCCTATGAGCGGCTGAAGGAATGGCCCAAGGCCGAACCGAACTTCCTCAAGGCGCTGGAACTGTTCCCCGACCAGCCGCAGGTGCTGAACTATCTCGGCTATTCCTGGGTCGACATGAACATGAACCTCAAGGAAGGCCTGGCGATGATCCAAAAGGCCGTCGACCTCAGGCCGAGCGACGGCTACATCGTCGATTCGCTGGGCTGGGCCTATTTCCGCATGGGCCGGTTCGACGACGCCGTGCGCGAAATGGAGCGCGCCGTGTCGCTCAAGCCGGAAGATCCGGTGCTCAACGACCATCTCGGCGATGCCTATTGGCGCGTCGGCCGCAAGCTCGAAGCCACATTCCAGTGGAACCAGGCGCGCGACCTGAAGCCGGATCCCGATGTGCTTGCCATTTTGCAGCAGAAGCTGATGAAGGGCCTGCCGCCGATCGAATCCAACACGGCGCAGGAAACCCCGAAGGTCAAGCCGGCCACCCCGCCAGCGCCGAAAGGGTGATCGGGCCATACTTCTGATGAAACGGGGCTCTCGCTGAGCCCCGTTTTTTCGGTTTGGCGTCTTAGAGCAATTCCAGGAAAGTGTGCGCGGTTTTCCGTTCGGAATTGCGACAGAAACAACGAGATAGAGACGCCCTATCGCGATCGTCATTCTATGGCGGAGCAAGGAGCGAAGCGACGCGGCGCAGACCCAGCGTTGGCGCTCATTCTAGAACAGCTTTCGGTAGACGACGAACCCCGAGAGATCGCCGATCTTGTCGTAGAGCTTCATCGCCGTGTGGTTGGTTTCGTGTGTCAGCCAGTAGACGCGGCTGGAGCCTGCGGTTTGCGCCCTGGTATAGACGTCTTCGATCAGTGCCCGGCCGACGCCCTTGCCGCGCGACGCCTCATTGGTGAAGAGATCCTGCAGATAGCAGTTCGGCGAAATCGCCGTCGTGGTGCGGTGGTAGAGATAGTGGACAAGGCCGAGAAGCTTGCCTTCGCTCTCGGCGACCAGCGCATGCATAGGCTCATAGGCATCGAAGAAGCGCGACCATGTCATTGCAGTGATGTCACCGGGCAGGGCGGTCTCGCCCGAGCGGCCGTAAAACGCATTGTAGCCGTCCCACAGCGGCAGCCATTGCTCGTAATCCTCTCGGGTGACGGGGCGTACGGTGAACTGGCCTTGCATGGCTGAACCTTTGTCGTTGAAGCTGGGCGAGCAAACGGCCACCGGCACCGTCCGGCAATGGGCCAGTCCGAAGCAAAGCGTTCAACCTCTCATCAAGGCGGCGATAGGCGCTGCCTTGACGCCTACCGGCCCGGCAACTAGGGAATGGCATCATTTCAGCGCTTTCCGAGGCCGCCGTGACGTCAGACAGTCCAGCCCATATGCATCCCAGCCGCTCGTTCCAGGGGCTGATCCTGACCCTGCACAATTACTGGGCCGCCTATGGCTGCGTCATCCTGCAGCCTTACGACATGGAAGTCGGCGCCGGCACCTTCCATCCGGCCACCACGCTGCGCGCGCTCGGGCCCAAGGGCTGGAACGCCGCCTACGTCCAGCCCTCGCGCCGGCCGAAAGACGGCCGCTATGGCGAAAACCCCAACCGGCTGCAGCATTATTACCAATACCAGGTGATCCTGAAGCCCAATCCGCCGAACCTGCAGGAGCTTTATCTCGGCTCGCTCAAGGCGATCGGCGTCGATCCGCTGCTGCACGACATCCGCTTCGTCGAGGACGACTGGGCAAGTCCGACGCTGGGCGCCTGGGGGCTCGGCTGGGAGTGCTGGTGCGACGGCATGGAAGTGTCGCAGTTCACCTATTTCCAGCAGGTCTGCGGCATCGAATGCGCGCCGGTGGCGGGAGAACTGACCTACGGCCTGGAGCGGCTGGCCATGTATGTGCAGGGCGTCGACAATGTCTACGACCTCAACTTCAATGGCCGAGAAGGCGCCGAAAAAGTCACCTATGGCGATGTCTTCCTGCAGGCCGAGCAGGAATATTCCAGGCACAATTTCGAATATGCCAACACCGCCATGCTGCTCAGGCATTTCGAGGACGCCGAAGCCGAATGCAAGGCGCTGCTCGCGGCCGGCGCCCCGGCTTCGAACGACGATCTGCCGATGCACCGCATGGTCTTCCCGGCCTATGACCAGTGCATCAAGGCCAGCCACATCTTCAACCTGCTCGACGCGCGCGGCGTGATTTCGGTGACCGAGCGGCAGAGCTACATCCTGCGGGTGCGCAATCTGGCGAAAGCTTGCGGCGAGGCATTTTTGCAGACCCAGGCCGGCGGGCTCGCCGCCTGAGGCTCACTTCATCATTTCGAGAGAAATGTTGATTGGGGCCAATATCGGGCCAGTCGACCCCGCCATGGTCCGCATAGCCTGCCGTACGCCCGGCATCGAGAAGGCGCCATGCACCTGCGCGGCGAAACAGGCGCTGAGCGCGATGATCTGGAGAAGTCTCGATGCCGTTTTCATGGTCGTTCAGCCAATAGGTCCCTGCCTGAGCGTTGGTCGCTTCAGCGCTGCGTTTGGTTCATGGAAATCTTTGATCCAAGGACGGGCGGGCTGGTTGCGGCCCGACAGCGCCTTGAAAATTTTAGAAAATCGGCCCGGGCCGACGATCGGCAAGCGCAAAGGGTGACAGCGGCCAGCCGAGTTGCTATGCCCCGCCGACCATTGTCGCGCGAGCCTAACCATGCCTGATCTTTTGCTAGAACTTCGCTCCGAGGAAATCCCCGCCCGCATGCAGCGCAAGGCGGCGGGCGATCTCAGGAAGATGCTGACCGACGGTCTGGTCGAGGCGGGTCTGACCTATGACGCCGCGCGCGAATACTGGACGCCGCGGCGCCTGGCGCTCGATGTGAGGGGCCTGACCGCGCGCTCGAAGGACATCCACGAGGAGATCAAGGGGCCGTCGACGACGGCGCCGGAACAGGCGGTGCAGGGTTTTCTGCGCAAGGCAGGCCTTGCCTCGGTTGCCGAGGCGCATGTTCATTCCGATCCGAAGAAGGGCGATTTCTACGTCGCCCATATTTCGAAGCCGGGCAGGGCGGCGGAAGAAATCATCGCCGAACTGGTGCCGGCCATCATTCGCGGCTTCCCCTGGCCGACATCGATGCGCTGGGGGCCGGCTTCGGCCAAGCCCGGTTCGCTGCGCTGGGTGCGGCCGCTGCAGACGATTCTGTGCACCTTCGGCCCGGAGACCGAGGAGCCGGTGGTGGTCGATTTCGAGATCGATGGCATCCGCTCGGGCAATATCACCTATGGCCATCGTTTCATGGCGCCGGGTGAAATCACCGTGCGCCGCTTCGACGATTACGTGACCAAGCTGGAAGCGGCCAAGGTCGTGCTCGACGGCGACCGGCGCAAGGAGATCATCCTTGCCGACGCCCGCAACCTCGCCTTCGCCAACGGGCTCGATCTGGTCGAGGACGAAGGGCTGCTGGAAGAAGTGTCGGGCCTGGTCGAATGGCCGGTGGTGCTGATGGGCGAATTCGAACAGGCCTTTCTTGCCATTCCGCCCGAGGTGGTCCGGCTGACCATCCGCGCCAACCAGAAATGCTTTGTGACATCGCGCCCAATCTCCCCCCTAGAGGGGGAGATGTCGGCGAAGCCGACAGAGGGGGGCGCTGTCCCGCCGACCTCTCCGCGCGAAGCCCCCCCCTCTGCCCTGCCGGGCATCTCCCCCTCAAGGGGGGAGATTGGCCAATCGCCTCTCTCCAACCGCTTCATCCTCACCGCCAACATCGAGGCCAAGGACGGCGGCAAGGAGATCGCGCACGGCAACGGCAAGGTGGTGCGTGCCCGCCTGTCGGACGCGCTGTATTTCTGGAAGACCGACCAGGGCGATCTGCCGGATCTGGAGCAGCTCGAGGCGTCGGCGAAGAAATTCGGGCTCGATCTGAAAAAGCCGCTCGACCAACGCATGGCCCGCCTCGACCATCTCGGGGTGACTTTCCACGCCAAGCTCGGCACGCAAGGCGAGCGGGTGGAGCGGATCAAGCGGCTGGCGGAAGAGCTGGCGCCAACAGTGGCGCAGTCGATCTCCCCCCTTGAGGGGGAGATGGCCGGCAGGCCAGAGGGGGTCGCTTCGGCTGCCGCGACGCCGTCCGGTCTCTCGAAGAAAGAGGGAGTTGGCGCTCCACGCGAGACGACCCCCTCCGTCGCCTTCGGCGACATCTCCCTCTCAAGGGGGGAGATTACCGCGCTCGCCGCTCGCGCCGCTGTGCTGGCCAAGGCCGATCTCACGACAGAAGCAGTGGGCGAGTTTCCGGAACTGCAAGGCGCCATGGGCCGCAAATACGCGCTGCTGCAAGGCGAGCATCCGTCCGTGGCCGCGGCGATCGAGGAGCACTACAAGCCGCAAGGTCCGTCCGACCGCGTGCCGACCGATCCGGTGTCGATTGCCGTCGCGCTGGCCGACAAGCTCGACACGCTGGTCGGCTTCTGGGCCATCGACGAAAAGCCAACAGGGTCTAAGGACCCTTACGCGCTGAGAAGGGCCGCACTGGGCGTGGTGAGGATCCTGATCGAGAATGGGATCTCACTGCCGCTGACATCGCTCTTCGATAGTGCCTATCAAACGGCGAGTTATCTCGCGTCTAAGGCTGGACGGGCCTTTGGCCCCGACCTCCTCGCCTTCTTCCACGACCGCCTGAAAGTCTATCTCCGCGACCAGGGTGCTCGGCATGATCTCATTGACGCCGTGCTGGCAGGTGGTGGAAGCGCGCCAATCTCCCCCCTTGTGCTGGCGGCGAAGCCGACAAAGGGGGGCGCTGTCCCGCCGACCTCTCATTCTGGCGCGCTCCCCTCTGCCCTGCCGGGCATCTCCCCGACAAGAGGGGAGATCGGACAATCGCAGTCGGACGACCTCCTGCAGATCGTGCGTCGCGTCGAAGCTCTGGGGTCCTTCCTCGACACCGAGGACGGCAAGAACCTGCTCGCGGGCGCCAAGCGAGCGGCCAACATTCTGGCCGCCGAGGAGAAGAAGAAAACGCGCGTCGCCGAGACTGTTGAGCCGGCGCTGTTTCGCGAGGAGGCCGAGAAATCGCTGTTTGCGGCGGTGAATCAGGCGGAGAGAGAAGCCGGCGAAGCGATTCAAAACGAAGACTTTTCCGCCGCCATGCTGGCGCTTAGCGTGCTGCGCGAACCGGTTGATTCATTCTTTGAACGTGTTCTCGTGAATGATGAGGACCAGGCCGTGCGCGCCAACCGCCTGGCATTGCTCGCCCGCATCCGCACGGCCACCGACCAGGTGGCTGATTTCTCCAGAATAGCTGGCTAAGCGACGGACAAGCCCGAAGACGGGCGGCGTTCATACGCCGCCCGTCTTGTTTTCAGTCCTCCCGAGGCTGACTCCGTCAGTCCTCCAAAATGCTGACATGCACGCTGTCTGAATAGACGTCGACCTGGATCAGCGGCTCGCCATTGACGATGGCGTTCCGTGTCGAGGAGCTCATCGCGCCACCGCGCTTCAGCATGCGTTCCAGATACGCGCGATCATCGTTGCTGCGGAACCAGTCATCGCCCTGGTCGTCGGCATCGCGCCGGTGGAACTTGTGCCAGTTGGCACGGTCCTGCCGCACCATCTGTGCTGCGCTGCTCAGCTCATAGCCGTCGCTGGCATGGTGGTCGCGATCGGAAATGCGCGCGACGTAGGACCCTAGCTCGTCACCGGCCTGCGCGCCGCCGACAGCTATAGGTGACGCCAGCAACAGGCCGGCAACAGTCAAAGATTTCGTCATGTTCATGATAACCCCTCGCTCTCCTAGAACCCGGCGCGCTCATGCCAAACCCGATTGGCGAAATTGGGGCCGCCGCCGCCAAGCCGATGGTGCGCCGGGGCGTCGATCGGCGTCAAGCGGCATGGATCGGCCGACTGTCTTGGCTGAATGGCCTACTCGGCTTTGCCGACGCCCTCAATCGGCTGCTGCGGTGTTGCTGCCGGCTGCGGCGCTGCCGGTTGCGACTCGGGCTTGCCGTTCGATGCCGTTGCAGTTCCGGCTGGTGCGGTCTCTGCTGTCGGCTCAGTTGCCGGCGCCGCGGCGCTCGCCCTGGCCGGAGCCGGCGCGGCGAAGGCGCCGCCGACGACGCCGCCGCGAATGATCATCGGGTCCTGGCCGTGCCTAGGCTTTTCGGGGATCGCCGCGACCTTTTCATAAGTCACATCGGGCTGGGCATCGCCGAGTGCGACGATCGATGGCGACGAGGCGATCCTGACCGGTCCGGATCCGCCAACCTTGATGACCGATGGCGTCGAGGTCGAGACGCCGAGAAAGACGATCGACGAGGCGTGCGCCCCACCGGTCATCGCCGCCAGGGTGAAACCAAGCGCTCCAAGCACACGCATCGACATCGAAACCGTCCCCTTGCCCAACAAGCCGCCAGCCCTAACCCAAGTAGCCTAACCCCAGTGGATTGATGCCGGCTTGCAGGGAAACATAGCATTTTAGGCATTGATAATTCGCCAACGCCGGCTTGCCCGAAAACCACTGCCGTATTAGAGCAATTCCAGGAAAAGTGAGTAGCGGTTTTCCGTCCGGAATTGCGCAAAAACAAATACTTAGAGCGTTTCAGCGAACCGCTGAACCGCTCTAATGCATGTCGCTCAAAAGTGGCCCCGGTTTTGAGAGAACGACATGCATCAAAACAAAGACCTAAAGCGCGTCGCATGAATCGGTTCAGCGCGACGCGATTTAGGGGGTGCCTGTGAGGTGAAGCGAGTGGCTGAGATACTATCCGTCGGCGAAGCGATGGAGCAGGCGTTGGCGCTGCTCGAGGGCGGTGACGTCGTCGCCATCCCGACGGAGACCGTCTATGGACTGGCCAGCGACGCGACCAATGGCGTCGGCGTCGCCCGCATTTTCGAAGCCAAGGGCCGGCCGCGCTTCAACCCGCTGATCGCCCATGTCGCCGATCTCGCGATGGCCGAGCGCATTGCGATCTTCGACCCGCTTTCGAAGCGGCTGGCCGAGGCGTTCTGGCCGGGGCCGCTGACGCTGGTGCTGCCGCTCCGACCCGGCAACGGCATCCATCCGCTGGTCACCGCCGGGCTCGATACGATCGCGCTGCGCATGCCGAGGGGCTTCGGCGGCGAGCTGATCGCCAGGCTCGGCCGGCCGCTGGCCGCGCCCAGCGCGAACTCTTCGGGCAAGATAAGCGCCACGACAGCGCAAGCCGTGGCGGCCGATCTCGGCGCCAAAATCCGGCTGGTGGTCGATGGCGGCGCCACCCCGGTCGGGCTGGAATCGACCATCGTCAAGGTCGAAGGCAACAGCGTGCGGCTGCTGAGGCCAGGCGGCATCGCTGCCGCCGATATCGAGGCGGTCACCGGCATTAAGCTGCAGCGCGGCGCGACAGCCGGCATCGAGGCGCCCGGCATGCTGGCGTCGCATTATGCGCCGCGCGCATCGGTGCGGCTCGATGCACAGAGTGTGGCTGAAGGCGAGGCCTTGCTGGCCTTTGGTGGCGACCGCGCCGAAGGCTGGCAAGCGGCGGCCGCCTTGCGCAACCTGTCTGCGTCAGGCGATTTGCGCGAAGCCGCAAGCAATCTGTTCGCGTATTTGCAGGAACTCGACCGCAGCGGTGCGGCGACGATCGCCGTCGAGCCGATCCCGTTCGACGGGCTCGGCGAGGCGATCAACGATCGGCTGTTTCGTGCCGCTGCCCCCCGTGACAAGCTCGATTGAGCGCCATAGTTTGCGCCCATGAACGACTCCCCCTTCGACCTCGATCCCGCTCTCATCGCCCGCTTCGCGGCAATCGTCGGCGACAAATATGCGCTGCGCGACCAGGCCGATATTGCGCCGTATCTGACCGAGCGGCGCGGCCTATGGCACGGCAGGACCGCCTTGGTGCTGCGTCCCGGCAGCGTCGACGAGGTCAGCCGGATCATGCGGCTGGCGAGCGAGACGGGAACGCCGGTCGTGCCGCAAAGCGGCAACACCGGGCTGGTCGGCGCCCAGGTGCCGGATGCCTCCGGCCGCGAGATCGTGCTGTCGCTGTCGCGGCTGAACCGCATTCGCGAGATCGACGTCTTCTCGAACACGGTGACCGTCGAAGCCGGCGTCATCCTGCAGACGCTGCAGGAAGCCGCCGACGCCGCCGACCGGCTGTTTCCGCTGTCGCTTGCCGCGCAGGGCTCCTGCCAGATCGGCGGCAATCTCTCGTCCAATGCCGGCGGCACCGGCGTGCTTGCCTATGGTAATGCGCGCGAACTCTGCCTTGGTGTCGAAGTCGTGCTGCCGACCGGCGAGGTGTTCGACGATCTGCGCAAACTGAAGAAGGACAACACCGGTTACGATCTGAAGAACCTGTTCGTCGGCGCCGAAGGCACGCTCGGCATCATCACTGCGGCGGTGCTGAAGCTGTTTCCCAAGCCCAAGGGGCGCGAAGTCGCCTTTGCCGGCCTGTCGTCGCCGGAAGCAGCCCTTTCGCTGTTCAGCTTGGCGATGGACCGGGCAGGGGCCGCACTCACCGCCTTCGAACTGATCGGCCAGCGCCCTTATGATTTCACGCTGCGCCATGCGCAGGGCGTCACGCGGCCGCTGGCGCAGGATTGGCCATGGTATGTGTTGATGCAGGTGTCGTCGGGCCGCTCGGCCGAGGACGCCAGGGGGCTGATCGAGGAGGTGCTGTCGGCAGGCCTCGAGCAAGGCATCGTCGGCGACGCGGTGATCGCGGCAAGCCTGGCGCAGGGCGACGCCTTCTGGAATTTCCGCGAGGTGCTGCCGGATTCGCAAAAGCCCGAAGGCGCGTCGATCAAGCATGATATTTCGGTGCCGGTGGCATCCATCCCGGCGTTTATCGAAAAGGCGGCCGGTGCAGTGGCTTCGGTCAGTCCGCAGGCGCGCGTGGTCTGCTTCGGCCATATGGGCGACGGCAATCTCCACTACAACATCTCCCGGCCGGAGGGCGGTGACGACGAAGCGTTTCTCGGCCTCTACCACGCCATGAACCATGCCGTGCACGATGTCGTGCGCTCCTTCCACGGTTCGATCTCGGCCGAGCATGGCATCGGCCAGTTGAAGCGCGACGAACTGATCGCCACCGCGCCGCCAATGGCGATCGAACTGATGCGCCGGGTGAAGGCCGTCTTCGATCCGGCCGGCATCATGAATCCCGGTAAGGTTATCTGATCCTTTCAACATTTTGTGGCTGGTCTCATTCCGATAACCATCGCCTGATATCAGCAAAATTTAACTGACTTTCTTAAGCCGCGCGGCAGAAGCTCGCGCTAATGTTTCACACAACGAGGCCGGGAAAACCGGCCCGGTGGGATCCGTGAAAGCGGCTCTCAGGAGAAACACAGGAAGGCAGCAGATGAACAGTGTATTGAAGCCCGTCTGGGCCGGGCGCAACATGCGCCTCGACCCATTCCGCCTGCCGCAAGTGGTGAGCTATGCCACGCGCGACGACTATGGCGACGTTACCTTTACCATCGACCAGCGCGGCGCCGTCATCCGCCGCACGCTCGAGATGAGCGGCGTGCCGGCGATCATCGCTCTGCCCGCCAACGCGTTTCGCGGCGTTGCCGCCCGCGCCATGGAGGATCCGGAAGGCAATGTCACGGTAACCCTGGAACTCCTGCACAACGACCCGATGCTGTCGGTGCCGCTGCTGGTGGCCGACGATCTCGAAGACGTCGCCGCCGACTGGCGCGCCTGGGCCGATGCCTATCGGCTGCAGATGCTTTTGATCGAATCCGACGGAATTGCCCGCACGCTTGAGGAATCGCTGGGCGCCGCCATCAAGGCGCTGCCGGCCAAGGATCGCCGCAAAGGCCGGGTCTCGACCACGCGCCGCCCACGCTTCCTCGCCCGCCGCAGGGCCGGCGACCTCGGGCTGAGGCTGGTTATTGATGGCCAGGAGATTATTTCGAGAGAATAGAGCGCTCTTCTCCTTCCCCCCTTGTGGGGGAAGGTGGATTGCCGCGAAGCGGCAAGACGGATGAGGGGTGTTCCAGGGAACGCCAACGCCTCACTCCGCTGGAGCACCCCTCATCCGTCTCGGCGCTGCGCGTCGATCCACCTTCTCCCACAAGGGGAGAAGGAAGAGGGAGCCTACACCAGCGGCTTCAGCGCCACCCACAGCGCACCGCCGATCAGGCCGAGGAAGATCAGCCAGCCGACCTGGTTGTTCGATTTGAACAGCCGCAGGCATTGATCGGGATCGTTGATATCCAGAACCGCTATCTGCCGCGCCATATGCGCGCCGGCGGCGATCAGCCCGGCCAGCGCCACCACCGGCGCCTGCACCGAGGCGAAGGCGATGGCAAAGCAGACCAGCGTGCCGCCATAAAGCCCGACCAGCCAGGTCTTGGTGTTGTCGCCGAACAGCCGCGCCGTCGAGCGCACGCCGACAATGGCGTCGTCTTCCTTGTCCTGAT
This sequence comes from Mesorhizobium sp. LNJC394B00, assembly GCF_000502555.1. Classification (NCBI taxonomy): domain Bacteria; kingdom Pseudomonadati; phylum Pseudomonadota; class Alphaproteobacteria; order Hyphomicrobiales; family Phyllobacteriaceae; genus Mesorhizobium; species Mesorhizobium sp. LNJC394B00. Next base: position 232,227 of record NZ_AYWH01000001.1, read on the forward strand.
GCGCGTAGATAGTGTCGTAGCCGATCACCCACAGGATTGAGCCGATATAGAGCATGACGGCCGGGCCATCGAGATCGCCGAACTCGACCGCCCAGCCCATCAGCGCACCCCAGGAGAAGGCGAGCCCGAGCACCAATTGCGGCCAGTTGGTGAAGCGCTTCATGAAGGGATAGACGGCAACGATGACCAGCGAGGCGATGCCGAGCGGAATGGCGAAGTCGTTGAACTGCAACAGCACGACCAGCCCCAGCAGCGCCTGGATGACCAGGAATATCCAGGCCTGGCGGCGCGTCACCTTGCCGGCCGGCAGCGGCCGCGAACGGGTGCGCTCGACCTTGTTGTCGATGTCCTGGTCGACAATGTCGTTATAGGTGCAGCCGGCGCCGCGCATGGCGACGGCGCCGACGAAGAACAGGAACAGGAACCATGGCGACGGGAGCAATGTGAGCAGCGGGTCGCTTGCGCGCGGATAGGCGCTGGCCGCAAGCGCTGCCGACCACCAGCAGGGCCACAGCAGCAATTGCCAGCCGATCGGCCGGTCCCAGCGCGCAAGCTGCGCGTAAGGCCACAGCCAGCGCGGCAATATCTTGTAGACCCAATGGCCGCTCGGCGCGTCGGCGACGCGGCCCTGTGCGGCTTTCGACTGGATGGTTTCCATCGTGCTGGAGTGGCAGCAGCGGCGTGCGCCGTCAAGCGGCCGCATTGTCGCTCAGGCGGTGAAAATATCGTGGCTGGCAAACCATTCCTTCGCCACCTCCGTGAAGGCCAGCGCCGCCTTCGACAGCCTTTGCCTTGTGTCATGGGTGAGGATGATGCGCTGCATCGGCAGCGGATCGGACAGCGGCTTGCAGACCAGCGGCAGCCCGTCATAACTCCTGTCGCCATAAGGCCTGGTGTAGCTCACCGCGACGCCGAAGCCGTTGGCGACCATGCTGCGCTGCAGTTCGAACGAACTCGCCGTCGATTGCGAGACCGGCGACAGGCCGCGGCTGAGGAACAGGTCCAGCATATGCTGCCAGCTATGCGGCTGGTCGGTGGTGATCAAGGGATGGGTCGCCAGCTCCGCCAGGCTGACGCTGGCCTGGCTGGCCAGCGCGTGGCCTTGCGGCAGAAGCGCGTGTGGCCGCAGCTCATGCAGCAGGGTGCGAGCGAAGTGCGAGGGCAGGCCGAGATCGTAGGTCAGGCCGAGATCGATTGCCGCATCGCCGAGCCGCCGGCCGAGCGTCTCGAAGGTCTCGTCGCGGACCACCACGGTGACCGCCGGGCAGCGTTGCGAAAAAGCGCGGATCAGCGCCGGCGCGAAATAAGGCGCCAGATCCTCGAAACAGCCGAGCACAAGTTCGCCGCCGACATCGGCGTCGCGCGTCCCGAGCCCAACCAGTTCGTCCGCTTCGGCCAGCACCTGCTTTGCCTTCGCCACCGCGCTGCGGCCGAACGAGGTCAGCGCGATGCCGCTGCCGCGCTGGCGCACGAATATTTTCTGGCCGAGCGTCGCTTCGACATTGTCGATCGCCACCGAGATCGAGGGTTGCGAGACGTTCAGCATCCGGGCGGCCACGGTGACGCTGCCGTGACGGGCAACAGTGACGAGGTAGCGCAACTGGGTGAGGGTCAGGTTCATAGAGTAAAGCTATAAGGGAGATGAGAAGTTATTATTTTACGCGATGTGCGGCGGCCGCGATAGTCGGTCATCGAAACAGGAGAGACATGACATGGCCGCCAGACATATCGATGCCGCAGCGATTGCCGACTACCAGCGCGACGGCGCGGTCTGCATACGCGGCGCCTTCAAGGACTGGGTTGGCACCATCGCCGCCGGCATCGAGCGCAACATGCAAAACCGCAGCGCCACGGCCTCGGACATCGCCAACGGCAAGGGCAGCTTCTTCGACGATTACTGCAATTGGGAGCGCATTCCCGAATTCGTCGACGTGGTGCGCAATTCCCCGGCCGCGGAACTCGCGGCAGCGGCGATGCAGTCGCGCAGCGCCCAGTTCTTCCACGACCATGTGCTGGTCAAGGAACCGGGCACGCAAAAGCCGACGCCTTGGCACCAGGACATCCCGTATTACTTCGTCGATGGCACCCAGACCGTCAGCTTCTGGATTCCGATCGATCCGGTCAAGGAAGCGACGCTGCGGCTGATCGCCGGCTCGCACAAATGGGACAAGATGATCCTGCCGGTGCGCTGGCTCGATGACAGCGATTTCTATGCCGGCGAGGGCGATTATCTGCCCGTGCCGGATCCAGACAAGGACCCGTCGCTGAAGGTGCTCGAATGGGAGATGGAGCCGGGCGACGCCATCCTGTTCGACTTCCGCACCGCGCATGGTGCGCGCGGCAATCCGACCGCGGCGCGTCGCCGGGCGCTGTCGCTGCGCTGGGTCGGCGACGATGCGCGCTATGTCGAGCGCCCCGGCCGTACCTCGCCGCCCTATCCCGGCCATGACATGAAGCCCGGCCAGAAACTGCGCGAGGACTGGTTCCCGGTCGTCTTCCAGAGCTGATACCGGCCGGGGACGCCGTGCTCTCGGCGCGACGTTCCCGTGCGCAACCGGTATGGCGCAAGGTAAAACTCTTGACCCGCGCCGCCCGGGGCAATAGCGCAGTCCCTGTCGTGAAATGACAAGGGACATCGGCATGCGCGTTTTGTTAATCGGCTCCGGCGGCCGCGAACATGCCCTGGCCTGGAAGATCGCGGCCTCGCCGCTTTTGACCAGGCTCTATGCCGCGCCCGGCAATCCGGGCATCGCCCACGAGGCCGAACTGGTCAAGCTCGACATCGCCGACCGTGCCGCTGTTGCCAGCTTCTGCCAGGACAACGCGATCGATCTCGTCGTCGTCGGGCCGGAAGGGCCGCTGGTCGCCGGCATTGCCGACGATCTGCGTGAGCAGGGCATCCGCGTCTTCGGCCCGTCGAAGCGGGCAGCGCGGCTCGAAGGCTCGAAAGGTTTTACCAAGGACCTTTGCGCCAAATACGGCATCCCGACCGCCGCCTATGGCCGCTTCACCGATCTTGCCTCGGCGAAAGCCTATGTCGAAAAGGTCGGCGCGCCGATCGTCATCAAGGCCGACGGGCTTGCCGCCGGCAAGGGCGTCACCATCGCCATGACGCTGGACGAGGCGCGCGCCGCCCTCGATGCTTGTTTCGACGGCGCATTCGGTGACGCCGGCGCTGAGGTAGTAGTCGAGGAATTCATGACCGGCGAGGAGGCGAGTTTCTTCTGCCTGTGCGACGGCACGACCGCACTTCCCTTTGGCACCGCGCAGGACCACAAGCGCGTCGGCGATGGCGATACCGGCCCCAACACCGGCGGCATGGGCGCCTATTCGCCGGCGCCGGTGATGAGCCCCGAAATGGTCGAGCGCACCATGCGCGAGATCGTCGAGCCGACCATGCGCGGCATGGCCGAGCTTGGCGCGCCGTTCGCCGGTATTCTGTTTGCCGGGCTGATGATCACCGACAAGGGGCCGAAGCTGATCGAATACAACACCCGCTTCGGCGATCCCGAGTGTCAGGTGCTGATGATGCGGCTGAAGGACGATCTGCTAGTGCTGCTCAACGCCGCCGTCGACGGCCAGTTGGCGCACAGTTCGATCCGCTGGCGCGACGATGCCGCGCTGACCGTGGTGATGGCGGCACAGGGCTATCCCGGGACGCCGGAAAAAGGCTCGGTCATTCGGGGTCTCGACGAAGCCGCTGGCGAAGGCGTTGAGATTTTCCATGCCGGCACTGCCATCAATGGCGGCGCGCTGGTCGCCAATGGCGGCCGCGTGCTCAACGTCACGGCATCAGGCAAGACGGTGGGCGAAGCGCAAAGCCGCGCTTACGCCGCGCTCGACCGTATCGACTGGCCGCAAGGCTTCTGCCGCCGCGACATAGGCTGGCAGGCGGTGGCGCGGGAAAAGGCCAGCGCCGCCACATAAGCCTCAGCGCTCGCGAACCAGTTCCGTCGAAGCGGTGCTGACCGGGTCGGCGGCCTGCGAGAAGGCGGCCTCGAGCAGAGCCTCCGAACGATACGTGGTCCGCTTCCAGGCGACATACTCGGCAATGCCGAAGCGCGCGCGGCGCGGCACCGTCTTGACCACCGGCATGCGGAAGGCGGCGCGGAATGTCTGCCAGCGCGCGCCGAGCACCGCCACCATTTCCTCGACCGTCGGTGGCGTCGCCACATCGGCGTATGTGATGGTGACTTTGCCGGCGAGCCCGGCCGCGCGCGACACCGGCACCGGTATCGAGGCGAGGTAGTCGGGCGGCACGTCGATCAGGCCGCCGAAGGGCCATTGCTGGCGCAGTGCCGCCGCGTCCATCGGCGCGACGTTGACGTCGATGTCGTTGGGCGTGCCGGCGACGCGGTAGGGGCAGCGCAGGCGCCCGCAATTGGCCTGCGCCGAGAACTGCCACAGCGCATAGCCCTGCCAGTTGCCCATCGGAAAATGCACGTCGATGTCGGGCTTGTAGCGCGCATACCAGAGCGGCAGCCGCGACAGCAGACGGTATTGGTAGCGGTTGTCGGCGATGTACTGGGCGGTCTTGCCGTTGGTGTAGAGGATCGGGAAACGGCCGAGCCGCCGGTGCACCTGGCGCACGAATTCCTCGGCATCCTCGAGCGACATCCATTGCGAGGGGTCGTTGCCTTCGAGATCGAGGGCGAGCAGATCGTCAGGGGCTGGCTCGGCGAAATCGATGAAACTGTTGGCCTGCTCGAGCGGATTGCCGGGGCGGGCAAGATGATACGCGCCCCATCTCAGGCCGAGCGCCTTGGCCACCACCTTGCGCGTCTGAAACAGCTCGCGCGTCACCGCAAAGCGTTTCCACAATGTCTTGCAGAGTTTGACCGTAGGCTCGTCGCCGTAGCAGAAATAGGGCGGCGGCAGCCCGTCGGAGGCCTTGTTGATGAAGCCGACAATGCGCTTGTCGGTGGCAAGCTGCGCCCAGTCGATGGAATTGTATTCATAGGCGTCGACCACCAGCGCGCGGTCGCCATCCCGCCAAGGCTCGGAAAAGTCCGAGGCTGTAGCCGCTGACGTCAGCGCCATCATCGCCGCGAGAGCGATCGCTGAGCGGCGAAGAAGATGCGCCGGCGTTTTCAAACAGGGGATCCCCGCTGACCAAACACCGATGGTGGACCGGTATGGTTAAGGAAGTGCTTTCGGGCAGGAGTCCTGTCGCTCTCGCGATTTCGTCATTCTATGGCGAAGCAAGGAGCGAAGCGACGCGGCGCGGACCATAGTATGCATTCCGCGACTTCGAAGCGCTGCCACGGCGCGGAATTCTGCACCGTTGCGCCCCTAGCGCGAGGTCGCGACATGGTACTCGGCGTCCGCTACGCTCCCGCTCCACCTGTGGACGACGAAGTTCGATGAAAATCCGCGTGACAAAGTTTGACGTTTACGTAAAAAGAAGGTCGGAGGCCGCCCAGAGGCGGATGGTTTTGCATCGGCCCGGGTCCTAGGATCGAGCGGCCGGAGCAGCGGAGGAGAAAGCGGCATGTACAAGGCCCCGGTCGGCGACATTTCGTTCACGCTCAAGCATGTCGCCGGGCTCAAGCCGGCGCTCGACCGCGGCACGTTCGGGGACCTCGGCGAAGACCTTGTCGACGCCATCCTGTCCGAGGCCGGCCGCTTCGCCAGCGAGGAAGTGGCGCCGCTCTACAAGATCGGCGACCAGCATGGCGCGGTGCTGAAGGATGCGACCGTGACCACGCCGCCCGGCTGGAAGGCGCTTTACCGCAGCTGGATCGACGGCGGCTGGAACGCGCTGTCGGGACCGGAAGAATTCGGTGGCCAGGGCCTGCCGACCATGGTCGGCGTTGCCGCGCTCGAAATGTGGAACTCCGCCGCCATGGCCTTTGGCATCGGCCCGACGCTGACCATGGGCGCGGTCGAGGCGCTCGACAAGCATGCTTCCGAAGCGCTGAAGGCAAAGTATCTGGCAAAGCTCGTCTCCGGCGAGTGGATGGGGACGATGAACCTGACCGAGTCGCAGGCCGGTTCCGATCTCGCCGCCTTGCGCAGTCGCGCCGAGCCTGCCGGCGACGGCACCTACCGCATCTTCGGCCAGAAAATCTTCATCACCTATGGCGAGCATGATTTCACCGACAACATCATCCATCTGGTGTTGGCGCGGCTGCCCGACGCACCGGCCGGCACGCGCGGCATCTCGCTGTTTTTGGTGCCGAAATTCCTGGTCAATGATGACGGCTCGCTCGGCGCCCGCAACGACGTCTTCTGTTCCGGCCTCGAGCACAAGCTCGGCATCCANCCCTACACGACGCTCTTCCGATCTGATCGGCGAGGAGAACAAGGGGCTCGCCTGCATGTTCACCATGATGAACAACGCGAGGCTTTGCGTCGGCATGCAGGGCGTGGCAGTGGCCGAAGCCGCGACGCAGAAGGCGATCGCCTATGCCAATGAGCGCCGCCAGGGCAAGGCATCGGACTTTTCAGGCGCCGGGATGGCGCCGATCGTCCATCACCCCGACGTGCAGCGCAATCTCTTGACCATGAAGGCTTTGACCCAGATCGCCCGCGCCATCTCGTATTCCTGCGCCTATGCCATCGACTTCGCGCGTGTGTCGACAGGCGAGGAGGCCGCGCATTGGCGCGATCGCGCCAATCTGCTGACGCCGCTGGCCAAGGCCTTTTCCACCGATATCGGCGTCGATGTCGCATCGCTCGGCGTCCAGGTCCACGGCGGCATGGGCTTCATCGAGGAGACGGGCGCGGCCGCGCTCTATCGCGACGCCCGCATTGCGCCGATCTATGAAGGCACCAACGGCATCCAGGCGATCGACCTTGTAGCCCGCAAATTGCCGCTTGGCGGCGGCGAGCATGTGCATGGCTATATCGCCGAACTGAAGGCCATCGCCGACGAGGTGCGGACCTCGAACCTGCAGGGCTTCGGCCGCACCGCCGAAGCGCTTGACCAGGCGTTCGACGATCTCACCGAGGCGACGCGCTTCCTGCAGAAGCTGCTGGCCGACGGCCGTCTGGACGAAGCGCAAGCCGGTGCAACCCCCTATCTCAGGCTGATCTCGCTTGCTGCCGGCGGCGCTTATCTGGCGCGTGGCGGACTTGCCCAGCAGAGCCGCATCGCCCTTTGCCGCTTTTTCGCCGAAAACCTGCTCGGCGAAGTCAGCGCCTTGAAGGAACGCGTCATCGATGGCGCCGAGAGCCTCGCTACCGCCGGCAAGGCGCTGATAACGGCCTGAATACCAGAGCGCTCACCAGGGAAGAATGACCGTGACAGACCATATTCTCGTCGAGCGCCAGGGCGCCATCCAGATCATCCGCATGAACCGTCCCGACAAGAAGAACGCACTGACGCGCGCCATGTACGCGACAATGTCCAAGGCGCTGGCCGATGGCGATGCCGATCCGGCGGTCCGCGTCCATGTCTTCCTCGGTGTTTCAGGCGCCTTCTCTTCCGGCAACGATCTCGCCGATTTCCTGGTCATCGCCACCGGCGGTGAAGGCGGCAACGAGGTCTGGGACTTCCTGATGGCGCTGGCCAAAACGGAGAAGCCGATGGTCTCCGGCGTCGACGGCATTGCCGTCGGCATCGGCACCACGCTCAATTTGCATTGCGACCTGACTTTCGCCACGCCGCGCACGGTGTTCCGCACACCATTCGTCGACCTCGGCCTGGTGCCGGAGGCGGGCTCCAGCCTGCTGGCGCCGCTCATCCTCGGCAGGCAGGGCGCCTTCGCGCTGCTTGGGCTCGGCGAAGGTTTTTCCGCCGAACGCGCCAAGGCCGCCGGCCTGATCTATGAGGTGGTCGAGGAGGGCGGGCTAGAAGCCGCGGTACTCGCCGCGGCCGGCGCGATCGCCGCCAAGCCGCCGCAGGCGCTGAAGATTGCGCGTGACCTGATGCGCGCCCCGCGCGACGAGCTTGTCGCCCGCATCAAGGTGGAGAGCGAGCATTTCTCCGAGCGGCTGAAGTCCGACGAAGCGCGCGCCGCGTTGACGGCCTTCATGACGCGCAAGAAGGCCTGAACTTATCCTCAGGGATAAAGCCGTGTCTTGTCCCAGCCGCCTTCGGCGTTGCGCGAAAAGACCAGCCGATCGTGCAGCCGGAATGGCCGGTCGTGCCAGAACTCGATCGCCTGCGGCACGATGCGGAAGCCCGACCAGTGCTTTGGCCGCGGGATTTCGCCGATAGGGTAGCGCGCCGTGTATTCGGCCACCGCCTTCTCCAGGGCAAAGCGGCTTTCCAGCGGCCGCGACTGTTTCGAAGCCCATGCGCCGATCCGGCTGCCGCGCGGCCGCGTCGCGTAATAGGCGTCGGCTTCAGCGTCGCTGACGATCTCCACCGGACCGCGTATGCGCACCTGGCGGCGCAGCGATTTCCAGTGGAAGCACATCGCCGCCTTCATGCTGCCAAGAATCTCGCGGCCCTTGGCGCTCTCGAAATTCGTGTAGAAGACAAAGCCGCTTTCATCGAAACCCTTGAGCAGCACCATCCGCACATCCGGCATGCCGTCGGCATCGACGGTTGCAAGTGCTACGCCGTTGGCGTCGTTGATTTCGCTTTTCTTGGCGTCCTCCAGCCACTCAGCAAAGAGCCGGAACGGCTCGGCGGCTTCGGCAAAGTCACTACTTGTTAACTCAGTGTCACTCATAGTTTTTCTCAAATTGTCTCGAGCTTCAGGAGGTTGCCGATTGTCGCGTATCGCGCAAGCTTTTGACAGCGGGCAATGGAGCGTTATCGCTTCGGCCAGTTCGAAAGCCGTGATCGTGATTATCGCACTGCCGCTTGCCGCCTGCGGCGCCGGCGGCTTCAGCCTGGAAAAGGCCGAGGTCGATCGTTCCATCGTCACCTCAAGCGCGCCGGCGAGGGTGACATCGACGGACGCCGACAGCGCTTCCGACCAGACCACGATCGGCAATGCGGTGTCTTCGGCCGACATCGAGGAGCTTCGCGGCCAGGCCGTGCCGTGGGCGAATGCCGACACCGGCTCGCGGGGCTCCATCACCGAACTCGCCGAAGTGCAGGACAACGGCCAGGCCTGCCGCAGCTTTACCGCCTCGCGCGAAAGCTTCGACGGCGTCGCTTTGTTCAAGGGGCAATTGTGCATCGCCGCGGCCGGCGGCTGGCACATGCAGGACTTCAAACCGCTCTGATTTTCGAGGTTTGCGGGCATCGCAATTTCAACCCTCGATAAGCCTGCGCGCCACTGGAATTTCTTCCTATGGGAGCGCATATAAGGGCCAACGTGGATTTAACTCATTTTCCAGGGCAGGACGCATGCGCGACCCCTATGAGGTGCTGGGCGTTGCCAAGAACGCATCGGCCAAGGACATAAAATCGGCTTACCGCAAGCTCGCCAAGAAGTATCATCCGGACCAGAATCCGAATGATCCCAAGGCCAAGGACCGTTTTGCCGCCGCCAATCAGGCCTATGAGGTCGTCGGCGACGAGAAGAACCGTGCGGCCTTCGACCGCGGCGAGATCGACGCCGACGGCAAGCCGAAATTCCAGGGCTTCGAGGGCGCAGCCGGCGGCGGCGATCCGTTCGGTGGCTTCCGCCGCCAGCAGGGCGCCGGCGGCTCGCGCTTCGAATTCCGATCGGGGCGTCCGGGCGGCGATCCGTTCGACGGCAACAGCGACATTTTCAGCCAGATCTTCGGCGACGCCTTTTCCGGCGCGCGCGGCGCCGGAACAGGCGACCGCCGCCAGCAGGCGACCGCCGCCGATCTGAACGTCACGCTCGACGTCACCATCGAGGAGATAGCGACCGCCGAAAAGGTGACGGCGATGTTCCCCGACGGCCGCAAGATCGCGGTCAAGCTGCCGGTCTATGTCGAGGATGGCCAGACCATCCGGCTGAAGGGCCAGGGCGAGCAGGGGCCGGGACAGCCGGGCGATGCGCTGGTCAAGATCCGTATCCGCAGGCACCCGCGCTACCGCATCGAAGGCCGTGACCTGCATGCCGATCTGGAGGTAGCGTTGGCCGACGCGGTGCTGGGCGCCAAGGTGCCGGTCGACACGCCGACCGGCAGGCTGGCGGTCAACATTCCGGCCTGGTCGAGTTCCGATAAGGTGCTGCGCCTGAAGGGCAGGGGCTTGCCGGAAAAGGCCGGCGGCCATGGCGATCTCTACGCCCATGTTCGCATCATGCTGCCGGAAGGCGGCGACAGCGAACTCGAAGCGCTGATGCGCAGCCGCAAAGGCTGATGCGGCTCGACTTGGCTGGCTAGCTGCCGGGCGCCGCTTCCTCCATCCGCCGGATGGTTTCGCCGAAGCGGCGCAGCGCCTGCCGCACCGGGACATGCGGGCCCTCGATCTCCAGCAGGATCATCGTCTCGCTGCCGAGGAAGGCGGCGCTGACCAGACTGGTTACTTCGGCGGCGGAGAATGGCCCGAGGCCGCCGAACCGCTGCTCCGCCTCTTGCGCCAGTCCGTCCAGCAGTTCGAACCAGCCGCGCAGGTCGCGGCGCACCGCCTTGGCGATTTCGGGGCTCGACAGGCTTGCCGCGATCATCTCGTGCAGGATCCGGACATAGCCGGACGCCAGATCATCGTCGAGGAAATCGCAAGCGCGCTCCCAGCGTTGCCACAGCGGCATCGGTGCCGCAAAGGTCTCCGCCTGGCGCTTCAGCAGGCCCTCGTTCAGATGGTCCAGCAGGGCCAGGAACAGCCGTTCCTTGGAGCCGAAATGGTAATGGATCTGGCTGAGCGGAACGCCGGCGATCTCGGCAACGCGGCGCGTCGACAGATCGGCATAACCGCCTTGATGGAGGCATAACTCGGCGGCCGAAATCAGTTCGGCGCGCGTGTCGCGCTTTTGCTTGTTCTGCGGCGGGGTAACGGCTTCGGCAGCGTCCGTCATGCGGCGTGGCTGCCGCTGTTAGCGGTGCAATCTGGGCGGATCATAGCTTCTCCTGTCCGGGGCTGGACGTCCCTCCACTCTATCTCGGTCGAGCGACCGATCAAGTTGACTCGTCAGAGAATTTATGGTTTTTGACACTGAATTCGGTCGACCGACCGAATCCTGATGCTTGCATGGAGGGGCAGTCATGGCGGGCGTAATCACCCTTATCTACGGCGTTGCCGCATACCTGATTTTTCTCGGTTCGTTTCTCTATGCGGTCGGTTTCGTCGGCAACATGGTCGTGCCGAAATCGATCGATTCCGGAGTCGCTGGAAGTCCGGTCGAAGCCGTCATCGTCAATGCACTGCTGCTCGGCCTTTTCGCCGCCCAGCACAGCATCATGGCGCGACCGGTTTTCAAGCGCTGGTGGACACGGATTGTCCCGCACGCGGCCGAACGCAGCACCTATGTGCTTTTGGCCAGCCTCATCCTGCTGCTGCTCTACTGGCAATGGCGGCCGATTCCCGGTCTCGTCTGGACGGTCGAGAACCCGGTCTGGGTCGCCGTCATCCATGGCGTGTTCTGGCTCGGCTGGGCGGTATTGTTGACCAGCACCTTTCTGATCAACCATTTCGAACTGTTCGGCCTGCGCCAGGTTCTCGCCGCTTTGCGCAAGAGCGAACCGGCGCCGCCCGTGTTCAGGACGCCACTGTTCTACAAATGGGTCCGGCACCCGCTCTATGTCGGCTTCCTCCTGGCCTTCTGGGCGACGCCGTCCATGACATGGGGCCATCTCCTGTTCGCGGCGGGCAGCACCGGCTACATCTTGCTCGGCATCTTCCTCGAGGAACGCGATCTCGTCGCGATGTTCGGCGATCAGTACCGAAGCTACCGCAAGCAGGTGGGAATGCTCATTCCCTGGCGCAAAATGGCTGGATAGGGCCGATGCGTTGCCGGCCAGCCGATTCGGCTGGTCGGGCGGGCCTGGGCCATCAAGGCGCGCTGGCCGCAGTGAGGCGTTCAAATCTCACAACAACGTTATTATCCCCCATTCGTTGTCACGCCGAGTGTCTGAATTGAACGCGCGCCCCGTCTGCGCTTGATGCGCCTTTCTGCCTGTGCGATAGGCACTCCAAAGCAGAAAATCTTTCGGAGAGCGCTGACATGGCGGGTGGACAGGGCCTTATGGCCGGCAAGCGCGGCCTTATACTGGGCGTCGCCAACAACAGATCGATTGCCTACGGCATCGCCAAGGCCTGCGTCGACCATGGCGCCGAGATCGCGCTGACCTATCAGGGCGAGGCGTTCAAGAAGCGCGTCGAGCCGCTGGCTGCGGAATTGGGCGCCTTTGTCGCCGGTCATTGCGATGTCACTGATCCGGCGAGCCTCGACGAGGTGTTTGCCAATGTCGCCAAGCATTGGGGCGGCAAGCTCGACTTCCTCGTCCATGCCATCGCCTTTTCCGACAAGGACGAGCTGACCGGACGCTATGTCGAGACGACGCGCGACAATTTCCTGCGCACCATGGACATTTCGGTCTATTCCTTCACCACCATCGCCAAGCGCGCCGAAGCGTTGATGACCGATGGCGGCTCGCTGCTGACGCTGACCTATTACGGCGCCGAAAAGGTCATGCCGCATTACAACGTCATGGGTGTCGCCAAGGCCGCGCTCGAAGCCAGCGTGCGCTATCTCGCCGTCGACCTCGGCGGCAAGAAGATCCGCGTCAACGCTATCTCGGCCGGGCCGATCAAGACCTTGGCTGCTTCGGGCATCGGCGACTTCCGCTACATCCTCAAGTGGAACGAATACAATTCGCCGCTGAAGCAGACCGTCACCCAGGAAGAAGTCGGCGATTCCGCCGTCTATTTCCTGTCGGACCTGTCGCGTGGCGTCACCGGCGAGGTGCACCATGTCGATTCCGGCTATCACGTCGTCGGCATGAAGGCGGTCGACGCGCCGGATATTTCGACCGTCAAGGAATAGTTCTGCCGCGGTTTCCGCCCGCCTGTCCTGATTTCCGGAAGACCTGATGGTTCCGCTCGTCTACATCGTGCGCCATGGCCAGACGCAGTGGAATGCCGAGTCGCGGCTGCAGGGCCAGGCCGACACCGATCTCAACGCGCTCGGCCGCGAGCAGGCGACCCGCAATGGACGGCGGCTGGCCGAACTGATCCAGAATCCTGAGGAATTCGACTTTGTCGCCAGCCCGATGAAGCGGACGCGCGAGACGATGCAGCGGCTGCGCTTGGCGATGCAGCTCGATCCCGATGCCTACCGCACCGACCCGCGTCTGGTCGAGGTGCACTTTGGCGACTGGCAGGGCTTTACCTATGCCGAACTCGACGCGCGAATGCCGGGCTCGGCGAAGGCGCGACGACGCAACAAATGGAATTTCCAGCCGCCGGGCGAGGGCGCCGAAAGCTACCAGATGCTGCTCGAACGGGTGAAGCCGTGGTTCGAGGCGCTCGACCGCCAGACGGTCTGCGTCACGCATGGTGGCGTCGTGCGGACTCTGTTTCGGATGGTCGAAGGTGTTTCCGAACATGAAGCGGCAAACCTGGAAGTGCGGCAGGACCGGGTGCTCAGGCTGCAGGACGGGCGTCTGGATTGGCTTTAGGTTCGAGCAGATAAAAACAGGACGACCGTCCTGTTTATCCGGGCAGGGCTCCGCCGAGCGGCAAGACCCTGTTCGGCGTCGGTGTTACTCGGTGTCGGGCAGTTCCATGTCGGTGACGACGTTCTCGCCATTCGTCACGTCATAGGCAATGACGATATCCATGCCCGGCTTTAGCGAATCGAGATCGGTCTCGGCGTTGAGCTTGAAGGACTTGCCGTCCTCCAGCGTCAGCGTCAGCGCGTCCTTGTCGACCTTCTTGATCAGGCCTTCGGTCTGGCCGGCATAGGCGGCGGTGGAAATCAGCAACATGGCGGCAGCAGCGCCAATCAGGGTACGCATCGTCGTCCTCTTTGTCATTGCGCCTGCACGGATGGCGGCGAGCTTTCAACGGGCGGATGGAAGAGAGCAGAAACCAACCGAATGTGTCAAAACTAAAACCGCCGGATCACAGTTTGACCGCTGTGGAAAACGCCAATAGAACGCACCCTTGATCCGGCTCCGCTGCCGGGCAGGGCTAAAATTCATGTCTCACAACACGTTCGGCCATCTCTTCCGCGTCACCACCTGGGGCGAAAGCCATGGCCCGTCGCTCGGCTGTGTCGTCGACGGCTGCCCGCCCGGCATCCGCTTCACACGGGCCGAAATCCAGGCCGAACTCGACAAGCGCCGTCCCGGCCAGTCGCGTTTTGTGACCCAGCGCCGCGAGCCGGACGAGGTGAACGTGCTATCCGGCTTCATCCTCGACGAGGACGGCGAGACGATGATCACCACCGGCACGCCCGTCTCGATGCTGATCGAGAATGTCGACCAGCGCTCCAAGGACTATGGCGAGATCGCCCGCCAGTACCGGCCCGGCCACGCCGACTACACCTATGACGTCAAATACGGCCTGCGCGACCATCGCGGCGGCGGCCGCTCCTCGGCCCGCGAGACGGCCGCGCGCGTGGCCGCCGGCGCGCTCGCCCGTAAGGTGGTGCCCGGCATGGTGGTGCGCGGCGCGCTGGTGTCTATGGGCGAGAAATCGATCGACCGCGCCAACTGGAACTGGAATTTCATCGGTGACGCCGAAAACCCGTTCTTCACCCCCGATCCGGCCTCCGTTCCGGTCTTCACCAGCTATCTCGACGGCATCCGCAAATCCGGCTCCTCGGTCGGCGCGGTTATCGAGATCGTCGCCGACGGCGTGCCGGCCGGCCTTGGCGCGCCGATATACGCCAAGCTCGACCAGGACATCGCGTCCGGCCTGATGTCGATCAACGCCGTCAAGGGCGTCGAGATCGGCAACNGATCGGCAACGGTTTCGAAGCCGCCCGCATCACCGGCGAACAGAATGCCGACGAGATGCGCATCGGCAATGACGGCAAGCCGGTCTTCTTGTCCAACAATGCCGGCGGCATTCTGGGCGGCATCTCGACCGGCCAGGCGATCGTCGCCCGCTTCGCCGTCAAGCCGACCTCGTCGATCCTGACGCCGCGCAAATCCATCGACAAGGACGGCAACGACGTCGACGTCATGACCAAGGGCCGCCACGACCCCTGCGTCGGCATCCGCGCCGTGCCGATCGGCGAAGCCATGGTTGCCTGCGCCATCGCCGACCATTATCTGCGGCACCGGGGACAGACAGGCCGGGGATTAGGCAGTAGGGATTAGGCAATAAGCCAGCCCGTACTTCCTTCCCTAACTCCTACTGCCCAACCCCTATTCCCTGCGAGCGAAGCGAGCCAATGCCATACGATCAGAAGAAAATCGTCGAAGCCATCCGCGCCTTCGAGCGCGGCGAGATCGTCGTCGTCATGGACGATGACGGGCGTGAGAACGAGGGCGACCTGATCGTTGCCGCCGTGCATTGCAGCCCGGAGAAAATGGCCTTCATCATCCGTCACACCTCCGGCATCGTCTGCACGCCGATGCCGCGCGAGGAGGCCAAGCGGCTCAATCTGCAGCCGATGGTCGCCGACAATGATTCCGCCCACACCACGGCCTTTACCGTCAGCGTCGATTTCAAGCATGGCACCACCACCGGCATTTCGGCCGAGGACCGCACGCTGACCGTGCGCAACCTGGCCAACGGCAATGTCGGCGGTTCGGATTTCGTTCGCCCCGGCCACATCTTCCCGCTGATCGCTAGGGAAGGCGGCGTGCTGATGCGTTCGGGCCATACCGAAGCCGCGGTCGATCTCTGCAAGCTTGCCGGCCTGCCGCCGGTTGGCGTGATCTCGGAGTTGGTCAATGACGACGGCACCGTCAAGCGCGGCCCGCAGGTGGCGAGCTTTGCCGAGGAACACGGCCTCAAGCAGGTCTCGGTCGCCGACCTCATCGCCTACCGGCAGCGCAAGGAAACGCTGGTCGAACGCGTCGCCTGCTCCGAAATCGACACACTCGGCGGCAAGGCACAGGTCTTCACCTACACGCTGCCCTGGGATTCCATGCACCATGTCGCGGTCGTTTTCGGCGACATCCGTGACGGCGAGGACGTGCCGGTGCGGCTGCATTCGGAGGATGTGGTGACCGACGTGTTCGGCACCAGCCACCGGCTCGACGCCATTATGAAGGCGATGGGCGAACGCAAGCGCGGCGTCATCGTTTACCTCCGAGAGGGTTCGGTCGGCGTCGCCCATCAGGAGCGCAACCGGCCGATGAGTGCCGACCGTGAGGACCACGAAGAGGCCCGCCGCCGTGAGAACGAGTGGCGAGAAATCGGCCTCGGCGCGCAGATTCTCAAGGATCTCGGCATCTCCTCGATCAATTTGATCGCCTCGCGCGAACGCCACTATGTCGGGCTTGAGGGCTTTGGCATTCATATCGCCAAGACCGAGATTTTCTAGGGGACAGGGGGCGGTCGGATGAGCTTCGAGGCCTATCTCAATTGCTTTGAAGATGGCGAAGAGAGCTACTTCCCCACATCGATCGTCGAGGATGCCTTCGCGCCGTTCGTCACCAGGCGTGAACCTGAATTCACCTGCTGGGTCGTCGCCTATGACGATGCGTCGTCGGCCGACCTCTATCTCAATTTCGACCCCGGCGATGCCTCGCGATGTTCAGGCTTCACCGTCGCGCGGCCGCCCGACGATCCGCGCCTCTACGAAGCGCTGTGGAAAATCCTGCGTGTCACCAGCTCGGTCGTGTATTGCGCCGGAGAATGTCCGCCGATGGTCGGGCGCGCTGAAACCATACCCCATCTGAACCCGGATATGGTTGAGACACTGGGAAGTCCTGTTGTCGTTCTCGATGGAAACGAGATCCGCAAGAGGCTTGAACAGTCGTAGGGAGCCGCGCTCCTTTGGAGAAGCTGCGTCCGATCCGCGTTCCCGACCGGACGCTTGTGCGTTTATTCCGCGGGAACGGCGGCTGCACCGCAGCCGTCCAGCTCGCAGGCGCGGGTGGCCAGGCTGCGCTGGCCCAGCAACACCGTCACCAATGCGATGACGCCGGCCGCCACCGAGACCCAGAACCCGTTGCGGGCGCCGAATTCATCCACCACCGCACCGGCGGCAAACGAACCGAGCGCCATGCCGATGCCGATGCCTGTCATCACCCAGGTGATGCCTTCGGTCAGCATCGCTTCCGGCACGTGGCGTTCGATCAGGCCGAAGGCGGTGATGAAGGTTGGCGAGATCGCCACGCCGCTGATGAAAACGGTCAGCGCCAGCAGCGGCACCGTGTCGGCGGTGAGCGGCAGCAGCGTGCCGAGCGCAACGAGGGCGACCGCGAGGGCCAACTGGCGCTGCAGCGGCGCTTTCAGGTTGAGCGCGCCGACGATAAGGCCGAGCACGAACGATCCCAGCGCATAGACGCCGATGACGAGGCTGGCGGCGCCCGGCTGGCCGAGTTCCTTGGTGATCGCCACCGTGCTCACTTCCGTGGTCGCGAAGGTGGCGCCGACGAAGATCAGGGCGAAGGTGATGATCTGCACCGACCTGAGCCGGATTGCCGAGCCGCTCGAGACATGATTCACCGGCCGCACTTGTGGTTCGGTCGAACGCTGCAGGATGAAGGCTGCCGAGCCAAGGGCGAGGAATAGCGTGCTGACCAGGACACCGGCTTCCGGGAACAGAGCGGCACTCAAGCCCACCGACAGCGATGCGCCTGCAATGTAGACGAGTTCGTCCGCCGCCGATTCGAAGGCGAATGCGGTGTTCATCTGCGGCCGGCCGCGAAAAATCTCGGTCCAGCGCGCGCGCACCATCGCCGGCATGCTGGGCATGGCGGCGGCCGCCAGTGCCGACACAAACAGCGTCCACACCGGCCAGTCCTGATTGGCTGCGGCAATCAGCACCGCGAAGGCGAGCACGGTGAGGATGGTGGTCGGAATCACGATCCGCGTCTGGCCGAGGCGATCGACCAGCCGTGATATCTGCGGCGCCACGAAAGCGTTGCTCAGCGCGAACGTCGCCGAGACAGCTCCCGCCAGCCAGTATTCGCCACGCGTCTGCGAGAGCATGGCCACGATGCCGATCGGCGCCATGGCGATCGGCAGCCGCGCGAGGAAGCCCGCGGCGGCAAACCCCTTGGCTCCAGGGGCACCAAAGATTTCCGAGTATGGGTTTTGCATGGCTGGTTCCTCGACAAAGGCCAATTCGACAATTACATACGGTCCGTATGAATATAGGTAATCGATACGCCGCGTATGTCAATTGGCATACGAAGCGTATGTGAATAAGGCCAGAACCATGCACAGACCCCGCAAGGAGATGATTGCCGAAACGCGCGCCAAGCTGATCACGGCGGCCCGCCACGCTTTCGGCACAATCGGCTATGCCGAGGCGTCGATGGACGACTTCACCGCCTCGGCCGGGCTGACCCGCGGCGCGCTCTACCATCATTTCGGCGACAAGAAGGGCCTGCTGCAGGCTGTCATCGCCGAAATCGATGGCGAGATGGCCGTCCGCATCCATGAGATTGCGTCGCGGGCGCCAAGCCGCTGGCAGCGTTTCGTCGACGAATGCACGACCTATATCGAGATGGCGCTGGAGCCGGAAATCCAGCGCATCATGTTTCGCGACGGTCCGGCTGTGCTCGGCGATCCGGCGCAATGGCCGAATGCCAATGCCTGCGTCGGTTCAATGACCGATCATCTGACGGCTCTGCAGCAGGAGGGGGTGGTCGTCCCCGGCGTCGACCCCGAAACCGCCGCCCGGCTGATCAACGGCGCCAGCAGCCAGGCGGCACAGCGCATCGCCAATTCGAACGACCCCGAAGCCACGTCGAAGACCGTGGTGGCGGCCTTCCAGCAGTTGCTTGAAGGCTTGCTTAAAAAGCAGGACTCGCAGCCGGTCTGAAATCTCGCCAGCCGATCCCCGGCATTGCCGAGATTGACAATTCCCGGCCCGGGTTCATCCTCGCCGTCCATCTCTGAGGGGAGATTCGGGCGCATGTGGGATTTCGAAATCGGCAGGTCGGTGTCCATCATGATCAGGACATGGCCATTCATCGTCTTTCGCATGATCGTCTATTTCGGCATTACGCTCGCCTACATCGTGGCGACCGGCAGCGGCGCCTCGGTCGGCTATGGCGTCGGCCACATCTCCACCGATCCCGACGGGCCGCTGTCTTTTGCGCTCTGGGGCGGCATCGTCGGCATCGGCGTCGTTTCGATCGCGCTGTACTGGATCCGCGAATACATCCTCTATGTCGTCAAGGCCGGCCATATCGCCGTCATGGTCCATTTGATCGATGGCCGGGACGTTCCCAATGGGCAGGACCAGATCGCCTACGCCAAGGACGTGGTGAAGGAGCGTTTCGCCGAGGCCAACATCCTTTTCGTGGTCGACCAGCTGGTCAAGGGCGCCATCCGCGCCATCACCGGCCTGATCGGCGGCATCGCCGCCTTCCTGCCCATTCCGGGTCTCGGCGGCCTGATCGCTTTCATCAATACGGTCATCCGCCTGTCGCTGACCTATGTCGACGAGATCATCCTCGGCTACAACATCCGCATCAATTCATCATCGCCCTTCGAGACAGCCCGGCAAGGCGTCGTGCTCTACGCCCAGAACGGCAAGACCATGGTCAAGAACGCCATCTGGCTGGCGGTCATCATGTGGGGTGTGTCCTTCGTCATCTTCCTTTTGATGCTGGCGCCGGCCGCCGCCATCATGTGGTTCATTCCGGGGCAGCTCGGCGGCTGGGCCTTCGTGCTCGCCATCCTCCTTGCCTGGGCCTTCAAGGCGGCCTTCATCGAACCCTTCGCCATAGCCTGCCTGATGCAGGTCTATTTCAAGACCATCGAAGGCCAGGTGCCGAACGCCGAATGGGACCAGCGGCTGGCCGAGGGGTCGTCCAAGTTCAGGGAACTCAGGGATAAGGCGCTGGCCTCCTTCGGCGGCTCGCGCTGGACGCAGCCGGCGCCCGGGGTGTAATCCCTGTTGAACGTCGGGGCGGTGCGGCGTCAAACCATGGTCAAAGCGGCCGGGCGCGCCTATATCGGGTCATGGTCACCAGGCTCTACACCCATCCGATCTTCCTCGAACATCTGACGCCCCCCGGTCATCCGGAGCGGCCGGACCGCTTGCGCGCTATCGAGCGCGTGCTCGACGACGAGGCCTTCACCGCACTCGATCGGGTAACGGCGCCGCAAGGCGACGAGGCCACAATCCTCTACGCCCACCCCGAGGATTTCGTCGCCCGCGTCCGCGCCGCGATCCCTGAAAGCGGCATTGCCTCGATCGACGCCGACACGAGCGCCAGCCCGAAAAGCTGGCAGGCGGTGGTCACTGCCATCGGTGCGGCCAACGCTGCCGTCGACGATGTTTTCGAGGGCAGCGTTGCCAATGCCTTCGTCGCCGCGCGTCCGCCCGGCCATCATGCCGAAAAGACCACGGCCATGGGCTTTTGCCTGTTCAACACCGCGGCGATCGCGGCCCGCTACGCGCAGAAGAAACACGGCGCCGAGCGTGTCGCCATCGTCGACTGGGACGTGCATCACGGCAATGGCACGCAGGACATTTTCTGGGACGATCCCTCGGTGCTCTATTGTTCGACGCACCAGATGCCGCTCTATCCCGGCACCGGGGCTAAAAACGAAACCGGCGCCGGCAACATCGTCAACGCGCCGCTGGCGCCGCAGACCGGCTCGGACATGTTTCGCGATGCCTTGCTGTCGCGCGTCCTTCCGGCACTCGACAATTTCGCGCCCGATCTGATCATCATTTCCGCAGGCTTCGACGCTCACCATCGCGACCCGCTGGCCGAGATCAACCTCAGCGAGGACGATTTCGACTGGGCGACAGGCCAGTTGCTGGAACGCGCCGGGCGCCACAGCGGCAACCGGCTCGTCAGCCTGCTTGAGGGCGGCTACGATCTGCAGGGACTGGCATTTTCGGTCGCCGCCCATGTCGGGCGGCTGATGAAGGGGTAAAGTATGGCTGGCGAAGCAAATGAAGACGTGAAGGCGATGAGCTTCGAGCAGGCACTCGACGCGCTGGAAAAGATCGTCGATGATCTGGAACGCGGCGACGTGCCGCTCGACCAATCGATCAAGATCTATGAGCGCGGCGAGGCGCTGAAGGCCCATTGCGACCGGCTGCTGAAGGCGGCCGAAGACAAGGTCGAGAAGATCAGGCTGTCGCGTGATGGCAAACCGGTGGGAACGGAGCCGCTCGACGCGGAGTAGTGGAATGGGGCGGGCATAAAGCAGATAGGAGTTCAAGCATGTGCAGAAACATCAAGACCCTGTTCAATTTCGAGCCGCCGGCGACCCATGACGAGATCCGCGACGCCGCCCTTCAATTCGTGCGCAAACTGAGCGGAACGACGCGCCCCTCGCAGCGCAACCAGGCAGCCTTCGACCGTGCCGTCGAGGCGATCGCCGAATCGGCGCATGAATTGCTGCATTCGCTGGAAACCACGCATCATCCGCGCAATCGTGAAGAGGTGGCGGCCAAGGCAAAAGCCAAATCGGCGCTCCGCTTCGCCTGAGGACATCCAGATGAGTTTCTTCCCCGGCAAGGACCCTGAGCCTGGCGATGCCTTCGCCAGCGACCAGATCGAGCTCATGGTCATTCCAAACGCCAAGGACATTGGCGGCTTCCAGGTTCGTCGCGCTCTGCCGACGGCAAAGCGGCGGCTGGTCGGTCCCTTCATCTTCTTCGACCGCATGGGGCCGGCGATCTTGCGCGCCGGCCAGGCGATGGATGTGCGCCCGCACCCGCATATCGGGCTTTCCACCGTCACCTATCTGTTCGACGGCAATATCAGGCACCGCGATTCGCTCGGCACCGAGATGGTCATCCAGCCCGGCGACGTGAATTTGATGACCGCCGGCCGCGGCATTGTCCATTCCGAGCGCACGCCCGAAGAACTGCGCGGCGCGCCGATGTCGGTCTCCGGCCTGCAGACATGGCTGGCTTTGCCCGACGGCAAGGAGGAAGTGGCGCCGGTGTTCGAGAACACGGCCGCGCTCCTTCTGCCCGAGATCGACGCCGAAGGTGTTTCCGGCCGCGTGGTGATCGGCGATTTCCAGGGACTGCGCTCGCCGGTAAGAGCCGACACCGAGACGCTCTACGCCGATCTGAGGCTGGCGCCCGGCGCCAGCGTCAAAATTCCCGCCGACGCCGAGGAACGCGCCATCTACACGCTGGACGGCGATGTCTCGATCTCGGGCGACCGCTTTCCGGCCGAACGGCTGCTGGTGTTCCGGCCTGGCGACGAGATCGTCGTGTCGTCCGAGCGCGGCGCCCATTTCATGCTCTTCGGCGGCGCTTCGCTCGGCTCCCCGCGCCACATCTGGTGGAACTTCGTCTCGTCGTCGAAGGAACGCATCGAACAGGCCAAGCAGGAATGGAAGACGGGCCGCTTCGATATCGTTCCCGGAGACGAGGAAGAGTTCATTCCGTTACCGGACAATTAACGTCAGCATCACCCGCGTCACTGACACGCATTTACATTCCGGCGACGCAGGCATATTTCGCCATGATCGACGCGCATCATAGCTGAGCAGGCCCTTTACCAGTGAACGCAACGCTGCATACGCCGCTTCTCGACAAGGTCCGCATTCCAGCCGACCTGAAGAAGCTTGACGAAAGCGAGCTGCCGCAGCTGGCCTCGGAGCTGCGCGCCGAGCTGATCGATGCCGTCTCGCATACGGGCGGGCATCTCGGCGCCGGCCTCGGTGTCGTCGAACTGACGGTGGCGCTGCACTATGTCTTCAACACGCCGGAAGACCGCGTGATCTGGGATGTCGGCCACCAGGCCTATCCGCACAAGATCCTGACCGGCCGCCGCGACCGCATCCGCACGCTGCGCCAGGAGGGCGGCCTGTCCGGCTTCACCCGTCGCGCCGAGAGCGAATACGACCCGTTCGGCGCCGCGCACTCCTCGACCTCCATTTCCGCTGGCCTCGGCATGGCCATGGCGCGCGACCTCTCCGGCGGCCACAACAATGTCATTGCCGTCATTGGCGACGGCGCCATGTCTGCCGGCATGGCCTATGAAGCCATGAACAATGCCGGCGCGCTCGATGCTCGCCTGATCGTCATTCTCAACGACAACGACATGTCGATCGCGCCGCCGACCGGCGCCATGAGCGCCTATCTGGCGCGGCTTGCCTCTGGCAAGACCTATCTTGGCCTGCGCGACTTCGGCAAGAAACTGACCTCCTATCTCGGCAAGCGTGCCGATCGCGCCATCAAGCGGGCGGTCGAGCATGCGCGCGGCTACGTCACCGGCGGCACGCTGTTCGAGGAGCTTGGCTTCTACCATATCGGCCCGATCGACGGCCACAATCTCGAGCATCTGATCCCGGTGCTGAAGAACGTCCGCGACCATGCCGACGGTCCGGTGCTGATCCATGTCGTGACCCAGAAGGGCAAGGGCTACGCGCCGGCCGAGGCTGCGGCCGACAAATATCATGGCGTGAACAAGTTCGACGTCATCACCGGCGCGCAGACCAAGGCCCCGGCCAATGCGCCGGCCTACACCAAGGTGTTTGCCGAAAGCCTGGTCCAGGAAGCCCGCCTGGACGAACGTATCGTCGCCGTCACCGCCGCCATGCCGAACGGCACCGGCCTCGATTTGTTCGGCGAAGCGTTTCCGACCCGGACCTTCGATGTCGGCATTGCCGAGCAACATGCCGTGACCTTCGCCGCCGGCCTCGCCAGCGAGGGCTACAAGCCCTTCGCCGCCATCTATTCGACCTTCCTGCAGCGCGCCTACGATCAGGTCGTCCATGATGTGGCGATCCAGAAACTGCCGGTGCGTTTCCCGATCGACCGCGCCGGTTTCGTCGGCGCCGACGGCGCCACTCATTGCGGCGCCTTCGACACCACCTTCCTGGCGACGCTGCCGGGCTTCGTGGTGATGGCGGCCGCCGACGAGGCGGAGCTTCGCCACATGGTGCGCACCGCCGCCTATTATGACGAAGGCCCGATCGCCTTCCGCTATCCGCGCGGCAATGGCGTCGGCGTCGACATGCCGGAGCGCGGCTCGGTGCTCGAAATTGGCAAGGGCCGCATCGTCAGGGAAGGCACCAAGGTGGCGCTTCTGTCCTTTGGCACAAGACTGCAGGACTGTCTGCTGGCGGCCGAGGAACTCGGCGCGGCAGGGCTTTCGACGACGGTTGCGGACGCCCGTTTCGCCAAGCCGCTGGACGAGGATTTGATCCGCCGTCTCGCCCGCTCGCACGAAGTGCTGGTGACGGTGGAAGAGGGGGCTGTCGGCGGTTTCGCCAGCCACGTGCTGCAGTTCCTCGCCCATGAAGGCTTGCTGGAAAGCGGTCTGAAAGTTCGGCCGCTGGTGCTGCCGGACGAGTTCGCCGACCACGCCAAGCCGGAAAAAATGTATGCCGATGCCGGGCTCGACGCGGCCGGCATCGTGCGCACCGTGTTCGTCGCGCTCGGCCATTCCGCGCGCGCGCAGCGCGCCTGAATCAAACCTCACGCAGCTGAAGCAGTTGCCTGTGCAAGCCTGACACTTTGTTAACGCTTCTCTTTGGCGTTTCGCTTACCGTCTCTTTTGGCCGTTTTTCAACGCCGCCCTGCTAGAACTGCCTCCAGGCAGGGAGTTAAAAACAATGCGAACGCTTCTGTGCGGCGCGGCCCTTTTGGCCGTCATCGCCGCGCCGGCCATGGCCGAGACGCGCTATGACCGCAAGCTCGAACAGGCGGTGGCAGGCATCGTCGCCCGCAAGATGGGCGATATCAGGGGCGCTTTTTCCTACAAGCAGGTGCCGCAGCTTGTCGTCGTGCCGGACGCACCAGTCGTTGCTGTCGAGCGCCCGCGCAAGCAGGCTTCAGATGACGGAAGCGACGGCCTGATGCCGGCCGTTGAACGGCAGGTCTCACGGACGATCTTCTAAAACCACATATCGCGCACGCAGCGCCCATCGCGCGGCAGGTCGTCATAAGTGTCCAGCCCGTCGAAATGGTCGATCGGCAGGTCGGCGACCGCCTCCGGCGGTGCCAGCCTGACATTGACGGCGATCCGCGTGCGGCCGCTGTCGCTGCGGCGCAAACCGCGCCAGGCAAGCACACAGGCACATGTCGGGCAAAACAGTATTTCCAGCGACGGCGTCTCCTTGCCAGCGCGGGTGTAGGACTGCACAGGCCCCACAAGCCGGATACGCTCGTCGACAAAGTCATAGGCCCAGAGTGTGCCATAGCGGCGGCAAAGCGTGCAATTGCAGGCCGTGATCGGGCCGGGATCGCCTTCCAGGGTCCAGTGGGCGGCGCCGCAATGGCAGGTTCCCGTCAGCATTCGTCTTCCTCCGCATTGCCTGAGCCTCTACATCTTGCCGGACTGGCTGCGCTATTCAACCGGGCGGACTGGCTTGCGGCCCGGGTCTCGACGTCCTCCTATGCCAATGTCCTTGCCTTCGCGGCCGGCTTTCGCCATGAAGGCCGATGAACTCCCCTCTGCCAGCCAGCACACGCCAGCGGCTCGACGAATTGCTCGTCCAGCGCGGCCTGTTTGCGAGCCGCTCGCGCGCCCGCGACGCGGTCGAGCGCGGCACCGTGACGGTCGACGGCGTGGTCGCCCGCAAGCCCGGCCAGACGGTTCTGCCGCACTGTCTCATCGTCATCGACGACCCGGCGCAGGGTTATGTCTCACGCGCGGCGCTGAAGCTGATCGCCGGGCTCGACCATTTCAGTCTCGATCCCGCGGGCAGTGAAGCCCTCGATATCGGCGCCTCGACAGGCGGCTTCACCCAGGTGCTGCTCGAACGCGGCGCGGCCCATGTCACTGCCATCGATGTCGGCCACGGCCAGATGCATCCCGGTGTCTCGTCCGACCCGCGCGTCACCGTGATCGAGGGCCTCAACGCTCGCGAGCTCGCGGCTGCCGATCTCGGCGGCCGTATCCCCGATTTCATCGTCTCCGATGTAAGCTTCATCTCGTTGAAACTGGCGATGCCACCGGCGTTGGCATTGGCACGGGACGGCGCTCGTGCGGTGTTTCTGGTCAAGCCGCAATTCGAGGCCGGCCGCGAGGCGATCGGCAAGGGCGGTCTTTTGAAAGACCCTTATGACGCCGCCCGTGTGGCCGGCTTGCTGCAGGAATGGCTCGAAGGCGTCCCTGGCTGGCGTACATTGGGCTTGCACAGGTCGCCGATCGAAGGCGGGGACGGCAACCGCGAATTCCTGCTTGCCGGGATCAAGGATGCCGGGACCAAGGATGCCGGGACCAAGGACCGATGAGCACGGGCTTCACCATCAAGAGACTGGGTTCGCAGGGCGACGGCGTCGCCGAGACGGAAACCGGCGAGCTGTTCATTCCCTTCACCCTGCCCGGCGAGACCGTCACCGCCGCGCGCGAGAGGGATCGCGCCATGCTGATGGCGGTATTGGAGACGTCGCCGCTGCGTATCGATCCGGCCTGCCGGCATTTCACCGAATGTGGCGGCTGCGCCGTCCAGCATCTGCAAGCCGACGCTTACCAGCAATGGAAACGCGACAAGGTCGTGCATGCCTTGAAAGGCATTGCCGGCGACATCGGCGCCCTGGTGCCGTGTGCGCCACACACACGCCGCCGCGTCGTGCTTGCCGCCAGGCGCGCCGACACAGGCATGCTGCTTGGCTTCCATCGCCATCTGTCGCCGGAAATCATCCCCATCGAGGAATGTCCGATCTCGCTGCCGGAGATCGTTGCCGCGCTCGATCGCTTGAGGTCGGTCGCCGACCTGGTTTGCGCCACCACCAAATCGTTCCGGATGGCGGTCACTGTGACGGGCTCGGGGCTTGACGTCGCTGTCTATGAGTCGGGCAAGCTGGGCGAGAACCAGCGCCGGGTCGCCTCCAACTTCATCATGGCCAATGGCTTTGCCCGGCTTTCGATCGACGACGAGATTGTCATCGAGCCGAAAAAGCCGGTGGTCATGTTCGGCACCGTCGCTGTCGCCATACCGCCTGGCGCCTTCCTGCAGGCAACGCAAGCCGCCGAACAGACGATGGCCGATCTCGTTGGCGGACATCTGAAGCGTGCCAGGAAAGTCGCGGATCTTTTCGCCGGCTGCGGCAGCTTTGCGCTTCGGCTGGCGGCCAAATCCGAAGTCCACGCGGTCGAAGGCGACGCGGCAGCCCTTTCGGCGCTCGACCGCGGATCGCGCTTCGCCACCGGCCTGAAGCGGGTAACCGGCGAACGCCGCGACCTGTTCCGGCGGCCGCTGACGTTCAAGGAGCTGAATGCTTTCGATGGCGTCGTCTTCGACCCGCCGCGCGCCGGCGCCGAGGACCAGTCGAAGCAGATCGCCCGCTCGGATGTGCCGTTCGTCGCCGCCGTCTCCTGCAATCCGGTGACGCTGGCACGAGACCTGCGCATCCTGATTGACGGCGGCTACATCTTGAAGAGCGTCACGCCCATCGACCAGTTCCTGTGGTCGCCGCATGTCGAGGCCGTGGCGCTGCTGGAGAAGCCGAAACGGCGACGTTAATCCGCCGATTTTCACAAGGCCGTGCTTGAGTTTGCCGCCCCCCGCAAGACGTAGCCGGCTGGCAAACTAGCCTTCGCGAACGCTTTCGTACCCGGCCGCTTGTGCGGCCTTGATGAACTTACGGTCGAAGGACACAAATGCTGAGCAGTGCGAGGACTTGCCCAGATGGAGCGCATCGGCGAAATCCATTCCCGTCTCGGCTAGATCGACCGCGGAAGAGACCATCGCAGCATCCTCTATCTCGACAGTGGGAAGCCCGCCGAACACCCGCAGTGCATTGACGATCGAGGCCTGATCATAACCATAGCCGCTGCGCAGCACCCACTCAGCCTCCAGGATCACCGTGACGGCGACGAAAACGGGCTGACCGTCGATCAGCCGCCGGGCTCGCGGGGACTGCTCGGGATCGTCGTTCGTCAGATACCTGACGACAACGTTGGTATCAATCGCGAGCATGGCGCCGCCGTGCTTCAGCAAGGACGGCCGCGTCCATCTCCTCCAAGGTCTTCGGTCTGCCACTGTGCGGCAGGACACCAAAGACATCTTCTGGTCGTGTCGGGGCAAAGGCAGGCGCCGGTCTCAAAAGTACACCGTCCGGTGTGTCTTCGACCTGCAGGCGCGTGCCCGCGCCCCAGTCCCTCCGTTTGCGGATAGCGCTGGGCAGGATGACTTGTCCCTTGGTCGAGACGGTCGTTATAAGCTTTTCTATTGCACCCATTGCGGTATTACCCTTGTGTAAGACAAAGGTAAGATATCCCTGTGAGGGGAACTATTCAAGCCCGCCGACGTCTCCTCGCTCAAACCCTGGTGCCGCCGACCGTCATCTGGTTCATCCTGAGATGCGGCTGGCCGACGCCGACCGGCACGCCTTGTCCGGCCTTGCCGCACATGCCGATGCCGGTGTCGAGTTTCATGTCGTTGCCGATCATCGACACACGGTGCATGGCGTCCGGTCCGTTGCCGATCAGCATGGCGCCCTTGATCGGCTGCGTCACCTTGCCGTTTTCGATCATGTAGGCCTCGGTGCAGCCGAACACGAACTTGCCTGAGGTGATGTCGACCTGGCCGCCGCCGAAGGATACGGCATAGATGCCGTTCTTGACCGAGGCGATGATCTCGTCCGGCTCCATGTCGCCCGCCGTCATATAGGTGTTGGTCATGCGCGGCATCGGCTGGTGCGCATAGCCTTCGCGCCGGCCGTTTCCCGTGGCTTTCATGCCCATCAGCCGGGCGTTCTGGCGGTCCTGCATGTAGCCGACAAGCTTGCCGTCCTCGATCAGCACATTGCGGGCCGAAGGCGTGCCTTCATCGTCGACGGTCAGCGAACCCCGCCGCTCCGGCATGGTGCCGTCATCGACCACGGTAACGCCCTTGGCGGCGACCTGCTGGCCGAGCAGGCCGGCAAAGGCGGAGGTCTTCTTGCGGTTGAAGTCGCCCTCCAGCCCATGGCCGACGGCTTCGTGCAGCATCACGCCTGGCCAGCCGCTGGACAAAACGATGTCGAACGTTCCGGCCGGCGCGGGAATGGCTTCGAGATTGACCAGCGCCTGCCTGAGCGCCTCCCTGGCCGCATGCTTCCAGGCGTCCTCGACCAGGAACTCGCCGAACGCCTTGCGCCCGCCCATGCCATAGGAGCCGCTTTCCTGGCGGTCGCCGTCGCCGACGACGACGGAAACGTTGATGCGGACCAGCGGGCGGATGTCGCGCACGATCTGGCCGTCGGCGCGCACGATCTCGACATGCTGCCAGGACGCCGCGAGCGAGGCCGTCACCTGGCGCACGCGCGGGTCCTCGGCGCGCAGCCATGCGTCGATTTCCTGCAACAGCTTGGCCTTGACCTCGAAGGAGGGCGAGGGGATCGGGTTCTCCTCGCCATAGAGATGGCGGTTGGTGCGCGCGGGTGCCGCGGCAAGCGTGCCGGAATAGCCGCCCCTGACTGTCGAGACGGCGTCGGCGGCGCGCAGCAGCGACGCCTCCGAAAGATCGCTGGAATGAGCGTAGCCGCTGGCCTCGCCGGCCACGGCGCGCAGGCCAAAACCCTGGTCGGTGTTGAAATTGGCGGTCTTCAGCCTGCCATTGTCGAACATCAGCGCTTCGCTCTCGCTGTATTCGAGGAAGAGTTCGCCGTCATCGGCGCCGTTCAGTGTGTCGGCGACGATCCGCTTGATGCGATCATCTGAAATGTCGAATTGGCCGGTCAGGCTGTTCATGGCAGGTCCGCTCACAGGAGGAATGGTGTTGCCACGATGTAGGCGCGAAGACGCGCCTGCACAATCCGCAATGACGATCCGCAGCCGGACAGTGGAGCGCTAATGCATGTCGCCCAGAAGTGTGCCGCGGTTCTGGGATAACGACATGCATCAAACAAAGACCTAAAGCGCGTCGTATGAATCCGTTTCAGCGCGACGCGCTTTAGGGCTCTACTTCTCGTCCACGAACGATTTGATGTCGCTGGTCATGGAATCCCAGTTCGAGAACTGCTCTTCGAGGTAGGAGCGGGTAACCCCGCCCCTGAACATGACATCCATCTTGAAGTTCGACCCGTCACCCGAAAAGGCCTTCACCCAGCGATATTTCTTGTTCCATTCATTGGCCTGGTCGGCCGTGAAGGGGTCGGTATAGCCCGAGGAGAACTGGATCGACTTGCACTTCTCATGGTTTTCGCAGCCATAGAAGTAGATGACATATTTCATGCCCTGAAGCCGGCCCGAGACCATCGGATCGCCCGTGTCCTTGTCCATCTTGGCCGAGCCATAGCCTTTCGCAAGCTCGAAAATGACGGCCGGATCGGGCGCCGTGATGATTTCGGAATCCTCGGCAAAGGCGACGGAAACGGCGCCGGTCAGGATTAGACCGGTCGACAAAAGCAAAGAACAAGCACGCATGATGACCCCCACAGCCAAAGATCAAACCCGTGGGAATTGTGAGGAAAGACGGTTTCGCAAGCATCAAGCTCAG
The DNA here is from genome assembly GCF_000502555.1 of Mesorhizobium sp. LNJC394B00. Lineage (NCBI taxonomy): Bacteria > Pseudomonadati > Pseudomonadota > Alphaproteobacteria > Hyphomicrobiales > Phyllobacteriaceae > Mesorhizobium > Mesorhizobium sp. LNJC394B00. Next base: position 262,483 of record NZ_AYWH01000001.1, read on the forward strand.
GGCAGGGCGGCAAAACCGTCGGCGAAGCCCTTGAGGTCGACGGGGATGCCGATGCCTTCTTCCGGCGTCTGGAAGACGATGAAGGTGGCCGACGTCCCGGTCTTCAGCGTATCGAGCAGCGGCTTTTCGAGAATGACCTCGGCATAGCAGCCGTCCTGGAAGCAGCGCACGAAATAGGCGCGGCCAATATCCTTGCCGTCGACATTGAGGCCCAGGCCATTGGGCAGCAGAACGCCGAGCGGGGCCAGCACGCGCAGGATCTCGGCCTTGTTGTCGGCGGTGCGCAGGACGACGACGGACAGTCCCATTTCCGGGCGATCCTCGGCAACGACGTTCTGCATCATCACGCATTGTTCCGAGGTGGCGCCGGCCGGCGTGTCGCAGATGATCGACCACGCGCCATGCGTTGACTTGACCGTGCCGCTGGGCTGCGCTGCATTGGCGACGCCGGTTGCGGACGAGCCGATACCGATCAGGGCGGCGAGAAAAACGACCTTCGCCCCGCTTCTCGAAAGCCAAGCGCTTTTCGAATGCCAGGCGCTCTTCGAATGCCAGGCGTTTCTCGAAAGCCAAGAGGTCATGACGGCTCCATTGCGAATCACGGCACTTTAAGCCGCGCCAAGGCCAAGTAAAGGATAGGGCGACCGCCGGTCAGCCCCGGCAGGCGCAATAATGCGCTTTTCCCTAGCAAATTCGCCCGAATTGCGACCGTCGGGCGCATTCCTGACACAAGCCCGCATAGCCTGTCTGTCGACGACCCGCGCGGGCCACGAGGCCGTCGAAACAGCGCGGCAGCACTTGCGCGCAAAAATGCCGCACGGTTTCGCCCGCTCCTTTCTTGCGGAGGGAAATAGAGTATGGTTTGAACCACCCTTGGGACTGTCCGGGATTCCCATCCCGGCATTGTTCGATATTCTTGCGTCGCGATCGCGAGGAACCGGGAGATGAAGAGGGCGATGAGAAAATTCCCAGCAAGCGCCAAATTGATGGCAACGGCAGGCGCCGCCGCCGCATTTTTCGCCGGTGCCTCCGCCCATGCGGCCCAGCCGCAGCCGTGGGAGATGACTTTTCAGCCGCCGGCGACAGACATGATGCGGCAGATCGAGTGGTTCGGGAACTACACGATGTGGTTCGTCGTCCCGATCACTGCTTTGGTTCTGGCGCTTCTCGCCTGGTGCATCTTCAGGTTCCGCGCCAGCAAAAACCCGGTTCCGTCCAAGACCAGCCACAACACGCTGATCGAGATCATCTGGACAGTCGGGCCGGTCGTCGTCCTGCTGTTCATCGCCATTCCCTCGTTCCAGTTGCTGACGGCGCAGTACACGCCGCCGGAAGAGGCCAAGCTGACCGTCAAGGTAACGGGCAATCAGTGGAACTGGGACTATGAGTACCAGACCGAGAACACGCTCTCCTTCAACTCGGCCATCCTGCAGGACGCCGACCGCGCCGCGATCGGCAAGGAAGACCGCAAGGTCTATCCGCGCCTGCTGGCGGTCGACAACGAGCTGGTCGTGCCGGTCAACACCATGACGCGCGTCCTGGTTACCGCAGCCGACGTGATCCATTCCTTTGCCGTTCCGGCCTTCGGCATCAAGATGGACGCGGTTCCCGGCCGCACCAACGAGACGTGGTTCAAGGCGGAAAAGGAAGGCATCTATTACGGCCAGTGCTCGCAGCTCTGCGGCAAGGACCATGCCTTCATGCCGATCGCCGTCCGCGTCGTATCCGATGCGCAGTACAAGACCTGGCTGGCAGCAGCCAAGACCGACCTCCCCGGCGCCAACAAGGCGCTGATGGCCGAGGTCGACGGTACCAACAAGGTAGCGGCCGCCGGCAATTGATGCCGCGGGTTAGCAAGAATTAGGGAACGGAGCCGACCATGGCAGAAGCTGCAGCTCACGACGACCACGACCACAAGCCCTATCATGGCTGGGTCCGGTGGGTGTACTCCACCAACCACAAGGACATCGGCACGCTCTACCTGATCTTCGCGATCTTCGCGGGCATCGTCGGCGGCGCGCTTTCGGTCGTCATCCGCATGGAGCTGCAGGAGCCGGGCATCCAGATCTTCACCGGTCTGGCGCAGATGGTCTATGGCATGAACGGCGATGCCGCCATCGACGGCGGCAAGAGCATGTACAACGCCTTCGGCACCGCGCACGCGCTGATCATGATCTTCTTCATGGTCATGCCGGCGCTGATCGGCGGCTTCGCCAACTGGATGGTGCCGATCATGATCGGCGCGCCTGACATGGCCTTCCCGCGCATGAACAACATCTCGTTCTGGCTGCTGCCGCCGGCCTTCCTGCTGCTCATCGCTTCGGCTTTCATGCCGAGCGCGCCCGGCGCCTATGGCGTTGGCGGCGGCTGGACGCTCTATCCGCCGCTGTCGACCTCCGGCCAGCCCGGGCCGGCCATGGATCTGGCGATCCTGTCGATCCACATTGCCGGCGCGTCCTCGATCCTCGGCGCCATCAACTTCATCACCACCATTTTCAACATGCGCGCGCCGGGCATGACGCTGCACAAAATGCCGCTATTTGCCTGGTCGGTTCTGATCACCGCCTTCCTGCTGCTCTTGTCGCTTCCGGTTCTGGCCGGTGGCATCACCATGCTGCTTACCGACCGCAATTTCGGCACCACCTTCTTCGCCCCGGATGGCGGCGGCGATCCGATCCTGTTCCAGCATCTGTTCTGGTTCTTTGGTCACCCCGAAGTGTACATCCTGATCCTGCCGGGCTTCGGCATCATCAGCCACATCGTCTCGACCTTCTCGAAGAAGCCGGTGTTCGGCTATCTCGGCATGGCCTACGCCATGGTCGCGATCGGCGCCGTCGGCTTCATCGTCTGGGCGCACCACATGTACACGACCGGCCTGTCGCTCGACACGCAGCGCTACTTCGTCTTCGCCACCATGGTCATCGCCGTACCGACAGGCGTGAAGATCTTCTCCTGGATCGCGACGATGTGGGGCGGCTCGATCTCGTTCAAGACGCCGATGCTGTGGGCGCTGGGCTTCATCTTCCTGTTCACGGTCGGCGGCGTCACCGGCGTCCAGCTCGCCAACGCCGGCCTCGACCGCTCGCTGCATGACACCTATTTCGTCATTGCCCACTTCCACTATGTGCTGTCGCTGGGTGCGGTCTTCGCCATCTTCGCCGGCTGGTACTACTGGTTCCCCAAGATGACCGGCTACATGTACTCGCCGGTGATCGCCAACACCCACTTCTGGGTCACCTTCGTCGGCGTCAATTTGATCTTCTTCCCGCAGCATTTCCTCGGCCTGGCCGGCATGCCGCGCCGCACCATCGACTATCCCGACGCGTTCGCCGGCTGGAACATGGTGTCGTCCTACGGCTCCTATATATCGGCCGTCGGCGTGGTGATCTTCCTCTATGGCGTGTTCGAGGCCTTCCAGAAGAAGCGCGTCGCCGGCGCCAACCCGTGGGGCGAGGGTGCAACGACGCTCGAATGGCAGCTGCCTTCGCCGCCGCCTTTCCACCAGTGGGAACAGCTGCCGAAGATCAAGTAAGGCAGCCCGAATACGAAACCGCCGGCCCGCCGGCGGTTTTCGGCCAACGGAATGATTGGACTTATGTACGCATGGCCCTTGTCGACGACCCAATGATTGACGAAGCGGGCTTTCGCATGTCGGAAGCCACGTCGGGCGATTTCTTCGCCCTGCTGAAGCCGCGCGTCATGTCGCTGGTGGTGTTCACGGCCTTTGTCGGCATGGTCGCTGCGCCCGTGACCATCAACCCGCTGCTGGCGGTGATCGCCATCCTGGCCATTGCCATCGGCGCCGGCGCCTCGGGTGCGCTCAACATGTGGTACGACGCCGACATCGATGCGGTGATGAGCCGGACCGCCGGCCGCCCGGTACCGTCCGGCCGCATCCTGCCCGGCGAAGCCCTGAGCTTCGGCCTTGTGCTTTCGGTGCTGTCGGTGATGACCCTGGGCGTGCTGGTCAACTGGCTGTCGGCGGCGCTGCTTGCCTTCACCATCTTCTTCTACGCCGTCGTCTACACGATGTGGCTGAAGCGCTCGACGCCGCAGAACATCGTCATCGGCGGCGCCGCCGGCGCCATCCCGCCGGTCATCGGCTGGGCCGCGGTGACCGGAACGGTGAGCCTGGAAAGCCTCGTCCTGTTCCTGATCATCTTCCTGTGGACGCCGCCGCACTTCTGGGCGCTGGCGCTGTTCAAGTCCGACGACTACGCCAAGGCCGGCATCCCGATGATGCCGAACGTTGCCGGCCAGGCCTCGACCCGCCGCCAGATCTTTGCCTACGCCCTGATCCTGGCGCCGATCGGCGTGCTGCCCTGGGTGCTCGGTTTCACTACCGCCTTCTATGGCGTCGCATCAGTGGCTCTCGGCGCCGGCTTCGTCTGGTATGCCTGGAAAGTGCTGTGCATGACCGATAGCGACCGCGTCATGAAGCCGGCCAAGGCTCTGTTCGCCTATTCGCTGCTCTACCTCTTCGCCATCTTCGCCATCTATCTTGCCGACTGTGTCGTCGGTCGCGCTTTGGCCATCGGTGGAGCATGACTATGATCGACAAGAAGCTTGAACTGGTCACGCTGACCGAAAGCCAGAAGAAGGCGCGGCGCAACCGTTCGGCGGCGATCGGCGTCGCGCTGGCGATTCTGGTCGTCATCTTCTACGTCGCGACCATCGTGAAATTCGGCCATACCGGATGAGGCCGATGATGACCCGCCAGACCGTGACCGATCCCAGGAAGAAGAACACCAACCGCATCGTCGCCGCCGTCTGCGTCGCCTTCTTCGGCGGCATGATCGGCATGGCCTACGCCGCGGTGCCGCTCTACAAGATGTTCTGCCAGGCCACCGGCTATGGCGGCACCACGCAGCGCGCCGAAAAGCAATATGCCGGCCGCATCCTCGACCGTGACATCACCGTGCGCTTCGACGCCAACACCAACGGCATTCCGTGGCAGTTCCAGCCGGTCGCCCGTTCGGTCACCATCAAGATCGGCGAGACCACGCAGGCGCATTACAGCGCCACCAACAAGCTCGACCGCGCCGTTACCGGCCGCGCCACCTTCAACGTGCAGCCGGAACTGGCGGGCCCCTACTTCAACAAGGTCGAGTGTTTCTGCTTCACCGACACGACGCTGAAGCCCGGCGAGACGCTGGACATGCCAGTCGTGTTCTATGTGGATCCCGATATCGTCAACGTGCCGGAACTGAAGGACTTGAAGACGATCACCCTGTCCTACACGATGTTCCCGGTCCAAAAGAACAAGCCGGTGGCGTCATCGACGCCGAACAGCAGCAGCAAAGTTTCAGATACCGAAGCAAATCTCGGGGGTTGATATGGCAGACGCGCACGCAAAACCACAACACGACTACCATCTCGTCAACCCGAGCCCGTGGCCCTTCCTGGGGTCGATCGGCGCACTGGTGACTGCAGTCGGCGGCGTCGCCCTGATGCAGTATCTCAAGAACGGCGATTTTCCAATTTTCGGCCACAACATCGCCAATCCATGGCTGTTCTTCATCGGCCTGGTCATCGTCCTCTACACGATGTTTGCCTGGTGGTCGGACACCATCAAGGAAGCGCATGAGGGCCACCACACGCGCGTCGTGTCGCTGCATCTGCGCTACGGCATGATCATGTTCATCGCTTCGGAAGTGATGTTCTTCGTTGCCTGGTTCTGGGCCTATTTCGATGCCAGCCTGTTTCCGAGCGAAGTGCAGAATTACGCCCGCACCGCTTTCACTGGTGGCGTCTGGCCGCCGAAGGGTCTCGAAGTCCTCGATCCCTTCCATCTGCCGCTCTACAACACCATCATCCTGCTTCTGTCGGGCACCACGGTGACATGGGCGCACCATTCGCTCATCCATGGCGACCGCAAGGGCCTGATCAACGGCCTGGTGCTGACCGTCGGCCTCGGCATGCTGTTCACCATGGTGCAGGCCTACGAGTACATGCACGCTCCGTTCGGCTTCAAGGATTCCATCTACGGCGCGACCTTCTTCATGGCGACCGGCTTCCATGGCTTCCACGTCATCATCGGCACCATCTTCCTGCTGGTCTGCCTGATCCGCGCCTGGAAAGGCGACTTCACGCCCAAGCAGCATTTCGGCTTCGAGGCGGCTGCCTGGTACTGGCACTTCGTCGACGTGGTCTGGCTGTTCCTGTTCGCATCGATCTACGTCTGGGGATCGGTCGGCGCGGTGATCGAAGGCCACTGACGGCTTTCACCGAACCGACAAATCAGAAGGGCGGTCGCGGCAACGCGGTCGCCTTTCGTCTTTTCGGCGCCCATCAATGGCCAACGGATTCGGCTGGTCGGGCTGGCTGCTTCAATTGGTCGACTGGACCGATGGCTGCATTGGGGTTACCGACTGCGACATGGACCAAATCTGGACTATGGTGCCGGATGGAACGCTGATCGAAATCGAGCCGTAAAGCATGACTATCCATGAGTGAAGATAGGGCGATCTGGCCACCCATCGAGCCGATCTCGGCCGGCCTGCACGGACGCTGCCCGCGCTGCGGCGAAGGACGGCTGTTTTCCGGCTTCCTCACCGTCGGCAAGCGCTGCAACAATTGCGGCCTCGACTATTCCTACGCCGATGCCGGCGACGGCCCGGCGGTGTTCGTCATCCTGATCATCGGCTTCATCGTCGTGGGGCTGGCGCTGTGGGTGGAGGTCACGCTGAGCCCGCCGCTCTGGCTGCATTTCATCATCTGGATACCGCTGGCCGTGGGACTGTGCCTGACGGCGCTGAGGTTGATCAAGGGGGTGCTGCTGACGCTTCAATACGCCAACAAGGCGGCCGAAGGCCGCCTGGACCAGGGGCAATGAGCGAGGCGCTGACCAAGCCCGCCGGCCGCTCGCGGCCGAAGACGGCATTGCTGCTCGGCCTCGGCCTGGTGGTGTTCGTCATCCTGCTCGGGCTTGGCACATGGCAGGTGCAGCGCCTGTACTGGAAGGAAGCCCTTCTGCAGACCATCGACCAGCGCACCCATTCAGCGCCGCAGCCGCTGGCGGACGTCGAGAAGGAATTCGCCGCCACCGGTGATGTCGACTACACGCCGGTCACCGTCAGCGGGACGTTCCTGCACTCCGGCGAGCGGCATTTCTACGCCACATGGGACGGCGACGCCGGCTTCAACGTCTATACCCCGCTGGCCCTCGACGATGGCCGCTATGTCCTGATCAACCGCGGCTTCGTTCCCTATGATGTCAAGGATGCCGCCAAGCGCCCGCAAGGGCAGGTGACCGGCAAGGTCACGGTCACCGGCCTGGCGCGCAACCCGCTGCCGGCCAAGCCGTCGATGATGCTGCCCGACAATGACGTGGCCAAGAACATCTTCTATTGGAAGGATCGTGACGTCATGGCGGCGAGTGCCGGCCTGCCGGCCGGTGCCGTGCTGGTGCCGATCTTCATCGACGCCGACAAGACGCCGAACCCGGGCGGGCTGCCGGTCGGCGGCGTCACCATCATCGACCTGCCGAATTCTCATCTGCAATATGCCTTCACCTGGTATGGCCTGGCGGCGGCTCTTGCCGCGGTTCTGATCATCAGGCTGCGCCGTCCGGCAAAGACTGAATGATCCAGAGCATGATCCCGAAAAGTGGGAACCGGTTTCGGACAAGATCATGCTCCAACAAAGAGTTAGATCAGGTTGACCATTCAACCTGATCCAACTGCCCTTGACAGGGCAGGGGTGCACACCTCATTTCGCCAAACGATACGATCAACCGATCTGGAATCATGCTGCAGACCGCCACAAAACCACCGCTGACGATCCGGCTCTGCCAGCCGCGCGGCTTTTGCGCCGGTGTCGACCGCGCGATCCAGATCGTCGTGCTGGCGTTGAAGAAATACGGCGCGCCGGTCTATGTCCGCCACGAGATCGTGCACAACCGCTATGTCGTCGAGGGCCTGCAAAGCCTTGGCGCGGTTTTCATCGAGGAACTCTCGGAAATCCCGGCCGAGCACCGCAAGTCGCCGGTTGTCTTCTCAGCCCACGGCGTGCCGAAATCGGTGCCGGCCGACGCCAAGGCACGCGAGCTCTTCTATCTCGACGCCACCTGCCCGCTGGTGTCCAAGGTGCACAAGCAGGCGATGCGCCATCAGCGGCTCGGCCGCCATGTGCTTCTGATCGGCCATGCCGGCCATCCCGAAGTGATCGGCACCATGGGCCAACTGGCTGAAGGCGCCGTCACGCTGATCGAGACCGAAGCCGACGCTGGGACCTTTGCCCCCGCCGACCCGGAAGCGCTCGGCTTCGTAAGCCAGACAACGTTGTCGGTCGAAGACACTGCCGGCATATTGCGGGTGCTGCAGGAGCGCTTCCCGCAACTGCATGCACCGGCCGCCGAATCGATCTGCTACGCCACCACCAACCGCCAGGAAGCGGTCAAGAAAACCGCCGCCGGCGCCGATCTCTATCTGATCGTCGGTGCGCCCAATTCCTCCAATTCGCGCCGTCTTGTCGAAGTGGCGGAGCGCGCCGGCGCCACCATGTCGCTTCTCGTACAGCGCGCCGCCGAAATTCCGTGGAATGACATCACGAATATCTCGACGCTCGGCCTGTCTGCCGGCGCGTCGGCGCCGGAGATCATCGTCGACGAGATCATCGACGCCTTCCGCCAGCGCTTCGAGGTGAACATCGACCTGGCGATCACGGCCACCGAAACGGAGGATTTTCCAGTCATGCGGGTTCTGCGCGATGTCGAACTGACGCGGGCCGACATGGCCTTCGTCAACGGAGCCGCGTGAACAGCCCATGGCGGTCTACACCGACGTCAATGAGGGCGAACTCGGCGCGTTCCTGAGGGCATATCCAGTCGGCGAACTCTTGTCCTACAAGGGTATCGCCGAAGGCACGGAGAATTCGAATTTCCTGCTGCACACCTCAAGCGGCTCTTACATACTGACGCTCTACGAGAAGCGCGTCGACAAGGCCGACCTGCCGTTCTTCCTCGGCCTGATGGGCCATCTCGCCCGCAAAGGCATTTCCTGCCCGCTGCCGGTGACCGCGCATGACGGCACCGTCATCGGCACGCTGGCCGGCCGTCCCGCGGTCATCATCACCTTCCTCGAAGGCCTGTCGCTGCGGCGGCCGACAGCGGCGCATTGCGCCGAGGTCGGCAAGGCGCTCGCCGCCCTGCATTTGGCCGGGCAGGATTTTGCGATGACGCGTGACAACGCACTGGCCATCGAGGGCTGGCGCAAATTGTGGAACGCCTCGCGCGACCGAGCCGACGAGGTCGAGCCGGGACTGGCGGCCGAGGTCGACGCCGATTTCGCGGATTTCGAACGCCATTGGCCGCAGGGCCTTCCTGCCGGCATCATCCATGCCGATCTGTTTCCCGACAATGTCTTCTTCCTCGGCGAGAAACTGTCCGGCCTCATCGACTTCTATTTCGCCTGCCACGACCTCTACGCCTATGATGTCGCCACCTGTCTCAACGCCTGGTGTTTCGAGAAGGATTTCTCCTTCAACCTGACCAAAGGCACGGCGCTGCTGGCCGGCTATCAGAGCGTGCGGCCTTTGAGCGATGGCGAGAAAGCAGCGCTGCCGATGCTTTCGCGCGGTTCGGCGCTGCGCTTCATGCTGACCCGGCTCTATGACTGGCTGACGGTTCCAGAGGGCGGGCTGGTCATGAAGCGCGATCCGACCGAATATATCCGCCGCATGCGCTTCCACCGCGCGATCAGGTCGCCTTCGGAATACGGACTGACATGACCAAGCAGGTTGAAATCTTCACCGACGGCGCCTGCTCGGGCAATCCCGGTCCCGGCGGCTGGGGCGCCATCCTGCGCTTCAACGGCAAGACCAGGGAATTGTCGGGCGGCGAGGCCGAGACGACCAATAACCGCATGGAGCTGCTGGCCGCCATCTCGGCGCTGAATGCGCTGAAGGAGCCGTGCGCCGTCGAGCTTCACACCGACAGCAAATATGTCATGGACGGTATCTCCAAATGGATCCACGGCTGGAAGAAAAACGGCTGGAAGACCGCTGACAAGAAGCCGGTCAAGAACGGTGAACTGTGGCAGGCGCTGGATGAGGCCAATCGGCGCCACAAGGTGACCTGGAACTGGGTCAAGGGCCATGCCGGCCACACCGAGAACGAACGCGCCGACGAACTCGCAAGGGAAGGCATGGCGCCGTTCAAGAGGGGCTCAGCCAAACCTGCGGCGCCGAAAGTGGCGCTGAAGCCGGGGGCATCCGAGAAGCAGCCGGCGCCACGGGCACGGCGCTCGACCCAAAGCTATTGAGCTCAAGCTATCGGCAGGGGATCTCACTCATGCCGATCGTATACTACATCACCCATCCCCAGGTTCAGATCGATGCCAACGTTCCCGTGCCGCACTGGGGGCTGTCCGAGATCGGACGAGCGCGAGCATCAGCTATGCTCGATCAGCCATGGGTCGGATCGATCCGCCGTGTCGTCTCGTCGGCCGAGCGCAAGGCGATCGAAACCGCCGAGATCCTTGGCAAACACCTCGGCCTCGCGGTCGAGGTGAAGGAGCGCATGCATGAGAACGATCGGTCGGCAACCGGCTTCCTGCCGCCGCCGGAGTTCGAGGCGGTCGCCGACCAGTTCTTCGCCAATCCGCACAAAAGCATTCGCGGCTGGGAACGGGCCATCGACGCCCAGCAACGCATTGTCAGCGAGGTCGAAACGGTGCTGGGTGCTGCCGACGGCGGCGACATTGCCTTCGTCGGCCATGGCGGCGTCGGAACGCTCTTGCTGCTCTGGCTCAGCGGCCGCGCAATCAGCCGCGCGGCGGATCAGCCGGCCGGCGGCGGCAATTACTTCGCCTATGATGTCGGCACGCGCCGCGTCGTCCACGGATGGCGGCCGATAGACAGTCTGGCGCCGCGCTAAAGCGGATGTCAGGAGATCATCGATACCGTAGCCGCGATGAAGCCGCTGGCGACCAGCGGATAGAACCTGTCCTCAGCGGATCAGCAGGGCCGTGCCGTAGAGGCCGAGCGCGAACACCGTGTGCGAGATCACGTTGAAGGCGCGGATCTGCATCCCGTTGGGGCGCTTTGACGCAGCCCAACCGGCGCCCATGCCGGGCGCCAGCAGGAACCAGCCGGCGCCGATGGTGACCATGCCGAGGATGAAGGCCGGCAGGAAGGTCGGCGCGTCCAGCCATGCCGTGCCCACCAGCGCCACCAGGATGAAGCCGTAGACGATGCCGGTGACATAGTGGAAAGCCCAGCCCAGCGCCTGCTCATGCGCATAGGGTGCGGCTTGGGCGATATCGTTGTGGAAAACCTTGCCTTCCCTAAGGTGCCAGACCCAGCGGCCGGGCGGCCCCCAGTTCGGCCGCGGCTGGCTGAGCGCCAGATGCAGGAACAGCGCCCAAAGATCCATCAGCACCGTGGCGCCGATGCCAATCGCAATGCTGCGCCAGATGATGTCAAACATCGTCGATGTCCCCCAAAGCAGGCAATCCGGCTGGAAGCGCGTGGTCGTCAGGCCATGGCGTTCATGAGCCGACGCGGCCGCCGCGGTTTAGAGCTGGCTCAGAATGTGAGCGGCACCCGATGTGTCGACTCCTGGCTTGGTCTCGACATTGAGCGCCGTGACCTTGCCGTTGTCGACGACCATCGAGAAGCGCTTCGAGCGCAATCCCATGCCGCCGCTGGAATAGTCGGAGTCGAGGCCGATCGACTTGGCGAAGTCGCCATTGCCGTCGGCGAGATAGAGGATCTTGCCTTGACCGCCGGTGAAATTCGCCCAGGCGCCCATGACATGGACATCGTTGACCGACACGACGGCGATGGTGTCGACGCCGCGGGCCAGGATGGCATCGTGGTTCTCAAGATAGCCCGGCAGATGATTGTTGCTGCAGGTCGGCGTGAAGGCGCCTGGAACACCGAACAGCACGACCTTCTTGCCCGCGAAAATCTCGGCCGAGGTGATCACCTTGGCGCCGTCGGCGGTCATTTCCTTGAAGGTCGCATCGGGCAGTTTGTCGCCAACGGCAATCGTCATGATGGTCCTCGTGTGAAAAGCAGGGAAGGTTTCTTGCGATAGCGAAATCGGGCATCTCCCGCAACCGCGAAAGCCTGGATCGGGTTCGGTATCAGGGAAACGGCAGAACGCCCTCGACCGCGCCTTCGGCACTTGTCAGGGTGTAATACAACCCGCCATCGGTCGGTGTCGTCGACGGCCGGTCGAGGATCGGAATGGTAAACACAAGCCGGCCGTCCTTCTCGTTGCGCGCGGGCGCCCCGAACATATAGTCGCGTCCCCCGGCGACGAATAAATCCGCCGCCTCCGGATCGCCGGGAAAAGTCGCCTCGACGATCAGCGTCTCATGGTCGCCCGGCAGCACCTTGATCCCGAAATCGGGCTTGGCAGGCGCGGGCAAGGTGGCGAGTGCCGCCTTCACCAGCGCCGCATCCTCGGCATTGTCGGGATCGGCGGCGGGATCGACGCTCAGCCGCGTCTGCACCGGAATACAGATCGTCTCGCAGATGCCGAGAAAGATGTCGGCATCGATGACGGCCGTATCCCCAGGCGACGACAAAGTGAATGTCACTGGCAGCGAGACCGGATGGTTGTAGCCGGCCCATTTGCCGTAGCCGTCGTCATGGCGCTGCGGCGGCGGGAAGGAAAACGCCGCATCGGTGATGTTGGTGCTGGCCGAAACGTCGATCTGCGGCGGCACGCCGGCGTCGCCCGGATCGCGCCAATAGGTCTTCCAGCCGGGCTTTAGCGCGATGTCGAGCACGCCATGGATGCGACCGGCCTCGTCAGCCTTGCCTGATGTCACGAGCCGCACCCTGCCCCCTTCGCTGTTGTACCAGTCGGAAGACGAGGCGGCGGCGGGAAGGGCTACTCCGCATCCGATGGCGGCGCCGAGCAGCAGGATTTTCAAGCTTTGCATGGCGTTGATTTGATCGTCAGTTCATGGCCGCGCAATGTTTTCATGGCGCTCTGCGTATCATATTTGCGTGACCTTCGGGCAAGGAACAGTTGGCTTCAAGCAATCGGCCGAGTGAAGTTCGCAGTCAAGATTCCGTTGTTCCAACCGTTGGGCTTTGGCCGAATCGCACGCGGCGCATCTTTTCGGCGTCCCGGAAACGCGTTACGCTCCAGTCCATGGACTTGTTGCGCCACAAAAAGACAGCCGGTGGACGCGGCTTTCTTGACGACCAGTTCCTGATTGCCATGCCCGGCATGAAGGACGATCGCTTCACGCGCTCGGTCATCTACATCTGCGCGCACAGCGATGAAGGCGCCATGGGCCTGATCATCAACCAGACGCAACAGATGCTGTTTCCCGATCTTCTGGTGCAGCTCGGCATCATGAACGAGCAGGAGGCGATCAGGCTGCCGGCGCAGGCTCGCGACTTCGTCGTGCGCAATGGCGGCCCCGTCGACCGTAGCCGCGGCTTCGTCCTGCACTCGGGCGACTACCGGGTGGAATCCTCGCTCACCGTCTCCGACGATATCTGCCTGACCGCGACGGTCGACATATTGCGCGCCATCTCGTCCGGCCGCGGCCCGCGGCGCGCATTGATGGCGCTCGGCTATTCCGGCTGGGGCGCCGGCCAGCTGGAAACCGAGATCGCCGAGAATGGCTGGCTGACCTGTCCGGCCACGCCGGAGCTGCTGTTCGACGCCGACATCGAGCGGAAGTACGACCGCATCCTGGCATCGATCGGGATTGATCTGGCGCATCTGAGCCTGGCCGCGGGGCACGCCTGAGGCCTCGCATTCGCCGACGTTCCGCCGAACCTTCGCGACTAGCCGAAGCCGCCCGCCACTTTCGTCATCCTAGGGTCTGCGCCGCGTCGCTGCGCTCCTTGCTTCGCCCTAGGATGACGAAGGCGCGGTCGCTTCAGCTAATTTTCGGGGTTCATTCCAATGTAACCACGCGCCTGCACGACGCATGCCTCACCCATCACGCCTGCGTCATCGGGTACTGCTCTTTCAACGCCTTCAGCACCTGGTCGCCTGGCATCGGCGCGCCGAACATGAAGCTTTGCACATACTCGCAGCCCATCTGGCGCAGTTCCAGCGCATCGCTTTCGTCGGAAATGCCCTCGGCCACCACCGACAGGCCGAGTTCATGCGCCATGTTGACCATGGATTTGAGCAGCACCGCCCGCTTCGGCGTCGCGTCGTCGACGAAGCTCTTGTCGATCTTGATGGTGTCGAAGGGGAAGCGGGTCAGATAGGCGAGCGAGGAATAGCCGGTGCCGAAATCGTCCAGCGACAGGCCGATGCCGAGCTGCTTGAGCTTGGTCAGCACATGCGAGGTCTGCTCTGGATTGTCCATGACCAGCGATTCGGTAAGTTCGAGCCGGAAGCAGCGCGGCTTCAGATTGGCGCGGGCGATGACCGAGCGGACATCGCTGACCAGGTCGCGGCGGATCAGCTGGCGACTGGACAGATTGACCGACACCGACAGCGGCGTGTCGCCGATTTGCTTTTGCCAACCGGCGAGGTCTTCGGCCGCCTGCTGCATGGCAAACAGCCCAAGCTGCACGATCAGGCCACAGCTTTCGGCGACCGGGATGAAATCGCCCGGCGGGATCATGCCGCGGCGCGGATGGTCCCAACGCAGCAGCGCCTCGAAGCCGGCAATGCTGCCGTCCTCCAGCCGTACGATCGGCTGGTAGGCAAGGGTGAACTCACGCCGCTCGATGGCGCGGCGCAGATCGGATTCGAATTGCAGCCGGTCGGTGCCGACGGTGCGGAAGGCCGGCCGGAACGGCTCGATCCTGTCGCCGCCGAAGCGCTTGGCCTGGTGCATGGCAAGCTCGGCGTCCTTGACCATGTCTTCTGCCGAAGTCTGCGCCGAGGTCCAGGTGATCAGGCCGATCGAGGCAGTCAGCACGATCTCGCGCTTGGCGAAGGTGATCGGGTTGTTGATGGCGTGCTTGATGGCGTCTGCCACCGCCGCGATGCGGGAGGGTTCCTGTTCGGAGAGCAGCATCAGGGCGAACTGGTCACCGGCAAAGCGCGACAGCGAATCCTTAGGTTTCAACAGCCGGTGCAAGCGGCGCGCAATGGTGAGCAGGATGGTGTCGCCGGCCGAGATGCCAAGCCCGTCATTGACCTGCTTGAAACGGTCGATGTCGATGACGAAGACGGTGGGGCGCACCTTCTCTTCGGTGCGCGCGATCGAGATGATGGCTTCCAGCCGGTTCATCAGAAGTTCGCGGTTGGGCAGGCCGGTCAGATTGTCGTGAACGGCATCGTGCAGCAGCCTTTCCTCGGACTTTTTCTGCTCGGTAACGTCGACCATGGTGCCGACGCAGCGAATCACTTCGCCATCCGAGCCGATCACCGGCCGCGCCCGAAGCAAGAACCAGTGGTAGTGCCCGTCGGCGCCGCGCAGGCGGAAATTCTGCGAGACCCGGCCGCGCCGATGTTCGAGCACCACGTCGAGCGTGGTGCGGAACGTGTCGCGGTCGTCGGCATGCAGCACCGGCAGCCAGTTGCGGGCCGCACCCCCCAGGCTGTTGGGAGCGAGGCCAAGCTGGATGCTGACGTCGGGCTTGGTGACGACGCGGTCGCGCAGCACGTCCCAGTCCCACACCGTGTCGCCGGAGCCGGCTACGGCCAGCGCCTGCCGTTCGAGGTCGGAGAACAGGCCCTGATGCAGCGCGCCGCCGGCAAAGGCATGCTGCATGACGGTGAAGCCGATCAAAAGGATGATCAGGATCAGCCCGCCGCCCAATGCCGGCTGGGCGATGTCGTTGTCGAGCATGCCGGTGATCGCCATCCACGACCCGCATAGCCATAGCAGCACCATCACCCAACTGGGCACCAGCATGATCGCACGGTCATAACCACGAAGACCGAGCAGGATGATGAGGCCAAGCCCGGTCAGCGCGGTGGCGGCGAAGGACAGCCGGGCAATACCGGCGGCGACGGCCGGATCGATGATGGCCACACCCGCAATCAGCACCAGGCCGAGGATCCAGACCAGCGCGCCATAGCTGAAATGGCCGTGCCACCGGTTGAGGTTGAGATAGGCGAACAGGAACACCACGAAGGTCGCCGCAAGCGCCACCTCCGTTCCCGCCCGCCACATCTGCTCGTTCCCGGGCGATATCTCTATGATCTTGTTTAGAAAGCCGAAATCGACGCAGATATAGGCAAGTACCGCCCACGCAAGTGCGGCTGTCGCCGGAAACATCGAGGTTCCCTTGACGACGAAAAGGATGGTCAGGAAGAGCGCCAGCAGCCCGGCGATGCCGATGACGATGCCGCGGAACAGCGTATAGGAATTGACCGAGTCCTTGTAGGCTTCCGGCTCCCATAGATAGACCTGCGGCAGCTTCGGCGAGGCGAGTTCGGCGATGAAGGTGATCACCGTTCCCGGGTTCAGCGTCACCCGGAACACGTCGGCGTCGGAGCTTGACTGGCGGTCGAGCGCGAAGCCCTCGCTGGGGGTGATCGCGGCGATGCGGGTGGCGCCGAGATCGGGCCAGAAGATGCCGGAATTCACCAGCCGGAAATGCGGCGCCACGATCAGCCGGTCGAGCTGCTGGTCGGTGGTGTTGGCGAGCGCGAATACCGCCCAGTCGCCGCTCGAGCGCGCGTCATTGGCCTCGACCTCGATGCGTCGCACGATGCCGTCGGGACCGGGCGCGGTCGACACCTGGAAGTTTTCGCCCTGATTGACGTAGATCTGGACGGCGCGCGACAGGTCGAGCGCGACATCGTCGCGGGCAATCTTGATCGGTTCGACGGCGAAGGCCGGGAGCGCCGCGCAAAGCGTGACGACAACCGCCAGAACAAAGGCCAACAGCGACCCGTTTCGCAGGAAATTCGTCAAAAATCAGTCCTTCGTTCCAGCGCCCGGCGGATCGTCCGCGATCCGGGCGTAGAGGTAGTGGTCCTGCCAGATGCCGTTGATCCTGAGGTAGGATCGCAGAAGTCCTTCGCGCCGGAATCCGGCTTTTTCAAGCACGCGGATCGACCGGACATTGTCGGGAATACAGGCAGCTTCGATCCGGTGCAACCTCAGCGTATCGAAGGCGAAGCGGCAGACCACCTTGACCGCGTCGGTCATCAGGCCGCGGCCGCCAAACCGCTCCCCGATCCAGTACCCGACATGGCCGCTTTGCGAGACGCCGTGGCGGATATTGCCGAGCGTAATGCCGCCGGCAAGCTTGCCGCTCGCCTTCTCGAAGATGAAGAAGGCGATGGCTGTCCCCTGCGCATAGTCTTCGCGGTAGCGGCCGATGCGCAGCCGCCAGGCGGTGCGGTCGAGTTCATCGGGCGTCCAGCGCGGCTCCCACGGTTCGAGGAAGGCACGGCTTTCGCCGCGCACCGCTGACCATTCTCGATAGTCGTTGGTGTAGGGCACGCGCAGCATGACCCGGTCGCCTTTCAGTGCCGGCAGGTCACGGCGAAAGAAAGGGAGCGCGAACACCGGCGCTTGAAGGCTTAGACGGCGAGCTTGCGGGCCGTGGTGTGCGTGCCCGCAAGCGAATCGAGAATCGCCTCATAGGGCGCGAGCGTACCCACCGGTCCAACCGCAGTCAGCGTCGGCTTGGTCGAAAACAGCCGGGACGAAAGGTCGGTCAGCCGCTCGACGGTCAGCGCCGACAGCCGTTCCATCAATTCCTCCTTGGCGATCGGCCGACCGAACAGAAGCAGCTGCCTGGCGATCTGCGAGGCGCGGCTGGCCGGGCTTTCAGCCGACATGATCAGGCCGGCGCGATATTGCGCGCGGGCGCGGTCGAGCTCTTCCTGAAGGATATTCTCGCCGGCCTTCTGCAGCTCGTCGATAATGACCGGCACCAGTTCGGCAATGTCGCTCTGCCCGGTCGCGGCATGAACGCCGAAGATGCCGGTATCGGAAAAACCCCAGTGGAAGGCATAGACCGAATAGCACAGGCCACGCTTTTCGCGGACCTCCTGGAACAGCCGGGACGACATGCCGCCGCCGAGGATCATCGACAGCACCTGCGAAGCGTAGAAATCGCGCACATGATAGGCTCGGCCTTCGAAGCCGAGCACGATCTGCGCGTCCATCAGGTCGCGATCCTCGCGGAAATCGCCGCCGACATACTGCGCATATTGCGGCATCGTGCTGTCGGACTTGCTGCGGAAACCGCCGAGCTGCTTTTCGACCTCGCGCACGAAATTGTCGTGCTTAATGTCGCCTGCCGCCACGATCACCATCTTCTCGGCGCCATACTGGCGCTCTATGAAATCATGCAGCTGTTTGGAGGTGAAGGATTTGACGGTTTCCGGCGTGCCGAGGATCGAGCGGCCGATCGTCTGGTGGCGGAAGGCGGTCTCGGTGAAACGGTCGAAGACGATGTCGTCGGGCGTGTCGTGCGCGGCGCCGATCTCCTGCAGGATCACATGCTGCTCGCGCTCCAGTTCCTCTGGGTCGAATTCGGACTCCTGCAGGATATCGGCAAGGATATCCACCGCCAGCGGCACATCGTCGGACAGCACCCTGGCGTAATAGGACGTCGTCTCGACTGATGTGGCGGCATTGATCTCGCCGCCGACATCCTCGATTTCCGAGGCGATCTCGAAGGCCGTCCGCCTTTTCGTACCCTTGAAGGCCATATGCTCGAGCAGATGGGCCATTCCGTGCTCGTCGTCACGCTCATTGCGGGCGCCGGACTTGACCCAGGCGCCAAGGGCAACGGATTCGAGGCTTGGAAGGGTTTCGGTGGCGACTGTCAGGCCGTTCGACAGACGGCTTACCTCAACACCCATATGGCAAGTACTCCCTAACGCGCTGCCCTTGAGTGGCGGCTCACGTAATCTTCCACCATTTTCAGGTCGGATGGAAGTACCGTGTACTTTTCGTCGGCTGACATCAAGGACCCCAGCCATGCGGGCAGGGCCGGCGACACGCCGCAGGCGGCTTCGACCGCGGCCGGGAACTTGGCCGCGTGCGCCGTGCCCAGCACCACCATCGGCACTGCACCGTCAGCCTTGCCGGCGGCGACATGCACGGCCGCGGCCGTGTGCGGATCGAGCAGATAATTGCTGGATTCGAGCGTTGAACGGATGGTGGCGGCAACCTCGTCCATATCAGCGCGTCCGGCGTCGAATTCGGACCGCATCCGGTCGATTTCTGCGGTTTCGATGGTGAAGGCGCCGGATTGCTTGAGGCCGGCCATGTAACGCCGCACCGTCTCTGCGTTACGGTCGCAGGCCTCGAACAGCAGTCGCTCGAAGTTCGACGATACCTGGATGTCCATCGATGGCGACGTCGTCGCAAACACACCCTTGGTGCGGTATTCACCGGTCGCGAAAGTGCGCGCCAATATGTCGTTGTCGTTGGTGGCGACGATCAGCCGCTCGATCGGCAGGCCCATCTTCTTGGCGGCGTAACCGGCGAAAATATCGCCGAAATTGCCGGTCGGCACGGTAAAGGAGACCGGCCTGTCCGGCGCGCCGAGCGAAAGCGCCGAGGAAAAATAATAGACGATCTGGGCCATGATGCGGGCCCAGTTGATCGAATTGACGCCCGACAGCGACACGCGATCACGAAAACCATGATCGTTGAACATATCCTTCAGCAGGCCCTGGCAATCGTCGAAATTGCCTTCGATGGCCAGCGCCTGGACGTTGGTGGCCGTCGATGTCGTCATCTGCCGCTGCTGCACCGGCGAGACGCGGCCATGCGGAAACATCACGAAAATGTCAGTTCGGTCGCGGCCGGCGAAGGCATCGATGGCGGCGCCGCCGGTGTCACCCGAGGTCGCGCCGACGATGGTTGCGCGCTGGCCGCGCTCAGTCAGTACATGGTCCATCAGCCGGGCAAGCAGCTGCATGGCAACGTCCTTGAAGGCCAGCGTCGGACCGTGGAAGAGTTCAAGGATGAACGTG
Organism: Mesorhizobium sp. LNJC394B00; assembly: GCF_000502555.1. Classification (NCBI taxonomy): domain Bacteria; kingdom Pseudomonadati; phylum Pseudomonadota; class Alphaproteobacteria; order Hyphomicrobiales; family Phyllobacteriaceae; genus Mesorhizobium; species Mesorhizobium sp. LNJC394B00. The sequence goes on from NZ_AYWH01000001.1 coordinate 282,317, forward strand.
TTGGCGCCGGTCTGCACCAGCGGGCAGACGGCCTGGTGGCGGAAGGTGGCATAGGCTTCTCGCACCAGGCGCTCGAAGACGGGTGCGGCGATCTCGCCGCCGAGGAACGGCGTCAGCACGCGGATGGCGAGGTCCGCATAGGGCAGGCCGCGCATGGCGCGGATCTCGGCTGCCGAAAACTGCGGCCATGTCTGCGGCACATAAAGCCCGCCGTCGCGGGCCAGCCCCGCCAGCACCGCGTCGGCAAATCCAAGCACGGGTGCATCCCCGCGGGTACTCACATAGCGCATCGTCAAGGTCCATTGCTGCCGCCGGTTCATCCACGGCAATTGGTTAATTTTCCGAGCCGGCTCAGTCGCATTTTTGCCGTGGCGTTGCTATACGTCACCAACTTTGCGAGAGGGAAGTGCAGTTTCATGGCGTTTCACAAGTTCAACCGTCGCTTTGTCGCGGGTCTGGCGCTCACCGGCTTTATGCTTGCCGCCGCCGGTTGCCAATCCAGCGACAATGGCATCCTCAATCTCGGTTTCGGCAAGAAGACCGACCCGAATGCGCCAATACCGCCTCAGGATCCCAAGGTTCTCGCCAGCCAGTTGCAGGCCTACTGCCCGAAAGTGACGGTGCGTGACGGCACCGCATACTTCAATACCTACGCCAAGGGCGCGCCGCAGCCGAAAAAGAAAAAGGCTGATGCAACACAGGATGCCGAGGCCGCTGCCGCCGCGCAGACGGCGCCTGACGGCTCCATCGTCGATCCGAACAAGGATCCGGCCAAGATCATCTACCAGGCCTCGATCAGCGATGTGAGCCGCGATTGCAGCCGTGCCAACGGCCAGTTGACGATGAAGGTTGGGGTTGCCGGCAAGATCGTGCCGGGACCGCTGTTCGCCCCCGGCACCATCACCATGCCGATCCGCATTGCCGTCATGCACGGCCCCGACGTACTTTATTCGCAGATCCACCCCTATCAGATCCAGGTCAGCGATCCCTCGACCGCCACCCAGTTCGTGTTCACCGATCCCAACGTCGTCGTGCCCGAACCCTCCGCCCGGGATTACACTGTCTATGCCGGCTATGACGACACCGCGCCGGCGGCGGTGGACAAGAAGTCCGGCAAGAAAAAGAAGCGCGCTCCGGCGACGAACTAAGCGCCTGGGCGCCGCCGCTGCTGCGACGGTGCCGGTCAACTCTTTGAAAGATCCAAACGATCCGATCGTAATCCTGCAGGCGTGCGCCTGCGGCAGGTCGCGTCTGCGCTTTAATCTCGATCCATTCCGCCAGCGCACTTGACTCATCCATATCCCGGCGGTTATACGTCAATCAATAGCTCGCAGGTTATTGATCCCGATGCCGGACGCCCACGATACTTTGTTCAGAACGCTTGCCGACCCGACCCGGCGGGCCATCTTCGAGCGCTTGTGCCGCCAAGGTGAGCAGACCGTGGGGGCGCTGACGGCGCAGTCCGGGGTCTCGCAACCGGCGGTGTCGAAGCATCTCGGCGTCCTGAAGCTGGCCGGCCTGGTGCGTGACCGCCACGCCGGACGCCAGACCCACTACAGCGCCCAGCCCGCGGCACTTGGCCCGCTGACCGACTGGACAGTTCAAATGACTGGATTCTGGGAGAGCCGCTTCGATGATCTCGAGAGCCTGCTGAAAAGGATGGACCAGTGAGCAATCCCGAGCTGCGCACCGTCGTCGTCGAACGTGAAATATCCTGGCCGGCGGAGAAGATCTGGCGCGCGTTGACGCAGCCGCATCTGATTGAGGAATGGCTCATGAAGAACGATTTCAAGCCTGTCGTCGGCCACAGCTTCAATCTTCGCGGCGACTGGGGCGGCGTGCTCGACTGCGAGGTGCTGGCCATCGAGCAAAACAGGACGCTGTCCTACAGCTGGGATTTTGCGCATGAGGATGCCGCCTACAATCTGACGAGCGTGGTGACGTTCACGCTCACACCCACGAGCTCGGGAACCCATCTGCGCGTCGAGCAGTCGGGCTTCCATCCGAGCCAGAAGCAGGCCTATGGCGGCGCCAGGGCCGGGTGGCAGCAATTCCTCACCAAGCTGGAGCAGGTCCTGGCGAAGCCGGATTGAAGCCTGCCGGTACCATGCCCTGATCGCGGGGCACCGAATGCAAAAAGGAGGAAATCGATGAAGATCAAGCTGACCAGCGTCTATGTGGACAACCAGGACAACGCACTGCGCTTCTACACCGACGTGCTGGGCTTTGCTGTGAAGGCCGACTTCAGCAATGGGGCTTTTCGTTGGCTGACCGTCATCTCACCCGATGAGCCCGAGGGAGCCGAGCTACAGCTGGCGCTCAACGACAACCCGGCCGCCAAGGCCTACCAGCAGGCCATCTTCAAGCAGGGGCAGCCCGCGCTCATGCTGTTCACCGACGACGTCAAGGGTGATTACGAGCGCATCAAGGGACGCGGCGGTGCGTTCGCCATGGCGCCGACAGAAGTGACCGGCTCGACCATCGCCCAGCTCAACGACAGCTGCGGCAATCTCATCCAGATCACCCAACTGGCGCGTTGGTAGGCGCTGGTTTCAAGAGGAAGTTGCAATGAACTTGAGCAAATGGATACGTCAAACCCATCGTTGGCTGTCGATCATCTTCACGCTGACCGTGGCAGCCAATTTCATCACCATGGCGTTCGGGCAACCTCCGGCCTGGGTGGTCTATTCGCCGCTGCTGCCGCTATTCCTGCTGCTGTTCAGCGGCCTCTACATGTTCGTGCTGCCTTACGTCGCGAGATCGCGTGGCGAGCAGGGCGCGCAAGGGTAGGACATGGCCAAGGCGCCGGGAAAATCGAAGGTCGCAAAACCGGCCCCAGACAAGCCGGAAAAGCCGGTCCTGCTTTCGGGCGGCAACCCGCAGATCCCTAAGGTCTATGGGGACGCTCCGGTGCAGGCATATATTGCCGCCATGCCGGGCTGGAAAAGCGATGTCGGGCGCCGGATCGACGCACTTATCGTCAGCGCCTTCCCCGGCGTCTGCAAGGCGGTGAAGTGGAACTCACCGTTCTATGGCATCGAGGGCGACGGTTGGTTCCTCAGCCTGCATTGCTTCACCAGATACGTCAAAGTCGCCTTCTTTCGCGGCACGTCGCTCGATCCTGTGCCTCCCGGCGGTTCCAGGCAAAAGGAAGTGCGCTATCTCGACATCCATGAAGGCGAAGAGATCGGCGAAGCCCGCTTCGCCTCCTGGGTGAAGCAGGCCAGCCGATTGCCCGGCGAGAAGATGTGAACGGAGGCAGACCATGAAGATCAGCATGTCGAGCAAGGACGAGGGAGGCGCCTCTGCCTCCGAGCGGATAGATGCCCGAATCCGGGAGCTGGACGATTGGCGGGGCAAGACGTTGGCCAGCCTGCGCAAGACCATCCTCGACGCCGACCCGGAAATCATCGAGGAGTGGAAGTGGATGGGCAGCCCGGTATGGTCACGCGACGGCATGATCGCCGTCGGCAACGCTCACAAGGACAAGGTGAAGCTGACCTTTTCTCACGGTGCCAGCCTGCCGGATCCCGACAGGCTGTTCAACAACGGGCTCAACGGCAAGGTGTGGCGCGCCATCGATGTGTCGGAGGGCGACGTGATCGATGCGGATGCGCTGAAAGCGCTCGTCCGCGCCGCGATTGCCTACAACAGGGCTAAGAAGAAACCGGCCAGGTCGGCCAAAGCCAAGGACTGATCGGTTCAGGCGTCCGACCACTCCGACAGAGCGGCAATCACACTTTTCAGTTCGGCCCAGCGGCGGATGACGGTTTCGGCTCCGGCTTCGGTCAGCACATCGGCATGGCCGGGATAGCTGTGCGCGGCGCCGGTGAAGCCGATCACGCGCATGCCGGCGGCCCTGGCGCCGGTGACGCCGTGCACCGAATCCTCGATGACGAAGGTGTTTGCCGGATTGGCGTTGAGTTGCTCCGCCGCGATCAGGAACACATCCGGCGCGGGCTTGGTTTTCTTGCTTGGTACTTCCCGCGCTGAAAAAATCCGGCCGGCGAAGAACGGCAGCAGGCCCACTTTCTCGAGCATGAACTCGATCCGCTCCAAGCGTGAGTTCGAGCAGACGCAGCGCGGCGCGGTGACCGCGGCGACCGCCTCGCGCACGCCGTCGATGGCGCGCACGTCGCTGCGCAGTTTGCGGTCGACCAGCTCTTCGGCCCGGTCGATCATCGAGGCCTGGAACGGGATGGCGGATTTTTGCTCGACCCGCATCATGATGTCCTTGAAGGTCAGTCCGGCATAGGTTTCGGCGTATTCCTCAGCCGAAATTTCATATCCGGCCAAGGTCAGCAATTCGGCCTCGACGCGGGCTGCGATGATTTCGGAATCGACGAGCACGCCGTCGCAATCGAAGATGACAAGATCTGGCTGGGGCATGGCAATCCGAACGAGGAGGGTGATGGAGGCCCGGCAAGGCTCAAGCGGCGCGACATACACCAACGGGCCGGGCTGCGCAAATTGACGACGTCAGGGCTGCCTGGACCGTTGCGTCCTTCACCGAATATTTACGCTGATCGGTAACCATAACGGGGAGTAAACAGTAACGCGTGCCTTGGGTGTAAAAATGTCTGCCGTGCGTCTTCTCGCCGACCTCTCCCACGCCCCCCAGCAATCCGAGTGGCTGGACACGATCCTCAAGGGCGATTGTGTCGCCGCGCTCGACCGGCTGCCGGAAAAATCCATCGACGTCATCTTCGCCGATCCGCCTTACAATCTGCAGCTCGACGGCGATTTGCACCGGCCCGACCAGTCCAAGGTCGACGCCGTCGACGATGACTGGGACCAGTTCGAGAGTTTCGAGGCCTATGACGCCTTCACCCGCGCCTGGCTCCTGGCGGCACGCCGCGTGCTGAAGCCGAATGGCACCATCTGGGTTATCGGCTCCTACCACAACATCTTCCGCGTCGGCGCCAAGATGCAGGATCTCGGCTTCTGGATCCTCAACGATGTCGTCTGGCGCAAGACCAACCCTATGCCGAATTTCCGCGGTCGCCGCTTCCAGAACGCGCATGAGACCATGATCTGGGCTTCGCGCGACCAGAAGGGCAAGGGCTATACCTTCAATTACGAAGCCATGAAGGCATCGAACGACGACATCCAGATGCGCTCCGACTGGCTGTTCCCGATCTGCACTGGCGGCGAGCGGCTGAAGAACGACAATGGCGACAAGCTGCATCCGACGCAGAAGCCGGAAGCGCTGCTCGCCCGCATCATGATGGCCTCGACCAAGCCGGGCGACATCGTGCTCGACCCGTTCTTCGGATCCGGCACAACCGGCGCCGTGGCCAAGCGGCTTGGCCGCCATTTCGTCGGCATCGAGCGCGAGCAGGCCTATATCGACGCCGCCAATGAGCGCATCGATGCCGTGCGGCCGCTGGAAACCGCCGATCTCACCGTGCTCACCGGCAAGCGCGCCGAGCCGCGCGTCGCCTTTGTCAGCCTCATCGATACCGGGCTTATGCAGCCCGGCGCCACGCTTTACGATGCCAAGAAGCGCTGGTCGGCCAAGGTACGCGCCGACGGCACGGTGGCGATCGGCGACAGCGCCGGCTCGATCCACAAGATCGGCGCCGAAGTGCAGGGCCTGGACGCCTGCAATGGCTGGACCTTCTGGCACTATGAGCGCTCGGGCGGCCTGACCCCGATCGACGAACTGCGCCGCATCGCCAGGCTCGGCATGGAACGGGCAGGGGCCTGACGCTACCACATAAAGGTCGGCGCCCTACGGCGCCCCCCTCTGGCCTGCCGGCCATCTCCCCCCACGAGGGGGGAGATCGCGCGCTTCATTGTTTTCGCCAACCTTCAACGTTGTAAGAAAGAGCCGTCGGCGAGGCTGCCAATCTCCCCCCTCGTGGGGGAGATGCCCGGCAGGGCAGAGGGGGGCGCCATAAAGCGCTACCTCGACCCCTCTGCGTAGCTCAGGTCGCGATGCCATACCGCTCAAGGTCCGCCTTGAGCGTTTTTGCATCTGTGAACAGCACAGCATTCCAGCCAGCCGCCCTGGCTCCGTCGACATTCCTGGGGCTGTCGTCGATGAACAGCGTGGCGGAGGGCTCCAGGCCGAACGCGACCACGTGATGGTCGTAGATGGCGCGGTCGGGCTTGATCTCACGGATATCGGCCGACACGGTCACGCCGCGCGGGCGGCTAAGGAAATCGAAGCGCAGTCTTGCCTCGGCAAGCGTGTCGGCGGCGAAGTTCGTCAGCATGGTCACGTCGCGGCCGCTCTCGATCAGGCCGAGCATGATGGCGACGCTGTCCTCATAGGCATGCGGCACCATGTCGTTCCAATAGCGCCGGAAATTGCGAATGTTTTCAGCATGATCCGGGTAATCCGCGATCAGCAGCGCTTCCGCCTCTTCCCACGTCCGGCCACGATCCTGCTCGATGTTCCAGTCATGCGTGCAGACATTGTCGAAGAACCACTTGCGCTCTTCGGCATCGGGAATGAGGCGGCTGAACGGAATGTTCGGATCGTAGTGGAGCAAGACGCGGCCGATGTCGAACACGATATGGCGGATTTCAGTCATTTCTGGCCTTTCAAAGCGAATGCTAGTCAATTGGGCGGTGTTTTTTGGTTGCGCCCGGTATCGCTGCTTCGATGACCTTTTTCATGACGGTCGGCAGCGCTTCTCCGGAAATGTCATGGGCCAGCGACCAGAAATGCCCTTCCGGCGCATCACTTTTCACTTGAGCGTGAAAAACTTCGAGCTCGAGCGCGAAATGGGTGAAGACATGCGCGATCTCTCCAGCGCGCCGCCAGTCGGCAGGGAAGGGCGCTGCCTCCGAAGTGGTTGCACCGTCGATCCGCGCTGTCCAACCTGTGGTCGGCACCTCGGTCATGCCGCCGAGCAGGCCCTTGTCAGGCCGCTTGCGCAACAGGATGGCGCCGTCGCCGCGCTCGGCGACGAAGGCGGCACCCCGCCTGAGTGGTTTGTCGACCTTGGGCAGGCGGACCGGAAAGCGCTCGGGGTCGCCGGACAGGATGGCGCTGCAATCCTCGCGCACCGGGCACAGCATGCAGCGCGGCCGTCTTGGCGTGCAGATCGTGGCGCCAAGGTCCATCATTGCCTGGGCGAAGTCGCCCGGCCTTGTCTGCGGAACCAGTCTTGCGACGAGCGCGCGGATTTCAGGCTTTGCCTCGCTGAGCCGCGTTGCGATCGAATAGAGCCGCGAGATGACACGTTCGACATTGCCGTCGACGACCGCCGCCGGACGGTCGAAGGCGATCGCCGCGATCGCCGCCGCCGTATAGGCGCCGATCCCCGGCAATTCCCTCAATCCCGTTTCGTTGTCGGGAAAACGGCCGCCCTGGCTCGCAACCAGATCGGCGCAGGCCTTGAGGTTGCGCGCCCGTGAATAATAGCCGAGCCCGGCCCAGGCCTTCATCACATCCTCGGCCGGCGCAGCCGCCAGCGCCTTCACATCAGGCCATTTCTCGACAAAGGCGCGAAAATAGGATTTTACCGCTTCGACCGTGGTCTGCTGCAGCATCACTTCCGACAGCCAGATGCGATAGGGGTCCGGCCGTGCACCGCCGGCCGCCGCGTGCGGCGTGATCCGCCACGGCAGTTCGCGATGGTGCGCGTCATACCAGGCAAGCAGACGCGCGGCGATCTCTCCTGATAGAGTTGGTTCGGATGCGGCCTTGCGGGTCTGTTCGTGCAGTGCCATTGATCGCGGGCTGGCTCTAGGCTGGTGAGGAGCGTGGCTGGAGAACGTACATGGCAGGGAGAACGCCTTACGGCAATCCCGTTCCGGTGAGCGATCTCGCGACCGCGATCCTCGACCCCGTGCTGCGCAAGCGGGCCGGCATTTCGATCGGGCTGGTGCAGTCATGGGAAGAGATCGCCGGCCCCAGGCTCGCCGGCCATTCGCGCCCCGAAAAAATCCAGTGGCCGCGCCGCATGCATGAGGACGATCCGTTCGAGCCGGCGGTGCTGGTCATCGCCTGCGAGGGCATGGCCGCGCTGCACCTACAGCACGAGACCGGCGAGATCATCAACCGCGTCAATGCCTTTCTCGGCTTCAACGCGATCGGCAGGATCCGGATCGTGCAAAAGCCGGTGCTGAGGGACAAAGCCCGGCCGAAACCGACGCCGAGAGCACTGACTTCTGTCGAAAAGGCCAAATTGTCCGATACCGTCGGCAAGATCGAGGATGAAGGCTTGCGCGCCTCGCTGGAGCGTCTTGGCGCCACAATTCTTGGCCAAAGGAAGCGGCCAAGGTAATCAACCGGCAATCAGTCGGTCATGAACGCGTCATCTATCTCGCGCATTCGTGATCCTGCATGTAGAGTTTGGCGATTGGAATGGGGACGGCGATGCCTTAATTCCCGCCAACTCTCGCCTTTTCTAGCCTTTGCGTTGCAAAATCAAACCACAGTCAGGTGATTCGCATGAACCGTAGCTTGTCCCGCAGAAACCTCCTGTCTTCGCTGGCCGTCATTCCGGCAGTGGCTATGCTCGCCGCATGCAGCGATTCAGGCGAGGATGCCAAAGCAGCGGATGTGAAGCCTGCGGCTCCCGCGGTGCCTGCTTCGACGCCTGCCACTCCGGCCGCCGTCAAGGTCCCGGAGTCTTCCGGCAATGTCGACATGGCCGAACTGCTGAAGCCCGGCGCTTTGCCCGACAAGCAGCTCGGCAAGGATGACGCCAAGGTCACCATCGTCGAATATGCTTCGATGACCTGCCCGCATTGTGCGCATTTCGCGGCGACCACCTTCCCTGAGTTGAAGACCAAATACATCGACACCGGCAAGGCGCGTTACATCCTGCGCGAATTCCCGTTCGATCCGAGCGCCGAGGCCGGTTTCATGCTGGCGCGCTGTTCGAAGGACAATTATTTCCCGATGGTCGACGTGCTGTTCAAGCAGCAGGCCAACTGGGTCGGCGTCAACAATACCAAGGATGCGCTGCTGCAGATCTCCAAGCTCGCCGGTTTTACACAGGAGTCCTTCGAGGCCTGCTTGACGGACCAGAAACTTCTGGACGATGTGAGATCGGTCCAGAAGCGCGGCGCCGATGAATTCAAGGTCGACTCGACACCGACCTTCTTCATCAACGGGAAAACCTACAAAGGTGCGATGTCGATTGAGGAAATATCGGCCATCATCGACCCTCTGCTCTGACGTCCAGGCGGCGCCGGAGCGACTGCGCTTTGGCGTCAGCGCACCTTTGTGCCTTCCAGGCAGGCGCGAATGAAGTTTTCGCGCCTTCGCCTCCTCGGCTTCAAGTCCTTCGTCGAACCCGGCGAGTTCGTCATCGAACGCGGCCTGACCGGCATTGTCGGGCCGAATGGCTGCGGCAAGTCGAACCTTGTCGAGGCGATGCGCTGGGTGATGGGCGAAAGCTCATACAAGAACATGCGCGCGTCCGGCATGGACGACGTGATCTTTTCCGGCTCGGGAACGCGCCCGGCCCGCAACACCGCCGAAGTCACGCTGTTCCTCGACAATAGCGACCGGACCGCGCCCGCCGCCTTCAACGACGCCGATGAATTGCAAGTGTCGCGCCGAATCGAGCGCGAAGCCGGCTCGCTCTACCGCATCAACGGCAAGGAAGCCCGCGCCAAGGACGTGCAGCTTCTGTTCGCCGACCAGTCGACCGGCGCGCGCTCGCCATCCATGGTCGGACAGGGCCGCATCGGCGAACTGATCCAGGCCAAGCCGCAGGCGCGCCGCGCGCTGCTCGAAGAAGCCGCCGGCATTTCCGGCCTGCACACCCGCCGTCACGAGGCCGAGCTTCGGCTGAAGGCGGCCGAACAGAATCTGGAACGGCTGGACGACGTCGTCGGCGAACTGGAAAGCCAGATCGAAAGCCTGAAGCGCCAGGCGCGCCAGGCATCGCGCTTCAAGAACCTGTCGGCCGATATCCGCAAGGCGGAAGCCACGCTCTTGCATCTGCGCTGGACCTTGGCCAAAACCCAGGAGGGCGATGCGCGGTCGGCATTGGCGGTTGCCACAGCTCTGGTCGGCGACCGCGCCGCCGCCCAGATGGCTGCCGCCCGTGAGCAAGGCATCGGTGCCCACCGGCTGCCCGATCTGCGCGATGCCGAGGCCGCCGCGGCTGCCGCCTTCCAGCGCCTGTCGATCGCCAAGGCGCAGATCGAGGAGGAGGCAGGCCGCATCCGCGCCCGCCAGGCCGAACTCGAGCGCCGGCTGCAGCAGCTCGACGGCGACATCGCCCGCGAGGAGCGCATGGTCCGCGACAATGCGGATATTCTTGAGCGCCTGCGCGAGGAAGAAGCCACGCTCAACTCAGACAATGCCGGCGCCGCCGAGCGCGAAGCCACGACGCGGGCCGCTTTCGAGCAGGCCGGCGCAACGCTTATAACAAGCGAAGCAAAGCTCGCGGCGCTGACCGCCGAACGAGCAGAGGCCGCCGCCTCGCGCAACCAGATCGAGCGCACGCTGCGCGACACCGCCGAACGCCGCGATCGCTTTGCCCGCCAGCTGGCCGATGTCGACCGCGAGCTATCGGAGATCGTCTCGAAAGTCGCCGGCCTGCCCGATCCCGCCGAGAAGCGCGCTTTGGTCGAGGACGCGCTCGCCCGGTTGGAGGAAGCCGAGGCCGGCGCCATTGCTGCCGAACAGGCGGTCGCCGAGGCGCGCGCCACCGAGAGTGCCGCCCGTCCGCCGCTGCAGGATNAGGATGCCAGGGCCGAACTCGCCGGCATCGAGACCGAAGCCCGCACGCTGGCCAAGATCCTCAATGCCGCCAGCGGCGATCTTTTCCCGTCGGTACTGGAGCAACTCAGCGTCGAACGCGGCTATGAGACGGCCCTCGGTGCTGCGCTTGGCGAGGATCTCGACGTGCCGCTCGACCGCAGCGCGCCGGTGCATTGGGGCGAAAGCCAGGTTGAACCAGGCGATGCGGCTTTGCCGGAAGGCCTCAAGAGCCTCGCCAGCGTGGTGCGCGCGCCTTCGCAGCTTGCCCGCCGGTTGGCGCAGATCGGCATCGTCGATGCGGCGGACGGCAAACGCCTGCAGACGCTGCTTGCCCCCGGCCAGCGGCTGGTCAGCCGTGACGGCGCGCTGTGGCGTTGGGATGGCTTGACCGCCAGCGCCGATGCACCGACCGCGGCCGCGCAGAGGCTGGCGCAGAAGAACCGGCTGGCCGAGCTCGATGCCGAGGCGGTGCAGGCGACGCAGATGATGCGTGAGGCAGAGGCTGCCCTTGCCCAGGCCGAACAGGCGCTGCGTGAGGCGAGCGAGGCCGAACGCAACGCCCGCCAGGCCGGGCGCGATGCCCAGCACGGCCTGGACGCCGCCCGCAGCGCGCTGGCCGAGGCCGAAAAGGCCGGTGGCGAGCTGGCAAGCCGCCGCGCCGCCCTGGACGAGGCGCGCGCGCGAATCGTCGACAGCCATGAAGAAACGGCCGCCGCCTTCGCCGAGGCCGAAATGCTGCTGCAGGACGCCCCCGATCTCGGCGACCTGCAATTGCAGCTTGAACAATCCGCCGCCAATGTCAGCCGCGATCGCGCAACCTTGGCCGACGCGCGCGCCGTCCATGAAGGCCTGCGCCGCGAAGCCGAGGCGCGCACGCGCCGGCTCGACGCCATCGGCGCCGAGCGCAGCAACTGGTTGCAGCGGGCCGAAAACGCCTCGACGCAGATTGCCTCGCTGGGCGAGCGCAGGGCCGAGGCCGAGGCCGAGCGCGAAACGCTGGCCGACGCCCCCGACGAGATCGACGCCAGGCGGCGCGCGCTGCTGTCGCAGCTGACCGAGGCCGAGACCTTGCGCAAGGCGGCCGCCGACCGTTTGCAGGAGGCCGAGAACAAGCAGGCCGAGCTGGACAAGGCCGCCACCGCGGCCATCCAGTCGCTGGCCGATTCCCGCGAAACCCGCGTCCGCGCCGAAGAGCGATTGACCGCCGCCGATGAGCGCCGGCTCGAGGTCGAGGCGCGCATCCAGGAAACGCTGAACACGCCGCCGCATCTGGTCATTCGCCATACTGGCCTGGAAGCCGACAGCCCGATGCCGGAAATGGCCGAGATCGAGCGCCAGCTCGACCGGCTGAAGGTTGAGCGCGAGCGGCTCGGCGCCGTCAATCTGCGCGCCGAGGAAGAGCAGAAGGAATTGTCGGACCGGCTGGAGACCATCGTCTCCGAGCGCGAGGACATCATCGAGGCGATCCGCAAGCTCAGGCAAGCGATCCAGAGCCTGAACCGCGAAGGCCGCGAACGGCTGCTTGCCGCTTTCGAGGTGGTCAACGGCCATTTCCAGCGGCTGTTCTCGCATCTGTTCGGTGGCGGCACGGCCGAACTGCAGCTGATCGAATCCGACGACCCGCTCGAAGCCGGGCTCGAAATCCTGGCCCGTCCGCCCGGCAAGAAGCCGCAGACCATGACGCTGCTGTCCGGCGGCGAGCAGGCGCTGACGGCGATGTCGCTTATCTTTGCGGTGTTCCTGACCAATCCGGCGCCGATCTGCGTGCTCGACGAAGTCGACGCGCCGCTCGACGATCACAATGTCGAGCGCTTCTGCAATTTGATGGACGAAATGGCCGCGACCACCGAGACGCGCTTCGTCATCATCACCCACAACCCGATCACGATGGCGCGCATGAACCGCCTGTTCGGCGTGACCATGGCCGAGCAGGGCGTCAGCCAACTGGTCTCGGTCGATCTGCAGGCCGCCGAGGCGATGCGCGAGGCGAGCTGACGCAGCATGCTTTGTTGATTTCGTCGGCGATGGCGTCGATCCGACTGTTGCAATAGGACCGTCGCCCTTGCGACCTGCTTGCGACGCGCATTCTGTAAGGTTCGAAGAGAAGGAATTTAAGCGCCACCTGAGAGCGAACGCCAAAGCCCACATGCAAAGCGCCCGGCCAACGCGAAAGCGAGGCCTACAAGGCGCAGATGGCAATAGGCTCCGACCGCAATTCAGCTGCCACGTTTATCGGAAGCCCAGGAAGCTCAGTATCGCAATCACGATAACGACTGCTCCGATGAGCCAGATTATGTTGTTCACCGTATCTCTCCCGAACTAGTTGCTGGGAGTGAACTCGTAAGAGCCTACTAATGTTCCCGCATTTTCTGCGTCGAAACAAAATGGCGGCCATCGCTTCGTCGATTGCCAGACCAAGGTCCGAACAGGGTATGACTGAAGTCCTGACGTCGGAGCCATAGGCCTGAAGGCGGGCAACCTATGCCCTCCCGATACATTGGAACCGGGCTGCCGAGCATGAGTCCCTTCATCGGTGGTCAATCGGGTGCCCGCCATTCCTGAGAGGTTAGCGGGCACCCGATTGTCGTGACACCGCCAACGGCGTGCGTTTCAATAGCGAGGCTAACAGTGACCTTTGTCCAGAGATCTGTGCGTGACGGCGCAACCCGACCCGCAAACGACAACGACAGTCCTGCGGAGGTTTCTTCCGTTCTTGACCTCATACCATCGGCTGACGACGACAAGGTCGCTGAGCTTGTCAGGCGAACAGAGCGCCTGGCAATCGCAGTGGTTATCGGAATCGCGGTTCTGCTGATCTTGGCGCCGGTGGTTTACCTTGCACTTTCTTACGGGATCTGAGACGGCCCGACTTAGGCGATCTAAGATGGCCTGATTGGTCTCGTAAATCTCACAAATTGTGCCGACGGTCTTCCTCGCAAGACGGGTGTTTCCCGTCACAGATCAGGAGATCGAACGCGACGACATAGAAGGGTCCTGTGCAGCGCTCCTTTGTCGAGTGGCGTAACCCTGGTGGTCGGCTTGAAAGAGCGCCTTTACCAGAAGTTGCCAACAGGAGCTGCTGTCGCAACTTCTTCTTTCGATACGCCGTGTTGCACGGGAGCAGCCGTCACTGATCGCGCCCGTGGACCGACGACGCTACTCGGAACCAAAGGGATGGGACGCGGTTATCCCCGCGAAGGGATAATTAGCAGGTGGAGATATTACAATGAAAACAATGATCGTGAGCGCCTTGGCGCTGTTCATTGCCATGCCGACGATAGCTCCGGCAGCCGAAGCTGACGTGGTCATCACGACCCACCATCGACATCATCACAGGAGCGTAAAGGTCATCAATGACCAGGGTCAACGCCTTCATCACCGCAGACACGGCACGGTTGCCTTCTACGACCACGGCCGCAGACATCATCGCCGGGATACGGTCATCGTGACCGGCTCGATCGAGCGCAGCCATCATCGCTATTATCGACATCATCGGCATCATCCCGTCGTCATCCAGGACGACAACGATTACTGATCCTCTCCGCACGGCCCCGGCTCTGTCAACGGAGTCGGGGTCGCGTGGGAGTCAGATAGCTCCTGACGGCAGCCATCGATAAGGTCGGTAAATCATTGATTCCAAAGGCATGTGATTTGGCTGGGGCGCCAGGATTCGAACCTGGGAATGTCGGTACCAAAAACCGATGCCTTACCACTTGGCGACGCCCCAGCAAGCGAGCTTTGCCCGTTGCGCGCGGCCTTATAGGACGAGCGGCACGAAAGCTCAATGCCGAGTTGGCCACTGTGCAAAACTGATCCACCGCTTGGCGCGGGGACGCGCTATTCGCCCCAGACCGCCAACTCGTTGCCAGCGGGATCGGTGAAATGGAACCGCCTGCCGCCCGGGAACGAGAATATCGGCTTGACGATCGTGCCGCCGGCGCTTTCGACAACGTCGAGCGTTGCTTCCAGATCCTGCGAATAGAGCACCGGCAATGGTTTCGCCGGCGCCTCCGCTGCATCGGCCTGGAAGCCGCCATCGAGCCCTTCGCCGAAGGCCGAATAGGTCGGCCCGTAATCGGTGAACGACCACGAGAAGGCGGCGCTGTAGAAAGCCTTGACGCTGTCCAGCGTCGCGCCGGTCGCGGGCAGTTCGAGATAGTCGAGTTTTCCGTTGAGTTTCATCACGCTGCTCCCAACTTGTTCCCTATATGTTCTATATCCTGGGCAGCGATCCGGCAAGTCTTTTCGACGCAGCTTTTGCTTAATCGATTGTAGTCGCCGGGCTTCGCTGCCACACCTTGCCTTTCGCACTGCAGCATAATAACGCTCGGGTCGGAACGCGGGGGAACCGGGTCTTGGCCCCGGTGTTCTATCTTCCGAGGACTTGGAGGGCGAGCATGACCAAATGGGTCTACACCTTCGGCGATGGCGCCGCGGAGGGACGTGCGGGCGACCGCAACCTTCTCGGCGGCAAAGGCGCCAATCTGGCCGAGATGTGCAGTCTTGGCCTGCCCGTGCCGCCGGGCTTCACCCTCACCACCGAAGTCTGCAACGCCTATTACGCCAACGGCAACAGCTATCCGGCCGCGTTGCAGGCCGATGTCGTCAAGGCGCTGGACCATATCGGGCAGCTGACGGGGCGCCGTTTCGGCGATCCGTCGAAGCTGCTTCTGGTCTCGGTCCGCTCCGGGGCCAGGGCCTCGATGCCGGGCATGATGGACACCGTGCTCAATCTCGGCCTCAATGACGAGACGGTCGAGGCGTTGGCAGCCGATTCCGGCGATGCCCGCTTTGCCTATGACAGCTACCGCCGCTTCATTCAGATGTATTCCGATGTCGTCATGGGTCTCGACCACGAAGTGTTCGAGGAAATCCTCGAGGACCAGAAGGCGAGCCTCGGCCACGAGCTCGACACCGAACTGACAGCGCAGGAATGGCAGAGCGTCATCGCCCTTTACAAGGCCAAGGTCGAGGAGGAACTCGACAAGCCGTTTCCGCAGGACCCGCACGAGCAGCTGTGGGGGGCGATCGGCGCGGTGTTTTCCAGCTGGATGAACAACCGCGCCATCACCTACCGGCGCCTGCACGACATCCCGGAAAGCTGGGGCACGGCGGTCAATGTCCAGGCCATGGTATTCGGCAACATGGGCGAGACGTCGGCCACCGGCGTCGCCTTCACGCGCAACCCCTCGACCGGCGAAAAGATGCTCTATGGCGAATTCCTGGTGAACGCGCAGGGCGAGGATGTCGTAGCCGGCATCCGCACGCCGCAAAACATCACCGAGGCGGCGCGCATCGCCGCCGGCTCCGACAAGCCGTCGCTGCAGAAACTGATGCCGGACGCGTTCCGGTCCTTCGTCGACATCTCCGACCGCCTGGAACAGCACTACCGCGACATGCAGGATCTCGAATTCACCATCGAGCGCGGCAAATTGTGGATGCTGCAGACGCGTTCCGGCAAGCGCACCGCCAAGGCGGCGCTGAAGATTGCCGTCGAAATGGCGCGCGACAAGCTGATCACGACGGAGGAGGCGGTCGCCCGCATCGATCCCGCCTCGCTCGATCAGCTGTTGCATCCTACCATCGACCCCAAGGCCGCGCGCGATGTCATCGGCGTCGGCCTGCCGGCTTCTCCGGGCGCCGCGACCGGCGAGATCGTCTTCTCGTCCGCCGATGCCGAGGATCTGAAGACGCAAGGTCGCAAGGCAATCCTGGTGCGCATCGAAACCAGCCCCGAAGACATTCACGGCATGCATGCTTCAGAAGGCATCCTGACCACGCGCGGCGGCATGACCAGCCACGCCGCCGTGGTCGCGCGCGGCATGGGCAAGCCTTGCGTTTCGGGCGCCGGCTCGCTGCGTGTCGACTACAAGGCCGGCACGCTGATGTCGATGGGCCAGACCTTCCGCAAGGGCGACATCATCACCATCGATGGCAGCAACGGCCAGGTGCTGAAGGGCGCCGTGTCGATGCTGCAGCCGGAACTGTCGGGCGATTTCGCCGCCATCATGGAATGGGCCGATGCGGTGCGCCGCATGAAGGTGCGCACCAATGCCGAGACGCCGCTCGATGCGCGCATGGCGCGCTCCTTCGGCGCCGAAGGCATCGGCCTCTGCCGCACCGAGCACATGTTCTTCGACGGCGAGCGTATCGTCGCCATGCGCGAGATGATCCTGGCCGATACCGAGAAGGACCGCCGCACCGCGCTTGCCAAGCTGTTGCCGATGCAGCGCTCGGATTTCCTCGAACTCTTCGAGATCATGGCCGGCCTGCCGGTGACGATCCGGCTGCTCGATCCGCCGCTGCACGAATTCCTGCCCAAGACGGAAGCGGAGGTGGCGGAGGTCGCCGCCGCCATGAACGTCTCGCCCGACAAGCTCAGGCAGCGCACCGAAGCCTTGCACGAGTTCAACCCGATGCTCGGCCATCGCGGCTGCCGTCTCGCCGTCTCCTATCCCGAGATCGCCGAGATGCAGGCGCGCGCCATTTTCGAGGCAGCCGTCGAGGCCGGCAAGAAAGCCGGCGCGCTGGTCGTTCCCGAGATCATGGTGCCGCTGGTCGGCCTGGTGAAGGAGCTCGACTACGTCAAGGCGCGCATCGATGCGGTCGCCAAGGCTGTCATGGACGAGACCGGCGTCAAGATCGACTATCTCACCGGCACGATGATCGAGCTTCCGCGCGCGGCGATCCGCGCCCACGTCATCGCCGCTACGGCCGAGTTCTTCTCCTTCGGCACCAACGATCTCACCCAGACCACCTTCGGCATCTCGCGCGACGATGCGGCATCCTTCCTCGAGACCTATCGGCAGAAAGGTATCATCGAGCAGGACCCGTTCGTCTCGCTCGACATCGAGGGCGTCGGCGAACTGGTGCGCATGGCTGCCGAGAAGGGCAGGGCGACGCGGCCCGACATCAAGCTCGGCATATGCGGCGAACATGGCGGCGATCCGGCCTCGATCCGCTTCTGCGAAGAGGTCGGCCTCGACTATGTGTCGTGCTCGCCCTACCGGGTGCCGATCGCAAGATTGGCCGCAGCCCAAGCCGCGGTGCAGATTCCCAAAACAGCAGTGCCGCGCCCCAAAAAGAGCGCCGCGGCATCCTGATTTCGACATAGTCCTTTCGGTATCGATGAAACGGCCACCCCTGGGTGGCCGTTTGGCGCTAAGCTTACGATTTTGTAAGCAAATTCACGCTGATGTGCGCGGCTCAACACGCAATCCCGACATCGTTTCCGCCCAATTTCACGGCCCCCCAACCCGCCCGGTGCCGAGAAAAAGATGTTACAGATTTCGCCCAGACCCTTCCGCTCGATCCTGATTATCCAGACCAAGTTCATCGGCGATGTTGTTCTGTCCTCCACGCTCGCCAAGAACCTGCAGCTCGAATATCCCGGTGTCAGGATCGTCTTTCTCTGCGAGGCGCGCCTGGCCAGTTTTGTGACCGCCCACGGCATCGCCTCGGAAGTCGTGACCTTCCGCCGCGCCGCCATGCGCGGCACCCCGCTGGAGCGTGGACGCGAACTCTATTCGATGATCAGCCAGCTGCGCCAATTCCGTTTCGACCTGACCATCGACCTGACCGATTCAAAGACATCGCGGCTCATCGTCAGGTTCCTCAACGCCAGCACCCGCATCGGCTACAATCCTCCGGAAAGGCCGCTGCGCTGGCATGAGCGCCAGCCCGCCAATGTCTTTGCCGAGCCATTCGGTTTTGGCGAACGTCACTATCTCTACCGCTACCTTTCGCCGCTCGAGCCGCTCGGCGTCGGCCTGCGCGTGCGGGTGCCGTCGATTCGGCCATTGCCGATGGAGACGGCGAGGGCCCAGGCATTGTTGGACAAACACCATCTGCGGCCAAATGGCTTTGTCGCGGTGCATGCCGGCGCAAGTTTTCACGGCCGGCGCTGGCAGCATGAACGCTTTGCCGCCGTGATCGACACGATTTCGCGCGAAACCGGACTGGATTTCGTACTCGTCGGCGGCCCTGACGAGCGCAAGCCGGCCGAGCAGATCCTCGCCAGTGCCGCGTCGATCGTCAACCTCGTCGGCGCGCTGTCGCTGGAAACGCTGCTGGCGGTGTTGCAGCAGGCGCGGCTGTTTGTCGGCAATGAGAGCGGCCCCATGCACATGGCAGCAGCGGCCGGAACGCCGGTTGTCGGCCTGTTCGGCCTGACCAGCCCGGCCGTCTGGGGACCGGTCGGCGTGCCCAGCCTCGCCTTGCAGCCATCCATGCCGTGCAATTGCGTGGCGGGCAGCCTGTGCAATCCGCTCGATCCCAGCAAGGCCTGCTGTGTCTGGCGCCTCGAGGTCGAACCGGTCGTCGCGGCCGTGCGCGAAGTCCTGTCACGCACGCATGTGGAACTGGAACACGCCGTCTGACGGTGCGCGGCGGTCACATTGTCGGGATATCAGCTTTCTCACGGCCACTATCCCGATTTCCGCCTTGTTGCGGGTCCTGCGATGCGGCTATGACAGCGCCGATTCTCAGACAAGACAGGCATCCCTTGCAAAAGCTGTTTTGCGCCTTGGCGCTATCTATCCTGGCCGTGTCGTCGGCCCAGGCCGCGCCGCTTGTCGAGCCGACGCTGCATCTGAAGGCTGAGGATGGTGGCAGTGGCAATGTCGGCCGCGTCGCGCTTACGCTCGACGCCTGCGGCGGCCAGACCGATACGAGGATCCTGTCGGCACTGGTGGAGAACCGGATTCCGGCGACGATCTTCGTCACCGGTATCTGGCTGAAGCGCAACGCCGCCGTCGTCGAGATCATGCGCGCGCATCCGGACCTGTTCGAACTGGAAAACCATGGCGGCCATCACATCCCGGCCGTCGACACGCCGCGTAAGATCTATGGCATCCGCAGCGCCGGCAGCCCGGAAGCGGTGCGGGCCGAAGTCGAATCGGGCGCCGCCGCTCTCGCTGGCACCGGCGAGCCGGCGCCGAAATGGTTTCGCGGCGCGACCGCCGAATACAGCCCGTCGGCTATCGCCATGATCCGCAAGCTTGGCTTCAAGGTCGCCGGCTTTTCGATCAACGGCGATGGCGGCTCGTTGCTCGGCGCAAAAGAAACTGCCCGGCGCATCGCCGCCGCCAAGGATGGCGATGTCATCATCGCCCACATCAACCAGCCGACCCACGCCGCCGGTGAGGGCGTCGTGCAAGGTCTGCTCGCGCTGAAGGCCAAGGGGCTGACGTTCGTGCGGCTGGATGACGCGGACGGTGTCGGCAACGACGGGACGACTGATTAGGATTAGGCGGCGGAAGGCGGTTTCATCGCCTTTGGACTAACGTCGCCGACGTTTGAGATTAGCCGAGGCCTCTAAACTCGTCATCCCAGGATGAAACAGGAGCGAAGCTCCGTCGCGAAGACCCTGGGATGACGAAGCGAGCAACGGCGGCTTGAGTCGCTTGCTCAGGCCGGTGCTGCTTCGATAGTGACCCTGTTGGGATAAAACGCGCCGTGGTCGCGAATCTCAGCCATTTCGTCGAAGGGCTGCTCATAGCCCCACATCGCGTCCTTGCCGGTCTCACCGGCCGGCAGCACGCTCCAGTAGCTGGCGTCGCCCTTGTAGGGGCAGTGGGTCGACAGGGTGGTTTTGCCGAGCTGGGTGAAGTCGATGTCTTCGAAGGGGATGTAGAATGCCTGAGGGTAGGGCGGTTCGGACAGAAGCTTCGCCCGCGTCGATGAGGCGATCACCGTATCGCCGGCACGCACGACCACGGTACCGCGATAGGGTTCGACGGTGATGACCTTGCCGGGATTGCTCTGAAAGCCGGGGGCGGGGTTGGCGATCTGGTCCATGCGGGGTTCTCCTTGTTCGATTGGGAGCACAGTCCGATTGAGAGAGTGCGGGATTGCTTCCCATGTCTCTAAAATGTGTCTGGAGAACTCGTTGCGCAAGCCTTCGCCAGTAGGCCAGAGCTGGCCTTCCGATCACTAAAAACGATCCCACGTGGAATGTTCAGGCTGCGGTCTTGAACACGTCCATGAGGCCGGCATAGGCCGCGGCAATACCGGCTACCGGGTTGGTGCTTCTTGACGTCGTCTCGACCTTTAGCGGGCCGCCGCCTGTCGGCAAGGTGAGCAGCAGGAACTGGCGATTGCCGCCGTCGCCGATCGATGCGGCGGCGACATGCTGGCCTTCGCCTTCGTTCTGGACGCACATTTTGAACAGCAGCGTGCCGCCGACCGCTTCAAGGGCGCCGCCGACCACCTCGACAAATTCGTCTTCGGAGACCTTTTTGGCCTCCGGCACGAGATCGGCCAGACTTGCGGCAAGCGTGTCTTCAAGCTCTTCGTCGAGTTGAATATCGTCCAACTGCACGTCTTCGGCCCCGCTGTCATCCAGCTGCCTGTCGTCGATCTGCCTGTAATCGATCTGCTTGCCGTCGATCTGCTTGTCGTCGAGCTGCGTGTCCATGCGAACCTCTTTCAGTCGCCAATCCGCACCCCTACCCCGTTAACGAACCTTAACGTCGACGATGGCCGGATTGTGGCGGTTTTCCCCGCCTTTCGATCACTGCGTGCTTCAGCCGTTAACGGTTGGAGACGTCATGGCTGGACAATCCGTCCGTTCGTCCCACAATGGAACAAAAGACGGGAAAAACGAGGAAGCAATGGGAGGAACCAGATGCTCGGACTGATGCAGGAATGGCCGCTGCTCTGCCACAAGCTGATCGACAATGCCGAGCGGCAGCACGGGACGCGCGAGATCGTCTCGCGCTCGATCGAAGGTCCTGTCGTTCGCACCACCTATGCTGAAGTTCATCGCCGCGCGCTCAAGGTCGCTCAACGGTTGGAGCGCGATGGCTTTGTGCTCGGCGACCGCATCGCGACCCTGGCCTGGAACACGGCGCGCCACATAGAGGCCTGGTACGGCATCATGGGCATCGGCGCCATCTACCATACGCTTAACCCGCGTTTGTTCCCCGAGCAGATCGTCTGGATCATGAACAATGCGCAGGATAGAGGGATCTTCGTCGACCTGACCTTCATGCCGCTGCTGGAAAAGATCGCCGGCGCGGTCAAATCGCTGAAACAGGTGATCGTCCTGACCGACAAGGCGCATCTGCCTGAAACGACGCTGCCGAATGTGGTTGCCTATGAGGACTGGTTGAACGAGGCCGATGGCGACTTCGCCTGGAAGGTTTTCGGCGAAAACACCGCAGCCGGCATGTGCTACACCTCCGGCACGACGGGCGATCCCAAAGGTGTGCTCTATAGCCACCGCTCGAATGTGCTGCATGCCATGATTGCTGCCATGCCCGACGCCATGGGCCTCTCCGCGCGGGACACGATCCTCCCCGTCGTGCCAATGTTTCATGCCAATGCCTGGGGCCTTGGCCAGAGCGCGCCGATGATCGGCGCCAAGCTGGTCATGCCCGGTTGCAAGATGGACGGCGCCTCGATCTACGAGCTGCTCGACACCGAGAAGGTGACCTTCAGCGCCGCCGTGCCGACCGTCTGGATGATGCTGCTGCAGCATCTGGAAGAGACCGGCAAGAAGCTTCCCTATCTCAGCAAAGTCGTCATCGGCGGCTCGTCCTGCCCGCGCGCCATCATCAGGAAATTCCAGGACAATTACGGTGTCGAAGTCATCCATGCCTGGGGCATGACCGAAATGTCGCCGCTCGGCACGCTGTGCACCATGAAGCCGCAGTATCAAGCGCTCGAGGGCGAGGACCGGCTCGATATCCAGGCCAAGCAGGGCTACCCGCCCTTCGGGGTCGAGATGAAGGTGACGGATGACGACGACAAGGAACTGCCTTGGGACGGCAAGACCTTCGGCCGGCTGAAGGTGCGCGGTCCAGCCGTCGCCAGCGCCTATTATGGCGGCGTCGGAGCCGAGCAGTTCGACAAGGACGGCTGGTTCGACACTGGCGATGTCGCCCATATCGATTCCGGCGGCTACATGCAGATCACCGATCGCGCCAAGGACGTCATCAAGTCGGGCGGCGAGTGGATATCGACCATCGACCTGGAGAACCTCGCCGTCGGCCATCCCGATGTCGCCGAGGCCGCGGCGATCGGCGTCCATCATTCGAAATGGGGCGAACGGCCCTTGCTGGTCGTGGTCGCCAAACCCGGCAAGGAGCCGAGCAAGGCGGACATACTGGCGTTCATGGGCGGCAAGGTGGCGAAATGGTGGATGCCCGACGACGTCGCTTTCATCAGCGAAATCCCGCACACCGCCACCGGCAAGATCCAGAAGATCACCTTGCGCAAGCAGTTCAGCGACTACCGCCTGCCGACGGATTGACCGGGACCGTGCGTTTCCTTGACCTTCAAGCTACCGGCGGCAAAAACGTTAGGGCAGGGGATGTTCAATTTGAGCATCCTTTGCTCTAAGCGTCTGTGCGGGTTGGGGCGGTGCTGAAGACAATGGAAATTGACGAGCGGCAGACATCGAAGGCGGCCGGCTGGTCGCGGCGCACGGGCGCTTTTGCCCTGGTCCTGCTGCTCACCGTGCTGGCCGGCCATCATTTCGAACTGGTGGAAACGCCGGCCTTCCTGTGGGTGCTGGCGATCGTCGCCCTGCTTGCCGCATTCGCTTTGCTGTTTGCCGGTCTCGCTCTGTCCAGGCTGTGGCATTTCGGTGACCGTGGCGGCCGCGACCTCTCGGTCGGCGCCCTGCTGGCGCTGCTGGTGCTGACGCCCTACGGCTTTGCCACCTATTTGGCGGCGACCACGCCGCCCCTGAGGGACATCACGACGGACCTCGACAATCCGCCAGTGCTCGACACCAGCGACCGCACCAAGGACATGAACGTGCTCGCGCTGCCAACGCCGGGCGAAGCCCGCCTGCAGGCCGACGCCTATCCGCTGGTCACCGGGCATAGCTACAATCTGCCTTTCGAAACCGTCGTCGACGCCGTTGAAACCGTGCTCGACCGCCGCGATTGGCAACTTACCGCGCCATACCCAGTGACCGACGGTCAAGACGAGGTGACGATATCGGCCGTGGCCCGGAGCTTCGTCGTGGGCCTGCCCGCCGACGTCGCCATCCGGGTCAGCAATGATGGCGACACCATCGTCGTCGACATGCGCTCGGCCTCCCGCTACGGCCGCTACGACCTCGGCGACAATGCCGCCCGTATCGTCGGGTTCCTCGCCGAACTTGATCAGGAAGTTGCGGGCCAGGTGGGTGCGGCGCCGGCTGAGTAGTTCTACCCCACCGGCACAAAAACGCCGTCGATGGCCGGGTCACCCTGGGTAGCAACCAGGCCGCGCGCCACCAGGTCCTCGAGATGGGCAAGCACCGACAGGCCGGCGGCGCCATGCAGGCGCGGGTCGGTGTCCCTGTAGATCGCCTTGACCATGTCCGGGATTGTCCGGTCGCCGCCCCGGATGCGTTCGAGGATCGCCCGTTCGCGCATCTTGCGGTGAGTCTTCAGCCCGCGCATGAAGCTGCGCGGCGCATTCACCGGGCCGCCATGGCCGGGCAGCAGCAGGCGGTCGCCGCGCGCGATCAATTTATCCAGCGAGGCCATGTAGTCGGCCATCGCGCCGTCCGGCGGCGCCACGATCGACGTCGCCCACGCCATCACATGGTCGGCCGAAAACAGGATGCCGGTGCCTTCGAGCGCAAATGCCGCGTGATTGGCGGTGTGGCCCGGCGTCAGCACCGTCCGGATCGTCCAGCCATCGCCCTCGACCAGCGTATCGTCGGGCAAAGTGACATCCGGCGCGAAACCGGTGTCGGCGCTGGCGTCGAGCGGATTGATCTCGCCGATCCGCAGCGGCCTTGCCGGGCGGTGCGGGCCTTCGGCCAGCACGGCGGCACCGGTGCGCGCTTTCAGCCGGGCGGCCAGCGGAGAATGGTCGCGATGCGTGTGACTGACGAAGATATGGCTCACCGGCCGGTTTGCGATCACCTTCAGCAACGTCTGGAAATGCGCTTCATCATCCGGACCCGGGTCGATCACCGCCAGTGTGTCGCGGCCGATAATGTAGCTGTTTGTGCCGTGAAAGGTGAATGGGCTGGGGTTTTTGGCGGTGACGCGCAAGACCTCGAGCGCGACGGTGACGCCCCGGCCATAGGCGGGATCGAAGCTGGTGTCGAATTTGAGCGCCATGGCGGTGTCGTTGAACCTCTGTTCAGGAGGACGGCAAAACTGATTGCCGCATAACACGGAAGCCAATATAGAAAAACGCAAGGCCGCGATCTGCGGCAATCCGGATTGGGGAAGACCATGGCACTTGCAACGACGATGCGTCCGCTTGTTTCTCTCGCTTTGCCCCAGGAGGGCGCGCAGCGCCTGGCAACCCAGCTTTTGCTCGCGATCGCCGGAACGCTGCTTTTGACCCTGTCGGCCAAGACGAAAGTCGTGCTCGGGCCGGTCGACATCTCGATGCAGACGCTGGCCGTCCTGCTGATCGCCACCGCGTTTGGCCTGCGGCTTGGCGTCGCTACCCTGCTTCTCTACATGGCCGAAGGCGCCATGGGCTTCCCGGTCTTCCAGAGCACGCCTGAAAAGGGCATCGGCATCGCCTACATGATCGGCGGCACCGGCGGTTATCTCGCCGGCTTCATCGTCATGGCAGCCATTGTCGGCTGGGCCGCCGACCGCGGCTGGGACCGCCACCCGATCAAGCTGTTCAACGCCATGCTGGTCGCCGAAATCGTCATGATGGCCATGGGCTTTGCCTGGCTGGCCACCCTCATCGGCGTGGAAAAGGCGTGGCAGTTCGGCGTTTTGCCGTTCGTTCTCGGGGATTTGATCAAGGTTGCGCTCGCCGCCAGCCTGGTGCCGGCGATATGGTCGCTGCTGCCCAAGCAGCCCTGAAAACCGGACGACACAATGAGCCGGCGGGCCAAAGGCCCGCCGGCTTTTTTATTGTTGTGCATCCAAAAGGATGGCGGGACGCCGGTTTGCCAAATCGCCGCATCTATTGCAGCGTCAGCTTGTGCCTGGTCGGTCAAATTGCCGCGAGGCGGCAGATGCAGAGCAATTCTGGCGCCGATCCACGGCCGAGATTGAATTGACAAGCCATTGCGCGAAACCTAAGCACGGGCAACTTGATTTCGAGGCGGGGGCCGGCAATTCAAGGAGAGCTTGTTGAAGGGAATAATCCTTGCAGGAGGCAGCGGGACGCGTCTGTATCCCCTTACATTAGCGATCTCTAAGCAGATTCTGCCGATATACGACAAGCCGATGATTTTTTATCCGCTGAGCGTCTTGATGCTCGCCGGTATCCGCCAGATTTTGATCATTTCGACACCTCGCGACTTGCCGGTGTTTCGGGAGTTGCTGGGCGACGGTTCGGAATTCGGGGTCGAATTCTCCTATGCCGAGCAGGCGCAGCCCAACGGGCTTGCCGAGGCCTTCATCATCGGCCGCGACTTCATCGGCAAGGATAATGTGTCGATGATTCTCGGCGACAACATCTATTTCGGCGAGGGCCTGTCGCAGCTCTGCCGCACTGCTGCGCAGCGCCAAAGCGGCGCGTCGGTGTTCGCCTACCATGTCGAGGACCCGCAGCGCTACGGCGTGGTGTCGTTCGACAAGCTCAGCGGCACGGCTTTGACGATCGAGGAGAAGCCGCGGGAGCCGAAGTCCAACTGGGCGGTCACCGGCCTCTATTTCTACGACAATGAGGTCGTCGACATCGCGTCGACGATCAAGCCCTCGGCGCGTGGCGAACTCGAGATCACGGCGGTCAACAACGTCTATCTCGAGCGCGGGAAATTGCACGTGCATCAGCTCGGCCGCGGCTATGCCTGGCTCGACACCGGCACGCATGACAGCCTGCATGAAGCCTCTTCCTTCGTGCGCACGATCGAGCACCGCCAGGGGATCAAAGTCGCCTGTCCTGAAGAAATCGCTTTCGAGCAGGGCTGGCTGACCGCCGACAAGGTGCTTGAGCGCGCCACGCGCCTGGGCAAGAACGAATACGCCGCCTATCTGCGCCGGCGTGTCACCGAGCTGACGGAGACATAGGGTGCTGGAAGTCAGGCAGCTCGGTTTGGACGGCGTGCTGGAAATCGTGCCGAAGCGGCACGGCGATGCGCGCGGTTATTTCATCGAAACCTGGAATGCCGAGGCCTTTGCCGAGGCCGGCATCGATCTGCGTTTCGTCCAGGACAATCATTCCTATTCGGCTGCCGCAGGTGTCGTGCGGGGGCTTCACTATCAACTGCCTCCACGCGCGCAGGACAAGTTGCTGCGTGTGATCCGAGGCAAGATTCTCGACGTGGCGGTCGACATCCGCCGCAGCTCGAAAACCTTCGGCAAATGGGTCGCGCTCGAAATATCGGCCGAGAGAGGCAACCAGATCCTCGTGCCGAAGGGTTTCGCGCACGGTTTCGTCACGCTCGTGCCGGACACCGAGGTTCTGTATAAGGTCACCGACACCTATTCGCCGGCGCATGATCGATCGATCCGTTTCGACGATCCTGATATCGGCATCGATTGGCCGTCGCCGGCCGGCGCCTTCGAGCTCTCGGCCAAGGACCTCAAGGCGTCGGCGCTTGCTGAGGCCGAGGTGTTCGCATGACGCGCGACGATGTGAGGAGAGCGCCATGAATTTTCTGGTGACAGGCGGTGCCGGCTTCATCGGCTCGGCCGTGTGCCGGCATTTGTGCGCCAATCCCGCCTACCATGTGACCAATCTCGACAAGCTCACCTATGCCGGCAATCTGGCCTCGCTGCGCACTATCGAGAATGCACACAACTACAAATTTGCGCAGGCCGACATCTGTGACGAGCGGGCGGTTCTCGACATCCTCCACCGCGACGAGATCGACGTCGTCATGAACCTCGCCGCCGAAAGCCATGTCGACCGCTCGATCGACGCACCCGGCGCCTTCATCGAGACCAACATCGTCGGCACCTACCGGGTGCTGAATTCGGCGCTGGAATATTGGCGCGGCCTTGACGAGGACAGGAAGGCGCGCTTCCGCTTCCACCATGTCTCGACCGACGAGGTGTTCGGCGATCTGCCCTTCGATGGCGGCATGTTCGTGGAGGAGACGCCTTACGCGCCATCCTCGCCCTATTCCGCCTCCAAGGCCGCATCCGACCATCTGGTGCGGGCCTGGCACGAGACGTACGGCCTGCCGGTCGTGCTCTCCAACTGTTCGAACAATTACGGGCCTTATCACTTCCCCGAAAAGCTGATCCCGCTGGTCATCCTCAACGCGCTCGACGAAAAGCCGCTGCCGGTCTACGGCGCTGGCGCCAATGTGCGCGACTGGCTGTTCGTAGAGGATCACGCCCGTGCTCTGGAACTGGTCGCCACAAAGGGCCAGCCCGGCGAAAGTTACAATGTCGGCGGCAATTCCGAGCGTACCAACCTTGGCGTCGTCGAGACGATCTGCGGCCTGCTCGACATCAGGCGTCCGCGCAGCGGCGGCAGGAGCTACCGCGATTTGATCAGCTTCGTCACCGATCGGCCCGGCCACGACCGCCGCTATGCAATCGATGCCTCCAAGATCGGCCGGGATCTCGGTTGGGCGCCGGCGGAGAGTTTCGACAGCGGCCTTGCAAGGACCGTCGACTGGTTCCTCGACAACAAATGGTGGTGGGGACCGATCCGCGAGCAGCGCTACGCCGGCGAGCGGCTGGGGCAAGTCCGGTCGCGCGGCCAGGTTGAAGGCAGGAAGGGCGCGGCGTGAGGCTGGTTGTCACCGGACGCGACGGTCAGGTCGCTGCCAGCCTGCTGGAGGCCGGGCAGAGGCGCGATGGCATCGAGGTCGTCACCCTTGGCCGCCCAGTGCTCGATCTGGCGCGGCCCGATACGGTGTTCGACGCACTCGCGGCAGCGCGGCCGGATATCGTGGTGTCGGCTGCCGCCTACACCGCCGTCGACCAGGCCGAGGACGAGCCCGATCTTGCCTTCGCTGTGAACGCCGTCGGCGCCGGCAAGGTCGCCGAGGCGGCCGCGAAGCTCGGCGTGCCCGTAATCCATCTGTCGACCGACTACGTCTTCGATGGCACCAAGGACGGCGCCTATGTCGAGACCGACGCCACCGCACCGCTCGGCGTCTACGGCGCCTCCAAGCTTGCCGGCGAGCTGGCCGTGGCCGCCGTCAATCCGCGCCATCTGATCCTGCGCACCGCCTGGGTCTACAGCCCGTTCGGCAAGAATTTCGTGAAAACCATGCTGCGGCTGGCCGGCGACCGCGACGAGATCGCCGTGGTCGCCGACCAATGGGGAAATCCGACATCCGCACTTGATATTGCCGACGCGATCCTGCATGCGGCGGCGGTGTTGCGCGGCGACGAGGCGTTTGACGGTTACGGCATCTATCATCTGGCCGGCACCGGGGGGATCAACTGGAGCGGCTTTGCCCGTCATATTTTGGAGACCAGCCGCGCTCATGGTGGTCCTTATGCGCGGGTAGGTAACGTCGAGACCAAGGACTACCCAACCAAGGCGTGTCGCCCTCGCAATTCGCGGCTGTCGACGGCCAAATTCTCTGCCGTGTTCGGATGGACGTCCCCGGAGTGGCCGGAAGCGACGGAAGTGGTGGCACACCGTCTCTTGAGCGGAGAGACGAAACTGGCATTGATAACATGAAAAAGTATCCATCACCTGACGCACTGCAGGACGCGAGGTCGACAAAGGGAAGAGATAAGTCACTTCGCAACATATACGAGGAGCATACCGGAAAAATATCGGACAAATGGTCGATTTATTTGGACGCATATGAAGATATATTTTCGGATTTCCGAAACAAGCCTGTTCGACTTCTGGAAATTGGCGTTCAGAACGGCGGTTCGCTGGAAATCTGGCGGCAGTATTTTCCGCAAGCGGAGCTTATTGTAGGCTGCGATATCAATGCGGCCAGTGGTAAGCTGACCTTCGATGATGAGAAGATCGCAGTTATCGTCGGCGATGCCAACACCGCCGACGTCGAACGCGACATTGTCGCCCAGACCGCAAAATTCGACATCATTATTGATGACGGCTCGCACCGATCCTCGGATATCATACGCTCTTTCGCCCGCTACTTCCCTCATCTTGCGGTGGGAGGCCTGTACGTAGCTGAAGATTTGCACTGCAGTTACTGGGGTAAGTATGAGGGCGGCCTATATGATCCTCTTTCCTCCATGTCATTTTTCAAACGTCTGCTTGACGTGGTCAACTATGAGCATTGGGGACTACACCACCTTCGTGTCGATGTACTGGCCGCGTTTTCTCAGAAGTACGACGCCGTGTTCGAGGAAACTTCCCTGGCTTCGATCCACTCCATCGGGTTCTTGAACTCGCTTTGCATCGTCGCCAAACGTCCGTCACAGGAAAATGTTCTGGGTCCCCGTCGTGTGGAAGGCCGGGTTGCACTTGTCGAGGGCAGCATGCTGGCCCTGAACGGTACGGTAAACATACCGATCGATGAGACCGGGAATCCATGGTCGTTGCGTCGTGCGACAATGGAAGAGGAGATTGAAACCAACCGGGAACTGGTCGAACACCAAATGGCTCGCATAGAGGCGCTCTCCAATGAGATCGCGCAGCGCGATGTCGAGATCGCGAATGAGATCGCGCAGCACGATGCCGAAATCGCGAGGCTGGCGGGCGAGAGCAAGGCTCATGAGGCTCTGGCCGGACAGTTGCTTGCCGAGCGGGAGCAAGCGCGCTCCGAGGAAAAGCGGCTGCGTAGCGTTCTCGATGCCGTTTATGCAAGCACCTCATGGCGCGTAGCCATGCCGATGAGAGCAGCAAAGCGCCTTTTGGTTGGCTTTGGAAAGGTCGGGCGAAAATTAACTCCCGGTGCACATCGGACCTCCAACTCTCCTGTTTCGCGGAATAGGACGAGCGACAATTCGAAAACCGGATGAGACCATGAGCGCCGATCCAAACAATAAACTTCGGGTATTTTCAGCAGCGAAGCCTTTAGTGTCCGTGATTATTCCTGTGAAGAACGGACTGCCGCAATTCAAGCGCGTCATCGAGATGGTTTCCAAGCAGGAATTCGAACAGGGATTTGAGGTAATTGTTATCGACTCCGGCTCAAAGGACGGCTCTAAGCAATTGGTGCCGACCAACGACCCTAGATTCAAATTAATCGAGATAGAGCCTTGCTCGTTTGGGCACGGAAGGACAAGGAACCTTGGCGTTCGTGAAGCAAGGGGAGAATTCTGCGCTTTCCTAACACATGATGCTTGTCCCGCCAATTCTTTTTGGTTGAAGGAACTGGTGAGACCGCTCTTGGAGGATGATCAGGTTGCTGGTGTATTCGGTCGCCATGCAGCCTACGAGGACGCAACGCCGTTCACGGCTTGGGAGATCGACACTCATTTTTTGGGATTAAGAAATTGGCCGAAAGTCTGGATCAGCGACGCGAGATTGTATTCGAAAACGCAGGGCGTTCGACAGGTATTTCATTTCTATTCTGACAATTCATCCTGTTTACGCAAGTCTGTGTGGCAAGATTATCCTTATCCAGACGTTGATTTTGCAGAAGATCAACTATGGGCAAAGGTGGTAATTGAAGCCGGTTTTCGTAAGGCCTTTTCATGGGATTCGTTGGTGAACCATTCTCATGAATACTCTCTATGGCAAAGGGTGCAGCGAAGTTATGATGAAGCAAAGGCATTCAGAGAGCTGTTCGGATACAAGTTGTGCCCGACAGTGCGGTATTTGTTCGGGCAAGCTTTGAGAACCAGCGCGCGCGATGTTGCGCTCGCGTTTAAGAATGGTTGGGTAATTTCTCATCCCGTAGCTACTTTCAAGAAACCTCTAGATAATTTAGCGCGACAGGTCGGGTATTACATCGGGACCAATAGTTCTAAGTTTGCGAGAAAATACGGTAATGCGTTGTCCAGAGACAAGCAATTGCACGCTAGATAGGGGTCGTTTTGGATATGCTGTCATCAAATCTTTCAAAATTTGCAAGGACTGTACGGCGAGAGGGATGGCGGGTCGCGACACGCAAGGCTGTTTCTCGAGTGATTGCAACGATGCCGCCAGTCATTCAGGGCAAACAAGACGCTATTGGGCACTATGAATTTCTTCTGGGGGAGGAGCAGGGTTTCGGATTGAGGATCACCCATGAGAATACTCCGATCGGCTCGATGACGTGGGTAATCCCAGACTTCAATGCGTCTTCAGGTGGCCACATAAATATTGTTCGCATGATGCGACTTCTGAAAGATCGAGGGTTCCCCAACCAGCATGTCGTGGTTATGGAACCGCATCGATGGAATTCTGTGGAAGAAGCGCAAATGGCGTTCAACCAGGCTTTCGGAGATCACGGGATTACAATTTCGCTCGGCGTTCGCTCAATCGAGCCGTGCAATTATCTGGTTGCCACGGGCTGGCAGACCGCCTATTGGGTTTCCAAATTTCGCGACACAGAGCATAAATTATACTTTGTTCAAGATTTTGAACCAGAATTTTATGCGCATGGTAGCGAATATTCGTTTGCAGAGAATACCTATAAGCTTGGTATGACAGGTATTACTGCCGGGACATGGTTGGCAGAAAAACTTAGCCGAGAATATGGAATGACGACGTTTCCGTATTCGTTCGCTTGTGACCTCAGTCATTATAATCCGCAAAGAAGACGTTCGGGCTCCGTAAGGCATATACTTTTCTATGCTAGGCCAGTCACCCCGAGACGTGGATTCGAAATGGGTCTTCTCGCTCTGAAGAAAGTCTGTGAGAGGCTTCCGGATGTTGCGGTGATCTTTGCAGGTTGGGATGTCGGAGCGTACGAGATTCCTTTTCATCATCTCAATGCAGGCACGGTTTCCATTGGAGAATTGCCGGACCTTTACTCACAATGCGACGTCGCCCTAATTCTCTCGGCAACCAATCTTTCGTTGCTCCCGCTTGAAGTCGCAGCTTGCGGCTGTCCTGTAGTGCTTAACAGAGGGCCTCAGTCTGAGTGGCTCATGTCCGATGAGGAGGCTGTATACTGCGATATGAGTGTGGATGGGATATCACAAGCCTTGATCAGGCTATTGGAAGACCCGGTCGGAGCAGCTAGGATTGCAGAAGCGGGCTTGAGACGCGCGAGGGCAGGCAGTTGGGATTCCGAGGCAGACAAGTTGGCGGCATTCCTCGAGTCCCTATCTAGGGAGGCCGTCCATGCGCGCCCCTCGTAACAAATCTGAGTGGAACTGTGCATCTTGGCTCGGTCTCGGTGGAGAGGAATTTGAGTGGGAACGATCTTGAAGATGCTTCCTATCACCGCTAGGAAGCCCCGCCTTCCCAGCGGAGACCACATTACATGATTGTCAAGCCCGGCTTCGACACTAATACCAAGACAATCGTGATCATTGGAGTGCAGCGCGGCGGGACATCGATGGTCGCTGGGATAGCGCGGGAGCTTGGGGTCAACCTTGGGCGGAACCTCGGCAACAACCATGAAGATCCAGAATTCATCACGGAAGACCTACAGGCGATCAAGAAGGTAGTCGCTCATCGTGACGCGAAGTACAATGTATGGGGCTGGAAGATGCCCCACTCTTCCGAGTATATCGTGCGGTTGCTGCCTCACCTTCGCAACCCATTCGTGATCGTTGTGTTCCGCAATCTGGCCGCGATAGCCGAGAGTCAGATGAAGCAATCGGATGTAAATTTTCGCGATGCATTCAGCTTCTCGGCAACACGCTTGGCGCAGGTAGCTTCTGCAACTCAAGAGATCGATTGTCCTCTCATGATCGTCAACTATGAGCGGGCGGTGCTGAAGCCCTCGAATTTATTAGATGAGTTGTGCGCCTTCCTCCATCTGCGGCCATCGGAGGACGAGCGCGAACGAGCTCTCGCGATGACCGACCCGCAGCGCGGCTACGTCAGAACCAAGAAGGAAGACTGGACGGCCCGGGTATCAAAGGCGGAGAGTTTCGATTTCGGATCAAAAGACGCGATTGAGGCCTTCCAGTGTAATGTAGGACTATCTCTGGTCGACAATTGGATCCAGAAGGATGGTGATCAACCGCACATCCTGTTCGAAGGCCTAGCAGGTTACAAGCGGGTATATCTATCGTTTGTAAGGCGCAGCGCTCCGGCCTTTATCGATCTATGTGTCAACACAGGCGACGGCTACACTGACGGCCTCACCGACAGGATTCAGCTATTCCACGGCGAGAACGTGATCACCATTGACGCGGAAAGTATCAATGGGATTGCGATCTATCCACAGTTTGACGGAGCCGCGTCAAACACGGGCCTTTTCAGGATAACCGTTGATAAGGCATCACCAAATCGCCATCGAGGCACCTCGCTTGGAAGCATATCCTTGGTTTCGTAGCACTCGCCTAATGGACGTTTCACGCTCTTTTTGAAAATACCGTCGTTGTGCCCCACGCGATTTCGAACTGCTTTTCAAGCGAGAGACGCGTAAGAGGGGGATCTTCATCTCTTTCAAACCGTTCAGCCAGCGAGAAAATCTCTCGCACCGGCATGTTCAGAAATTCCTCTCGCACTCCAGCATCAAGTCCCGAATGATAGACTCGAAGTATCTGATTTAATGTGTTTATTGGATGGTTCGAGCGGTGGATCGTTTGGCTCTCAACGTCGAGCTGCTCAAATAGCTTCGTTGCACCAGATCGAGTTGCATTAAAATAATGGGACGGATAACCGTGCTCCGCCTGTAAGAATGGGATCATCAGAAGAAGTTTGCCACCGGGCTTCAGCACCCGTACCAGTTCCCTTGCGCATTGGAAGGGGTCATCTACATGCTCGAGAACAGCCAGTGATAGTATCCCCGCGAACGAGTTATCCTTGAAGGGTAGAGATTGTCCTATCGCAAGGACGTCTGTGCTGGGATAGTCATAGATCTCTACGTTTATCACGTTTGGAACCGGGCGCTTTCTCAGGCCAGCCCCAGCATCTAGTGCAATGGCTCCACTAGGCAATCGCTTGAGGAATTCATGAATCATTCCGCCGTAGAAATGCGAAGAGACAGCATCAATTTTAGATTCGAGTTGTGGCGAAATGGGCCAGCCTTCCGGCAGCGCCGACGGTGCTACGCAGCCCTCGCATTGTTGCAAGTCACGGTTCAAGATTTGCTTCAAAATATCAAGCTTGGCAGCTTGATTGGCTCTGCAACTGTTAGCCAAAGCAATCGCCTCATCAGTTACGGCAACTGCCACGTCGGCTGCCCTCTCGCCCTCAGCCCTGAATATCAGGTCCAACGTTCCCGCTTTGTGTATCTCGTTTCGTACGAAATCCACGTAAAAAGTGAAGCCAACGCCCTGAGAAGGGTCAAGATCAGCCCTCCGGTACGTTGATAATCGAAATTTCCCTGTTCGACCGTCCAAGGTTTCATAGCCAATGGAAATTTCAGTACCAAACGGCTTCGCGATCCAACCGTTAACGGCGTCGATTGGATGTCGTAGAAGCCTATCTCTGGGCTGGTCAATTTCTACTCTGGTTAGGCCCATGAAAAAATTCCTATCGCTTCTTCAAGGAATGGAATGGCAGGCTAGAGACCGGTCTTCTTCTCAAGGGCTTTCTCGAAATACTGTGCGCGCAGCGACATTGTTATCGCCCCGTACCGCTCATGCTTGCTACTGTCTTGGCGATGCCCTCGTCAAAATCGGTTCGTGGTACCCACCCCAGAACGGAGCGCGCGCGCGAGACATCCAGACTGGCAATGTCAACGTCAGTGTTTCTGGCAGCAACGTATTCGCGCTCGAAACGGTGGCCCGTTGCTGATTCGACCGCGGCAATTATCTCGGTAACGGACCGAACCTGGCCACTGCCAATGTTCAGGATTAGGCGGGGGGTGCTCGGCAGCACAAGCGCGCTTTCTATCGCGTTGATGACATCCTCAACGTAGATATAGTCGCGACGCGCTTGGCCGTCGCCGAAAATTCGGACGGGTAGGCCTTTCTGCCAGTGGTCTAGGATGGCTGGGATCAGCCCTTGACCCTTGCGGAAGGCTTGCCCTGGACCAAAAGGATTGGCGACCCGCAGGATCACGTATTCCAGCCCTTCGAGATGTCCATGCATCTGAATGTATTTTTCCACGATGAGCTTGGTCAGTCCGTGTGAATTTATGGGGTTGGTAGCGCAGGTCTCCGGCGTAGGTATTGGCGCACCAGGGCCATAAACCGTGCCCCCAGATGAGAGAAACAAATAGCGTCTCACGCCAGCCCGCACACAGGTTTGCAGGAACTCTACATGGGGAATAACATTTTCCTGAATATCGGCGATGACGTGGTCGTTCTTGAGGCCGGGACTCGAGGTCGATATTAATTGCACAACAGAGTCGACGTCTTGCAGCGAAGAGGCCATTGCGATCGGATCACGCAGGTCGGCTTCAACAAAGTCAACCGACTTGTCAAAGGAGCGAAGGAATTCTGGGTCAAATCTTCTGGATACGGCACGAATTGCCACACCCTGTACCGCCAACCGCCGAACAAAATGACGGCCAATGAACCCGTTCGCACCGTAAACCCCAATCATGCCGCTCCAACACCTTTGCCGCAAAACCCTTTATTACTTTATCAAACTAATCCAGCCCGTCCCTGCCCCAACTCCAGCAACTTTCTGTCATGACACGACAATTTTTTCAGTTCCGGTGTGTTTGACCGGCCCTGCCGTTAGCGATTCCACGCGGCCGCTTTTGAGCGTCAGCTTTTTTGTGCACACTCTTTCGATGAGGCTCTCATTGTGGCTTGCCAGAACGATGATGCCAGCCTTTTCCGCCAATTCGTCCATGCGCCTTTGGGCCTTGTCTTGAAAAGAGGCATCACCGGCACCGATCCATTCGTCCATTAGCAGAATTTCGGGATCGAGCGCGGTTGCTGCCGAAAAGGCAAGCCGCGCGGCCATGCCCTGGCTGTAAGCCTTGAATGGCATGTCGATGAAGTCGCCGAGCTCGCTGAAAGCGATGATACTTTCCATCTTTTCCTCGATCTCGGCTTCTGTCCATCCGTTGATCAAGCCACGCAGAACGATGTTCCTGCGGCCTGTGGCTTCGCGGCGAAAGCCTATGTTGATGTTGAAAAGGGCGTCGACCTTGCCTTCTATGGCGATGTTCCCTCCGGATGGTTCATAGATTCCGTAGAGCACCTTGAGTAGTGTCGTCTTGCCCGCTCCATTTGGGCCGACCAAGCCTAATCGGTCGCCGGCCTTGAGCTGGAAACTGACGCCGTCGAGCGCCTGCACGAACTGGTTTCTGCCTGAACTCTCAATCCTGCCGCCTGGTCCGCCCATACGCCGATCCGGCGCGGAAAGCGTCAACTTTTCGTGCAGTTTGTAGACCAGACTGACGTTATCCAGCTTGATAGAAACCATCGAAAAAACTCAAATCAGGAAAACAACTTGCCTGCGATATCGGCCAAGCAGCAACAATGCAATCGCCCACATGAACAAGGAAATATAGACCGTTACGGCGAATGCGTGCATCGGAAACGCGCCGTTCGTGATCGGCTCGCGCACGATTTCCAGGAAATAGCTGAATGGATTCCAGTGGTAGGCGTATTTCTGTATGCCGTCCTGTCCGCTGTAGATCCAGAAGACAGGCGTAAAAAACATCCCGACTCGCATGATGTTGCCGACGATGAACTGGCTGTCGGGAAAAAATGCGCCGAGGAAGGCGAAGACCGTGATGACAGCTGGAGTGGCGAACAGGATCAGGAGTAGCCCTGCAAGCGACCATAGCCATGCGGGGGTAAGTCCCGAGCCGCTCAGGAGCAGAATCACGATGCAACCTGCGATCGCATAGCCCACGCGAATGACGGACTGAACCGTCATCCGCATCACGTACACAAACAGGGGCAGGGTCGTGCCCTCTATGAAGCTCTCCTCACGCTGGAAGAGGGAAACACTCAAGGAGATGATTTCCATCAGGTAGAACCAGACCATCAGGCCTATTGCGACATAGGCGGAATAGCCTGCGGCATCCTTACCGGCAGGCTGGAACACGAAAACGAATGTGCCGACGAACGCGATGTAATTGACCAGCAGCCAAAGCGGGCCAAGTGTCGTGCGTCTGTGCTGGTCGCCGATATCTTCGTGAGCAAGCGCAATCCAGACCCGATGCAGCCTCATAGCCTTGCTGATATCGTCGAGGGCGCCGTTCAGTGCCAAAATCATTGTTGGTGTCGCAATCCGTTCTTGGTCGCTTCGTATGTCCGATGGCCACATGAGGCGAGGGACATTTCATAGCCATTGCGACGAGCGTATGGCAAATGATTGCGGCTTAGTGAAGCCCAGCAATATCTTGAGCGCAACCATTAGCAATGTCTTTTGGACCTGTACAATTGTCCTGAAAGGCCACAGTTCAGCCAATTGCGATTGGTCCGGAACAGCCGCATTCACCTTTGATCACATATTCGTCAAAAACATCTGGCGATACCCCCGACTCCGCGCTATTGCGATAGCTGGGCAAGGGACTTGGAATTTGCAATCTGGAGTGGTGACGGATGATGTTCCATCCGGTGCCTGTCCGGTATTGATATACCCGCGCCTGGAGTTCAGTACTACCCAATGACATCATACGTACAAGCCGTATCGGGACTTCGGCCGAAGATGCGGCGCGCCATTATAATGATCCAGGACCTGGTCATGGTCTTGGTCGCGGTGGCGCTGAGTCTCGGGCTTTCGCAGTCGAGACTTTCATTCGATGCGCTCTCCTGGCCGGGCCTGGCGTGCTGGGTGAGCATTGTTCTTCTCAGCCATCTCTTGTTTCGCTATTGCGGCCTCTACAACACCGTGTGGCGTTTCGCCTCCACGCCGGACTTCTTCAACATCCTGAAGAGCTGCGCGATCCTGACCGTCACGCTCTATGTCGTCTCGCTGGCGGTCCGATGGTTTCAGCCGGTGACCGGCCTCAACGAGCGCCAGTTCATCGTCTTTTTCCTCGTCTCCTTCACCATCATATCGGCGCCTCGGCTCTATTACCGGTTCCTGCGCGACGGGGCGAGCTGGCGAATCCTGAGCCGCAACGCAAACAATGCGGCGATCAAACAAGCGCTGTTCGTCGGCAGGCTTGGCGAAGCAGACGTCATCATCCGCTTCACACGCACGGCCGAGCCGGCCGAATATTCCATCGCCGGCATCATGGCCATCGAGAACGGCGCGCCGTTGGGCACGCAGATACAGGGCGTTCCGGTGGTGGCCGTGCGGCCCCGCCTGGTCGAGGTCCTCGAAGAATATGCAAGAGGCACCAAAAGCCTCGACATGCTGATTTTCGGCAATGGCACCGAACGCGAGATCGAGGAATATTCGGAACTGGTCCGTGTCGCCCGTCACAGCGGTATCGCCGTCGTCCAATTCTCCGGCGTTTCGGAGCTCGGCCAAGGCGGAAAGCTGGTACTCGACGCTGTCGAGATGGAAACCATCCTGCGCCGCTCCACAGTTGCTTCCGATATTGAGCGGATCGGCGGCTTTATCGGTGGCAAGCGCGTCCTGGTCACCGGCGGCGCCGGCTCAATCGGTCGCATCCTGGTCAAGCGGTCGCTGGAACTTGGCGCCGAGGCGGTTCTGGTCGCCGATATCTCGGAGTTCGGTATTTTCCAGCTCGACCAGCAGGTTGACGAAAAGGACCATGTCCGGCTCAAGAGCCGCATCGTCGATGTCACAGACCGGCGCCAGATCACCCGCGTCGTCAGCCATTTCAAGCCCGACATCATCTTCCATGCCGCCGCGCTCAAACATGTGCCGCTGCTCGAGGAAAATTGGGAATCGGCGATCCAGACCAACATTTTGGGCACCCTCGTCTGCGCCGAGGTTGCCGCCAAATGCGGGGTGCCGCAGTTCCTGTTGATTTCCAGCGATAAGGCGGTCGATCCGACCTCGGTGCTCGGTATGACGAAACGCGCCGCCGAGCAGATCGTCTCTTCGCTGCACGAAACGCACGCCACCGGGCCCAGCGGCCGTCGCTCCGGCACCAAGTTCATCGCCGTGCGGTTCGGCAATGTCTTCGGCTCCAATGGCTCGGTCGCCACCATCTTCCAGGCGCAGATCGAGGCCGGCGGTCCGGTCACCATCACCGATCGCCGCATGACCCGCTACTTCATGACGGTGGCCGAAGCCGTCGACCTCGTCATCATGTCGGCGGCCGACGCCGAGCGGCGCCAGGGCAAGGACGACTACGCCATCTACATGCTCGACATGGGCAAGCCGGTGCCGATCCTCGAAGTCGCTGAAACCATGATCCGCATGGCCGGCAAAAGCCCCTACATCGACATTCCGATCCGTTTCACCGGGATCAGGCCGGGCGAGAAGCTTCACGAAGTGCTGCATGGCGGCAATGAGGAGATCGTCGCGCTGGATATCCCCAAGATCTTCGGCCTCAGGACCGATGTCGTGGGATGGCCCAAGGTCCAGGCGGCGCTGACATTGCTGCAGGCGGCCATGGGCGATCAGGACAAGGCCTCGGCGCTCGCCGTCATGGCCGGCCTCTATCAGGCGGAAGAGCCTCCAAGTGACGCACGCCGGGAAACCGTTGCGAAAACAGTCGGGCAAGCTGGTTAGAGCAATTCCAGGAAAAGTGTGGAGCGGTTTTCCGTCCGGGATTGCGTCAAAACAAAGAGCCTGTCCTGATCGACCGGGATTGGCTATTGAAACCGATCCGATGGCCGTTCCCAGGCGTTTGCAGATGATTTTGAACCAGTGAGCAGACAAGATCAGCGCGTGGCCGTGCTGCTGGGCACGAAAGATGGCGCGGCTTTCCTTGACGAGCAGCTCGCGTCGCTGGCTGCGCAATCGCATCCTGTTGTCGACCTCTGGGTTTCCGACGACGGTTCGACAGACGGCACTTCGGCCATTATCGGCGCCTGGCAGAGCCGCTGGTCCAAGGGCCGGTTGACCCTGTCGAATGGTCCTCGCCAAGGCTTTGCCGCCAATTTCCGCGCGATGATCATCGATCCGCGTATCGAGGCCGACTACTACGCCTTCTGCGACCAGGACGACATCTGGGAGCCGGACAGGCTGGAGAGCGCCATTGCCTGGATGCAATGGCACGATGCCGGAACGCCGCTGCTGTTTTGCTCCAGAACCGCGACCATGTCCGAAACCGGAGCAGCGCAAGGGTATTCGCCGCTGTTCCAGCATCCACCCGCATTTCGCAATGCGCTTGTGCAAAGCATTGCCGGCGGCAACACGATGATGATCAACCGCGCCGCGCGAAAGTTGCTGGCAAAGGCATCGGCAAGGACCGAGTTCGTCAGCCATGACTGGTGGACCTATCTGATCGTCACGGCTGCCGGCGGCATTGTCCGCTATGACCCGCGACCGCTGGTGCGCTACCGCCAGCATGAGGCAAACTTGGTCGGCGCCAACGTGTCGTGGAAGGCGAGGCTGTCGCGGCTGGGGCGCCTCTTCAGGGGCGAGTTCGCCGTCTGGACCGATCACAATCTGAGCGGCCTGGCGGTCAATCGCGACATCCTCACGAGGGATGCCGCCGCCTGCCTCGGCCTGTTCATCAGGGCGCGAAAGGGCGGTATCTTGCGACGCCTGCGCCTTCTCCGGAAAAGCGGCGTCTACCGGCAGACGCTGGCTGGTACACTTGGGCTCTATCTGGCCTTCATCTGGCGGCGGATCTAGAGCATGCAGACACGGCCATGAGGGAACCCAAGCGAGCTTTCGACCTGGCGGTGGCGGCGCTGCTGCTGCCACTGGCCTCGCCTTTCGTCCTGCTTGCCATGCTGGCAATCAGGACGACGTCGCCTGGACCGGCACTCTTCTCTCAAACCCGTGTCGGCCAGCACGGGGTGCCGTTTGCCTGCCACAAGCTGCGCACGATGGTTGTGGGAACGCCGTCTCTGCCCTCGCATCAGGCGCCGGCAATTTCCGTCACTGCCGTCGGCAAGGTGCTGCGGAAATTCAAGATCGACGAGCTGCCGCAGCTCTGGAACGTGCTCAAGGGTGAGATGAGCCTGGTTGGGCCGCGTCCATGCCTGCCCACGCAAACCGAATTGATCGAACGCCGCAGGCAATTGGGTGTGCTTGCCGCACTTCCGGGCATTACCGGGCTGGCACAGATGAAAGGCATCGACATGTCGGATCCGAAACTCTGCGCCGAAACGGATGCCGAATATCTCAGGGGGGCCTCGATCGGACTCGACGTCAAAATCCTGCTTGGCACAATCTACCGGACCTGACGGGCCTGTCGTGCAAGTTCCTCAATCCGGCCGAGCGTGTCGGTTTCCGGCATCCAGCCTTCCGAGATCAGCAGTGACGGGTCGCAAATCTGTGTCGCCATGGAAGCGTCGTACGCTGCTTTTCTGCCTAGCAGTGTGGCGAACAGCCTGAATGGCCAGGCCGGCACAGGAACGAGCCGGGTCGGAACGTCGTATCCGTGCCTGAATGCAGTCAAGATTTCGAACATCGCAACGGGGGAAGCATCGCCCAGGACATAGGTCGGGCGCGGTGGCGTGGGACGAGTCAAAAGATGCGCCACGGCGCCAGCCACCGCGTCGCGCGATATCAGCGAACGAACTGCGGTGAAAGCGCCTAAGGGCAATGGTAAGGCAATGGCGGCAGCCCGCATCATTCCACGCAGGTTTCCCTTCATGCCTTCGCCATAGACCGGCGGCAGGCGCAGCGCCGTGGCATCGGAGGGCCTGGACGCATAGGCTTCCAGTGTCTTGATCTCGCCTTCGCGTTTCGAGCGCCCGTAGGCGCATTGCGGGGCAGGGAGCGTCGCCTCGCTGATCGTTCCGCTGAAACCGGGACCGGCTACTGCCCGGATCGACGACAGATAGATGAAGCGCCCGCTTGTCCGCGAGGCGGCCGCGCGCGCCAGCTGCGCGGTCAGTGTCGCGTTGGCTGCCATGAAGTCGGCTTCGCTCGCCTTGCGGTCATTGTTGAGCGCCGCACAGTGGACGACATGGGTGACATCTCGCATCAGCGCCTGGAATGCCTGGGCCGGCGCGTCGAATTCCGGCAACAAAACCGCATCGCTCACGGGATCGAGCCGTTCCGGGTGGCGCGATGCCATGCGCACCCCGAACCCGGCTTCGCGCAGCTGGTTGACGACCTGCCTGCCGATGAAACCCGTCGCGCCTGTGACCAGCACTTTCACGGCCGGCTTGCCTGGGGCGCCGGGGCCGGTGCCTGTTGTTCCGGCAGCATTTGTTGCCGGCCCGATGCAAGATATGTCCCGGACACCAGGAACACCATCAGTGTGGCATCGAGGATGTCGTGGCCGACCAGAATGCCGGTCAGGCCGCCGATGAGGTAGGTGATCGCAGTGACGACAATCATCGTGGCGCCGAACCGCTCGATCGCGTCCGTGCTGGTGCGCAGCACGATGGCCGCGTTTCTCGCGGCAACGAAGAACACAGCCGCGAGCGTTACGGCTCCAAGCAGCCCGGCCTCCACCAATGCAGTCAGGAAGCCATTGTGAAAATGGCTGAAGCCCGTGGACGGCATGTGGAACTGATTGTGGAATCCATCCTTTATCAGCTCACGGCTTGCAGCAATGCCGTGACCGAAAATCGGCATGTCGTGGAAGGCGCTCAGCCCAATCTGCCAAAGTGCTGCGCGCAAGCCGAGCGCGGTCGTGTGGTCGCCCTTCGTGGCGAGCGCATCCCAGTCGCTGAACAGGAAGGCCGCGCGCTCGGAAATGATGGGGAGACCAATGACCGCGATGACGATGCCGATCGCGCCCGCAATCAGCAAAAGCCGAATGGCGTTTCTGTTGTTGAGCTTGCGACGGTTGATCAGCAGGACCGCGATGCCGGCCACCAGCATCGCCAGCCAGATGATCCGCGACCCCGAATAGACAATGTCGACCGCGCCGGCCAGTGTCGCGCAGGCCAGCAACGCCCTGTTCTTTTCGACACCCGATAAGGCGCCTGCCAGGCACATCATCATGCTGAGGCAGGCGACGGTCGCGAACACGATCGGATTGCCGGCGCCGCCTTCGGCCCGTATGCCCAGCCCGTGATATTGCACGACCGCCAGCAGCAGGGCGCCAAAACAGGCGGCGGCGCTCGCCAGCACGACGATGCGCGTCAGCGTGGTTTTCTCGGTAATGCTCCAGGTCGCGTATGAGACAGGGAAAAACAGGAAGGTGATCAGCCCTGCCAGATGCGGCGCATCCCTGGCGATCGAATTGTTGACGATGGAGGCGAGCACGCTGGCTGCGCAATAGGCATAGATGGCCACCGTCATCGCGGTCATCGGCCGGTCGATGTTGAAACGCCGTCTTTTCAGCGCAAGCAGAAGCACCGACCACAGGCCGCCGCCATTGAACAAAAAGCTGACCGCCGATCCCAGTACCGGCGGGAAAAAGAAGCACAAAATGGAGAAGGTGACGTTGATCCGTGACGGCGAAACGTGCTGCTTGATGGCGGAGATCGGGGTCAATGCTCTGGTTCACAATGCGCTGGGTCGCGTGGCGACGGACAATGTTTGGCGGCGGCATTTGCGGCATGCCGCCCGGCGCAGGTTCAGGAGCCGGTATAGCGGCTGGGTGCGGTTTTCGAAAGTGCGACGAGGTCCGGCCGGCGTTTCTTTCGGTCCAGGCAAGATTTTTCCCGGCCTTTGAATGCTATCGCTCCGTCGGGCAGGAATTTTCGGATTCTAGGCTTTTCATGGAAAATTCGTTGCCGATCGGTGT
Source organism: Mesorhizobium sp. LNJC394B00 (assembly GCF_000502555.1). Taxonomy (NCBI): domain Bacteria; kingdom Pseudomonadati; phylum Pseudomonadota; class Alphaproteobacteria; order Hyphomicrobiales; family Phyllobacteriaceae; genus Mesorhizobium; species Mesorhizobium sp. LNJC394B00. The sequence continues at coordinate 326,470 of NZ_AYWH01000001.1, forward strand.
GGCCGCCGGCCTTTCCAGCGTTGTTATATCAGGTGGCGATCTGCTAGAACGCCGGCACGAACCGATAGTGTCCAGCAGTGAAGCTTGAACCGGGCGGCTGAAAAGGACGCCCGATCCATCTGATGCAAGGTCTGGATTGCACGAGAGAACGCTCACAGTCCATGAACATCGCGCTTACGCACCTGCAGCGGCTCGAGGCCGAGTCCATCCACATCTTCCGTGAGGTTGCCGCCTCCTTCTCCAAGCCGGTGATGCTCTATTCCGTCGGCAAGGATTCCTCCGTGCTGATGCATCTGGCGATGAAGGCCTTCTATCCGGCCAAGCCGCCTTTCCCCTTCCTGCATGTCGACACCACCTGGAAGTTCCGCGAGATGATCGCCTTTCGCGACCAGATGGCGCAGAAGCTCGGCTTCGACCTGCTGGTCCACGTCAATGAAGACGGCGTGCGCGACGGTATCAACCCCTTTGACCATGGCTCGAACACCCACACCCATGTCATGAAGACGGTGGCGTTGCGCCAGGCGCTCGACAAATACGGCTTTGACGCTGCCTTCGGCGGGGCTCGGCGCGACGAGGAGAAGTCGCGCGCCAAGGAGCGCATCTTTTCCTTCCGCAACGCCCAGCATGTCTGGGACCCGAAGAACCAGCGGCCGGAGATGTGGAAGATCTTCAACACCCGCATCGCGCCGGGCGAATCGATCCGCGTGTTTCCGCTGTCGAACTGGACCGAGCTCGATATCTGGCAGTACATTCTGCAGGAAAACATCCCGATCGTGCCGCTCTATTTCGCCAAGGAGCGGCCGGTGGTCGAACGCGACGGCATGCTGATCATGAAGGATGACGATCGCATGCAATTGCGCCCCGGTGAGACGATGGAGAACCGTCTGGTGCGTTTCCGCACGCTCGGCTGTTATCCGCTGACCGGCGCCATCGAATCCGACGCGGACACGCTCGAAGCCATCGTCGGCGAGATGCTGACGGCGCGCACCTCCGAGCGCCAGGGCCGCCTCATCGACCGCGATGAAGCCGGCTCGATGGAAAAGAAGAAGCGCGAGGGATATTTCTGAGCATGCGCCATATCCTGGCCAAGAGCCTCGCTCCCACCGACGGCGTGCGCGAATACATGGCGGCGCAGGAGAAGAAGTCGCTGCTGCGCTTCCTCACCTGCGGCTCGGTCGACGACGGCAAGTCGACGCTGATCGGCCGTCTTCTGTCCGACACAAAGCAGATCTTCGAGGACCAGCTCGCCGCACTCGAGCGCGATTCCCGCAAGCACGGCACCACTGGCGACGACATCGACTTCGCGCTTCTGGTCGACGGCCTCGAGGCCGAGCGCGAGCAAGGCATCACCATCGACGTCGCCTACCGCTTCTTCGCCACGCCCAAGCGCAAGTTCATCGTCGCCGACACGCCCGGCCATGAACAGTACACCCGCAACATGGCGACCGGCGCATCGACTGCCGATCTCGCCATCGTGCTGATCGATGCGCGCCAGGCTGTGCTGCGCCAGACCCGGCGCCACTCGATCATCGCTTCGCTGCTCGGCATCCGCCATATCGTGCTTGCCGTCAACAAGATCGACCTCGTCGATTTCGACCAGGCGGTGTTCGACCGTATCGTCGAGGATTACCGGCAGTTCTCGCACGAGCTCGGCTTCCAGACGATCGTGCCGATCCCGATGTCGGCCCGCTATGGCGACAATGTCACCAGCCGCTCCGGCAAGACGGCGTGGTATTCCGGCCCGTCGCTGATCGAGCATCTCGAAACTATATCGGTCGACGAGGCCGCGGTCGAACTGCCGTTCCGGTTTCCGGTGCAGTATGTCAACCGGCCCAATCTCGACTTCCGCGGCTTTGCCGGCACCATCGCGTCCGGCTCCGTCGCGCAGGGCGACGAGGTGGTGGTCGCCAAATCCGGCAAGGCCTCGCGGGTCAAGCGCATCGTCGCGCAAGGCGGCGATCTTGCCCAGGCGGTGGCCGGCCAGGCCATCACCCTTGTGCTCGATGACGAGGTCGAGGTCTCCAGAGGCAACATGCTGGTGTCGCCGGCGGCACGGCCGCAGGTCGCCGACCAGTTCGCCGCCAACATCGTCTGGTTCGACGAGGCAGCGCTGCTGCCGGGACGCTCCTATATACTGCGCACCGAGACCGACCAGACCAGCGCCACCGTCACCGACCTGAAATACCGCGTCAACGTCAACGACTTCGCTCGCGAGGCGGCGAAGTCGCTCGAGATGAACGAAGTCGGCATCTGCAACATCTCGACCCGGGCGCCGATCGCCTTCGACACCTTCGCCGACAACCGCGATACCGGCGCCTTCATCCTGATCGACCGCATCACCAATGCCACGGTCGGCGCCGGCATGATCCTGCATACCTTGCGCCGCGCCGAAAACATCCACTGGCAGTCGCTCGATGTCGGCAAGCGTGGCCGTTCCGACTTGAAGAGCCAGCGTCCCGCCGTGTTCTGGTTCACCGGCCTTTCCGGTTCGGGCAAGTCGACCATCGCCAACCTGCTCGAGAAGAAGCTGTTCGCTTCCGGGCGCCACACCTACATTCTCGACGGCGACAATGTCCGCCACGGCCTCAACCGCGATCTCGGCTTCACCGACGCCGATCGGGTCGAAAACATCCGCCGTGTCGCCGAAGTGGCAAAGCTGATGGCCGATGCCGGGCTGATCGTCATCGTCTCCTTCATTTCCCCCTTCAGCGCCGAGCGGCGCATGGCCAGGGAGTTGATGGCCGACGGCGAGTTCGTCGAAGTGTTCGTCGATACGCCGTTCGAGGAATGCGCCCGACGCGACCCGAAAGGCCTTTACGCACGGGCGCTGAATGGCGAGATCAAGAACTTCACCGGCGTCGATTCCCCGTATGAAGCTCCCGAAAATCCCGAAATCCATCTCAAGACACTCGGCAAGACGGCCGAGGAGATGGTAGAGGCTCTGGAACACTGGCTGAATGAGCGCGACATTGCCGAAGACCAATATGACAGCGGCGGCGGCATCTGACGACGAAGTGATGCTCGACGTGTTCGAGCGCCTGGCGCTCGAAGCCGGACGCGAGGTGATGCGGGTCTTCAAGGCCGGCTGCGCGGTCGACAGCAAGTCGGACTCCTCGCCGGTCACGGAAGCCGACCGCGAGAGCGAGACGATCATCCTCGCCGGCCTGCGTGCGGCCTATCCCGATATTCCCTGCGTGGCCGAGGAAGAGGTCGCCGAAGGCATTGTGCCGCCCGATCTGGATGGCGCCTTCTTCCTGATCGATCCGCTCGATGGAACGAAGGAATTCGTCAACCGCCGGACCGATTTCACCGTCAACATCGCGCTTGTCCGGCACGGCGTGCCGGAGATCGGCGTCGTCTTCGCACCGTGCAGCGGGCGGTTCTTCTCTGGACGGCCGGGCTGGGCCGAAGCAATCGAGGTCGATGGCGACTTCCGTATCGTCGGCCGCCGGCGGATTTCGGTTAGGAGGGCGGTCACGCCGCTGGCGGTCGTTGCCAGCCGCTCGCACAACACCCCGGAGACCGAAGCCTTCATCAAGGATCTCGGCGCCGCCGAGATCGTCTCGGTCGGCTCATCGCTGAAATTCTGCCTGCTCGCCGCAGCCGAAGCCGACATCTATCCGCGCTTCGGCCGCACCATGGAATGGGACACGGCGGCCGGCGACGCCGTACTGCGCGCCGCCGGCGGCATGACGCGCACGCTGGACGGCGAGCCGCTCACCTATGGCAAGCGCAAACAGAGCGACGACGAGGATTTCGCCAACCCGCATTTTATTGCGAGCGGGAAGGCGGCGGACGCGGCGTAACTTACGCCGCCGCTACATGCGCCGAGTTCGAGCCAATGTAGTTGCGGATCGTCTCGATGATGCGGTCCTGGTCGGCTTCGCTGAGATAGGGATGCATCGGCAGGCACAGGATGCGCTTCGGCAGTTCCTCCGAAACCGCAAGCCCGGTCGGCGTGCGCGGATAGTCGCGATAGGCGACCTGCTCGTGCAGCGGCTTCACATAATAGATCACCGAAGGGATGCCCTTTTCGCCGAGATGCGCCCTCAACCCGTCGCGCTTCGGCGTCTCGATGGCGTATTGCGCCCAGGCCGAGCGGCCACCGCCCAGATTGCGTGACGCCTTGACGATGTCGCCGAGACCTTCGGCGTAGCGCTTGGCCACGACCTGGCGGGCGACCATCTCGTCTTCGAGGATGGCGAGTTTCTCGATCAGGATCGCCGCCTGGATGGTGTCGAGGCGTGAATTGATGCCGACGCGGACATTGTCATACTGCGTCCCGCCCTTACCGTGGAACGCAAACGAGCGCAGCTGGTCGGCCAGCGCGTCGTCATTGGTGAACATCGCGCCGCCATCGCCGTAGCAGCCCAGCGGCTTGGCCGGATAAAAGCTGGTCGAGCCGACATGGCCGAAGGCGCCGCACATTGTGCCGTCGGCCGAACCGCCGATCGACTGCGCCGCATCCTCGATCACCAGCAGCCCTTCGCGCCTGGCAATCGCCATGATCGCCTCGTAGTTGGCGGCAAGCCCAAACAAGTCGACGGGAATGATCGCCTTCGGCTTCAGCCGGCCTTCCTTCTTGATCATGGCGATCGCCGCCTCGAGGCTGGCGATGTCGATGTTGTAGGTCTCGGCCTCGACATCGACGAACACTGGTTCGGCCTTGGCAAGCGCCACCACTTCCGCCGTCGCGGCAAAGGTGAAGCTCGGCACGAACACCGCGTCGCCGGGGCTGATACCGGCGGCAAACAGCGGCAACAGCAGCGCGTCGGTGCCGTTGGCGCAGGCCACGACATGCTTGGTGCCGATATAGGCTGCGAGCTTGTTTTCGAATTCGGTGACTTGCGGTCCGAGGATATAGCGGCCTTCCTCGACGACATTGTCGATCGCGGCCTTCAGCCGGTCGCGGATACGTTCGCGCTGCGCGCCAAGATCGATGAACTGCATGTCGGCCTCAAAACGGTGTGGTGCGGGCTGCCCCGGGGACAATGACACGCACAGAAACAACAACTTAACCGGGCCGCTGGTACCAGAGTTGGGCCGGTCTAGAAAGCCGGACCGGCCGCGGGACGGGTTGTCTAGGTGTCGCAGCCTGTTACTTCAGGCTTTCCCTGCATTGCCGCAAGATGCCGGAAATCCGGGCTTCGCCGCCTATTAATCCGGCTGATCAGTCCGTCTTTCCGGCTCGCGGAAACATAAAGTGATCGGCTGCTTGCAGCGGCTGGCGGCGGACTAAGCGTGGATCAGGCGATTTCGTGCCGCCAGGGCGGGTTGGCGCCGGCCCGCGACACGGTCACCGCCGCCGCTTTGGCGCCGAGCGCCAGCGCCTGACGGATGGCGTCCTCCGAAAGGCCGCCGATCCCGGCCTTGGTGAGCAGGCCTTGCTCGTGCAGCGAGGCCAGAATGCCGGCATTGAAAGTGTCGCCGGCGCCGACCGTGTCGACCACCTCCACCTTATGCGGCATCACCGTGACCTTGTGTTCCCTGCTGTAGCCGACGGCACCTTCGCTGCCGTGGGTAACGACGATCAGCTTCGGGCCGCGATCCAGCCAGTTGCGGATGACGTCCTCATGCGAGCCGGCCTCGCCGAACCAGTGCAGATCCTCATCCGATAGCTTCACGATGTCGGCCATCGCCATCATCGAGCGGATGCGCCGGAGGTGCTTGGCTTTGTCGGGGATGAAGTTCGGCCGGATGTTGGGGTCGAGCATCATGACGCGGCGTTCGTGCTCGCGTTTCATGAATTCTTCGTAGGCAGCACCCGCCGGGTCCGAAATCAGGCTGATGGCGCCAAACAGCATGGCTTCGATCTCGGCGCCCAGTTTCGGCAGATCCTCTGTCGTCAGCATGCGCCCGGCGGTGTTTTCGTCGTAGAAAGTGTAGGTCGCCTGGCCGTTGGTGAGCCGCACGAAGGCGAGCGTGGTCGGGCGAGGGGAGGTGTGCGCATAGGTGGAGCTGACCTTGCTTGCGCCGAGCGCCTCGCGGAACTGGCCGCCGAACAGATCCGACGACAGGCCGGAAAAGAAGCCGGCGGGCGCGCCGAGGCGGCCAAGCGCGATCGCCGTGTTGAACACCGCGCCGCCGACATAGGGCGCAAAGGCCGGCTCGCCCTGTGTCGTGGTGCGCGGCAGCATGTCGATCAGGGCTTCGCCGCAGCAGAGGATCATGATTTCTTGTTCTCCGGCGGATAGATCACGCCCTTGCGGATGATGATGTTGGCGTAGAGCCGGGGTTCGCTGGTCCCGACGATCGCATATGCCGACCGGACGCGTGCATAGAAGTCGGCGCCCGCCAGCGCAACCACCTTGCGGCCCGGCGCGCGCCTGGTGCAGATCGTTTCGATTTCATGGTGGACCGGATCGGCGACCGAGGGATCGCCTTTTACCGAGGCACGAAACAGCGCTTCCGGCACGAAGTCGTCCACCGGCAGCACGCTCAAAATGGCGTCAAGCACCGGTATGAGGTGAAGACCGTCGGCGCGGATCAGCCTGTTTGCCTGTTCTTCCGCCGGATAGTTGCCGTCGACAAGCGCGATCTCGTCGCCATGGCCCATGGCGCGCAATGTCGCCAGAAGCTCCGGACCGAGCAGCGACGGAATACCGATCAGCATTCAGGTGCTCCGGGAAATGGTGTTCGAACCGATGAGGAAGCGTTCGGACAGCGGCAGGCTGGCGCCGCCCAGCGCCCGGGCATGGATGCCGACGGTGCCTTCGCGCACCACCGGAAGCTTCAGGCCTTCGCCGTCAATGGTGCCGATCGCCTGCCTGACGGCATCGACGAGCCGGCGGCGTACGGCGAGCGGCATCCAGCCATCGATCACCGCGGCCTCGAAATCGATCACCGAGGACGCCGCGACAATGGCGTAGGCAAGCGCCTGCGAGGCGGTGGCAATCCAGTCGTCCAGATCGGCGCCGATCTCGCCCCATTCCTGCGGCGAGGTCCAGAGATAGGAGCCGTCAATGCCGCGTGCGTTAAGCGCCTTTTCCAGCATGGCGATCGAGGCGACGTCGATGAGCTGCGTCGGCTTGCCGTCTGGTCCCGGCACCGGCATCGAACCCAGCGCCCCGGCATTGCCTGTCGGTCCGCCAAAAAGCCGGCCATTGAGCACGATGCCGCCGCCGGCAAAGGCGCCGATGTAGAAATAGACGAAGTCGCGCGCGCCGCCGGTCTGGCCGAACACCAGTTCGGCGCCGCAGGCCGACGTCGCGTCATTCTGCAGATAGACCGGGAATTCGCATTGCGCCTGGATATCGGAGCGAATGTCGCGATGGCGCCATTCGTCCATGATGTCGCGTGGCGCGCCGGCGGTGTCGGCCCAGTTCCACAGTTCGAACGGCATGGCGATGCCGAGCCCGGCAATGCGCTTGTCCTGCGCAGGTGTCAGTTCGGCGCGCATCGTCGTCATGCCTGATGTCACGAACTCCACCGTCTCGCGCGGCGCCGGATAGCGGTAGGAGTGCTGCAGCATGGAACGCACAGTTCCGAGGAAATCGATCAGCACCAGTTCGGCGCTGCGGCGGCCGATCTTGAGGCCGATGAAGAAGGCGCCTTCGGGGTTCAGCGCCATCGGGATGGAGGGCTGGCCGATCTTGCCGCGCAACGGCGCCTGGCGCAGCAGCAGGCTGTCTTCCTCCAGTTCGCGCATGATGACCGAGACGGTCTGCGCTGAAAGCCCGGTCATGCGCGCAATGTCTGATTTGGCCAAGCTGCCGTGCTGGCGAACCAACGACAGCACCAGCCGCTCATTGTGGTCGCGCATGCCGCTCTGGTTGGTGCCACGGTGGAGACGGCTGGCGGCCGCCTCGGGCGAACCGTGCCTCGCAATGCCGGTCTCCACCCTTGTTCCTTCCCTTGGTTTATTCTTACTGCTTTTGCGGCAGAATGAGTGAACCGCGCAAAGCTGTCAATAATAAATAAGAGTGATTTAATTATTGACAGGCGGCTCCCGCTGGTGTCATTTGAGGGCGCGTCCACACTGGGAGAACTTCAGTGGATGCGCTCGAGATGCCGGTTGGCGGCATCCGCATAGTTCCATGGGAGGAAGATCGTGACCAAAGCATTATTGAAGTCCACCGTGTTCGCCGCGGCGGGCCTCGGCCTGATGGCGTTTGCTTCGACAGCATCGGCCGCCGGCGTCGGCGCCTGCCTGATCACCAAGACCGACACCAACCCCTTCTTCGTCAAGATGAAGGAGGGCGCGACCGCCAAGGCCAAGGAACTTGGCGTCGACCTCAAGACCTATGCCGGCAAGATCGACGGCGACAGCGAGAGCCAGGTGGCGGCGATCGAAAGCTGCATCGCCGACGGCGCCAAGGGCATCCTGATCACCGCGTCCGACACCAAGGGCATCGTGCCGACGGTGAAGAAGGCGCGTGACGCCGGCCTGCTGGTGATCGCGCTCGATACCCCGCTGGACCCGATCGATGCCGCCGACGCGACCTTCGCGACGGACAATCTGGAAGCCGGCAAGCTGATCGGCGCCTGGGCAGCCGCGACCCTCGGCGACAAGGCCAAGGACGCCAAGATCGGTTTCCTCGACCTGACCCCCTCACAGCCGACCGTGGATGTGCTGCGCGACCAGGGCTTCATGATGGGCTTCGGCATCGACGTGAAGGATCCCAACAAGATCGGCGATGAGGACGATGCCCGCATCGTCGGCCACGACGTCACCAACGGCAATGAAGAAGGCGGCCGCAAGGCGATGGAAAACCTTCTGCAGAAGGACAACTCCATCACCGTCATCCACACCATCAACGAGCCCGCCGCTGTCGGCGCCTACCAGGCGCTCAAGGCGGTCGGTCTCGAAAGCCAGGTGCTGATCGTCTCGGTCGATGGCGGCTGCCCCGGCGTGAAGTCGGTGACCGAAGGCGTCATTGGCGCCACCTCGCAGCAATACCCGCTGCAGATGGCGGCACTCGGCATCGAGGCGATCGCCGCCTTCGCCAAGGACGGCGCCAAGCCGAAGCCGACCGAAGGCAAGAACTTCTTCGACACCGGCGTCAACCTCGTCACCGACAAGCCGGCCAATGGCGTGAAGTCGATCGACACCAAGGAAGGCCTCGCCAAGTGCTGGGGCTGATGGCTGTCTGACAGCCAGCGACAAGCTGACGGCCGGGGGCTTGATCCCCGGCCGCTTCGGGTGGACGATGCGTCACGCGAATAATCCCGGCAGCAGACCGGACAGGCGCGAGCGGGTCTCGGCATGGAGCTGAAGCCCAGGGGAGGAAACATGGCTCAAGCACAGGAATTCGAGAAGGTTCTCTCGAGCAGCGACACAAGCGTTGCCGCCTTTGACGAGCACAAATCGGCCGTCAAGCGCATCCAGCATTTCCTGCACTCCACGCCGGCGGCGGTGCCGCTGATTGTGCTGGTCCTGTCGATCGTAATTTTCGGCATCGCCATTGGCGGGCGTTTCTTCTCATCCTATACGCTGACGCTGATCCTGCAGCAGATCGCCATCGTCGGCATCCTCGGTGCCGCGCAGACACTGGTCATCCTGACCGCCGGCATCGACCTGTCGATCGGCGTGATCATGGTGATTTCAGCCGTGATCATGGGCAATTGCGCGGTCAGCTACGGCATGCCGGCCGTGCTCGCAGTGCCCATCGGGCTTGCCGCCGGCGCAGCCTGCGGCCTGCTCAACGGTTTGCTGGTCGCCTACATGAAGCTGCCGCCGTTCATCGTCACGCTCGGCACCTGGAACATCGTCATGGCGACGAACTTCATCTATTCGGCCAACGAGACGATCCGCGATACCGATGTCGACGCCCAGGCGCCGCTGCTGCATCTCTTTGCCCTGAGTTTCAAGATCGGCACGGCGGTGCTGACACTGGGCGTCATCGCCACGGTCGTGCTCGTTTTGATCCTCTGGTACGTGCTCAATCACACCGCCTGGGGCCGCCATGTCTACGCCGTTGGCGATGATCAGGAGGCGGCGAAGCTGTCTGGTATCCAGACCAAGAAAGTGTTGATGACGGTCTACACCCTTGCCGGGTTGATCGCCGCTTTCGCTGCCTGGGTTTCCATCGGCCGCAACGGCTCGATCTCGCCGTCAGCCGCCGTCACCGACTACAACCTGCAGGCGATAACCGCGACGGTGATCGGCGGCATTTCACTGTTCGGCGGGCGCGGCTCAATTCTGGGCACCCTTTTCGGCGCGATGATCGTCGGCGTCGTCTCGATGGGCCTCAACATGCTGGGCGCCGATCCGCAATGGAAGGTGCTGCTCACCGGTGTGCTGATCATCGGCGCCGTGGCGATCGACCAATGGATCAGAAAGGTTTCGGCATGACCGTGGAACCCATCCTCACCGCGCGCGGCCTGATCAAGCGCTATGGCCGTGTCACCGCCCTCGACAATGCCGACTTCGACCTCTACCCCGGCGAAATCCTGGCCGTCATCGGAGACAATGGCGCCGGCAAATCATCGCTGATCAAGGCGATTTCCGGCGCCGCCGTGCCCGACGAAGGCGAGATCCGTCTTGAAGGCAAGGCTGTCGCTTTTAAATCGCCCATGGAGGCGCGCGAGGCGGGCATCGAGACGGTCTACCAAAACCTGGCTTTGTCGCCGGCCCTGTCGATCGCCGACAACATGTTCCTCGGCCGCGAGATCCGCAAACCCGGCTTCCTCGGCGACTGGCTTCGTATGCTCGACCGGCCCGCAATGGAAAAGCGCGCCCGCGACAAACTCACCGAGCTTGGGCTGATGACCATCCAGAACATCAGCCAGGCGGTGGAAACGCTGTCCGGCGGCCAGCGCCAGGGCGTTGCGGTGGCGCGCGCCGCCGCTTTCGGCAGCCGCGTGGTGATCATGGACGAACCGACTGCGGCACTCGGCGTCAAGGAGAGCCGCCGCGTGCTGGAACTGATCCTCGACGTCAAGAAGCGAGGCCTGCCGATCGTGCTGATCTCGCACAACATGCCGCATGTCTTCGAGGTTGCCGACCGCATCCATATCCATCGGCTCGGCCGCCGCCTATGCGTCATCGATCCCAAGCAATATACCATGTCCGACGCCGTCGCCTTCATGACCGGAGCGAAGGTTCCGCCGGAGGCTGCACTCGCTGCCTGATCCGCTCGACGGATAAATTGCCGCAGGGGAACTGGCGGCATGCTGGTCTAAATCGATTGAACGTATGTTGCGATGCACTAGGATAGGCTGGGACTGAGAGCGAAAGCCGGTATGATCGCAGCACGATCACGAGAGGCAGTATGACGCGAACAATGACAGCCAAAGCCCCCGATCTCGAAATACCCGATCCCAAGACGCTGGCCGACGAAGTCTTGCTGGCTCTCAAATACCGGGTCGGCAAAGGCACCTCCGTTGCCACGCAATATGATTGGCTGACAGCCTCGATCAAGGTCGTGCGCGACCGCATCGTCGATCACTGGATGCAGGCGACGCAGGAGGCCTACGCCCAGCAGGAAAAGCGCGTCTATTACCTGTCGCTCGAATTCCTCATCGGCCGGCTGATGCGCGATGCCTTCTCCAATCTAGGCCTGATGGACAATATGCGAGAAGCGCTCAAGTCGCTGGGCGTCGACCTCGACCTCATCGCCGGGCTCGAACCGGATGCGGCGCTCGGCAATGGCGGTCTCGGCCGGCTCGCCGCCTGCTTCATGGAAAGCATGGCGACCGTCGACATTCCCGCGCATGGCTACGGCATTCGCTACGCCAACGGCATGTTCCGCCAGGAGATCCATGATGGCTGGCAGGTCGAACTGCCCGAAACCTGGCTCGACCACGGCAACCCTTGGGAGTTTGAGCGGCGGGAGCGTGCCTTCGAGGTCGGCTTCGGCGGCTCGGTGGAATCGATCACCTCCAAGGATGGCCGGCTCGAGCGTCACGTCTGGAAGCCGACCGAGCATGTCCAGGCCGTCGCCTACGACACGCCGGTGGTTGGCTGGCGCGCCAACCGCGTCAACACGCTGCGGCTTTGGTCCGGCATGCCGGTCGATCCGATCCTGCTCGACAAGTTCAACGCCGGCGACCACATCGGCGCGCTGGCCGAAAGCAACAAGGCCGATGCCTTGTCGCGCGTGCTTTACCCCGCCGATTCCCACAAGGCCGGCCAGGAACTGCGGCTGCGGCAGGAATATTTCTTCTCCACCGCGTCGCTGCAGGACATCGTCCAGCGCCATCTCAGCCAGTATGGCGATCTCGCCTCGCTGCCCGACAAGGCGGCGATCCATCTCAATGACACCCATCCGGCGATCGCCGTGCCGGAGCTGATGCGCCTGCTGATGGACGTCCATGGCATGGATTTCGACCAGGCCTGGGATATTACCAAGCGCACCTTCGGCTACACCAACCACACGCTGCTGCCAGAGGCGCTGGAAAGCTGGCCGGTGCCGCTGTTCGAGCGGCTTTTGCCGCGCCACATGCAGATCGTCTACGCCATCAATGCGCAGGTTTTGCTTGAGGCCCGCGCCACCAACCAGTTTTCCAATGAGCAGATCAGCCGCATCTCGCTGATCCAGGAAAATGGCGACCGCCGCGTGCGCATGGGTAACCTGGCCTTTGTCGGCTCGCACTCGATCAATGGCGTGTCGGCGTTGCACACCGAACTGATGAAGGAGACGGTGTTTGCCGATCTCCACAAGCTCTATCCCGAGCGCATCAACAACAAGACCAACGGCATCACCCCACGCCGCTGGCTGATCCAGTGCAATCCAGGCCTCACCGCGCTCACCCGCGCGGCGATCGGGGACCGTTTCCTCGACGACATCGACGCCATCAAGGGGCTCGAAGCCTTTGCCGGTGACGCCGCCTTCCGCGACAAGTTCGCCGCCGTCAAGCGCTCCAACAAGGTCAAGCTCGCCAATCTGGTCGCCGACCGGCTCGGCATCAAGCTCGACCCGTCGGCGCTGTTCGACATCCAGGTCAAGCGCATCCACGAATACAAGCGCCAGCTGCTCAACATCCTGGAAGCGATCGCGCTCTACGATCAGATCCGCTCGCATCCCGAGCAGGACTGGATGCCACGTGTGAAATTCTTTGGTGGCAAAGCGGCGCCCAGCTACCACAATGCCAAGCTGATCATCAAACTGGCCAACGACGTCGCCAAGGTCATCAACAGCGACCCGTCGGTGCGCGGTCTGCTGAAAGTGGTGTTCGTGCCGAACTACAATGTCAGCCTGGCCGAGGTGATGATGCCGGCCGCCGACCTGTCCGAGCAGATTTCGACTGCCGGCATGGAGGCGTCGGGCACCGGCAACATGAAGTTCGCGCTGAACGGCGCCTTGACCATCGGCACGCTCGACGGCGCCAATGTCGAGATCAAGGAATGCGTCGGCGACGACAACATCTTCATCTTCGGCCTGAGCACGGCGGAAGTCGCCGAGCGGCGCAGCAATGGCTACAACCCGCGCGCCGTGATCGAGGGCTCCCCTGAATTGGCGCAGGCTGTTGCCGCAGTATCGTCGGGCGTGTTCTCGCCCGACCAGCCGGATCGCTACCGCGAGCTGGTCGACGGCCTCTACAACAGCGATTGGTTCATGGTGGCGGCGGATTTCGACGCCTATGCCGCCGCCCAGCGCGATGTCGACGCCGTCTGGCGCAACAGCCCCGACTGGTACGCGCGTGCGATCCGCAACGTTGCCCGCGTCGGCTGGTTCTCTTCCGATCGCACGATCCGCCAATATGCGAAAGAAATCTGGAACGTGCCCGCCTGATATGATTGCATGAGGCCACGAGCAACGGGTCTTGTGCACAAGAACTGGTTCCCAGGGAGGGACACCGCCTGATGAAGAAACCGCGCGCGACCGCGACGACGAGCGGGTCGGACGGGCTGGCGTCAGCCGGCGATGTCGCCGCAATTGTTGCAGGCACGCATGGTGATCCCTTCGCAGTGCTGGGTGTGCATGAAGCCGACAAGGGCCTGGTTGCCCGCTGCTTCGTCCCCAATGCCGAGTTCGTCACCGCCTATACGCTGACCGGCAAGAACGCCGGCGAACTCACGCGGCGCGACGACGCCGGTTTCTTCGAAGGCAGACTGTCGATCAAGAAGCGTCAGCCGCTGCGCTATCACGCCAAAAATGCCGGCGGCGACTGGTGGCTGACCGATCCCTATTCCTTCGGCCCGGTGCTCGGCCCGATGGACGACTACTATATCGCGCAAGGGTCGCACCTCAGGCTGTTCGACAAGCTCGGCGCCCATCTCCTCGACCATGAAGGCGCGTCGGGCGTCCATTTCGCCGTCTGGGCGCCCAATGCAAGGCGCGTCTCCGTGGTCGGCGACTTCAACGAATGGGACGGCCGCCGTCATACGATGCGCGACCGCCGCGACACCGGCATCTGGGAGCTGTTCATTCCCGATATCGGCGCCGGCCACCCCTATAAATACGAGATCATTGCCCCGGACGGCGTGCGCCTGCCGCTCAAGGCCGATCCGTTCGCCTTCAAGTCGGAATTGCGCCCGGCCACAGCCTCAGTGACGGCGGTGCCGCCGGCGCATGAATGGGGCGACGAGGCGCATCGCAATTACTGGCGAAAGGCCGATCCCCGGCGCGAAGCCATATCGATCTACGAGGTCCATGCCGGTTCGTGGCAGCAGCACGATGATGGCAGCTTCCTGTCATGGGACGAACTCGCCAACCAGCTTATCCCCTATGCTGTCGAGACCGGCTTCACCCACATCGAGTTCCTGCCGATCTCCGAACATCCCTATGACCCGTCATGGGGTTATCAGACAACCGGACTTTATGCCCCCTCGGCGCGCTTCGGCGACCCCGACGGCTTCGCCCGTTTCGTCGACGGTGCGCACCGCGCCGGCGTCGGCGTCATCCTCGACTGGGTGCCGGCGCATTTCCCGGTCGACGCGCATGGCCTCGCCAATTTCGACGGCACCGCACTCTACGAGCATGCCGATCCGCGCAAGGGTTTTCATCCCGACTGGAACACCGCGATCTATAATTTCGGCCGCCGCGAGGTGGTGTCGTTCCTCGTCAACAACGCGCTGTTCTGGGCCGAGAAATACCATGTCGACGGTTTGCGCGTCGATGCGGTGGCCTCGATGCTCTACCTCGATTATTCGCGCAAGGCCGGCGAATGGATCCCCAACGAGAAGGGCGGCCGCGAAAACCTCGAAGCGGTGTCCTTCCTGCAGAAGATGAACAAGGAGGTCTACGGCCACCATCCCGGCGTGATGACCATCGCCGAGGAATCGACCTCATGGCCGAAGGTCTCGGCGCCGGTGCATGAAGGCGGGCTGGGCTTCGGCTTCAAATGGAACATGGGCTTCATGCACGACACGCTGGAGTATTTCGCCAAGGAGCCGATCTTCCGCAAGCACCACCACAACGACCTGACGTTCGGATTGACCTACGCTTTCTCCGAGAATTTCGTGCTGCCGCTGTCCCATGACGAGGTCGTGCACGGCAAGGGCACGCTGCTCGGCAAGATGGCCGGCGACGACTGGCAGAAGTTCGCGACTTTGCGCGCCTTTTACGCCTTCATGTGGGGGTATCCCGGCAAGAAGCTGTTGTTCATGGGCCAGGAATTCGCCCAGCGCCGCGAGTGGAGCGAGGCGCGCGCGCTCGACTGGAACCTGCTCGACTTTCACCCGCATCGCGGCGTCTGGCAGACGGTGCGCGACCTCAACTATCTCTATCGCTCGCGCCCAGCGCTGCATGCACGCGACTGCGAGCCGGACGGCTTCTCCTGGCTGATCGTCGACGACAAGGAAAATTCGGTCTTCGCCTGGCTGCGCAGCGCGCCCGGCGGCAACCCGATCGCCGTCATTTCCAACTTCACGCCAGTGCCGCGCGACAATTATCGCGTGCCATTGCCCAAGGTCGGCAAATGGCGCGAAATCATCAACACCGACGCTTCGGACTACGGTGGTTCGGGCAAGGGCAATGGCGGTGTGGTCGAAGCCAGGGCGGAAGGAGGAGGCATTTCGGCAACGATGCTTTTGCCGCCGCTGTCGACGATCATGCTTGAACTCGTTGCGGACTAGGTCCGTCAACTCGTTTCGGATTAGGTCCGTCGACTCGTTGCGGACCGGGCGATGCTCCAGACTGGTAATTTGGGAGGGTAAAGATGGCAGACTTGAAGAGAACCCAGCCGCTGGCGCGCGATGCCATGGCCTATGTGCTGGCCGGCGGCCGCGGCAGCCGGCTCAAGGAATTGACCGACCGCCGCGCCAAGCCGGCTGTCTATTTCGGCGGCAAGACGCGCATCATCGATTTCGCGCTGTCCAATGCGCTGAATTCCGGCATCCGCCGCCTCGGTGTCGCCACCCAGTACAAGGCGCATTCGCTGATCCGCCACCTGCAGCGCGGCTGGAACTTCCTGCGGCCGGAGCGGAACGAAAGCTTCGACATCCTGCCGGCCTCCCAGCGTGTCTCGGAAACGCAGTGGTATGAAGGCACGGCCGACGCCGTCTACCAGAACATCGACATCATCGAGGCCTATGGCCCCGAATACATGGTCATCCTGGCCGGCGACCACATCTACAAGATGGACTACGAGCTGATGCTGCGCCAGCACGTCGATGCCAATGCCGATGTCACTGTCGGTTGCCTTGAAGTGCCGCGCTTGGAAGCGACCGGCTTCGGTGTCATGCATGTCGACGGCAAGGACAACATCATCGCCTTCGTCGAAAAGCCCGCCGACCCGCCCGGCATTCCCGACAAGCCGGAATTCGCGCTGGCCTCGATGGGCATCTATGTCTTCAAGACCAAGTTCCTGATGGAACAGCTGCGCCGCGATGCGGCCGAGCCAGGCTCCAGCCGCGACTTCGGCAAGGACATCATCCCCTACATCGTCCAGCATGGTAAGGCGATCGCGCATCGCTTCGCCAAATCCTGCGTGCGCTCGACTGCCGAGAACGAGGCCTACTGGCGCGATGTCGGCACGGTCGACGCCTACTGGGAAGCCAATATCGACCTGACCGATATTACCCCCGAACTCGACCTCTACGACCGTGACTGGCCGATCTGGACCTATGCCGAATTGAAGCCGCCGGCAAAGTTCGTGCATGACGAGGATGGCCGGCGTGGTTCGGCCGTCTCCTCGCTGGTCTCAGGCGATTGCATCGTCTCGGGTGCTTCGCTGAAGCGCAGCCTGATCTTCACCGGCGCGCGCATCAACTCCTATTCGACGCTGGAAGAGGTCGTCATGCTGCCCGACGTTCATGTCGGCCGGAACGCAAAGTTGAAGCGCGTCGTCATCGACCACGGTGTAAGGATACCGGAAGGGCTGGTGGTTGGCGAAGACCCTGTTCTCGACGCCAAGCGTTTCCGGGTTTCGGAAAAGGGCATCTGCCTGGTCACGCAGGACATGATCGACAAGCTGAAGCTGTAAGACGGGGTACCATAAACGCATGCAGGTTCTGTCGGTCACGCCCGAGATATTTCCGCTGATCAAGACCGGCGGACTTGCCGACGTGACCGGCGCATTGCCGATCGCGCTGGCCGCCAAGGGCGTGACCATGCGGACGCTCATCCCCGGCTTTCCCCAGGTGATGGACGCCTTCAAGAAAAAGAAGGCTGTCTACCAATACCCGCTGCTGCAGGGCGGCAAGGCTTCGGTCCATGCCGTCAAGATCGCCGGGCTCGACCTGTTCGTGCTCGACGCGCCGCATCTCTACGACCGTCCCGGCGGCCCTTACGGCAATGCGGCCGGCGCCGATTGGCCCGACAATTGGCGGCGTTTTGCTGCGCTGAGCCAGGTCGGTGGCGATATCGCCGGCGGCGCCATTTCCGGCTACCAGCCGGATCTCGTCCACGCCCATGACTGGCAGTCGGCGATGACGCTGGCCTATATGCGCTACGGCAAGGCGGTCGGCGTACCGTCGCTGATCACCGTGCACAATCTTGCCTTCCAGGGTCAGTTCGGCGCCGGCATTTTTGGCGAGCTCGGCTTGCCGGCCGCGGCGATGGCGCTTGACGGCGTCGAATATTATGGCGGCGTCGGCTTCCTCAAGGCCGGCCTGCAGGCGGCCTGGGCGATCACCACGGTGAGCCCCACCTATGCCCAGGAAATCCGCTCGCCGGAATTCGGCATGGGCCTCGACGGCCTCATCAACATGCGCTCTTCCGACCTCTACGGCATCGTCAACGGCATCGACACCGACATCTGGAACCCGCAGACCGACAAGCATCTGGTGTCGGCCTACTCCGCCGCGACGCTGAAGGCTCGCCTTCCCAACCGGGCGGTTGTCGAGGACCGCTTCAGCCTCGAGCGCGACGACAGTCCGATCGTCTGCGTCGTCAGCCGGCTGACCTGGCAGAAGGGCATGGACATACTGGCGGCTGTGGTCGACGGCGTCGTCGCCACCGGCGCGCGGCTGGCGATCCTCGGCTCAGGCGACGCCGGCCTGGAAGGCGCGCTGCTGGCTGCAACCGCCCGCCATCGCGGCCGTGTCGGCGTCGTCGTCGGCTATGACGAGGGGCTTTCCCACACCATGCAGGGCGGCTGCGACGCCATCGTCATCCCATCGCGCTTCGAGCCTTGCGGGCTGACCCAGCTTTACGGCCTGCGCTATGGCTGCGTGCCGGTCGTCGCCCGCACCGGCGGCCTTGCCGACACCATTATCGACGCCAATGAAGCAGCGATCTCGGCAGGTGTCGCCACCGGGTTCCAGTTCGCGCCCAATAGTGGCGGCGCCATGCTGCACGCCATCCGCCGGCTGGTCGATGCGCATTCGAGCCCGGCCGTCTGGGAACAGATCCAGCGCCAGGGCATGAAGGCCGATGTCTCCTGGGACAAGAGCGCCGACAAATACGTTGAACTCTACCGCCTGCTGCTTTCGAAAAGGGTTGCCTGAAGCATGATCCGGACCGTCGCCACCAAACCCTATCTCGACCAGAAACCCGGCACGTCCGGCCTGCGCAAGAAGGTGCCTGTCTTTCAGCAGGAGCACTATGCCGAGAACTTCATCCAGTCGATCTTCGACGCGCTGGAGGGCTTTGAGGGCAAGACGCTGGTGATCGGCGGCGACGGCCGCTTCTACAACCGCGAGGTCATCCAGAAGGCCATCGCCATGGCGGCGGCCAACGGCTTCGGCAAGGTGATGGTCGGGCAGGGCGGCATATTGTCGACGCCGGCGGCGTCGCATGTCATCCGCAAATACAAGACCTTCGGCGGCATCATCCTGTCGGCCAGTCACAATCCGGGCGGCCCGCACGAGGATTTCGGCATCAAGTACAATGCCGGCAATGGCGGCCCGGCGCCGGAAAAGCTGACCGACGCGATCTTCGAAAAGACCAAGACGATTTCGAGCTTCAAGACTGCCGACATCGACCAGATCGACATCGACAAGATCGGCACGGTGACCGCCGGCGGCATGGCGGTCGAGATTATCGACCCGGTCACCGACTATGCCGAATTGATGGAGAGCCTGTTCGACTTCGACGCCATCCGCGCCAATTTCAAATACGGCTTCCGCATGCGCTTCGACGCCATGCATGCGGTCACAGGCCCGTATGCCAAGGAAATCCTCGAGCGCCGGCTCGGCGCGGAGAATGGCACCTGCCGCAACTACAAGCCGCTGCCGGATTTTGGCGGCCATCACCCGGATCCGAACCTGGTCCACGCCAAGCATCTCTATGACGAGATGATGGGACCGGATGCGCCCGATTTCGGCGCCGCTTCCGACGGCGACGGTGACCGCAATCTCATCATCGGCAAGGGCATTTTCGTCACCCCGTCGGATTCGGTGGCCATGCTTGCCGCCAATGCGCAATTGGCGCCGGGCTACAAGGACGGCCTCAAAGGCATCGCCCGCTCGATGCCGACCAGCGGCGCTGCCGACCGCGTCGCCGAACAGCTCGGCATCGGCATCTACGAAACGCCGACCGGTTGGAAGTTCTTCGGCAATCTGCTCGATGCCGGCATGGCAACGATCTGCGGCGAGGAAAGCGCCGGAACCGGCTCGAACCATGTCCGTGAAAAGGACGGGCTGTGGGCGGTGCTGTTGTGGCTGAACATCCTGGCCGTGCGCGGCGAAAGCTGCAAGGACGTCGTCACCGAACATTGGGCGACCTACGGCCGCAATTACTATTCACGTCATGACTATGAGGAGGTCGAAACCGAGCGCGCCAACGCCCTGGTCGACGAGTTGCGCGCGAAGCTCGCTTCGCTGCCCGGCACCAGCGTGCGCGGCCTGAAGATCGCCAATGCTGACGACTTCGCCTATCACGATCCCGTCGACGGTTCGGTGAGCAAGAACCAGGGCATCCGCATCCTGTTCGAAGGCGGCTCGCGTGTCGTGTTTCGTTTGTCCGGCACCGGCACGTCGGGTGCTACGCTGCGCGTCTACATCGAGCGCTACGAGCCGGACAGAGCGCGGCATGATCTCGACACGCAAGAGGCGCTCGCTGACCTGATCGCGGCTGCCGATGATATCGCCGGGATCAAGAGCCACACCGGGCGCAACAAGCCGAGCGTGATTACTTGAGGGTGGTGACGTCTTTACCCTCCCCCTTGTGGGGAGGGTCGATCCGCGCAGCGGATCGGGTTGGGGGTGCTCGTAAAGCGCTTTCCCCGCGCCGACCCCCACCCCGCTCACTTCGTTCGCGACCCTCCCCACAAGGGGGAGAGTGGAGGATGCGCCGATGACCCAGCTCGGCGCAACCGTCACTCCCGAAGGCATCCGCTTCGCCGCCTGGTCGTCATCCGCGCGGCGCCTGTGGGTGTCGATCTTCGACGACACCGGCGCCCGTGAAATCGACCGGCTCGAACTTCAGCCGGAAAGCGAGGGCGTCCATGCGCTGTTCGTCGCCGGCCTTGCCGCGGGTACGCGCTACGGCTTTCGCGCCGACGGCGAATATGCGCCGGAGCGCGGGCTGTGGTTCGATCCCGACAAGCTGCTCACCGATCCCTACGCCGTCGAGATCGACCGGCCCTACCAGCATCATTGGCGGCTTGCCGCCCGGCGCAACGAAGGCACCGATACCGCGCCGCTGATGCCGAAGACCGTCGCCCGCGCGCTGCCCAAGCCGCTGCCGGCCAAGGCGCCTTTGTTCCAGCCGGGCGGTCTGATCTACGAACTCAATGTCCGTTCCTTCACCAGACTGCATCCGGACGTGCCCCAAGCGCAGCGCGGCACCATTGCGGCACTTGCGCATCCGGCCATCCTCGAACACCTCAGAAAGATCGGCGTCTCCGCCGTTGAGCTGATGCCCGTGACGGCATGGATCGATGAGCGCCATTTGCCGCCGCTCGGCCTCAGCAACGCATGGGGCTACAACCCAGTCACCTTCATGGCGCTCGACCCGCGCCTGGCGCCCGGCGGCCTCGCCGAGTTGCGCGATACTGTGAGGGTGCTGCGCAGGGCTGGCATTGGCACCATCCTCGATCTCGTCTTCAATCATACCGGCGAAAGTGACCGGCTCGGGCCGACGCTGTCGCTGCGCGGCCTCGACAATCAAGCCTACTACCGCAGCGAGCCGGACGGCAGGTTGGCCAACGATACCGGCACCGGCAATACCATTGCCTGCGACCATCCGGTCGTTCGCGACATGGTACTCGACACGCTGCGCCATTTCGTCCGCCATGCCGGCGTCGACGGTTTCCGCTTCGACCTGACGCCGGTCCTCGGCCGCGTCGCTGGCGTATTCGATCCGGCGGCCCCGTTGCTCGATACCATCGCTGGCGATCCTCTGCTTGCCGATAGGGTGCTGATCGCCGAGCCGTGGGACATCGGCCCGAATGGCTATCAGCTCGGCAATTTCCGGCCGCCATACCTGGAATGGAACGACCGCTACCGCGACGACGTCAGGCGCTTCTGGCGCGGCGATGCCGGCGCGGTCGGTGCGCTGGCGACAAGGCTCGCCGGCTCCTCCGATGTGTTCGGCAGGGAGGGCCAATCCGCCAGCCGCACGGTCAACTTCATCGCCGCGCACGATGGCATGACGCTGGCCGATATCGTCGCTTATGAAGCCAAGCACAACCAGGCCAATGGCGAGAAGAACCGCGACGGCCACAATGAGAACCTGTCCTGGAACAACGGCGTCGAGGGCGAAACCTCGGACAAGGCGATTGCCGAGGCCCGTTCCCATGATCGCTTCGCGCTGCTCGCCACTCTATTTGCCTCGCGCGGCACCATCATGCTGACGGCGGGCGATGAATTCGGCCGCACGCAAGGGGGCAACAACAACGCCTATGCGCAGGACAACGCCATCACCTGGCTCGACTGGGCCGGGCGCGACGTCGGGCTGGAAGCCCATGTGTCCGTGCTCGCAGCTCTGCGCGGCGCGGTGCCGGCGCTTTCCGATACGCGCTTCCTGACCGGAGAGCCGCCGGCCGGTTCTGAAACGCCCGACGTCGCCTGGCTGACCGAGACCGGCGCGCCGCTCANGCGCCGCTCAGCGAAGCCGACTGGAACGATGGCTCGCGCCATCGCCTCGTCATGCTGCTCGGCGATGGCGGGGAAGGCCGCCTGGCTGTGATCGTCAATGGCGATCGCCGCCAATGCGTCTTCACGCTGCCCGCGCGGCAAGGGTTTGAATGGCAGCCGGCTGTTGAAGCGCAAGCGGTCGACCTCGCGTGGCCGCTGCCCGGCCGCAGTGTCAGTTTCATGATCGAGCGCCGGACCGCAAAGGCCCGCGCCAGGAAGGGTCCGTGATGGCCGACGACAATGCCCAGCCGGGACCCGAACAGAGCGCCGACTGGTGGCGCGGCTGCGTCATCTACCAGATCTATCCTCGCTCCTTCCAGGACACCACCGGCGACGGCAGCGGCGACCTCTCAGGCATCACCTCACGGCTGGCGCACGTCGCCTCGCTCGGCGTCGACGCCGTCTGGCTGTCGCCCTTCTTCAAATCGCCAATGGCCGATATGGGCTACGACGTCTCCGACTATCAGGCGGTCGATCCGATGTTCGGCACGCTCGACGACTTTGACGCGCTGGTTGCCGAGGCGCACAGGCTCGGCCTGAAGGTGATCATCGATCAGGTGTTGTCGCACTCCTCCGACAAGCACGAATGGTTTGTAGAGAGCCGTGCCAGCAAGGATAATCCCAAGGCTGACTGGTATGTCTGGGCCGACACCAGGCCGGACGGCAACGCGCCCAACAACTGGCTGTCGGTCTTCGGCGGCCCGGCCTGGGAGTGGGACGCGACCCGCCGGCAATACTACATGCACAATTTCCTCGCCTCGCAGCCGGACCTCAACTTCCACAATCCTGAGGTTCAAGACGCGTTGTTGCAGACGGTGCGGTTCTGGCTCGAGCGCGGCGTCGACGGCTTCCGCCTGGATACGGTCAACTACTATGTCCACGACCGCTGGCTGCGCAGCAACCCGCCGCTGGCGTCGAGCGTCGCCGGCACCAACGGCGAAACCAACACCTATCTCTTCCAGGAGCACCTGTTCGACAAGACGCAACCGGAAAACCTCGATTTCCTCAGGCGCTTCCGCGCTTTGCTCGACGAATATGACGGCCGCGCCAGTGTCGGCGAGGTCGGCGACGAAGGCCGCTCGCTGCAGACGCTGGCCGCCTACACATCCGGCGGCGACAAGCTCAACATGTGCTACACCTTCGACCTGCTCGGCCCGCAATTCTCAGCCGCCCATGTGCGCGGCTGCGTCGAGGCCTTCGAGGCAGCTGTCGCCGACGGCTGGGTCTGCTGGGCGTTCTCCAACCACGATGTCGTGCGCCATGTCAGCCGCTGGACGCGGCCGGGCGGCGATCCAGATGCGGTGGCGACATTCGCTATCGCTTTGCTCTCCTGCCTGCGGGGCTCGATCTGTCTCTACCAAGGCGAAGAGCTTGGGCTGGAGGAGGCGGAACTGACCTTCGAGGATCTGCGCGATCCCGTCGGCATCCGTTTCTGGCCGGGGGTAAAGGGCAGGGACGGCTGCCGCACACCGATGGTCTGGGAAGCGGGCGCCGACAATGCCGGTTTTTCCTCGGGAAAACCCTGGCTGCCGGTGCCGGAAAGCCACCGCGCTCGGGCGGTCGATATCCAGAACGCCGACGACAAGTCCGTGCTCGCCGGCTACCGGACGATGCTCGCCTTGCGCAAGGCGCATCTGGCGCTGGTCAAGGGCCCGATCCGCTTTCTCGATACCGACGGCGATGTCCTTGCCTTCATCCGGCAGGGCGAGGACGAGATATTGCTCTGCGTCTTCAATTTCGCCGACAAGCCGGCCGACTGGCGGCTGCCGCCGGATCTCCAGCCTGTCGAGGCGATCGCTCTGGGTGGCGGTGCCGTCCTGCAGGAGGAGGGGCTGTTGCTGCCGGCCCTGGGCTGGTTTGTCGGCAAGGTTGGCTGATCTTTCAGGGACGCCGTCCGGCTTCAAAAGATCGAGTCCGCATGCAACCGTGCCGAGTGATCCGCGCAACGTCACCGGCGCCACGTTTTTCATTTTCGGGCTTCTTAGGTACTTTCGTTGAGCTTCGCCACGAACTGCATTCCCGGAATGTTTCCAGATGGTTGCGCTAATGACAACTGCTGAGGGCAAAATGCAAAATTGCAGGACAACCGCAAGCTGCACCCAATTGAACCTGGTAATATAGATTAGCTATGGCTGGTTTAGGGTGAGGATGCTCACTTAGCGTCAAGCAAGACTCGGTTGAAATAATATTTCCGTCTGTCTAGTCTCCTGCCACCAGCTGCCGGAACGGGAACCGGCGGCGCGCTCGAAGGGGCCAGAAATCGGTTCCGGGGCGTCAACACTCGTAAGGCGCAGCCGATGGGCAGCGCCACAGGGAGAGACTTCATGCTGAAAAATATGCTGAAGGCGACGCTTGTCGCCGCGACCATGACCTTTGCCGCAGGCACGTTCCTGACGCCGGCCCTTGCCGAGACCGTCTATAACAGAGGCAGCGCCGCCGAAGCGGAGACGGTCGATCCGCACAAGACCTCGACCGTCTACGAAGCCGATATCATACGCGACCTGTTCCAGGGACTGGTCATGCACGATCAGAAGACGAACCTCATCCCGGGCGCCGCCGAAAGCTGGACGGTATCTGATGACGGCACCGTCTACACCTTCAAGCTGCGCAAGGACGGCTTGTGGTCGGATGGCAGCCCGGTGACGGCGGACGACTTCGTTTATTCCTTCCGTAGGCTGGAGGATCCGACGACCGCCGCCGAATACGCTTCCATGCTCTATCCCGTGAAGAACGCCGAGGAAGTCAACACCAAGAAAGGCAAGCCCGAGGACATGGGCGTCAAGGCGATCGACGCCAACACCCTGGAAGTGACGCTGAAGGCGCCGACGCCATACTTCCTGGAGATGCTGACCCACCAAGCTACCTATCCGGTCAACAAGGCCTCGATCGACAAGCTCGGCGCCGACTGGATCAAGGCGGGCAATCTCGTTTCGAACGGCGCCTATACATTGGCCGAGTGGATTCCCAACGACCACATGAAGCTGGTCAAGAATCCGAAATTCTGGGATGCCGCGACCGTCAAGATGGACGTCGTCAACTACATCCCGACCGAAGACCGCTCTTCGGCGATGAAGCGCTTCGAGGCAGGCGAACTCGACAGCTACGGCGACCTGCCGACCGAACAGCTCGCTGACCTCAAGACCAAGTTCGGCGATCAGGTCCGCGTCGGACCGTATCTCGGCACCTATTATTACGCGATCAAGACCGACAAGGCGCCCTGGGACAATGTCGAGCTGCGCAACGCCATCTCGATGGCGATCGACCGCGACTTCCTGGCCGAAAAGGTCTGGCAGAATTCCATGCTGCCCGGCTATTCGATGGTGCCTCCGGGCATCGCCGGCTACACGCCGGCAATGGCCAAATACGCCGACATGCCGCAGATCGACCGCGAGGACGCCGCCAAGAAGATCCTTGAGAAACTCGGCTATACGCCCGAGCATCCGCTGAAGATGGAGATCCGCTACAACACCTCGGAAAACCACAAGAACACCGCGGTTGCCATCCAGGAACAGTTGAAGCCGCTTGGCGTCGAGATCACGCTGCTGAACACCGATACCAAGACCCACTATTCCTTCCTCGAGCAGAAGGGCAACTACGACGTGGCGCGTGCCGCCTGGATCGCCGACTACAAGGATCCCGAGACCTTCCTCGGCATCACCCGCAAGGCCAGCGGCAACAACTATTCGAGCTACGTCAGCCCGGCATATGAGGCGGCCATGGACAAGGCCGCGGCTGCCGGCGGCAAGCCGGAAGAGCGCATGAAGGACCTCACTGAGGCCGAGCGCATCCTTGTCGATGACGTCGGCAACATTCCGCTTCTCTACTACAGCTTCCACGATATCGTTTCCTCGAAGCTGCATGGCTTCGATGACAATGTGATGGACATCCATCCGTCCCGCTTCGTCTCCAAGGACTGATAATCATCCTTGACTGGACCGCCCCGCCCCCTCCGGGCGGGGCGGACTGGTCGGTCATCGCACCGGTCCGAAAGTCGTGGTCGATTTTCGGCAAGCCCGGTGCGAAGATTTGGCGCCGGAGCGTGGCAATGCGTCCGCATGGACGTATGTCGCTCTGGCCGAAGCGGGGCGCCGATGCTGCGATACATCTTACGGCGGCTTCTGACCGCCATTCCGACGCTATTCGTCATCGTGACCATGGCGTTCTTCCTGATACGCGTCGCACCGGGCGGCCCCTTCAATCAGGAGCGGGGCCTCAGTCCCGAGATCAGGGCCAATCTGGAAGCACAGTTCGGCCTCGACGATCCGCTCTGGCTGCAATATGCCCACTATCTCGGCAATCTTCTGCGCGGCAATTTCGGGCCGAGCTACAATTTGCCTGACTTCACCGTCACCGAACTGTTTGCCAAGGGGCTGCCGATATCGGTCCAGCTCGGCACCTCGGCGCTGATCCTGGCGCTGCTGCTTGGTTCGGTGCTCGGCACCATCGCCGCGCTCAACCAGAACAAGCTTGGCGACTATACGGTGATTGCGCTGGCGACCGCCGGCAGCACTATCCCCACCTTCGTCATCGCTCCTGTGATTCAGCTGGTGTTCGGATTGACCTGGAAGCTGTTGCCGATCGGCGGCTGGGGTGATGGCGCATTGATCAACAAGATCGGCCCGGTGCTGACGCTGGCCTTGCCGCAGATCGCCATCGTTGCCCGCCTGATGCGCGGGTCGATGATCGAGAGCTTGCGTTCGCATCATATCCGAACGGCGCGTGCGCTCGGCCTCTCCGACTGGTCGGTGGTGGTCAAGCACGCGCTGCGCGGCGCCATCCTGCCGATCGTTTCCTTCACCGGCCCCGCAGCCGCGGCGCTGCTCACCGGTTCGGTCATCGTCGAGACCATCTTCTCCATTCCCGGTGTCGGCCGCTATTTCGTCGATGCCGCGCTCAACCGCGACTACACGCTGGTGATGGGGACCGTGGTGGTGATCGCGCTCTTCACCATCGTCTTCAACCTGATCGTCGACGTCATGTACGCGGTCGTTGACCCGAGGGTACGCTATGACTGAGGGTGCGCTATGACCGACATCACAGCCGCCGCCGCTCCGCCGGCCGTCGTCGGCCGCTCGCTCTGGGGCGACGCATGGGCGCGCCTCAAAGCCAACCGCGCCGCCATGTTCAGCCTCTATTACCTGGCCTTCATTGGCGTCATCAGTATCTTCGGCCCCTGGTTCGTGCCGCATCAGTACACCACCATCTATGCCGACTATGTGCGCACGCCGCCAAGCTTTTCAGCCTATCCGAAGCCCGACATGATCGAGACGGCGCTCAAGGATGCCGTCAAGCGCATGCGCGTCGACATCAAGGAGTGGAAACTGGACGGCAGTCGCGTCACCGTCACCGTCACCTCGACCAAACCGATCGACGACCGCAACATCCGCTATCTCGACCGCTCCGATGCCTTCGACGATACCAAGATAGAGAGCAAATCGGCCGACGGGCTCGAATTGACTATGACTGCGTCGGTCAAACAGCAGTACTTCCTGTTCGGCACCGACAACACCGGTCGCGATCTTCTCTCGCGAACGCTGATGGCAGGGCGCATCTCGCTGGCCATCGGCCTGCTTGCCGGCATTGTCGCGGTGGTCATCGGCGTCCTCTACGGGGCGGCGGCAGGCTTTTCCGGCGGCAAGATCGACGAGGTGATGATGCGCATCGTCGACGTGCTCTATTCCTTGCCCTTCATTTTCTTCGTCATCATGCTGGTGGTGTTCTTCGGCCGCAACTTCGTGCTGATGTTCCTGGCGGTGGGAGCGGTGCTGTGGCTCGACATGGCGCGCATCGTGCGCGGCCAGGCGCTGTCGATCCGGCGGCAGGAGTATGTCCAGGCGGCCGAAGCCATGGGCGTCGGCCAGCGCGGCATACTGCTGCGCCATGTCATCCCCAATCTGCTCGGACCAGTGGTGATCTACATGACGCTGCTGGTACCGCAGGTCATCATCCTGGAAAGCTTCCTGTCCTTCCTCGGCCTTGGCGTGCAGGAGCCGATGACCAGCTGGGGCGTGCTCATCTCGGTCGGCGCCAAGAACATCGGCACCGCCAACTGGCTGCTTTTGTTCCCCGCCTTCTTCCTCGTGTCGACGCTGTTTGCGCTGAACTTCGTCGGCGACGGCCTGCGCGATGCGCTCGATCCGAGAGACCGATAATATGGGGACCAAATAAAATGGGGACCGTTGCGATGGAAACGCCCGAAACGATCCTCAGCGTCAAGGACCTTCGCGTCCGCTTCCGCACGCTCGACGGCGCGGTCGAAGCGGTCAAGGGCATCAACATCCACGTCAAGGCAGGTGAAACCGTTGCCGTGGTCGGCGAATCCGGATCCGGCAAGAGCCAGACCATGATGGCGGCGATGAGCCTGCTGGCGTCCAATGGCGAGGCGACGGGTCACGTCGATTATCGCGGCCGCAACCTTTTGACCATGAGCAAGCCCGACCTCAACAAGGTGCGCGGCGCCAAGATCAGCATGATCTTCCAGGAGCCGATGACCTCGCTCGATCCACTCTATTCGATCGGCAACCAGCTTATCGAACCGATCCGCAAGCACCGCGGGCTGAACGCAGCCGAGGCACGGAACGAGGCGCTCAAGTTGCTCAGGCTGGTGCATATCCCCGATCCCGAGCGGCGGATGAAATCCTATCCGCACGAAATGTCGGGTGGCCAGCGCCAGCGCGTCATGATCGCAATGGCATTGGCCAACGACCCCGACATCCTGATCGCCGACGAGCCGACGACGGCGCTCGACGTCACCATCCAGGCGCAGATCCTGGTGCTGCTCGCCGAATTACAGCGCAAGCTCGGCATGGCCATCGTCTTTATCACCCACGATCTCGGCATCGTCCGGCGCTTTGCCGACCGCGTCTATGTCATGCGCTATGGCGAGGTGGTCGAGGAAGGCGAGGCGGAAGCACTTTTCGCCAACCCGCAGCATGCCTATACCAAAATGCTGCTGGCCGCCGAACCGACCGGCACCAAGGCGGCGCCGCCGCCCAGCGCTCCTGTGCTGCTGGAGGGCCGCAATGTCGAAGTGACCTTCAAGATCGGCGGCGGCTTCCTTGCCGGCGAACCGCTGCTGCTACGCGCCGTCGATCACATTTCGATCCGGCTGAAGCGCAACCAGACCATCGGTATCGTCGGCGAGTCCGGTTCGGGAAAATCGACGCTCGGCCGCGCACTTCTGCGCCTGTTGCCCAGCGACGGTGTCATCCGCTTCGGCGACCGCGACATCTCCACCGCCGACCGCCAGGCGATGCGGCCGCTGCGTCGTGAGATGCAACTCGTCTTCCAGGATCCGTTCGGCTCGCTGTCGCCGCGCATGACCGTCGGCCAGATCATCACCGAAGGGCTTCTGGTGCATGAGCCGAACCTGTCAGGCAAGCAACGCGACCAGCGCGCCGTCGAGGCCTTGCTCGAGGTCGGCCTCGACCCCAACGCCCGCAACCGCTACCCGCACGAATTCTCCGGCGGCCAGCGCCAGCGCATCGCCATCGCGCGTGCCGTGATCCTGAAGCCCAAACTGGTGGTGCTGGACGAGCCGACTTCGGCGCTCGACCGCTCGGTGCAGAAGCAGATCGTCGAATTGCTGCGCAAGCTGCAGGCCGACCACGAACTGTCCTACCTCTTCATCAGCCACGATCTCTCCGTGGTGCGCGCCATGGCCGACTACATCATCGTCATGAGGCAGGGCAAGATCGTCGAGGAAGGCCCGACGGAAGAGATCTTCAGCAACCCGCAGGCCGCCTACACGCAGACACTGATGGCTGCGGCGATCGATGTCACGCGCTTCAGGCTGAGTGCTTAAGGCGTGACGTTCAGCAGATAGTCAGGGTAGGGCCAGTTCGCTTAGCCCGCTGACCTGGGGCATCTGTTGGCCCTTGTCGCGACAATGGCCTCTTGCCGCTGCTTCAGCAGTTCGATTCTGGCCGTCTCACGCTTGGCCACTGCGCTCTTCACGCGCGTGCCGCCGAGCAGCCAGTTCGGCACGCTGGTGTTGGCGACCTTGCCGCGGGTGATGGCGGTTTGCGAGATGTCGCGCGCGGTATCGCCTACGGCGGTGTTGAGCTCGGCGCATGTCATGCTGTCGTATTTCGCCGGGTTCACCGCGCTGCCCAGCGATGAGCAGCCTGCCGCCAGGGACAAAGCGAGCAGCGCTGACAGCCGGCTTGAAATCAACAAATTCATCTTCCGCAAACCTCGTTCCGGGCCGCTGTCTCGGCGGCATTCCTATTATCGAGGTAGCGCGGATGGTTGTCGCGTCAAAACACCATGCTGACAGCGAACGCCGACGCGGCCGGTTTGCATTGCGCCATCTTGTGGGTCTCGGGAGAACAAACACCTAAGTGTCTGTTTTTTCTGGTCGGAGTGGCAGGATTTGAACCTGCGACCCCCTCGTCCCGAACGAGGTGCGCTACCAGGCTGCGCTACACTCCGTGACCAGACCGCGGGCTTATAGCCGCCGCATACCGTTCCTGCAAGCGGCAATGGCAGCGCTTCTGTCGCATTTCGTTGGCTTTCGTTGGGCATTGCCGCAAAGCTTGGCTTTCCCTCCCGGGATAAACCCGGCTTAAAGCCTTGTGTGCTAAGTCGCAGCCTCGATAGATCGTGTTTTCGCCATCTGGAGCTTTGCTGTCTTGCCCCTGAAAATCGTAGGCGACGCCCGGCCCAACAGCTTCGAATTCGAAACGGAAGCGCTGATCAAGGCGTCGGGATTTCGCGAGTACGATGCGCGCTGGTGGTTCGGTCACCCCGGCTCCGCGCAGCCGCCGGAGCTGAACCTGATCGGCGTCCAGGCGCTGGGCATGGGCCTGGGCACCTTGATCCGCCGTCTTGGCGCCGGGCCCGACATCGTCACCGGGCATGATTTCCGTTCCTATTCGCTTGCCATCAAGCTGGCGCTGGTTTCCGGCTTGATGGCTGCGGGCGCAAAGGTGAAAGACATTGGCCTGGCGCTGTCGCCCATGGCCTATTTCGCCCAGTTCGCGCTCGACGCGCCTTCCGTCGCCATGGTCACCGCATCGCACAACGAGAATGGCTGGACCGGAGTCAAGATCGGTGCGGCGAGGCCGCTGACCTTCGGACCAGAGGAGATGAGCGCACTGAAACAGATCGTGCTGTCGAGCGACTTCGATCTCGCCGGCGGCGGCTGCTACGATTTCGTCTCCGGTTTTCGCGAGACCTATCTCGACGACCTGACCCAGGACAAGCGCATCGCGCGCAAGATCAGGGTTGTGGCGGCTTGCGGCAACGGCACCGCCGGCGCCTTCGCGCCGCAGGCGCTGGAGCGCATCGGCTGCGAGGTGATCCCGCTCGATGTCGAGCTCGACCACACTTTTCCGCGCTATAACCCCAACCCCGAAGACATGCAGATGCTGCACGCCATCCGCGACAAGGTGCTGGAGACCGGCGCCGATGTCGGGCTGGGCTTCGACGGCGACGGCGACCGTTGCGGCGTGGTCGACAATGAGGGCAACGAGATTTTCGCCGACAAGGTCGGCGTCATGCTCGCGCGGGACATATCAACCCAATATCCCGGCTCGACCTTCGTCGTCGATGTCAAGTCGACCGGCCTGTTCAACACCGACAGCGTCCTGCGCGCCAACGGCGCGAAGACAGATTACTGGAAGACCGGCCATTCCTACATCAAGCGCCGGGTCGCCGAACTGGGCGCCGTTGCCGGCTTCGAGAAGTCGGGCCATTTCTTCTTCAATCCGCCGATCGGCCGCGGCTATGATGACGGTCTCATCACGGCAATAGCCATTTGTGAGATGCTCGTCCGCAACCCCACAAGTTCGATGGCCGATCTCTATCGCGCGCTGCCGCTGACCTTCGGCACGCCGACCATGTCGCCGCATTGCGCCGATGACGTGAAATACGGCGTGGTCGATCGGGTGGTGGCGGACTTCCAGGCGATGCAGCGCGCCGGCAAGGCTTTTGCCGGCCAGAAGATCGCCGAGCTGATCACCGTCAACGGCGTGCGCGTCGTGGCCGAGGATGGCACCTGGGGGCTGGTGCGGGCGTCGTCGAACAAGCCGGAGCTTGTCGTGGTTGTCGAAAGCCCGGTATCGTCCGAGCGCCGCCGGCAGATGTTCGACGCCGTCGACGCCGTGCTGCGCCGCAGCCCCGAAGTCGGCGCTTACAACCAGACGTTCTGATTGGACCTTTCATGAGCGAGCGCATCGTCAGTTTTGTCATGAGCGGCGGTGTCGGCTCGCGGCTGTGGCCGCTGTCACGCGAGGACAACCCGAAACAGTTCCACGATCTCTCCGGCGACGGCTCGATGCTGGCCAAGACCTTGCGCCGGCTGACGGCGCGGCCGGAAGGTGAGACGCCGATCTTCCTGATCGCCGCCGAGCGCCATGCCGAGCGTGTCCATGCCGATCTTGCCGGACTCGACCTCGCCGGCGGTGGCCCGCTGTTCGAGCCGACCGGGCGCAACACGGCTGCCGCCGTGGCGCTGGCCGCGCTGCGCACATTGTCGGAGTTCGGCGACAGCCTAGTGCTGGTGGTGCCGTCAGACCACGAAATCGCCACGCCCAAGCAGTTCTGGCAGAGCGTCGAGGCGGGCAGCCAGGCTGCGCTTGCCGGCCGTCTGGTGGTGTTCGGCATCAAGCCGGCGCAGCCCGAGACCGGCTATGGGTATATCGAAGTCGCAGCCGAAAGCGGCGGCGTCTTCGACGTGTCGCGCTTCGTCGAAAAGCCCGACCTCGCCACTGCGCAGAGCTATCTCAGTGCGGGCACCTTCTACTGGAACACCGGCATTTTCCTGTTTCGCGCCGGCGCCATGCGCGACGCCTTCGCCACCTTCCAACCCGACATCTGGCAGGCCACCGAAACCGCCTACAAGGCGGCAACGAGCGACCTGTCCGGCCTCTATATGCCGCTCGACCTCTACGCCGCCATCCCGTCGAACTCGATCGACTACGCCATCATGGAACGGGCCAAGGACATCGCCATGGTGCCGGCCGGCTTCCGCTGGAACGACCTCGGCTCCTGGCAGTCGCTGCTTGATGTCGGCCCCGCCGACGCCAAGGGCAATGTCGTCGTCGGCGATGTCGTCGCCATCGATTGCGAGAACTCCTACATCCGCAGCGACGGCCGGCTTTTGTCGGCGATCGGCATGAAGGATGTCGCCATCGTCTCGACCGCGGACGCCACCTTCGTTGCCCCGGTCAGTCACAGCCAGCACGTCAAGAAGATCGTCGAGCAGCTGGAAAAATCGGGCCGTCTGGAAACCAGGTTCACCCCGGCGCATGACCGCGTCATCGAAAGCGGTGCCTGGCGGCGGCGCGTGCATCACTGGCTGTTCGAGGAGACCTTGCCGCTGTGGTCGACTTCAGGCGTCGATGAGCGTCATGGCGGCTTCCACGAGGCGCTCGGCTTCGACGGCGAGGCGCTGTTGAAGCCCAAGCGCATGCGCACGACGGCGAGGCAAGTCTACGCCTTCGCCGTTGCCAAGGCCCGCGGCTGGGACGGTCCAGCCGATCGCCTGATCTCCCATGGCATCGCCTTCATGGCCGGCAAGGGCCGCACGGACCGGGGCGGCTGGGTGCGCACGCTCAATGTCGACGGCTCCGTCGCCGACCCAACCGAGGATGCCTACGACCATTCCTGCGTGCTGCTGGCGCTGGCGCATGCGCATATGTGCGGCGATCCGGATGCGCTGCGGCTGGGCCAGGAGACCTTCGTGTTCCTCGACGCGCATCTCGAGGACAGCCGCATGACCGGCTTTCTCGAGACATCCGATGGCGAGGGCGAGCGGCGCTCCAACCCGCATATGCATCTGCTCGAGGCCTTCCTCGCCTGGTATGAGGCGACCGGCGACCGCACCTATCTGCGCCGCGCCGCGCGCATCATCGACCTTTTCCGCAGTCATTTCTTCGATGCCGAGAGCTGGACGCTTGGCGAATATTTCGACGCCGGGTGGAAGCCGGCCGCCGGCGAGAAGGGCACATGGACCGAGCCCGGTCATCATTTCGAATGGGCCTCGCTGCTCACCGATTTCGTCGCCCGCAGCGGCCAGGGCGAGTTGAGCAATTTTGCCCGCAAGCTCTACGCCTCGGCCATCGCCAACGGCCTCAACCGCGCCACCGGCCTTGCCTACGGCGCGGTCTCCAGACAGGGCCTGCCGCTCGACCTTGTGTCGCGGAGCTGGCCACAGGCCGAAGCGATCAAGGCGGCGATTGCGCTGGATGGCTCGGGTGGTCCCGACCTCAAGCCGGAAATCGAGGCGCGCGTCGGCCGCCTGTTCCGCTGGCACATCGATCCGGCCCCGCTCGGCCTGTGGATCGACCGCATCGACGAACGCGGCCGCTCCTTGGCATCGGACGTGCCGGCCAGCATCTTCTATCATCTGGTCTGCGCGCTGACGCAGTATCTTGATGGGACGGGGAAGAAGGGAAGCTGAGCGCCTGAAGCTGCCAATCTCCCCCCTTGCGGGGGAGATGCCTGGCAAGGCAGAGGGGGGTGCTGTCCCGCCGACGTCTCAGCTACTCGAAGATCAGACCAAAGGTGGCGATCCGTCACACCCCCCTCTGGCCTGCCGGCCATCTCCCCCGCAAGGGGGGAGATCAGCTGTCACTTCGCTTTCAACCCTCAATACGGGCTCGCCACGTCCCCGGTCTCGACATACACCGCCTTCAGCTGCGAATAGAGCGCTAAAGCCGCCAGCGAGTTCTCTCGCCCGATGCCGGATTGCTTCACCCCGCCAAACGGAATTTCCACCGGCGTCAGATTGTAGGCGTTTATCCAGCAGGTGCCGGCCTGCAGTTCGGCGATCACCCTATGGGCGCGCTGCAGGTCGCGGGTGAAGACGCCGGCGGCGAGGCCGAATTCGGTGTCGTTGGCGCGGTCGATCACCTCGTCCTCGCCGTCGAACTTCAGCACGCTCATCACCGGCCCGAAAATCTCCTCGCGCGCAATGCGCATCGTATCGGTGACACCGGTGAACACGGTTGGCTCTACAAAGAAGCCGCCATCGAACCCTTGCAGCGACGGCACGTTGCCACCGCAGGCGAGCGTTGCTCCATCCTGCCTGCCGGCCGCGATGTAGGAAACGACCTTCTCCTGCTGCGCCTTGTTGACCAGCGGCCCCATCTGCGTCTCAGGATCGAGCGGATCGCCGATGCGGATCTTTTTCGTCCGCTCGACCAGCCGGTCGACGAAGCGGTCATGGATGCCGCTTTGTACGAAAACACGCGTGCCGTTGGAGCAGATCTGCCCGGTCGAATAGAAATTGCCGAGCATGGCGCCGCCGATGGCGTTTTCGAGATCGGCATCGTCGAACACGATCAGCGGCGACTTGCCGCCGAGTTCCATCGTCGCATGCTTCATCTTCGAACCGGCGAGCGACAGCACCTTGCGGCCGGTCGGCACCGAGCCGGTCACCGAAACCTTGGCAACGACATCATGGCCGACGAGGCCGGCGCCGACTTCGCCATAGCCTTGCACGACGTTGAACAGCCCGTCGGGCAGGCCCGCCTCTGAGTAGATCTCGGCCAGCGCCAGCGCCGACAGCGGCGTGTTCTCCGAAGGCTTGAATACCATGGCGTTGCCCATGGCGAGCGCCGGGGCGGATTTCCAGCCGGCGATCTGGATCGGATAGTTCCAGGCGCCGATGCCGACGCACACACCGAGCGCCTCGCGGCGCGTATAGGCAAAAGGTCCACCAAGATCGATCGCCTCGCCGTTGAAGGCGGCAACCGCGCCGCCGAAATATTCGAGGCAGTCGGCGGCCGATAGTGCATCCGCCACCAGCGTCTCCTGGATCGCTTTGCCGGTGTCGAGCGTCTCGATCCGCGCCAGATCGGCGTTGCGCGCGCGCAAAATGTCGGCGGCGCGGCGCAGGATGCGGCCACGCTCGACCGGCTTCATCCGCGCCCAGGCCGGTTGTGCGGCCCGCGCGGCTTCGATGGCGAGCTCCAGCACGTTCGGAGTCGCCGAATGCAAAGTGGCGATGACCTCACCGGTCGCCGGATAGATCACCGGCAGCGGCGCGCCGCCTTCGTCCTCGATGTAGCGGCCGTTGACATAGTGCGATGCCGTTGGCTGGGCGCGCATATGAATTCTCCAATGGTCTTCGCCGGACAATGCCCTATCGATCCGCCACCTGCCAGCGCGGATTGATCCAGGGTTCCTGGTTGGAGGGCGCCAGCGGCGTGCGGCCGAGAATGTGATCGGAGGCCTTTTCGCCGGTCATGATCGAGGGCGCGTTGAGATTGCCATTGGTGACGCGCGGAAAGATCGAGGAGTCGGCGACGCGCAGGCCGTCGACGCCGATGACCCGGCACTCCGGATCGACCACGCTCATGATGTCGTCGGCGCGGCCCATCTTGCAGGTGCCGCACGGGTGGTAGGCACTCTCGGCATGATCGCGGATGAAGGCGTCGAGATCCTCGTCCGACTGGACGTGCGAACCCGGCGAGATTTCCTTGCCGCGAAAGCCGTCAAAAGCCTTCTGGCCGAAGATCTCGCGGGTCAGCCGGATGCAGTGGCGGAACTCGGTCCAGTCGTCTGGATGCGACATGTAGTTGAAGCGGATGACCGGCGTCGCTTTCGGGTCGGGCGAGCGCAGCGTCACCGAACCGCGCGACTTCGACCGCATCGGCCCGACATGCGCCTGGAAGCCATGCGCCTTCGCCGCCGCCTTGCCGTCATAGCGCACCGCCGCCGGGATGAAGTGGTACTGGATATCGGGGTAGTCGACACCGGCCTGCGAGCGTACGAAGGCCGCGGCCTCGAAATGGTTGGTGGCGCCGAGGCCGGTCTTGAAGAACAGCCACTGCGCCCCGATCAGCGTCTTGGAGAATGG
This sequence comes from Mesorhizobium sp. LNJC394B00, assembly GCF_000502555.1. Classification (NCBI taxonomy): domain Bacteria; kingdom Pseudomonadati; phylum Pseudomonadota; class Alphaproteobacteria; order Hyphomicrobiales; family Phyllobacteriaceae; genus Mesorhizobium; species Mesorhizobium sp. LNJC394B00. Next base: position 363,627 of record NZ_AYWH01000001.1, read on the forward strand.
GTTGAGAACCGAATTCAGCGTGATCGGCTGGGTCGATTCCTGCTGGATGTAGAGCTCCATATGATCCTGCAGATTGCGGCCGACACCGGGCCGGTCGGCCACGACCTGGATGCCGTTCTCCGTGAGATGCGCGGCCGGGCCGATACCGGATAGCATCAGGATCTTGGGCGAATTGATCGACGATGCGGCGACGATCACCTCACGTCGTGCCTTAACGACCTGAATCTGTTTGTGAGCTTCGATCTCGACTCCGACGGCACGCTGATTCTCGATGATCACCCGGCGGGCGAAGCCTCTGATCACGCTGACATTTTGCCGCTTGAGCGCCGGCTTCAGATAGGCTGACGCCGCCGACCAGCGGCGGCCGCCGCGAATGGTTTGCTCCATCGGTCCGAAGCCTTCCTGCTTCGAGCCATTGTAGTCGTCGGTCAGTTCGAACCCGGCTTGGCGGCCGGCCTCGACAAAGGCGCCGTAGAGCGGATTCTTGCGCGGGCCACGCTGGACGTGCAGCGGGCCGCCGTGGCCGCGCCAGCCGTCCTCGCCGCCGTCACTGTCCTCCATGCGCTTGAAATAGGGCAGCACGTCGGCGAAGCCCCAGCCGGCCGCCCCCTGTTCGGCCCAGTGGTCGAAGTCGCGTGCGTGGCCCCTGACATAGACCATGCCGTTGATCGAGGACGAGCCGCCGATCACCTTGCCGCGTGGCGTCGCCAGCACGCGGCCGCCGAGATGCGGCTCCGGTTCGCTGGCAAAGCCCCAGTCGTAAAGGCTCATGTTGAGCGGGATCGACAGCGCCGACGGCATCTGGATCAGCGGCCCGATATCGGTGCCGCCGAACTCGATGACGATGACCGAATGCTTGCCGTCTTCCGACAGCCGGTAGGCCATGGCCGAGCCGGCCGAGCCGGAGCCGATGATGACGAAGTCTGCTTCAAGCATGGTTCACATGCGCCCATCGTTCATATGCGAAATAAAATCGGCGAGAGAGACATTGCCGCCGGTAGCCACAACCAGGACGGTTTTACCCGCCACATCCACCTTGCCGCCGAGCAGCGCCGCCAGCGACGCTGCGCCTGACGGCTCAAGCACCAGCTTCATCCGCTCGAAGGCGATCTTCATCGCTCGCCTAACCGATTGGTCGTCGACGGTGATGCCGCGCACGCCGGCGGTCTTGACCGCCGCGAAAGGCGCGTCGCCCGGCCGCCGCGACATCAGCCCGTCGCAAATCGATTTCGGCGCGATCGGCATGGTCTCGATGGCGCCATGCGCTAGCGATGCACCCATGCCGTTGAAGCCTTCCGGCTCGACGCCGATGATCTCGGTTGCTGGCGACAGATAGTGGAAGGCGAGCGACATGCCGCCGATCAGTCCGCCGCCGCCGACCGAGCAGAACAGAAGGTCGGCACTGGCGTCCTTTGCCTCGAGTTGTTCGAGCGCTTCGAGCCCGGCGCCGGCCTGGCCGGCAACGATCTCCGGATCGTCGAATGGATGCAGCAACGCCAGCCCTTCGGTCTCGGCAATCTCGCGGGCCTTGGCGGCTGCGACCTCTTCACGGGCGCGCTCGCCATGATCGGTCAGCACGACGCGCGCGCCATAACCTGCGGTCGCATCGCGCTTGGCGGCCGGCGCGTCGATCGGCATGACGATGGTGACGGGAATGCCGAGCGCCTGGCCGGCAGCCGCCAACCCTTGCGCGAAATTGCCGGAGGAGTAGGCGACGACGCCTTTTATGGCCTCATCCGGCGACAGCCGCTTCAACCGCCAATAGGCCCCGCGCACCTTGAACGATCCCGCCCATTGCAGCGATTCCGGTTTGATGAAGACGCGGGCCGCACCCGTCTCCTTGGCCAAGGCTGTCGATTCCAGCAAAGGCGTGATCTGCGTCGCCTTCGACGTCACGGCATAGGCCTGTCTGAGATGCTCGAGGGAGGGGACAATTGTCATCATTCGCCTCGCGGAAAGCGTTTCTGTTCCTCGAGATTGTCGAGGTTCATGTGGTTGCGCATGTAGCGTTCCGACGCCTTCTGCAGTGGCTGGAACTCCCAGGGGTAATGCGTGCCGTTGCGCAGCGCGGGATAAACCACCCAGCGCCGCGCCTGGCTGACGCGCACCGCGGCATCGAATGCCGCCATGTCCCAGCGCGCTCGCACGGCTCCCGTGAAGGCCGCCACCAGATCGGCATGCGCCGGATCGGTGGCACGATTGGTGCGTTCTTGCGGATCGGCTTCGAGGTCGAACAGAAGCGGCGGGTCGATCTCGCAATGGATGAATTTGTAGCGGCCGTCGCGGATCGCCACCAACGGCGCGTTGGAGCCCTCGGCGGCATATTCCATCAGCACCGGCGCGGTGCGCTGTCCGCCATCAAGCAACGGCAGCAGCGACTGGCCATCGGTCCACGGTGCGATCGCGGAGATGTCGATGCCGGCGAGATCGCACAGCGTCGGCGTCACGTCGAGGTTGGAGACCGGCGCCTCGATCAGCCCTGCAGGAATGCCTTTGCCGGCGATCATCAAAGGTACTCGCGCCGAGCCCTCGAAAAAATTCATCTTGAACCACAGGCCGCGCTCGCCAAGCATGTCGCCATGGTCGGAGCAGAACAGGATGATGGTGTCGTCCAGCATGCGCGTTCGCTCCAGCACTGACATCAACTCGCCGACCTTGTCGTCGAGATAGGAGATGTTGGCGTAGTAGCCGCGCCGCGAGCGGCGGATCTGCTCCGGCGTGATGTTGAAACTGTCGTAGTCGCTGGCGCGGTAAAGCCGCTGCGAATGCGGGTCCTGATCGGCATAGGGGATGAATCCCACCTCCGGTTCGAGCGCCGGACAATCTTCATAGAGATCCCAATATTGCCGCCGTGCGACATAGGGGTCGTGCGGGTGGGTGAAGGAAACCGTCAGGCACCAGGGCCGGCTGGCCGCATCGTCGGAGGTGCGGGCAAGGTCGTAGAGTTTTTGCACCGCGTGGAAGGCGACCTCGTCGTCATACTCCATCTGGTTGGTGATCTCGGCGACGCCGGCGCCGGTCACCGAGCCCAGATTGTGATACCACCAGTCGATGCGTTCGCCGGGCTTGCGGTAGTCCGGCGTCCAGCCGAAATCGGCGGGATAGATATCGGTGGTCAACCGCTCTTCGAAACCATGCAACTGGTCGGGGCCGACGAAATGCATCTTGCCCGACAGGCAGGTGTAATAGCCGGCGGCGCGCAGATGGTGAGCATAGGTCGGAATTGAGGAGGCGAACTCAGCGGCGTTGTCGTAGACTTGGGTGCGCGACGGCAATTGGCCGCTCATGAAGGCGGCGCGCCCCGGCGCGCAAAGCGGCGAGGGCGTATAATTGTTCCGGAAACGTGCCGCGCGCGCGGCCAGCTCCTTGAGATGCGGCGCGTGCAGGAAGTCCGCCGGTCCGTTCGGAAACAGTGTGCCGTTGAGCTGATCGACCATGACGATCAGGATGTTGGGTCGCCTTTGTGTCACTGAGGCTGTCACTGTGTCTGTCGCCCGCCGAGTTTGGTTTCCAGATAGTCCTCGACCAGCGCAATCGCGGTCGCCGCGTCCGGCACGCCGTCCTTCAGCGCCCGCCTGATGTAGAGCCCGTCGATCATCGCCGCGGTCGCTTCCGCCGCGCGGTCGGCTTCGTGCCTGGCCAAGATGCCGGTCAGCCCGCTCATTAGGTTGGAATGCAGCCGCCGCGCATAGACCCTGAGCAGCCGGCGCAAGGCCGATGATTTCTGCGCCTCGACATAGAAGGCGAGCCAGGCCGCGATGGTTTCCGGCTGGAACTGGATGTCGGAGAAGTTGACGGCCACCACGGCCGAAACACGTTCGCGCGGCGAGCCGGCGGATTGCAGCGCGCGCCGCATGTCGATCGTCAGCTCGGCCAGAATATGCCTCATCGTCGCCAGCAGCAGTTCGTCCTTGGCGCCGAAATAGTGGTGGGCAAGGGCCGACGACACGCCCGCCCGTCCGGCGATCTCCGACATGGTCACATCAAGCGAGCCGCGCTCGCCGATCGCCGAGATCGTCGCGTCGATGAGCGCCTTGCGGCGCAACGGTTCCATTCCGACTTTCGGCATTGGGGAGATCCAGATCAAAACCGAGATTATTTTTTATTGACGGATCAATCAATAAAAAACTCGCGCTCGGATCAACCGATCGTGTCGCTCTGGCCCATCCCTTGGACTGGAAAACGGTTCACTGTTGAAACAATATTAGAGGCTGATGCCGCGCTATGACATGTTAGGCTTGCGGCGAACGGAGGTTGCCATGACCGCATGCATCGTCGGCTGGGCGCATTCGCGCTTCGGCAAGCTTGAAGCCCAGACGCTCGAGGGCCTGATCACAAAGGTCGCGGTCGACGCGCTCGACCATGCCGGCATTGGCCCGGACGAGGTCGACGAGATCGTGCTCGGCCATTTCAACGCCGGCTTCTCCCCTCAGGATTTTACCGCCAGCCTGGTGCTGCAGGCCGATGACCGGCTGCGCTTCAAGCCGGCGACGCGGGTCGAGAACGCCTGCGCCACGGGTTCGGCAGCGGTCCGCCAAGGCATCCGCGCCATCGACGCCAATGCCGCCCGCATCGTGCTGGTGGTCGGTGCCGAGCAGATGACGACGACCCCCGGCCCCGAGATCGGCAAGAACCTGCTCAAGGCTTCCTATCTGCCGGAGGAGGGCGACACGCCGGCCGGTTTCGCTGGCGTCTTCGGCAAGATCGCGCAGGCCTATTTCCAGCGTTATGGCGACCAGTCGGACGCGCTGGCGATGATCGCCGCCAAGAACCACAAGAACGGCGTCGACAATCCGTACGCGCAGATGCGTAAGGATTTCGGTTACGAATTCTGCCGCCAGGAAAGCGAGAAGAACCCCTTCGTCGCCGGTCCGCTGAAGCGCACCGATTGCTCCCTGGTTTCCGATGGCGCCGCCGCTCTTGTGCTCACCGACACCTCGACGGCGCTGAAGATGCGCCGCGCCGTCGCCTTCCGCGCCAACGAGCATGTCCAGGATTTCCTGCCGATGTCGAAGCGTGACATCCTGTCCTTCGAAGGCTGCGAGCAAGCCTGGAACCAGGCTTTGAAGAAGGCCGGCGTGACGCTCGACGACCTCTCCTTCGTCGAGACGCATGACTGCTTCACCATTGCCGAGCTGATCGAATATGAGGCGATGGGCCTAGCCAAGCCGGGCGAGGGCGGCAGGCTGGCGCTAGACGGCACGACTGCAAAAGACGGCAGGCTGCCGGTCAACCCTTCGGGCGGGCTGAAGGCCAAGGGCCATCCGATCGGCGCCACCGGTGTGTCGATGCATGTGCTGACCGCCATGCAGTTGACCGGCGAAGCAGGCGGCATCCAGGTGCCGGACGCAAAGCTTGGCGGCATCTTCAACATGGGTGGCGCTGCCGTCGCCAACTACGTTTCCATCCTCGACCGGATCAGGTAGAAGCGGCCCGTATATTTCGGGCTGGTGATGACAAATCCGGTTCTGGTCGAAGTCTTGCGCGGCGCGATCGTCGAGAGCGCCCATCGCGGCGCTGTCGCAATCTTCGACGGTGACGGCAAGCCTGTCCTGGAGATCGGCGATACGGCGCGGCCGGTGTTTCCGCGCTCGGCGGTCAAGGCGATCCAGGCGCTGCCGCTGGTTGAAACGGGTGCTGCCGATGCGTACGGCTTGGGCGACCGCGAACTGGCGCTGGCCTGCGCTTCGCATTCGGGCGAACCCGCGCATGTCGAACTGGCGCAGGCGATGCTGGCCAAGGCCGGGCTCGACAAGTCGGCGCTGGAATGCGGCGCGCATTGGCCGTCGAGCCACGACGCGACGATCGCACTGGCCCGCACAGGCGTCTCGCCGAACGCACTGCACAACAATTGCTCGGGCAAGCATTCCGGATTTCTCTGCACCTGCGTGCACTCAGGGATTGCCCACCAAGGCTACGTCAAGGCAGGCCATGGTTTGCAGGAGATGGTGCGCGACGCCATGCAGGCGGTGACCGGCGCTGCCCACGATGCGGATCACCGGGCAACCGATGGCTGCTCGATCCCCACCTATGCCGTGCCGCTGAAAAGTTTTGCCCTTGGCTTTGCCCGCATGGCGACGGGCAGGAGCTTTGGCCCTGAGCGCGCCAAGGCGGCCAAACGCCTGCTGTCTGCCTGTATGGCCGAGCCTTTCCTGGTCGCCGGCACCGGCAAAGTGGATGTGGCGCTGATGCAGGCCGCGCCCGGCCGCATATTCGTCAAGACGGGCGCCGAGGGTGTCTATTGCGCTGCCGTTCCGGAGCTTGGCCTCGGCATCGCGCTAAAATGTGATGACGGCGCCGGCCGCGCCGCCGAGGTGATGATTGCCACTGTGCTGGCAAAACTTCTCAGCGCCGACGGCGCACTGGCGGCGAACCTTCTGGAGCGGGCCAATCCGCCGATCGAAAGCCGCATCGGCGCCAAGGTCGGCGCGCTGCGGCCGACGACGGCGCTCAGCTGACCCTGTTTCGCTCGACCGTCAGATGCGCATAGCCACTTACGCTTGACCGCGCGAGGTCGCCGGTCGCCGGTTCGGCCCAGCGCTGGCCGATGATGGCGCCGTTCTTGGCGCCGTCGATGACGTTGTCGGAAATGATGGCGTTTCCAGCGCCTTCTACCACAGTGACGGCGATGCCGGTTCCGGCCTGACGGATGATGTTTCCCGTCGCCACAACATTGCGCATATAAGCGCCCCAGCCGATCTGCATGCCGTAGAGCGGCGCGTTCTCGATGACATTGCCCGAGACGGTGGTGTCGGCCTCGACGCTGATACCGACGCCGAAGCCCGGCGCGTCGGCGGGGTAGGGGCCGGTGGTCGAGAGGTTGCGCACGATGTTGTTTGAGCAGACACCCATACGGCCGCCGTCGTTGAAATTGACGATCGAGATGCCGTTAGCGGCACCATCGACGATGTTGTTGCCGATGATGGCGCCTTCGAAGGAGAATTCGGAATAGAGCGCGGTTTCGCCCGACCGCGAGCAGGTGTTGCCGGTCATCTGCAGATTGCTGGAACTGTTGGCGCGGATCGCCGAGAAGGCGCAGTCCGAGACGATGTTGCCGGTGACCGAGACATTGCCGGCACGGAAGGCGTTGATGCCATTGCCGTTCTGCCCGGTGCCGCCGCCGCGCGCGCCGATCCGCTGCACGCGGTTGCCGCTGACGATCGTGCCGTCCTCGGCCTGCTGCCAGCGATGCACAAGAATGCCGCCATTGCCACAGTCGGATACGGTGTTGTCGGATATCGCCAGGCCAGCGGCCTCGACGGAGTAGATGCCGGCGTCCGCAGCCCCCGAAATCTCGGACCGCTCGATGCGGCCCGACGCATGCTCCAGCGCCAGCCCATGCTTGCCGCTGCCGGTGATCGTGCAATTGTCGATGACGAGATGGGCGACGCGGCGCAGGTCGAGCAGGCCTTGCGCATCGTCGGCCAACCCGCCGTTGGCGCCGTCGAAGACCAATGCGGTGAACTCTATATGCTCGGCCTGTTCGGCCGTCAGCAAATGGCCATTGCCGCCATAGAGGATGCGCGANTGCGCGAGGCGCCCGGCACGCCCGAAAGCCTGACGCGGGCGGGCAGGGTCAGGTTGGACACGACATAGGTGCCCGGCGGCAGGAACACCGGCGCATTGCGCTGGCTTGCCTCGGCTAGCATCGTGGCGAAGGCCTTGCTCTGGTCGTCCGGTGCGTCCGGCTCCACGCCAAGCTCGGCGGCATTGATCGAGCCAAGCGCTGCCGTCTTCGCCAAGGCGTTGTCCAGCGAAACGCCGAGCACCGCAAAGCCGACAGTCCCCTTGAGAAGCGTTCGTCTGTTCAGCATCGGCACAGATCCCTGCGATGAAATGGTTCTTCGCAGGAATTGGGCCAGCCGCATAGGTCTCCGCTCGGCGATAGTCCGGCCAATGACCGGGTCCGGCAAGTGGCTTGTACAGTCGCCGAAGCGGGCCTAAGTTTATCCGATGAGCAGGGCTTTTACCCGCGAGGAAGACAGCGAAAACGCCATTGCCGGCATCGGCGAGCGGCCGATCAGCCAACACCGCAATCTGGTGACGGAGCGCGGCCTGGCGATGATCGAGGACAATCTGGCCGATCTGCGCGACATCTTGGCGAAAGCCGAGCGAAAAGCCGATCGCGAGCGCATTGCCGTCGTCTCGCGCGACCTGCGCTACTGGACAGCGCGCCGCGAAAGCGCCGAGCTTTCCGTGCCGGAACCGGGCAGCGACCAGGTGCGCTTCGGCATGGGTGTCACGCTGGAAAGCGATGACGGCAAGAAAGTGCACTGGAAGATCGTCGGCGAGGACGAGGCCGACCCCTCAAAGGGCAGCATCTCACACGTCTCGCCAATGGCCGTGGCGCTGTTCGGCAAGAAGATCGGCGACGTCGCAAGCGTCAACGGCAAGGAATGGGAAATCGTCAAGCTGTCGGACGCCTGACGCCAGCTCACCCTATTTGCACAGCCAGCTTTCGCAACGCGGGCTCATACTTGTCCATGACATCGCGAGCAGCACGCATTTGCCGTTCGACGTCGTCACACGGCACCGGCCTTAGGATGATGCCGTCGTCGGTTTCGATGATCTGGAGTTCATCGCCCACCTGCAGGCCCAAGCTGTCGAGCGTTTCCCGCGGCAGGATTACAACGCCCGATCCGTCCTCAAGTCCGTGAATGATGGTGTTCATAGCTATACCATAGGTTGCGCCCGATATTGCAACGCAACTTTGATAAGCAGTGCAACTGTTTCAATCAGCCCGCCAGCAGCCGGTCCAGCAACCGATCCGCAGCCTCCGGGATAACCGTCCCTGGCGGGAAGATTTCCGCGGCACCCGCTTCCAGCACTGCGCCGTAATCCTGCGGCGGGATGACGCCGCCGGCGACGATCAGCATGTCGCTGCGGCCGAGCTTCGTCAGCGCGTCGCGTAGTTCGGGGATCAGCGTCAGGTGCCCCGCCGCCAGCGATGAGGCGCCGATGACATGGACGTCCTGCGCCACCGCCAGCCTGGCGATCTCGTCGGGTGTCTGGAACATCGCGCCGACCGTCACGTCGAAGCCGAGATCGGCGAAGGCCGTGGCGATCACCTTCTGGCCACGGTCGTGGCCGTCCTGTCCCATCTTTGCGACCAGGATGCGCGGCTTGCCGCCGGACTTCTTCTCGAAAGCTTCGAGCTTCTCCAGCAATCGGTCGACCGTCAGATTGTCGCCAAGCGCATTGCGATAAACGCCGGAGATCGTTTGCACCGAGGCGACGTGACGGCCAAAGACCTTTTCGAGCGCCAGCGAGATCTCGCCGACCGTGGCATTGGCGCGCGCGGCGCGGATGGCAAATTCCAGCAGGTTTTCGTTACCCTGCGCAGCGCGGGTCAGCGCATCGAGCGCGCTCTCGACCGCGCCGACATTGCGCGTGCCTTTCAGGTTCTGCAGCTTCGACAATTGCCGGGCCTTGACCTCGGCATTGTCGATCTTCAGCACGTCGACGTCGATGTCGTTCTCGGGGCGATGCGCGTTTACGCCAACCAGTATCTGCTCGCCGGAATCGATACGCGCCTGCGTGCGCGCCGCCGCTTCCTCGATGCGCAGTTTTGGAATGCCCTGTTCGGTTGCCGCCGCCATGCCGCCAAGCGCCTCGACCTCTTCGATATGGGCGAGCGCACGCGCCGCCAGATCGTGCGTCAGCCGTTCGATATAGGCCGAGCCGCCCCACGGATCGATGATGCGGGTGGTGCCGGATTCCTTCTGCAGGATCAACTGCGTGTTGCGGGCGATGCGCGCCGAGTGGTCGGTCGGCAGCGCCATCGCCTCGTCGAAGGAGTTGGTGTGCAGCGACTGGGTATGTCCCTGCGTCGCCGCCATCGCCTCGATCATGGTGCGGGTGATGTTGTTGTAGGGGTCCTGCGCCGTCAGCGACCAGCCGGAGGTCTGGCAATGGGTGCGCAGCGACAGCGAGCGTTCATCCTTCGGTGCAAAATTCTTCTGCATCAGGGTCGCCCACAACAGGCGCGCCGCGCGGAGCTTGGCGATCTCCATGAAGAAGTTCATGCCGATCGCCCAGAAGAAGGAAAGCCGCGGGGCGAAACGGTCGATGTCGAGCCCGGCGGCGACGCCGGCGCGGGCATATTCGATGCCGTCGGCGATGGTGTAGGCGAGCTCCAGGTCCGCGGTCGCGCCGGCCTCCTGCATGTGATAGCCGGAGATCGAGATCGAATTGAACTTCGGCATGTGCTGGGAGGTATAGGAGAAGATGTCAGACACGATCCGCATCGAGGGCTTCGGCGGATAGATGTAGGTGTTGCGGACCATGAACTCCTTCAGAATGTCGTTCTGAATGGTGCCGGCGAGATCCTTCTGCGCAACTCCTTGTTCTTCGGCCGCAACGATATAGAGCGCCATGATCGGCAGCACCGCGCCGTTCATGGTCATCGACACCGTCATTTCGTCGAGCGGGATGCCGTCGAACAATTGCCGCATGTCGAGGATGGAATCGATGGCCACGCCCGCCATGCCGACATCGCCGGCAACGCGCGGATGGTCGCTGTCATAGCCGCGATGGGTGGGCAGATCGAAAGCGACCGAAAGGCCCTTTTGGCCGGCGGCGAGATTGCGCCGGTAGAAGGCGTTGGATTCCTCGGCCGTCGAGAAGCCGGCATATTGCCGGATCGTCCACGGCTGCTGGACATACATGGTCGGATAGGGACCGCGCACGAAGGGCGGCATTCCCGGATAGGTGTCGAGATTCGGCAGCCCCTTGAGATCGCCCTGGCCGTAGAGATGCTTGACGGCGATGCCTTCCGGCGTCAGCCGCTGGCCCTTGACCTCGACCGGCGCGCGCCGTGGCGCCGACCAGCCAATATGGCTGAAATCCGGGATCACTGTGCGGCTCCGATTGCCTGGTCGATGCGGACGGGAAACAGCGCCTCGCACACCGCCACGCCCTCTGTGAAAAGCGGCCGCCGCTCAGCCGCCAGCGTCTCGACCGGGGCATCGTTTTTCAGCGGGTAAAGCGTGGTGCCGATGATTGCCCGTTCACCCGACCGGTAGGCCTCGGCGCGGCGCTCGGATGCTGCCTTCACGCGCTTCTGGATATGCCCTTGCTGCAGGCTTGCCAGAACGCCGCCTTCCGCTTCGATCCGCTGGAACTCTTCCCACGCCGCTTCGCACAGGCCCAGGGTCAGCGCCTCGACTGCGCCCGACCCAAATGCTGGGTCGGCGACATGGTCGATATGGCTTTCATTGGCCATGATCAACTGCGCATTGCGGGCGACGCGGCGGGCAAAGCCGGCCGGCAGCCCGTGGGCGATGGTGTGTGGCAGGATTGAGATCGAATCCGCGCCGCCTGCTGCCGCCGCAAAGCTGGCAATGGTGGTGCGCAGGATGTTGGTTTCGGGATCCGCCGCCGTCATCATGCGGAACGACGTCTCGGCATNCGATGCCGGGATGGAACAGGTTTCCTGGATGCGCGCCCACAGCCTGCGCAAGGCCCGGACCTTGGCCATGGACAGGAACTGGTCCTGGTCGACGCTCAGCGCAAAGCCGATATGGGGAGCGGCATAGACAAGCGGCTGGCGCGCATCCTCGAACATCCTGAGGTAGGAGACGGCGGAAGCGAGCATGGTGCCGAGTTCCTGCGCCTCCGTGGCGCCGGCATTGTGGAACACTCGCCCATCCGCCTCCAGCAGCACACCCGGCACGCCCAGCGAGAAGAAATGCGCCAGTGATTGCGGCATCGATGCCTGCAACGCCTCGATCGACATGCGCAGCCGGCCGGTTCCGGCAAAGATTGCCGCCGGGTCGATGCCGAAGGAGAGGTTCAGCTTTGCCGGGTCGGAGCGGCGCTTGCTCAGGAACGCCACCAGCCAGTCAGCGACGGCACGGCTCCAGGGATGGGCGTCGATGCGGATCTGCGTGCGGTTTAGCGGTACGCCATCCAGCACCGTCTCCAGCGCCTGCGCCGTCCTCGGCAGGCCATAGCCGAACGCATTCGGAGCACCTTCGAAGACAAGCGACAATCCCGTCGCGCCTTGTGCCACATCGTCCAGGGCCTGCGCCTTGGCGCGGCCGATATCGGGATCGTCAATGCGCTGGCTGACGATCCAGGGCAATTTGGGGTTGGCGCGCACAAGCGGCTCGGCGCCGGCGGCGCGATCGTAGAGCGGTTCGATGCGAATCTGATCGTCGGTATGCGAGACCAGTTTTTCCTCGAAGGAGGCGCCGGCGAGCGCCTTTTCGGCCAAGGCCAGCCAACGCTGGCGCTCGACGTCAGCGGGTTCGACACTCCTGGTCAAGGCTCCGGCGCCCATCCATGCTCCTCGTTTTTATGCGGCCGCACCAGCGTCAGCCGTCCAGTCTACGGTTCCCTGCCAGATATCGCAATGCAATGCGCTTGCGCGGTTGGGATTCGCTTCCCTGACATAGGGCAGCCTGCGTGGACGAACCATGAACGATTGCCAAACAGCGGCAAAATCCGCAAGTTCCAAAAAGCCGATTTGGAGGATTGGTTCAATTTAGACGATTGGCCCAATCTGGATGAATAGCCAACTGGATGGATAGCCCAATTGGAGAATAGCATTGTCGCTGCGCAATGGCCTGCCTATACCCTGCGGCACGGCCACAGGCTTTTAACACATCAATTTGCGGAGACATGGCCATATGGCTGACGACACCAGTATTTTCCTCGGCGCCAGCCGCAAGCCGGACGACAGCTATCAGCGCGCCGAACAGCTCTTGCTGCAATATGGCAACCGCCATGGCCTGATCACCGGCGCCACCGGCACCGGCAAGACGGTTAGCCTGCAGATCCTGGCCGAGGGGTTTTCCAATGCCGGCGTGCCTGTGTTCTGCGCCGATATCAAGGGCGACCTGTCCGGCATTGCCATGATGGGCAAGGCGCAGGATTTCCTGGTCAAGCGGGCCGAGCAGGTCAAGCTCGACCCTTACGACTTCCAGGAATTCCCGGTCATCTTCTGGGACCTGTTCGGCGAGCAGGGCCATCCGATCCGCGCCACCGTCTCGGAAATGGGGCCGCTGCTTCTGTCGCGGCTGATGAACCTCTCCGAAGCGCAGGAAGGCATCATGAACATCGCCTTCCGCATCGCCGATGAGGATGGCCTGCTGCTGCTCGACATGAAGGATCTGCAGGCGCTGCTGGCCAACATCGCCGAGCGCGCCGACGAGATCAGCTCGCGCTACGGCAATGTCACCAAGCCGTCGGTCGGCGCAATCCAGCGCACGCTTCTGGTGCTGGAACAGCAGGGCGCGGCGCATTTCTTTGGGGAACCGGCCTTGCGCATCGCCGACATCATGCGCACCACCCGCGACGGCCGTGGCGCCATCAGCGTGCTTGCCGCCGACAGATTGATGATGAACCCCAGGCTCTACGGCACCTTCCTGCTCTGGCTGATGTCGGAGCTGTTCGAGGAATTGCCCGAGGTCGGTGATCCCGACAAGCCGAAGCTGGTGTTCTTCTTCGACGAGGCGCATCTGCTTTTCGACGAAGCGCCGAAGGTGCTGATCGACCGCGTCGAGCAGGTGGTTCGCTTGATCCGCTCGAAAGGCGTCGGCGTCTATTTCGTCACGCAGAACCCTTTGGATATCCCTGAAAAGGTTCTCGCCCAGCTCGGCAACCGTGTGCAGCACGCGCTGCGCGCCTATACGCCGCGTGAGCAGCAGGCGGTCAAGACCGCCGCCGACACTTTCCGGCCCAACCCGGATTTCGACTGCGCCACCGCCATCACCCAGCTCGGCACCGGCGAGGCGCTGGTCTCGACGCTGGAGGTCAAGGGCGTGCCGTCCATGGTGCAGCGGACATTGATCCGGCCGCCGTCGTCCAGGCTTGGCCCGATCACGGCGGACGAGCGCCGCAAGCTGATCGACCAGAGCCCGGTCGCCGGCCAGTACGACCAGACCATCGACCGCGAATCGGCCTTCGAGATGCTGCAGAAGAAAGCCAGGGATGCGCAGGACGAGCAGGCGCAGCAGGCCGACACTGGCCGCTCGCGCTGGACTATTCCGGGCTTCGGCAATGACGATCCGCCGCCGCCGCAATCAGGCGGTCGCCGCGCCCCGGCGCCGCGCCCGTCCAACCGCCAGACGGTGGCCGAAGCCGCGATCAAAGCGGTGGTGCGCTCGGTCGGCTCGTCGGTCGGCCGCGCGATCGTGCGCGGGATTCTGGGCAGCCTGTCCAGGGGGCGGTGAAAAGTGTCAGCCAGCCCGCCTCGGACATGATCAGCGGCCAAAATATCGCTATTGACGGCGGTTGGTAGGGATGGCCGGCCTCCTGGAACTGCGCGACGACCGCGCCCGTCTGGTCCTGGCGCCGCAAAAGGGCGCAGCGATCGCCCGCTTCGACGCACTGGTCTGCGGCGCAACGGTGCCGCTGCTCCGCCCCGACGATGGCACCGGCGCCTCCGGCTGCCAGCTTCTGGTTCCCTGGTCGAACCGCATCTCAGGCGGCGGTTTCGCCTTCGACGGCCGCTTCCATGCGATCGAGCCGAACGTGCCGGGGGAGGCCTTTCCAATCCATGGCGACGGCTTCCAGAGGGAGTGGCGGATTGCCAGCCACAGCGCCACCGAGGCAGAACTGGTCCTCGACGCCGGTGAAATCGGCCCCTACCGATATACGGCGCGGGTCGCCTATGCGCTGCATGACGGGGCCTTGGATGCCACGCTCACGGTGGAGAATCGCACCGGCATTCGCCTGCCTTACGGGCTCGGCTTTCATCCGTGGTTCCCGCGCAGCGCCGGAACGACGCTCGAGGCGAAGGCGGCGCGGGTCTGGCTGGAGGACAAGCATCATCTGCCGGTCGGCGTGGCGCCGGTGGCCGATTACCCCGCGTGGAATTTCTCGAACGCCTCCCTGTTGCCGCGGAGCTGGGTCAGCAACGCCTTCGACGGCTGGGACCGCCGCGCCAGGATCACCCGGCCCGAGGACAGGATCGCCATCTCGCTCACCGCCTCACCGCCCCTCGATGTCTTCATCCTCTATTCGCCGTCGATGGATGCCGATTTCTTCTGCTTCGAGCCGGTGTCGCATACCGTCGATGCGCATCACGGCAAAGGGCTGACCCCGCTTGAGCACGGCGCTACGCTGAGTGCAAACATGCGCCTCGATTGGCGTTCCGCTGCTTCGCTCTGATGGGTCATGTGCACACCCACTCGCGGATCTTGCATTTCTGTCCGTTCCGCTCGCACGCCTGCAGTGTCAGGTCTTCGGCATCCCGGCGTGTTTGCGCCGTCTCGGCGCCCCAACTGGTCAGCCGCCCTTCCGGCTTCTCGCCTACGGCGAGGGCGCCGCAATGCTTGTAGGGAAAGCCGGTATTGTCGTCATCGTCCCAATGGCGATGATTGCGGAATACGCTGACCACGGCGCAGCTGCCGCCGCCGGCGTTCTGGCAATGCTTCAGCGCGATGTCCATCGCCTCCTGCCGCTTGTCGGCGCCCCAAAAGAAGCCGTGCTTCTCGTCGGGGCTCGAATAGGCGATCGCCGCCCAGATGCCTCTCTCCTCCTGGGCCGGCGGCTCGGGCACGTCCGCCGCCGGGGCGAGGTCCGCCGCGCCCAGCCGTCCGGCGCAAAGCAACAGCATGCCGATCGCCGCAATGGCGGAATTCACCCTCATTGTACGCCTCCTTGTTTACCTGCTGCCGAGGCCACGGAAATGACGACGCAGCTGTTGCCGGTTGGCAGCAGCATCGCGTTGCCCCCTCCATTGGCCAGTTCATAGACGCTGATTTGTCCAAGATTGTTGGCGAGCTTGCTGTCTTTCGGAAGGAGGGCCGGAACATCGGCGCAATTGGCCGCGAATGGCGCCACCCTGACCATCGTACCTTCGCAAACGGATGCGGTGGGTGCCGCGAACACCAGGCCTGCCGCCGGGCCGCTGTAGCCCTGTGTTGCGTAGTTCATGCCGACCAGGGCTTCCACGAGGTGTTTGTCGGGGGCCTCGTTGTTCCAGATCGACTGGACGCTGTACGTCGTGCCGGTTGTCAGCATCTGCCCAAGGGCTGGGAAAATGTTGGAACAAGACTGCAAGCCTGCCTCTTTGGCGTGTTGCAGAAATGGCGTCTCGGCCAGGGCCGGATTGGGCTGGTTGGTCTCCGCGACCGCCGGCTGCGGCAATAAATTGTGGAGCAGGTCGTAGCGCATGGCCGCGAAGCCGGCCGTGGCGACGACGGCAATGGCGAGCAACGAGAAGACAGCGGTCCTCGCGCGGTTTCGTTGCGGTCTGCTCCGGTCTTCGATGCCGACCCGGACAGCATCCTTTCCCTGGTTGCGGGACATTATCCGGTCATGGATCGATTGCTGGTTCATCGCGATTGCCTCGTCAATTGATCGCCGCAACGGCCGCGGCCAAGCCCTTGAGGGTCGCGGTTACGTTGATCGTCCTGCCATCCGTGGTCGGGAAGGAGATGACGGATGCCGCGGCCTTCGAAATCTGTTCGCGCATGATCGGACCAACCGGCAGCATGCCGACGCAGACGGCCTGATTGCATCCGTCGAGTTGAATTTTTATCGGCTCCTTGCGCCCCTCGAATGTCAGCGAGACAGGAGCGTCGCTCTTGGCGATCGGCGGGGCGCGCAAGATCATGTAGGGGTTGCCTTCCTTGGTGGCGGCAAGCGACCAGCTGAACGCAACCTGTCCTGCCTGGTCCTCGATGATCTGGGTGACATTGCAGACCTTTTGGCGCGCCTTCAGGTTCTCGTCGCAGATCAGCGTCCAGTTCTCGAACGGACGGGTGGTCCGTTGATATTCGCCAAGCTTCGCATCCGCAGGGATCGCTACGTCGGAAGGTTTTACCCTGTAGTCGGAAGGGATCGCTTCCTGCCCGGCCGCTAACGAGCCGGACAGGAGCATTGACGTCATGGATATCGCGACAGCAAGGACTGCCTGCCTGATCATGGCCGGGCTCTAGTTCAGCGTAAGGCTGACGCCCGCGCCGACGCCCCAGTGCCCGCCTGCCGTTGTGCCGGACAGGTTCGCTCGAACACGTCCCTCCTCGCTCGTGTAGCCGGCGCCGAAGGCCAGGGCGCCTTCACCGCGCCAATAGCCTCCGCCGGCGGCCACGCTCAGCTTGCCGGGACGATCGTCGTAGCGCAGCGAGCCGGCCGCCAAGCCGATTGCCGCAGCCTGGCGCGCCTCGCCCCTGACCTCTCCCATGTCCATGTTGAGCTGGCTGAGTTTGGAGTCCGCATACGCATTGGCTTGCTGCAGCGTGGTGGCCGCCACCTGGTTGGTGTAGTTCTTCGAATTGTCCAGGTTGAGTGCTAACCCGCTGTTGAACTGCTGAACATTGACCGCATCGGTGTTGGCAACGCCCGGCCCGACATTGTGGATGACCACCGGCGTGTTCGGGTCGCCGCCGGCAAGGGTAATCGAGTTGGACTTGTTGCCGTTCCCGTCCTTGTCGTACTGGACGGCGAACTGATTCAGGTCGCCGACGCTACCCTGCATGGCTTCGACCGCCTGGTTGGTGGCGAAGAGCTGGCTGCCGTTGATGGCGTCGGTGGAGGTGCCGCTGATCCGGCCCGCCGCGACATTGGTGACGGTGCGCTCGTTGCCGACGGTGCCGACGCTGACCGTGCTCGTCGGAGCTGTTCCGGCGAAGGTATAGGCAACGCCGTTGATCGTGGTGCCGGTGGTGGCGACCGCCGCCGCCGTCGTCGAGCCCGCGCCGAGCGCGACGCTGCCCGGCTCGTTGGCCTTTGCGCCGGCGCCGAGCGCCACGGCCTGCGCTCCGTTGGTGGTCGCGTTGGTGCCGAGGGCGATGCTGTCGGCCTGGTTGACCGTCGAACTCTGGCCGATCGCGATGCCTCCCGGCGCCGTCTGCTGCACGATGGCGCCATTGCCGATGCCGATGCCGTTGTCGCCATTGACGGTGGTGCGCGGACCGACCGCAACCGAATCGACGCCGACCGCAAGCGAATCCGCGGCCGTCGAATTGGCGTGGAAGTACAGGCTCCCCGTCACCGCGAACGAGCTCAGCGCGCCCTTCAACTGGCGAAGCGTGACCGCGTCCTGGTCCTGCGTGCCGTCGGCCACGTTGATGATCTGGCGATAGGAGGTGGAGGTGCCGACCGAGACGGCGCCGAGCAGGCTCATGTCCGCGGTGTTGTAGGGAATGAGGCCGGTGCCGGAGAGGATCGATCCCGATACGGGTGCGACCGCCCGATCCGAAACCGAGCCGGCGCCGAGCGCCACGCCGCCGATGACGCTGGCCTGGGTGTCGCGGCCGAGCGCCAGCGCATTGTCGGCGCTCGCGGTCGCCTGGTAGCCGAGGGCGGACGAGCCGATCCCTTGCGCGAAGGAGTCGGCGACGGCGAGCGTCCGGTCGTTGGTGCGCACATAGCGTATGCCGTCGCCATTGGCGTCGGTGTAGGCCAGCGAGGTGTCGCCGGTAATGTTGCTGATCGAATTGCCGAGATTGGTTATGTCAGCCGTGTTGGCGGCAATGTCGGTCGTGTTCTGCGTCACCTGCTGGTTGGTCGCAAACAGCTGCGAACCATTGACCGCATCGGTCGAGGAGCCGCTCAACTGCCCGGCCGCGACGTTCTGGATCTGGCGTTCGGCGCCCACCGAGCCGACCGAGAATGCACCCGCGGGCGTTGCGCCGGCGAAGGTGTAGGCAACGCCGCCGATCGTGGTGCCGCCGACAGCCGTCGTCACGGTCGACACCGCATTCGCGCCGATCGCCACGTCGCCGGCATTGTTGGCGACCGCGTTCGGGCCGATGGCAACGGAATCCGTCCCCAGCGCCTGCGAATCCGCCAGCGTCGAATTGGCGTGGAAATACTTGATGCCGCCGCCCGTGCTGATGCTGTTGATCGTGTTGCCGAGATTGGTGATGTCGGCGGTGTTGGCGGCGATGTCGGTCGTATTCTGCGTCACCTGCTGGTTGGTGGCGAAGAGCTGCGAGCCGTTGATCGCGTCGGTCGACGAATTGCTGAGCCGGCCCGCCGCGACATTGGTGATGGTGCGTTCCGCGCCGACCGCGCCGACGCTGACGGTGCTTGCCGGCGTCGTGCCGGCGAAGTTGTAGGCGACGCCGCCGATCGTCGTGCCGGCGGTGCCGACCGCCGCGGCGGTTACCGAGCCCGAGCCGAGCGCCACGTCGCCGGCGTTGCTGGCGTTGGCGAGGGCGCCCAGCGCGATTGCATTCTGGGCGCCGGCATTCGCTCCTACGCCGAGAGCGGTCGCTTGAAAGGCGGTTGCAAACGCGTTCTGGCCGATCGCGGTGCTGGACGTGGCTGTGGCATTGGCGTTGGCGCCGACGGCGGTGCTGTATTGGCCCGAGGCCTTGGAGATGTATCCCATCGCCGTTGCGTCAAGCGCCGATGCGACGGCGCCGCTGCCGAAGGCCGAGGCGTTGGCGTCGGAGGCGCTCGAATTGGTGCCGGCCGCGATGGCGTTTGTCCCCGTCGCGGTCGCGACTGGTCCGATAGCAACGGAGTCCGTGCCCGTTGCGGACGAGTCCGCCGCCGTCGAATTGGCGTGGAAATACTTGATGCCGCCACCGGTGCTGATGCTGTTGATCGTGTTGCCGAGATTGGTGATGTCGGCGGTGTTGGCGGCGATCGCCGTCGTGTTCTGCGTCACCTGCTGGTTGGTCGCAAACAGCTGCGAGCCATTGATGGCGTCGGTCGACGAATTGCTGAGCCGGCCCGCCGCGACATTGGTGATTGTCCGCTCCGCGCCGAGCGCGCCGACGCTGACAGTGCTCGTCGGCGTCGTGCCGGCGAAGCTGTAGGCCGTGCCGCCGATCGTCGCGCCGCTGGTGCCGACCGCCGTCGCGGTCACCGAGCCCGAACCGAGCGCTACGTCGCCGGAGCTTGCCGTCGCCGTCGCGCCATTGCCCAGCGCGACATTGCCGGCAAGGCCGGCTGCACCCGCCGTCGAGCCATTGCCCAGCGCCACGGAGCCTTGCCCGACGGCCTTGTTGTTGTTGCCGATGGCAACCGCGCCTGCGGCCTGGTTTGCGGCGGTGGCGGTTGCCGTGCCGTCGCTGTTGGCGATGTTGTTGGCGCCGCCGGTGAAGGCGCCGGTGCCGCTGGCATAGCTGGGATCGCCGATGGAGACCGCGCCGTTGCCAAAGGCTGTGTTGCCGGCGCCGATGGCGACAGCCTTGCCGCCCGTCGCCGTTGCATTCGTGCCCACTGCAACAGCGTCGGCGGAATTGGCGACCGCCGCATTACCGATCGCCACGGCGTTGGTGGCGCTGGCCTTGGAGCCGATGCCGAGCGCGGTGCTGGCAATCCCGCTGGCGGCGGCGCTGACACCGGCGGCAAGAGAATTGTCTCCCGTCGCATTCGCGCCGGAACCGAACGAGGAGGCGTTTGCGCCGCTGGCAACGGCGGTGTTGCCAATAGCGGTGCTGGCGGAGCCACTCGCAACCGAGGTAGCGCCCATCGCGGTGGCGAAAGCGCCCGAAGACAGCGAATTGGTGCCGATGGCAATGCTGTTCGGCAGGGCAGTGTTGGCCTGAACGCCTGCCTGCGCGCCGACGCCGAATGCGATGGACTGGTTGCCCCATGCACTGGCGGTGTTGCCCATCGCCGTTGCGCCCGTTCCGGTCGCTTTGGTCAGGACGCCGATGGAGACCGTGTTTTGCTGAGATGCCAGCACATCCGTACCAAGGGCGATGGCGCCCTGCGACAGCGCGCCTGTTCCCACGACGGTGCGCCCGCCAATGTTGATGGAGTTGATGCTGGTCGCGGTCGCCTGGAAACCGATGGCGACGGCATTCTGGTTGCTGGCGACGGCGCTGTTACCTTGCGCAATCGAATCCACGCCGGATGCTGTTGCCCCAAACCCGAGCGCGGTGGCGCGCAGCCCGGTCGCGCGGGTAACATAGCCGATCGCCGTCGAGTTCAGTCCGTCGGCACGCGCATTCAGGCCAAAGGCGGCCGCGCCTGTGGTCGCAACCGAATTGACGCCAATCGCGCTTGCTGCGTCCCCGTTGGCCTTGGCGTTCCCGCCCACGGCGAGGGCATTGACGCCGGTTGCGCCTGCGAAGACACCTATGCCTATGGCATTGAGGCCATTGACACCCATCGCATAGCCGATGGCGATCGTGCCGTCGCCCGTTGCACTGTTGGAACTGCCCAACGCCACGCTGTTGTTGCCATTCGTCGCGGTGCCGTTACCGATGGCGACGGCGTTGCCGCCGGTCGCCGAACCACCGCCAGCCTGGTATTGCGCCTGGGCCGGTGTGGCGATGCCGATCGCGGCGATCGCGGCCAGGCCGCCGATCATGCTGGCCGGGCTCACGCCGCAGGCCAAGGCCGAACGCACGCTGGTGCCGACGCCCAACGTCCCCAACCCCAAACCCTTGCGGCGCATTCCAAGCGTACGATGCGCCATGCGCAGGACCGCCATCAGGCGGCGACGAACCGAGCGACTGTCGGCCGCACCCGCGATCCAGTTTCCGACAAATCCAGGAAGAAATTCGATCCTTGCTTGCCCCTCGACGCGTCTGGTCATGCTAGTTTTTCCTCGCAATTGCCGAGGCGCCCTGATGTGCCGCACCATTCGCCTCGGTGGCCAAAAAATCTTCGAAATTGCGCGTCTTCTCCCGCAACGAGAGACCAACCTTCGCGCCTTGTTTTTCAATCAGCTGATAGGCGCTCGCGACCCATGGCTGCGTCGGTTCTGGAACCGTATGCAGTGCAGCCTCCGTCCGTTCCGGCGGCAGGCTTACCGCCACCAGCGCGCGGCAGAGATCGAAATGAAATCCCGGATCGCCTTCACCACAAGCCGGAGAGGTCAGTCCAAGCACGAAACAGGCCAGGAGATGGTCGAGTTCCGCAGCGCTGATCCGGCTGGCGTATTGGCGTTGCAGTGCAGCCCAGGCCGCTTCGGCCTTAGGCGCGAAGACCTCGATTTCCGCGAATTGAATGTCCATGGGACAATCCGACATGCTGTATCATCTGGTTGCTCCCCCGCCCCAAATGACTTCCATCGCGACCATGAGCACATTCGCGGTGCAGGTATTTTGGAATAATCCGGAATCTTTGTAGGAAAATCCGGTATTTGGTCCCTGCGCGACAACTGTGACTGCTCTGCCACACAACCTTCGACTATACTGAAGATCAATCGAGGTATCGCCGCGGACAATCATGCGCGCCTCAACAGTCGTTAACGTTGCAGCTTCACCTGCCTGGGGGTTCTGTTCCGGTATCTGGACATGGTGACTGTCAAGTGGCTCTGGTCCGAGAATCCACTGAGATGAGCGACTTCCGCAATCGACAGGTCGCTCTCGATGAGAAGTTTTTCGGCGAAATCGAGACGCAGCCGCAGCAGGTATTTGTGCGGCGGCTCGCCAAAGGTCTTGGTGAATGCCAGGATGAAATGGCTCGGCGAAAGGCCACAGAGTGCGGCCAGCTCGGCCACCGCGATCTTGCTGGAAAAATTTACCTCCAGGAATTCGCGCACCCGCCGGGCGCTGCGGTTCGACAGACCGCCCTTTGGGGCTTGTGGCAACTTTCGCGCTCCTGCGTAGTTCCGAAGCAAATGGACGCCGAACATGGTGACCAACGAATCGACATAGAACTCGTTTGGAGTTTCCCGATCCGTCAGTTCCGCCTTCAGCAACTGCGCGAGTTGCAGCGCTTGGAAGTCGACGGTCCCGAACGGCGGCGGCTGAAGCTCGGCATGGCCGGTGTCGAATTCACGCGTTGCCAGCTCGAAGAGACTCTCGGGGGTGAGCGCCACGATTGCGCTTTCCGTGGTGGATGATCGGGTCACCTTGCCGCCGAGGTCGGCTGGGACGATCATGATCATGCCGACGTCGCCGTCGTATTCGTGGACTTTGTCGCTGCCCAGCGATGCCGCAATCCCTGGTGAGGGCGTAAGCAGAACCGAAGCGAAATGTTCCGCCGCTTTGAATGTGTGTGATCCCGGCCCATGAACGACATGAGCCGCGCCGCCTCGAAACGTGACCAGGTAGCGCCCCGCGCTTTCCGGAATTCCGTCGAAGATGCGACGATCCGCGCGCCGCCGCTCTGTCCCGGCGCTTTCCTGGACGTTGCCTCTATGTTGCATCTTCGTCTCTGCCACTGCTGCGCCGATCAATCCAATCCTGTGCTGTATCGAGGCGCCCAGAATTCACGTTTGCTCCTGGGCGTTCCTTCGAATCCTACAGATGCTGCTTTATATTGCAAAGAAGAATTTGAGCTCAAGCGAAAATTTTACCAGGATTTTGACTATAAATTTACAGGTTTGAATTTTTAGCCAAGGCTACCTGACTATTTTCCGATCTTATCTTACCATTTTTAGCCTAGTTATTGTGCATAGTGCGCCGTCACAATCCAGCGTTGTATTCTGAATATAGATCGCGCGGCCATTGACAGAGCTGGTCGACTATCTGTCATCGCCACGGACGATCCAGCAGCAGTTATCGCCCGAACCATGGCTTCTTTCCCTTGTGCTTCTTCATGGCGGTGGCCAAATGGCCTTGATCCGAAAATCCCGCGAGGTAGGCGACTTCGGCGATGGCGACCCTCCGGGAGCGATCCAGGGCTGCGGACAGAGCATATCCCGCTCCCCCGCATGGTTGCTCTTCTGGGATTGGCATTTTCGGGGATTGTGTCGAGGGCGTGCCGATCGACCCGATCGGCGCCTGCGCTGCGTTCCTGAACCTCGCCCGCATTTTTCATTCAGCCTTGCCTCAGCCGCTTTGCCAGCCCATCGAAATTCCGTGCCGTGCAAACAGCCAACCCGGAAATCCGGACGGTAATTTGTATCCCCCATAGTCCTGCCCAAAGGCAGCGTAGCGCATCCCGCGGATAGAAAAAACATTGTAGGTGAAGAAAAAAGTTCGCGCGAGAAAAACATGGCCTGGCTTGGCCGGCGCTACGGAATTATCCGGCTCACGCAGGCCTGCTAAAGATCGCCTCGGCGTTTCTCGTACAGATCCCAGGACAGCTCGACCATGGCCAGAAGAACGTCTTCCTGGCTCCACCCGGCGGCAACCGCCGCCTCGACAATTCCGCGGACGAGCGGCAGCAATTGCCGCTCGCATTCGGCCGACAGGTTGGCCTCGGCGCCGTCGGCAGGCGGACTATCGAAATCAAATCCCACCATCGGCGTTCCCCCGCCATCAATGATCTAATGAAATGTATGTCTCTGCAATCATACACCCGTCTAATATACATCAATCGGTAACGAAACACAGCAGCGTCGAGATTGACAGGGCATGGCCGCCCCGATTGCAGCGGCTCCATGGTTCGTCTGGACGTCTTTTTTGGCCTCCTGTTGCCGGCATTGCATATCTTGGATGCGAACCCCAGGCATTCGCGTAAAGCTATCGGAATCCTGGCGGGGGTTTGCCGCATGGAGCGGCGAACCTGCCGCTTCATGACATCGATGAAGTCGATCAGGTCACCGGGCCGAGCAGGACCGAGCCATCCGGCACCCCGCCATCGATCGGGATGGCTCTGCGGTTTGCGCTCGCCGCCATCGGCTGGCCGATGTCGGACGTCACGATGACCGGGCTCTTCGACGGCACGCGGTCGTAGAGGTCGATGATGTCCTGATTTATCAGGCGCACGCAGCCTGACGAGACGGATTTGCCGATCGAGTTCCATTCCGGCGAACCATGCAGGCGGTAGAGCGTGTCGACGTTGTCGTGGAACAGGTAGAGCGCGCGGGCGCCGAGCGGGTTCTTGAGGCCGCCGGGCATGCCGCCGTTCTTGGCGCTGTATTCTTCCAGTTCAGGCTGGCGGGCAACCATCTCATCGGGCGGCGTCCATTTCGGCCATTTCTGCTTCCACTGGACGACGGCGTCTCCCGACCATTCGAAGCCGGCGCGGCCGAGGCCGACGCCGTAACGGATCGCCTGGCCGCCTTCGCGCACCAGATAGAGGAAATGGTTGGTCGTATCGACGATGATGGTGCCTGGCCGCTGGCCGGTCGGATCGGGAACGATCTGGCGCAGGAACTGCGGGTCCATCTTCTTGATCGGGATGGCCGGGAGCTCGAACCCGCTGTCGGAAATCGGGCCGTACATCGTCGCATAGTCGCCGAGCGGCGGCTCGTCATAGGTCGGCGGTGGCGGTTCGACCGGCGCCGGCGCCGGTCCGGTGGTGGTGCAGGCGGAGACCGCAATCGAAGCGGCGCCAAGGGCTGCAGCATTCAGAAAGCCGCGACGGCTCAGGCGATAGGGGTCGATTTCGGTCTTCAACATGGTTGCCTTTTTTAAGTCTCGAATCGCAAGAAAGCGTGAATGCCTTCAAGCGGCGCAGTGGTCGGCCTCCCCCAATGCCTGACGCGATAGGCGGTTCCGATTCTGGCCTGAGGGTGGACAAACAAAGGCGAAGCTGTGACCGCCCTGCCACTGTTGCTCGAAGGCAACAGAGTGATCAGCCGCCGGTCAGCAGGCCTTCAAGCGACGGCAGGATCAGCGCCGGCGGGAAATCCCGGTATTCCTCGGGCTGGTTGGCGCGGTTGATCCAGACGGTGCGAAAGCCGAATTTGGTGGCGCCGGCGATGTCCCAGCGGTTGGACGACTGGAACGAGACGGCGCCCGGATAGAGCCGCCAGCCCGTCGCCACCATGTCGTAGGTCGACGGGTCGGTCTTGAAGCGCCTGACGGCGTCGACCGAAAAGATATCGTCCAGCACCTGGTCGAGGGCGGCCGACTTGACCGCCGCTTCCAGCATCTCGGGCGAGCCGTTGGACAGGATTGCGAGCTTGGCGCCGGATGCTTTCAGTGCCTTCAGCACGGCCGGCACTTCCGGATAGCAGTCGAGCCGCCAATAGGCTTCGAGCAGCTTGGCCTTCAGTCCCTTGTCGGCGGAGGGAACCTTGCGCAGGGCGAAATCGAGCGCCTGTTCGGTGAGCTGCCAGAAATCGGCATAGCCGCCCATCAGCGTGCGCACCCAGGAATATTCCAGCTGCTTGGCGCGCCAGATTTCCGAAAGCAGCGGGCCGTCGGGGCCGATCTCGCCGTCGTGACGGCGCACGGCGGCGTGCACGTCGAACAACGTGCCATAGGCGTCGAAAACGTAAGCCGCGTAATGCATGGCGACAGTTTTGAGGGCAGGCGGCGCAAGGTGCAAGCATCGATTGTAGTCTTGATCGCTTTCTTGGGGCGCTCTGGCCTCAACAAAAACCGCTCCATGCCGGTTGACGGCGCCGGTCAAAGCATCTTCCAATGCTTGGCACAGGCAGCTTTGAAGCGGAACCGAACAATGACACTGGCGACTGCGGCGCTATCGGCGACATGGACCTTCGTCGACGGCGACTGGTACGAAGGCAACGTCGCCATTCTGGGTCCGCGCAGCCACGCCATGTGGCTCGGCACCAGCGTCTTCGACGGCGCCCGCTGGTTCGAAGGCGTCGCCCCCGATCTCGAGCTGCATGCCGCTAGGGTGAACGCATCGGCGACCGCGCTCGGCCTCGCGCCGTCGATGAGCGCCGATGAGATTGTTGGACTGACCTGGGACGGGCTGAAGAAGTTCGACGGCAAGACAGCGGTCTACATCAGGCCGATGTACTGGGCCGAGCATGGCGGCTACATGGGCGTGCCGGCCGATCCGGCCTCGACCCGTTTCTGCCTCTGCCTCTACGAATCGCCGATGATCTCGCCGACCGGCTTTTCGATCACCGTGTCGCCGTTCCGGCGGCCGACCATCGAGACCATGCCGACCAATGCCAAGGCCGGCTGCCTCTATCCCAACAATGGCCGCGCCATCCTCGAAGCGAAGGGACGCGGCTTCGACAATGCGCTGGTGCTGGACATGCTGGGCAATGTCGCCGAGACCGGAACCTCGAACATCTTCCTGGTCAAGGACAGCCACGTGTTGACGCCGGCGCCCAACGGCACCTTCCTGTCCGGCATCACCCGCTCGCGCACCATGACGCTGCTTGGCGATTACGGCTTCAAGACCACGGAGAAGATGCTGTCGGTGCGCGACTTTCTCGAAGCCGATGAGATCTTTTCGACCGGAAATCATTCCAAGGTCGTGCCGATCACCCGCATCGAGGACCGCGATCTGCAGCCCGGGCCGGTGGCCAAGAAAGCGCGCGACCTTTATTGGGAATGGGCGCATTCGACTTCCGCCGGTTGAGCCGCTAAAAGGCAATTGGCGCTTCATTCCGGAGTTGTTCCAGATCAATGCAGCCCTATCTTAATCCGGTATCCGCACCGGATTTTTCCATGAGGAGTATGACCGATGGCTTTTGAATTGCCCGCCTTGCCCTACGACTACGAGGCCTTGCAGCCTTACATGTCGAAGGAGACGCTGGAGTATCACCACGACAAGCACCACAAGGCCTATGTCGACAACGGCAACAAGCTGGCCGCCGAAGCGGGCCTTGGCGATCTGTCGGTCGAAGAGGTGGTCAAACAGTCGTTCGGCAAGAATGCCGGCCTCTTCAACAACGCAGCCCAGCACTACAACCACATCCATTTCTGGAAGTGGATGAAGAAGGGCGGCGGCGGCAACAAGCTTCCGGGCGCCCTGCAGAAGGCTTTCGACGCCGACCTCGGCGGCTACGACAAGTTCAAGGCCGACTTCATCGCCGCCGGCATCACGCAGTTCGGCTCGGGCTGGGCCTGGGTCTCGGTCAACGACGGCAAGCTGGCGATCTCCAAGACACCGAATGGTGAGAACCCGCTCGTCCATGGCGCATCGCCGATCCTCGGCGTCGATGTCTGGGAACATTCCTATTACATCGACTACCGCAACGCGCGGCCGAAATATCTCGAGGCCTTCGTCGACAGCCTCATCAACTGGGACCATGTCCTTGAAATGTACGAAGAGGCGAAAGCCTGATCGACCCAGAGAAGCCCCGGTACTCCGGGGCTTTTCTTTCTCAGCTGAAGCAGCAGGCACACAAAATTCGGCAGAATCCGGCCGGCGGACAGGGAATAATCCCGGCCCGCCCTCCGTTAACGTTAGGTCGCGACCCCTCATCATCCTGGAGCCAATTGAATGAGAAAGCTTGTTATCGCCATCTCTATGCTCAGCCTCGCCGCCTCGGCGGCTTTTGCCGACCCGATCCTCGACCGACAGGGACTGATGAAGGAACGAGGCAAGATCGTCGGCGGCCTGTCGAAGATCGCCAAGGGCGAAGCGGACTTCGATGCCGCCGCCGTGCTGACGGCGCTGCAGGCGCTGCAGGTCAACGCGGAAAAGTTCGATGTCGACACGCTGTTCCCGGCCGGCAGCGACAGCGGTGATACCACCGCCTCGCCCAAAATCTGGAAAGACATGGCGGGCTTCAAATCGACCGAAGACAAGTACCTCGCCGACGTCAAGGCCGCAGTCGCCGCCGCACCCGCCGATGTCGATGCGCTGAAGGCGCAGATCGATACGCTCGGCAGTGATTGCGGCACCTGCCACAAGACCTATCGGGTGAAGAAGAGCTGATCCCGGGCAATGCCCTTGTGGAAAAAATTTGTCGGCGCCGCCCTTGTCCTGGGCGTCGTCGGTGCCGGCGCCGGCTGGCTGTTGTCGGCGCCGGTCAAGCTCGACACTGACACCCTGGCGCAGCTCGGCCCCGGCGACGCCGCCAGGGGCAAGCGCATTTTCAATGCCGGCGGCTGCACCTCCTGTCACGCCAAGCCGGGCTCGCAAGGCGACGGCCGTTTGCAACTGGTCGGCGGCCTCGAGCTCAAGACGCCGTTCGGCACCTTCGTGCCGCCCAACATCTCACAGGATCCCAAGGACGGCATCGGCGCCTGGACGGTCGAGGACCTTGCCAACGCCATGCTGAAGGGCGTGTCGCCGTCGGGCGAGCATTTCTATCCGGCCTTTCCCTACGCGTCCTACGCCCGGATGAAGCCGGCTGATATTGCCGATCTCTATGCGTTCCTGAAGACGCTGCCGGCGGTCGCCGGCAAGGCGCCCGACAATTCCCTGACTTTCCCCTTCAACATCCGCCGCGGCCTCGGCCTGTGGAAGCGGCTCCATCTCAGCAAAGAGCCGGTGATTGCCTTTGCCGATGGCAGGCCTGATCTGGTACTCGCCGGCCGCTATCTGGTCGAGGGGCCCGGCCATTGCGGCGAATGCCACACGCCGCGCGACATCACCGGCGGCACCAGGAAGAGCCAGTGGCTGGCTGGCGCGGCGGCCGCCGAAGGCAGCGGCATCGTGCCGAACATCACATCGGGCGAAGGCGGGCTCGGTGACTGGTCGGAAGCCGACATCGCCAACTATCTCGAAACCGGTTTTACCCCTGATTTCGATTCGGTCGGCGGCGCCATGGTCGACGTGCAGCGCAACATGGCCGAACTGCCGCCGGAAGATCGCGCGGCAATAGCCGCCTATCTCAAGGCGGTGCCGCCGCATCCCAACGGCTACCCGGTGCGCAGCAAGCCGGCCAAGTGATCCCGGCCACAGGTGGCGATCTACAGGTGGCGATCGCCGAGGAAGTCGAAGCCCGTCTCGAAGAAATGGCTGTAATTGCAGGTCAGTTCCTCGCCGGGTGCGATGTCGCGCAAGGCATAGGTTTCCTCGGGCGAGGAGACGTCGCAATTCGGTTCGTCGTCATGGTTCATGTAGCGGGCGTCGTCGGCTTCGAAGACGATGTAGTTCGGATCCCGGCGGTCTGGATAGGAATAACGGTCGAGATAGTTCTTCACCGGGCCGCTCTCGCCTTCATAGGTCTCGACGTCGATGATCCGGTCGAATCTGGGGTCGAGCTTCCAGACCAGCGTGCCCTTGGCAATGTGGTTCCTGGCGAAAACCCCGATGCCCTGGATCGGTGATTTCTCGAGATAGGTGTCGACGAGCAACATAGTGGCCCCTTTGCGTATGTCATGGTCTGGAAGGTGGCGCGCATTGGGTAGCGCGCAGCCATTGCAAATGCGAGTGAAAATGAGCAGCCTGGAATTCAAAAAGTGACGATCGGCGCGCCTCGACGGGCGCGCCTTTCGCATCGACATCAGCGCTGCTGCAAGGCCAGACGGACGCCTAACGCGCAGTAGATGCCGCCAACCACCTTGCCTTGCCATTTCACCACCGACGGATTGCGGCGCAGGAACGTGCCGAGCCGGCCCGCACTCACGGCAAAGACGACTGTGCTGAAAAGGCCGAGCAGAACAAAGATTATGCCCAGCGTCATCAGCTGGAGCATCACCGATCCGTTTTCAGGCCGCACGAACTGGGGCAGGAAGGCGAGGAAGAAAAGCGCCGTCTTTGGATTAAGCACTTCGGTCAGGACAGCTTGACGAAACGCCTTGCTGGCGGAGATCGCGAGTGCGCCGGCAGTAGGGTCGGCCGGTATTCTCTCGATGATTGCGCGGATGCCGAGGTAAACGAGATACGCCGCGCCGATGTATTTTACGACGCTGAACAGCGTTGCCGAAGTGGCGATGATCGCCGAAATGCCGACCATCGCCATGACGGTATGGAACACATCGCCAGCCGCGACGCCCGCGCCCGTCGCGACGCCAACCCTGGTTCCGGAACTCGTCGCTCGCGCGACCGTCAAAAGCGTGGCTGGGCCTGGAATAAACACAAAGCCAAGCACAACCGCTATGTAAGCCGTCAAGGTGGATAGATCGATCATTGCGACGCCTCCGTTGCATTCTCAGCCTTGCCCGTAACCTCGGGTTCGGGCTTGGCCGTAACCTTGAGCGCGAAGGAGTAGGTATAGGCGATCTCCTCCAGCCTTGAAAAGCGGCCGGAGGCGCCGGCATGGCCGGAATCCATGTTGATCTTGAACAGCACCGGATTGTCGCCGCTCTTGCGCTCGCGCAGCCGCGCCACCCATTTGGCCGGCTCCCAATAGGTGACGCGCGGATCGGTGAGGCCGGCCAGCGCCAGGATCGGCGGGTAGTCGTGATCGGCGACATTGTCATAGGGTGAGTAGGCGGCGATCGTTTGGTAATCTTCCGCCGACGCGATCGGGTTGCCCCATTCCGGCCACTCCGGCGGCGTCAGCGGCAAGCTTGCGTCGAGCATCGTGGTCAGCACGTCGACAAAGGGGACCTCGGCAACGATGGCGCCGAAATTTTGCGGCGCCATGTTGGCGATCGCACCCATCAGCATGCCGCCGGCCGAGCCGCCTTGCGCGACGATGCGGTCGTGTTGGGTGTAACGCTCGGCGACGAGATGCTGCGCGACGGCGATGAAATCGGTGAACGTGTTCATCTTGTGCGCCCGCTTGCCGTCGTCATACCAGCCATAGCCCTTGTCCTTGCCGCCGCGGACATGGGCGATGGCAAAGACAAAGCCACGGTCGACCAGCGAGAACCAGTTGGTGTTGAACGCCGCCGGGATGGCAATGCCGTAAGAGCCGTAGCCGTAAAGCAGGCACGGTGCGGAGCCATCGAGCGGCGTGTCGCGGTGATGCAGGAGCGAGACCGGCACCAGTTCGCCATCGGCGGCCGGCGCCATCAGCCGGCGCGTGACATAATGATCCGGATTGTGACCGGACGGCACTTCCTGGGTCTTCAGCAGCACACGCTCGCGGCTGCGCATATTGTAGTCGAAGACCTGCGCCGGGGTCGTCATCGACGAATAGGTGAAGCGCATGATCTCGGTGTCGTATTCATAGGACCCCGACAGGCCGAGCGAGAACGCCTCTTCGTCGAACGAGATCAGATGCTCCTCGCCGCTGCGGCGATCGCGCACGACGATGCGCGGCAGCCCTTCCTTGCGTTCGAGCCTGACCATATGATCCCTGAAGCCGACCACCGACAGGATCAGCCGGCCTGGCTCGTGCGCCACCAGCTCTTCCCAGTTGGCGCGAACCGGGTCATCAGCCGGCGCCGTCATGATCTTGAAGTCCTTGGCGCCGTCGGCATTGGTGAGGATGAAGAAGATGTCGCCGCCTTCTTCCAGATCATATTGCAGGCCGGTCTCTCGCTTTGCCACCAGCTTTGGCTCGGCGAAAGGCTCATCGGCGCGCATCAGGTGATATTCCGAGGTTTCGTGATCGTTGATCCCGATCATGATCCATTCGTTGGAGCGCGTGCCGCCGACATCCATGAAGAAGCCGGGATCGGTTTCCTCATAAATCAGCCGGTCATTAAGGGGGCTGCCGCCGAGCGCGTGGAACAGCACCTTGGACGGGCGATGATTGTCGTCGAGCCTTGTGTAGAAGAAACCGTCATCGGCGGCATTCCAGACGCCGCCACCACTGGTGGCCTCGATCTGGTCGCTCAGTTCCTTGCCGCTGGTGAGATCGCGCACGCGAAGTGTGAAGAATTCAGAGCCCTTGTCGTCGAACGCCCACAACAGCTTGCGGTGATCGGCCGAATGGTCGACGCCGCCGAGGCGGAAATAGGGCTTGCCCTCGGCTTCCGCGTCGCCATCGAGCAGGATCTGCTCATCGCCGCCATCGCGCGGCATGCGGAAATAGCGGGGCTGTTCGCCGCCAAGCTTGAAGGATGAGCCGTAAGCATAGGGGCCATCCTTCATCGGCACCGTCGAATCATCTTCCTTGATGCGCCCCTTCATCTCGCCGAACAGCTGCTTTCGAAGCTCTAGCGTATCGGCCATAAGCACTGCTTGATAGGCGTTTTCGGCTTCGAGATGGGCGCGGATGCGGCCCTCAAGCAGGGAAGGGTCCCTGAACATCGCCTGCCAGTTCTCGGCCCTCAGCCAGGCATAGTCATCTGTGCGGGTAATGCCGTGATGCGTGTCGAAGACGGGGTGTTTCTCGGGGATCGGCGGGCTGGCGGACGGAAAAGCTGAGGTCTTGGTCATTGCGTCTCACTGAAGAAATTACTTGAATGGCAAATGAACACGCCGATCAGCGCGGGTTCAAGGGCCGGGATGTATTGGTTGCGGCGGGCTCGGGAGATGAGCCAAAAGGAGAGGATGATGAATTTCCATATCAACACCGCTGCGGCTCTCGCCGTCGTCGCTTCGACCGTTCTGGCTTTCACCGGCCAGTCTCATGCAACCGCGTTCGCCGCTTGGCAAGTGGCTGGCGTGCCGTTCGGCGACACGCTCAACGTTCGCAAATATCCGTCCGGCACCTCGCAGAAGCAGGCCGCCTATCCCAACGGGACGATCCTGCAGATGACCGGCAAGTGCACCGGCGGCTTGAATCTTCTGGAGATCGCCGGCCAGCCGCACTGGAAACAGAAACAGGCAATTCGCTATCAATGGTGTCAAGTTTGGCACGACCCGGCGCAAAATGGTGGTTTTGTTAGTGGCTGGGTCTATGGAAAATACCTCACGCCGTATTGAATCCGGTCAGACCGAAGATCTTCTTCGGCGGGTTTCGCCAACGCTTTGCAACTTGCGGTTTGGTACGAATCCGACAATCAGCTGCCCAAACCTTGAAGCATAGATCAAGCATCGCTGCCCATTTTATGAGTCCCTGCTGATTTAGCGACGGCGTGACCTTACGTCATGCTAGTCCTGGTCCGACCAGAAAATATCGCGAAGTTACAGAGTGCACGAAAGATTGAAGCTGAAGAGCGACTATTCGATGAATATCGTTGAATATAGCGCAAGATGCGAATTGACTTACTTTGTCTGGGGGCTCATTAAGATGCCCGGACGCGAATCCATGAAGCTCTTCCCGCGTGAAATTCGCGCCATGCCCGATCTTCCAAAAAGGGCGCAAACAGAAACATCCTTCGTTGGGGCCTAAACCATGGATATCGTCGAAACACCTTCCAGAAATAGCGATGCGCTGATCGAGCTGACCGCCGATGTGGTGGCAGCCTATGTCAGCAACAATCCCGTGCCGGTCGGCGAATTGCCGAACCTTATCGCTGATGTCCATGCCGCTCTCGGGCGCGTGGGCGGAGCAAGCGAACAGCCTCCGGCCGACAAGCAGAAGCCTGCGGTAAACCCGAAGCGCTCTGTTCATGACGATTACATCGTCTGCCTTGAAGATGGCAAGAAGTTCAAGTCGCTGAAGCGCCACCTGATGACCCATTACGGTCTGACGCCCGATGAATACCGCGAGAAGTGGAATCTCGACGCCAGCTATCCGATGGTTGCCCCCAACTATGCCGCTGCCCGTTCGCAGCTGGCCAAGAAGATGGGCCTCGGCCGCAAGCGCAAGGGGCGGTAACACCGGCTCCAATGGACAAGATCAACGGCGCCCCTTACGGCGCCGTTTTTGTTTCTAGAACAATTCCAGGAAAACTGCCGAGCGCTTTCCCTTGGAATTGCGTCGAAAGAAGAGAAGATAGAGCAATCAAGCAGTCTGCTTGAGAGCCATCTCGGCGTCGCGCTTGATGCGCTTGACCATCGAGCGCAGGCCATTGGCCCGCTGCGGCGACAGATGTTCGTCGAGGCCAAGCGACCTCAGCGTCGCCTCGGCGTCCGTTTCAAGGATCTGGCTGGCAGTCCGTCCCGAAAACAGCGCGAGCATGATGGCGACCAGACCGCGCACGATATGAGCGTCTGAATCGCCTGTGAAGGTGATGACCGGATCGGCGCCCGGCGCTCGGCTCGTGGTCAGCCAGACCTGGCTGACGCAGCCCGGCACCTTGTTGGCGGCGTTGCGTTCGGCGTCGGGAAATGGCGGCAGCGCTTCGCCGAGCTCGATGACATAGCGATAGCGGTCTTCCCACTCGTCGAGCAGGGAGAAGTCGTCGCGGATCGTCTGGATCGTCGTGGCCATTGCTCGGGATATAGTCATCCGCGGCTGCGGCGTCACGGAAAAAGAAGAAAAGCACCGCAGGCATCGAGAGGTCCGACCGGCCTGCGGTGTCGCTGTAGATACAGCTGAAACGGTGTTTAGTTCTTCGCCACCAGCTTGGCAGGTATGTTGACTGTCGCCGGCAGCACGATGTCCTTGGCGACGCTGCCGGTGGCCAGCGATGTATCGGGCGAGGTCTCGGCGCTCTTGTCGTCCAGCATGGCGGCGGCGATCTTGGCGGTTTCCTTGGCCCGGGCGCTGATCGTATGCATCGCCGACTTGCCGGTTTCGCAGACGTCCGGCTTACGCTCGCAAATGCCGGCGATGTCGCCGACCGCTTCGCGCGCCGCAAAAAGCGCCTGGAACGGCCCGACGCTCTCGCGGCCATCCTCGTCGGGGCCGACGGTCAGCGGCAGCGCTAGCAACACCAGCGAAAACCAGAACGCCATTCTTATCAAAAAGCCCATCGATCTGCCCTCTCGTCCAATGACCGGATCATGCGTCCATGCGCAATGACCTCTTTATATCAGCCACAATGGCACATGAGGCGCAAAGGACGGCTTTCCTGCTCAGCGAAAATTTTCCTCAAATTTTAGGCAAATTCGAAGCGAGGCGTTTTGCAGTGCATTAGCCTCAAATGCCGACAATTTTCTTAACCTTGCTGTAACCATCTAAGCGATTGTTGCGCATGGATATCTTCAGAAGAGCAGGCATGCCGGCTCAGGGTTTCGCAGCCACGGGCACGCCCTTTGCACATAACGCTCCGTTTACTATGGCTACAAATGGCGGTGCATTCCGGTGCCGGCGCTCCAATTTTTGCCGCAGCGCGCTCGTTGTTCCGGTCAGCCTTATTCATTCCTTAAACGCTGGATGCGAGTTTCAAACAAGCAAAAGCGACCTGCAAAGCAGGGGCAGTCACGACCGGGTGCGAGTGCGTTGAGTTTGACAACTGCCAGATATATTGAACTGCCTGGCGCGCTGGCGGCCGGTTGCGAACGCATGGTCCATCCGGCCATCATCGGCCAGGGCGACCGCCTGCGCCAGCGCCGGTTCATCGGCATCATGCTTGCCGCTCCGTTCTTCGCCGCCGGTGCGGCGGTGACACTGGTCACCTCGGGCATGGGCGCCGCCGTCACCGTCGCAACCATTTTCGCCGCCTTCGGTCTTTGCTGGTTCGCCGCCTTGCTGGTGGCGGCGTCAGGCAAGATGACGCTGGCAGCCCAGGTTGCCCTTGCCGCCGGCGGTCTTGCGCTTGCCGGCGCCGTCGCGGCAGCAGGCGGCCTGGCGTCGCCGGTTGCGCTGCTGGCCCTGGCAGTGCCATTCGAGGCCTGGTGGATCGGCGGTTCAAAGCGCGCGGCACTTTGGGGCGGCCTCTCGGCCTTGGCCGCAATGCTGCTGCAGCCCTTTGTCGCCTCTGTCGTCCCGCTCGGCGGGGCGCAAGTCGCGGCGTGGCACTGGCTGCTGCCGCTCGCCTGGGGCCTGACGCTGGTTCCCCGGCTCGCAGCCCTAGGCGATGCCGCACGCGTGCAGCCCGCGCTGCTTTCAAACGACCGCCTTGAAGACATGATCGACGCCGTCGTCCTGCATGTCGCCCGGCATGGCGAGGTCCTGGATGCCTCGGCCAAGGCGCGCACCATCCTGAAGCTGCCGCCGGAACTGCTTTTCGCCGCCGGGCTGTTCGACCGCATCCACCTGTCCGATCGCGTCGCTTATCTCAGCGCGCTTGCCGACATGCGCGATGGCGCCCTGGCGCGCCGGCTCGATCTTCGGGTAAGGCTGCCGCAGGACGGCAGCGCCTCGACGGCCGACAATTACCGGCCATTTCAGCTCGAACTGATGCGCGCCGAAGAGCAGCAGGAGACCTTCACTCTGCTGCTGCGCGAGAACGACGAAACTGCCGAATTGCGCGACGAGCTTGCTGCCGCCAATGAGGCCGCAGCGTCGGCCGAGGTGGCAAAGGGCCGCTTCCTGGCGGTCGTCAGCCATGAGCTTCGGACGCCGCTCAACGCCATCATCGGTTTTTCCGACATGCTGCTGCATGAGATGTTCGGCGGCTTCAAGGACCCGCGCCAGAAGGAGTATGTCAGCCTGGTGAAGGAGTCGGGCCAGCATCTGCTTGCCGTCGTCACCTCCATCCTTGATGTCTCGAGGATCGAGGCCGGCGCCTACGCGACCGAGCCCGAACCGTTCCGATTCATCGAAGCGGTCGAGATGTGCCAGTCGATGATGCAGCTGCAGGCGAATGCCAAGAACATCGATCTCCAGGCGCAGATTGCGCCGGACGCCGGGGAGATCAATGCCGACCGTCGTGCCGTGCAGCAGATCCTGATCAACCTCGTCTCCAATGCGGTCAAGTTCACGCCCGATGGCGGCAATGTCGTCGTCGGCGCCAAGCGGATCGGCTCGCGGCTGCATTTCTGGGTCAGGGACACCGGCATCGGCATCGCCGAGGAAGATTTTGTCAATCTCGGCAAGCCGTTCATGCAGATCCAGAACGACTATACGCGCCGCTTCGAGGGCACCGGGCTCGGCCTGTCGCTGGTCAAGGGCCTGGTGGCGCTGCACGACGGCACGATGTCGATCGAAAGCATGCCGGGCGAGGGGACGACGGTCACGATCAGCCTGCCGGTGAACGGGCCGAAGAGGAGCGCGACCGACAGGAACGGGGTGCTGCCGATGCCCGCGACCAGGACGAAAGGCGACGCGAAAGGGGACAGGAATGGCTCGCTCCGCAAAACAGCCTAAGGCGGTCAAGCGCCGCAGCGGCGCGTTCGAGGCCGGCGCGATTGCGCTGGGCGGCGCGATCTCGCGCAATCCGGTCCTGGTCGGCGGCTCGACCGCCTTCCTGGTGACGCTGTTCTACGTTTCCGCCAACGCGCTGTGGTACCAGCCGTTTCCGCATGCCGGCGCCTTCTTCGCCACCCGCAGCATCGAGGGTTTTCCGCACCCCGGCGCGGACGAACCCGAAACCACCATCAACATCCTGCGGCCCGGCCCGGCACCGGTCAAAAGCGACCCGACCGTCGAGCAGGTCCAGGGCATCCTGAAGGATCTCGATTTCTACACGGGAACGGTCGACGGCATTTCCGGGCCGAATACCCAAAAGGCGATCCAGGCATACCAGCAGAAGGTTGGCCTGCCGGCGTCCGGCGAGATCGATGCTGTGCTGCTCGACCAGCTCGGCGCCAAGCAGACCACGGCTGGCATCCCGCATCCTGTGCCCAGGCCCGTGGATATGGCCGCTGCTCCCGTCGCCGCGCCCGAGGCCGCGCCTGCGCCCATCCCGGTTTCCGTGTCGGTATCCGCCCAGGCGCCCGATGCCCGCATCGTCAAGATCCAGGCCGGCCTGAAGGCATTCGGCAATGACGACATGCAGCTCGACGGCGTCGTCGGCGCCCGCACCAAGGCGGCGATCAAGGAATTCCAGTCGCTGTTCGGCCTGCCGGAAACGGGCGAGCCCGACGAGGTCGTCTACGTCAAGATGCGCGAGATCGGCCTGACCAATTGAGTGGTCAAGACGACCGCTCGCGGATAGACGAAAATCCGGCTAAGACGCCGCGCATGTCCTCCGGAGCCTCGTCATGCGCGTAACCACCGAGTTTTGGGTGTCGGCCCTGCTGCGCCGTGTCTTCGGCGCCGGCGGCTTTGCGGCCGTCGTCAAGCGTGGCGCGACCGAGGCCGGCGCTGTCTTCGTGCTCTCCCGCGGCAGGCTGGGCGACGTCTCCCTGTTCGGCCCGGCGCCGCAGACGAGCTACGATTCGGACAAACCGGATGATCGCTTTTTCACGCTGCTCGGCGCCGGCGACGATGCCGCCGCGCTTGACGCCAGGCTTGAGCGGGAGAAAAAATTCGATCCCGACATCTGGGTGGTCGAGATCGAGGCCGGAACGGTTTCCGTCGAGGAGCTTCTCTCCATCAAGACGCCTTGAGGCTGGCCCCTAAGCTGGCTTTGTCGACGTCCGGCGCTTGGTCGCCATTCGCGGCGACAGGGGTGTTGCCGCGCACCGCTCGCGACAATGTTTCGGCCTTCCAGCCGCGCACCTTGTCGAGCGCCGCCTCGTGATGCAGCAGCCGGTAGCGGTCGAGGAAGATGCGGATCGCCTGCGGGTGCGGAAACTCCCGGGGGTACACCGCGACCACGATCAGGAATGCCCTGTCCTCACTGAGGTCGAGCGCCCGCAGCGCGGCGAGCAGCGAGACATAGCTCGAATGCTTGGTCAGCGACCGCGCCGTCGAGAAGTCGATATCGAGCGCGTCGGCAAGCGCGGTCTGGAAGAAGGCGGCGTTGCCGGTCAGCGCTGTCTCGCGCAGCTTGCTGTAAGTTGCTGAGCCGGCGAAGGGATTGACCGATGTCGCCTCGCCGTCGGCGAGCATCATCGAGCGCAGGCGGCGCCTGGCGGTTTCGGCGGCGCTGCCGGGCAGTTTTGGTGCGCTGGGAGCGGCGGCAGCGGCTTCGGCGTCGGCGCCCGCCACGTCGGCGATCGGCTCGGGCTGCCGCACGCGCACCAGGGTCGGCTTTTCCAGCGCCTTGATCAACTGCGCGATGGTCGGGTGCAAATCCTTGCGGCGGGCAATGGAACGCGCATGCGGCAGGCCGTGGCGGCCGATCAACGCGATCAGGTCGATGTCGCCCAGCGCCCGCGAACGGACCAGCAAGGGCGCGCAGACATCGACCGGCTCCTCGCAAAGCCGCCGCACCAGGGCGGCCGGCGCATATTCGCATTCGGACAGGGCGGCGGCGACATAGCGGCGCGATTCGACCGGCACGCTGTCGAACAGCGGCAGCGTCAGATCCTCGAGCTGGGCGATCTCGCGGCGCGACGGGCGGGTCAGCGAGCAGAACGCCGACACGGCGGCGCGAAACAGCCTTTCGGCTTTTCCCGATTCCGTCCGTATGGCGATTTGCCTGAAATCCGAAGCTGACACGGAAGATACGCCCGACACTCGACACAACCCGGACCATGCTCAACCGCAACTGTGTCGGTTTCGCGCAAGGCCTGGAACAAACATCAAATTAGCCGCGATCCGTTAGCGCTCCGTTAACCCTCTGCCGGCCTTAATCACATTTGGAGGCGTTGCGTTGTGCTCCGGGGCAACCGAGAGGAATACGCGAACCATGGGCATGGTACTGTCTTTCGTGCCGCGATCGGCACCAGTCAATCGAGCAGTTCAGGACACCGGTACTCCGGCGGCGGTGATCATTTTTCCCGGCGTCCGCTACGAGCATCCGCCATTGGCGGGCCAGGCGCGACCGGCGGACCAGCCGGGCACACCACGGACGCCTGTTCCGCACCACTGAATTTGCTGGTCGTCGGGGTGAGGTCAGTAGTCCTGCAGTTCGCAGGAGCTCTGGTCCAGGAACTGCGACACTATCGGCTTCCAGCTGTCGTCAGGCACGAAGGCGCGGATGACGAAGATGCCTTCCTCGATCGGCGCCTCGACGAAGATTGCCCCTTGCAGGTCTTCGGGAAGCTCCCTGCGCACGTCGATCATCTGTGCCGGCGTCAGCACCACGGTGTCCAGCTTGTTGCCGGTCGCCGTGCGGTCGTTGAATGAATAGAAATTGTGGCCGTTGCGGTCATAGACCGACACCGACCAGAACGGCACGCTGCCCGGCGCCTTGATCCGCACCATGCCTTCGGCAAGATCGAAGCGGCAGGCGGCGGCGTAAAACAGCGGATCGACCGACTTCACCACTGGCGCGCCGCCCGCCTCGGCGTCGAGCCTGGTCATCTTGTAGAGGTCGGACGCCATCGCCAGCCGCGACCAGGCATCGCGCTCGGTGAATTCCGGCACCAGCAAAAGCACCACGATGTGGACGATGCCGGCGCCGAGCAGGCCGAGCAGGATGGCGTGCAGCAGCCTACGCATTGCAGCCAGCCTTGACGATCCGGGGCAGCGACACGTCGGAAAGGCCGGTGCTTGAGGCAATCGGCGTGTCGTAGAAGGTGAGCACGAAATACATCCGGCCAAAACCTTCGGTCAGAAGCCAGTTGCCGGGGGCCGGACGGTTGCCGACGGCGATGATCACCGAATTGTCGGGCTGACGCAGCACCTGGTAGGATTGCAGCGCCGCCAGCCTTGGCTTGCCGGTGTCGACCACGCCGAGCGATTGATCCGCGGCATAGAGCGTCCAGAACCGGGCGGTGGGGAAACTGCCCTCGATCCTGTAGTCGCATTGCCGCTGAAGCTCATCGCCGGCCGCATCGCGCTCGGCGATGAAGGACAAGCCCTCGGCCTTGCCGAGCGCCAGCACGCCCTCGCGCGCCACGCGCGCCTTCGAATAGGGGTCGGCATCTTGCGTGCCGATCTCGGGGAAGGCGGTCCATTGGCCGATGCTGATCGCGCCGACGCCGCTCTGCGCCTGCAGCGCATACCAGACGCTGCCGCCGCCGAGGCCGATGGCTATGGCAAGCGAAAGCAGCGTGAAAAAGGCGGTCTTGAGCATGAAGAACCGGGACGAGAGAATTATCGTTCGGGGATATAGCGGGGCAGGCCACAGAGCAAGCAGCGCTGTGGAATCAAAGCGCCGACAGGGTCTCCGGTGTCTGCGGCGAGCCGAGCACGGGCGCGGCCTGGAACACCTTGGTCATCTCGCGCAGCGTCTGTGTCGTGCGGCTGGACAGCACCGCCGGGCGCTCGGCCGCGGCATCGGCGGCTGCCTGATCGGCATTTTTCTTCTCCGCTTCCTCGGCCTTGGCCGCGATCTCTTCGTCGACGAAGGGCTTGTCGAGGCCGGGGATCGGCTTCAGGTCGATATTCTGGTGCGCGTAGACCATCAGCCGCTGCCACACCATCGCCGGCAGCGTGCCTCCGGTCATGTTGCGGGTCGGGGTGAAGTCGTCATTGCCGAGCCAGACGGCAGCCGTGTAATTGCCGGTGAAGCCGACGAACCAGGCGTCGCGATAGGATTGCGTCGTCCCCGTCTTGCCGGCGACGACGATGTTGGGCAGCTGCGCGCGCCGCGCGGTGCCGATCGCCGGCACCGCAGCCAGCATGGTGTTCATGTA
The DNA here is from genome assembly GCF_000502555.1 of Mesorhizobium sp. LNJC394B00. NCBI lineage: Bacteria > Pseudomonadati > Pseudomonadota > Alphaproteobacteria > Hyphomicrobiales > Phyllobacteriaceae > Mesorhizobium > Mesorhizobium sp. LNJC394B00. The sequence continues at coordinate 405,174 of NZ_AYWH01000001.1, forward strand.
TTTCAGAGCCTGTTCCGACAGAACCCGATGCGGCGCCGGCGCATCCTTGGCAAAGTCGTAGACGACATCGCCGGTGCGGGTGACGAGCTGGGTGATGCCGTGCCGCGAGCCGGCGAAGCCGTTCTGCGCGAACACACTGTAGCCCGTCGCCTGGTCCATGACCGTCATGCCCGATGTGCCGAGCACCATGGTCTTGTGCGACTCCAGCGGCGATTCCACGCCGAATGATTCGGCCATCGCCTTGATCGGGCCGATGCCGAGATAGTCCTTGGCCAGCCGTACCGGCACGGTGTTGATCGATTTGGCGATCGCCGTGATCAGCGTCACATTGCCGGCCGAGCCGCCATTGTAATTGTGCGGTGACCAGCCGCCCCAGCTGATCGGCCCGCCTGAGACGACGGAGTCCGGGGTGAACCCGTGCTCCATGGCGGTGGCGTAGACGTAAGGTTTGAACGAGGAGCCGGTCTGGCGCAGCGCCTTGGTGGCGCGGTTGAACTGGCTTGCGCCATAGTCGCGGCCGCCGACAATGGCGCGCACCGCGCCATTGGTCTCGATCACTACAACGGCGCCCTCGGTGACGTTGTACTCCTTGCCGAACTGGCGGAGATGGAATTCGACGGATTCTTCCGCCGCTTTCTGGATGTTGGCATCGAAAGTGGTGTGTGCGACCAGCGAATGCTGGCCGGGCTTGGCGATTTTCTTGACCTCATCGAAGGCCCAGTCGAGGTAATAATCCGGGCTCTTCTGCTCGCCGCGGTCGACGATCTCGGCTGGATGCAGCCTTGCCTGCAGCACCTGGCCTTCGGTCATGAAACCGGAATCGACGAGGTTCGACAGCACCACATTGGCGCGAGCGCGGGCAGCGGGCAGGTTGATGTGCGGGGCGTATTTGGTCGGCGCCTTGAACAGGCCGGCCAGCATCGCCGCCTCGGCGAGGTTCAGATCCTTGACGCTCTTGCCGAAATAGAAATCCGCCGCCGCCTCGATGCCGAACGTGCCGCCGCCCATATAGGCGCGGTCGAGATAGAGCTGCAGGATCTCCTTCTTCGACAGATTGGCCTCCAGCCACAGCGACAGGAAGGCTTCCTTGATCTTGCGCTGGAAGGTACGCTCATTCGACAGGAACAGGTTCTTGGCCAGCTGCTGGGTGATGCTGGAGCCGCCCTGGACGACGGAATTAGCCCGCACATTCTCGAAGATGGCGCGCGACAGGCCGAGCACGTCGATGCCGTAGTGCTCGAAGAAGCGCCGGTCCTCGGTCGCCAGCACTGCTTTGATGACATGGTCCGGCATCTCGTCGACAGGCACGGAATCGCGCTGGATGATGCCGCGCTGGCCAATCTCGTTGCCGTAGCGGTCGAGGAAGGTGACGGCGAAATCGCCCTGACTGCGCCAGTCGCCGGTGGTGATCTGGAAGGCCGGCATCGCGAGTGCGAGCAGCACGACGACGCCGCCGGCGCCCATCGTAAAACCTTCGCTCAGCACCTCGATGATGCCGCGTCGCCAGCCGGTGACTCGGAAGCGCCGCGAAAAAATGGTCGCCGATTCCCAGAACTGGCCGGCCTTGAAGCCGATTTCGTAGAGCGAGGAATCGATCCACGCGTCCACCGCCAGCAGTGCGGCGGCGATCGGACCTCTTCGTCTTGGACGTCGTTCTAAAGGACTGGCCATTCCCGAAACTCACCCAACCCACCTGAGAACCGCAAGCGGGCAATTTCAGGGCGGGCATACCCGGCGAAGACTATTCTTCCATTTCAGCCCGGCTCACAAGGGCAGCCAGGCCACACCGCACGGTTTGTTGAGCGCCGCCCGGATCGTGACGCTGGAGGTCGACGCCGTCGATGCCGACGCCAGTGGCTTCGAGCCAGTCTGGCACAAGGGCCGGCGCGTCGGCTTCGTCGCCTCAGCCGGCTATGGCTACACAATAGGCAAAAGCGTCGCGCTGACGTTGCTGGGCGACGAATTCGCCGGGGAGGGGACCGCGCTTTGGGTGCACATTGTCGGCGTCGAGCGGCCGGCGCGAATTATTCCGGCCTCGCCATACGACCCCGAGGGCAGGCGATGCGGCAATGAGGAGTTTTGGCCATGGTCGATGACATTATAAGGGAGACCAGGCGCGAGCGCCGGCGCGGGCACACCGGTGAGGCCGGCAGCGGGTCAAGCCGCCACCCGAACTATCGCTCGCTCAAGAACCCGTTCCTGCCGCAGCCGGTGTTTTCGGACGACCGGGTCGCGGCCATCCACGACACGGCGTTGCGCGTGCTGGAAGAGCTCGGCATCAAGGTGCTGCTGCCGGAGGCGCGCACCATCTTCGCCCGCTCCGGCGCGATGGTCGACGAGGACAGCCAGATGGTGCGCATCGGCCGCGATATCGTCACCGCCGCACTGGCCTCGGCGCCAAAATCCATCCGGGCGCTGGCCGGCAATCGCAGCCGCGACCTCACGCTCGAACTCGGCTCGATGACGTTCCTCGCCGGGGCCGGGGCGCCCAACGTCACCGATCTCGAACGCGGACGGCGTCCGGGCACGCTCGCCGCTTTCGAAGAACTGACCAAGCTTGTTCAGAATTTCGACGTGCTGCATATGCTCGGCCCCTGGATCGAGCCTCAGGATGTCGACAACCGTTTGCGCCACTATGCCGTCAACCGTGCGCAGCTGACCCTGTCGGACAAGTTTCCCTTCGTCTTCGCCCGTGGCACGCCGCAGGTCGAGGACGGGTTCGAGATGATCCGGTTGGCGCGCGGCCTCTCGCAGGATGAGTTCCTTGCCGGCGTCCATTGCTATACCGTCATCAACACCAATTCGCCGCGCCAGCTCGATATCCCGATGGCGCAGGGCATCATCGACTTCGCCAAGGCCGGCCAGGTGTCCATCATCACGCCCTTCTGCCTGGCCGGCGCCATGGCGCCGATCACCGTCGCCGGCGCATTGACGCTGCAGCATGCCGAGGCGCTGGCTGGCCTCGCGCTGGCGCAGATGGTGCGGCCGGGCGCACCGGTGGTTTACGGATCCTTCTCCTCCAATGTGGACATGAAGTCCGGCGCACCGGCCTTCGGCACGCCCGAGCACGTCAAGGCGACGCTGGGCGCCGGTCAGCTGGCCCGCTTCACCGGCCTGCCTTGGCGGTCCGGCGGCGGCAGTGCGGCCAACATTTCCGATGTGCAGGCGGCGCACGAGACGCAGTTCGCGCTGTGGGGCTCGGTGCTTGCCGGCGCCACCGTCTGCATCCATGCCGCGGGCTGGCTGGAGGGTGGCCTCAGCGTCTCCTACGAGAAGCTGATCACCGATATCGAGGCATTGCAGACGGTTGCCGAACTCTGTGCTACGACCCCCGGCGACAAGGATTCGATCGGCTTCGAGGCGATCGCCGAAGTCCAGCCGGGCGGGCATTTCTTCTCCGCCGGCCACACCATGACGCGCTACCGCACCGCCTTCTACGAGCCGCTGGTCGCCGACTGGTCGAATTTCGGCAGCTGGACGCAGTCCGGTTCGAAGTTGGCCACCGAGCGCGCCACCGGCATCTGGAAGCGGACGCTGGCCGACTTCCAGCCGCCGGCGTCGGCCGTTGCCACATCCGATGTGCTCGACGAGTTCATTGCCCGCCGCACCGAAGAGGGCGGAGCGTTGCCGATGTCGTGAGGTTGGCAGCCGTCACGTCGGCCGCTTGTCGCCGGTCTTCGACGGCTCGCGGCGAATCGGCCCGGCATAGGCCTGCCTGTGCTTGTCGGCGGCAATCCGGCGGATGCGATCGAAGCGGCTCTCCTCCGCCGGCTTGGTCGCGGATACAGCGTTTGGCTTCGGGGCGAATGTGATCATCTGTCGATCTCCCTGTCGTTGCTGACTGGTCTTGACTGACTGACGGAAATTCCTGGCTCGCCGGGGAAATGTCCCCGGCAGCCTGTTCTGATTTATGCCCGCCCAGATTCCCAGGCGGGCGATTTTCGGGCGATGGTCAGTAGCCGCCCATGCCGCCACCGCCGCCCGCAGGCGCCGCATCCTTGGCCGGAACGTCGGTGATCATCGCTTCGGCGGTGATCAGAAGCGCTGCAATCGAGCCGGCATCCTGCAACGCGGTGCGTACCACTTTCGCCGGGTCGACGATGCCGGCCTTGATCATGTCGACATAGACCTCGTTCTGGGCGTCAAAGCCCTGATTCTGGTCCTTGCTGTCGGACAGCCTGCCGACGACGATCGAGCCTTCGACGCCGGAATTCTCGGCGATCTGGCGGATCGGCGCTTCGAGTGCCCTGAGCACGATCGAAATGCCTGCCGTCACATCGTCATTGGCGCCGGTCAGCCCGGCCAGCGCCGATCTGGCGCGCAGAAGCGCCACGCCACCGCCGGGCACGATGCCTTCTTCCACCGCCGCGCGCGTCGCATTCAGCGCGTCGTCGATGCGGTCCTTCTTTTCCTTCACTTCAGACTCGGTGACGCCGCCGACGCGGATCACGGCGACGCCGCCGGCGAGCTTGGCCAGCCGCTCCTGCAGCTTCTCCTTATCGTAATCGGACGTGGTCTCCTCGATCTGGCCCTTGATCTGCGCGATGCGCGCCTGGATGGTCGCCTTGGTGCCGGCGCCGTCGATGATCGTGGTGGTGTCCTTCTCGATCAGTACGCGCTTGGCGCGGCCAAGCATCTCGATGGTGACGTTTTCGAGCTTGATGCCGAGATCCTCGGAAATCATCTGGCCCGATGTCAGCACGGCGATGTCTTCCAGCATCGCCTTGCGGCGATCGCCGAAGCCCGGCGCCTTGACGGCCGCGACCTTGAGGCCGCCGCGCAGCTTGTTGACGACCAGCGTCGCCAGTGCTTCGCCTTCGACGTCTTCCGAGATGATCAGCAACGGCCTGCCGCTCTGCACCACTGCTTCGAGGATCGGCAGCATCGCCTGCAGATTGCCGAGCTTCTTCTCGTGGATGAGCACGTAAGGCTCTTCCAGTTCGACGCGCATCTTGTCGGCATTGGTGACGAAATAGGGTGAGAGATAGCCGCGGTCGAACTGCATGCCTTCGACGACGTCGAGTTCGGTGTCGGCGGTCTTGGCCTCCTCGACGGTGATGACGCCGTCATTGCCGACCTTGTCCATCGCCTTGGCGATCATGGCGCCGACGCTGGCATCGCCATTGGCGGCGATGGTGCCGACCTGCGCGATCTCGGCCGACGACTTGACCTTCTTGGCCTTCGCCTTGATGTCCTTGACCACGGCGGCGACAGCCTGGTCGATGCCACGCTTGAGGTCCATCGGGTTCATGCCCGCGGCAACCAGCTTGGCGCCTTCGCGCAGGATCGATGCGGCCAGCACCGTGGCGGTGGTGGTGCCGTCACCGGCGAGGTCGTTGGTCTTCGAAGCCACTTCGCGCACCATCTGCGCGCCCATGTTCTCGAACTTGTCAGCAAGCTCGATTTCCTTGGCCACCGTCACACCGTCCTTGGTGATGCGCGGCGCGCCATAGGCCTTGTCGATGATGACGTTGCGGCCCTTGGGGCCGAGCGTGACCTTCACCGCATTGGTGAGGATCTCGACGCCGCGCAGCATGCGGTCGCGCGCGTCGGTGGCGAATTTGATTTCCTTGGCAGACATTTTTTTCAATCCCGTTGGTGTGGTGAAGCAAGCGGCTCGCCGGAGCCTGGCAAAGCCAGGCCGGTCAGGCGGCCTTCTTGGCTTTGACGCTCTTCTCGGTGACGACCGTCCCGCTCTTGCCGATATTGGCCGTCTCGCTCTTGTCGATGACGCCCATAATGTCGGCTTCCTTCATGATCAGCAGGTCCTCGCCGTCGATCTTGACCTCGGTGCCCGACCATTTGCCGAACAGGATGAAGTCGCCGGCCTTGACGTCGAGCGGAACAAGCGCGCCGTTTTCGTCGCGTGCGCCCGGCCCAACGGCGATGACTTCGCCTTCCTGCGGCTTTTCCTTGGCATTGTCGGGAATGATGATGCCGCCATTGGATTTGACATCGCCTTCGGCGCGCCGGATGACGACGCGGTCGTGGAGTGGCCGAAACTTCATGAGAACTTCTTTCTGGGGCCGGCATAGGCGACCGCGCCGTTCTTATAGGCGTATTGGCACTCGATAGATAGGAGTGCCAAAAATTATTCGTGGCCAAAATTAAATATTAAAAAGTATTATGATGTCTGCCGGATTCGAAACGTCGCGAGGCGCCTAGATATTTCGAAAAATTGAATTTCGAGGCCAAAGCGACTATTTATATCGTAAGTTCGATTTCACCATTTCAGGCACGAGGAGATTTAGGCGATGGCCGAAGGCAATCAGAGCATCATGGAAAAAGCTGAAGCCCGCTTCATGGACAAGCAGAAGAAGACGGCCGAGCGCAACAAGGCAACCTCCGACTACATGTCCGAAGCGAGGGCCAGGGAGATCAAGACGGCAAGGCTCAGGGAATTGCGCCTGGCCAAGGAAGAGGCCGACCGCGTCGCGGAAGCCTTGAACCCGACACCGAAGAAGAAGCGGGCTACCGTCAAGAAAGCCGCCGCCGCGCCGAAGGGGGGCACGTCATGAGCCTGACATTCCCCAATCCAAGCCGCTTCTATGACGAGGCCGGCAAGCGCATCCGCTTTGTCGGCCATGACGGCATGTTCCAGATTTCCTTCTCTGTCGCCGCCGATGCCCTCTCGAAGGCGCCATCAGGGACGGCGACCGCGGAAGCCACCTATCTGGCGGCCTTCGATACCGCGTCCAGCTCCATCCATGACATTGCCAGCAAGGCCTACGCCCGCACCCGCAAGAGCATTTATGTGCTCACAGCCGCAGATTTCGGCTAGCGCGCGTTCGTCTTGCAATCAGAGCGGCTGAGATCAGCGTGCGTCAGGACTTGCGGTCGGCTTTTGCCCGCCGCTTGACGTCCCGGCTGTTCAGGCGGTCGGCCATCGCTTCCGCATCGCGCAAATTCATGGCCACCATTACCTGTTGCTTAAGCTCGACAGGCTGCCCGGTGAAGATGTCGAAGATAGTCCAGCTCTCGGGCTCGTCCATGCGCAACGCGTAGCGGTTTGCCATATCGGCATCAGGCCCTTGACATGAAAAATGCCGCCGCCAGGATCAGGATTGTCAGGCCACCACCGACAGCTTCAAGGCCAGGCCGCCATGCATTGAAAGTATCTCGCGCATGCGCAGGGCCACGGTGCTCTTCGACAGGGCGGGTGCTGCCGCAATCGCGACCGGGGGCTTGACGCCAAGCTTTCCAAAGGCCGGCAGCAGCGGTGGCGTTCGCATGAAATGACCTCGAATTGCCGGAGAAAACAGGGCTCCTCATAACACCCTTCTTGAAACTCCCCGCATGCCAAATAGAACCCGGTCCGTGAAAGGGCCATGCCGCCCGATTCGCCGCCTTCCATCAGGCGGATCGTCATCTGGCGCAATCCGTGCAACGCGGTTAGGTTGCGCGCGAAACTGAGGTTGTTCAAAGCGTGACAGGCGAACGGAGACGACGATGACGGCGCCCGGCGATTTGCTGCAAGCCTTGTTCATGAGATTGAAGAGCGATGCCTCGCTGACGGCGCTGCTCGGCGGCGCCGGGTTGCGCGAGCAGGCGGCCGACAGTGCCGCCTTCCCTTATGTGACCTATGGCAGGACCAGCGCATTCGATCTGGACACCGGCGCCGACAATGATGACGACCAGCTCATCACGCTGCATGTCTGGTCGAAGGCGCAAGGCGAGGCCGAGACGCGTCTGATCATGGACAGCATCCGGGCGCGCCTTGACGGCGCCGCTTTCGCCACCGGCTCGCGCGACCAGACCCGCCTGTCCCTGGAGTTCGCCGAGGCCCGCTACGACGAGGACCTGGCGCTCTACCACGGGGTGCTGCGGATACGCGCTCTCACCGAGCAAAGTGATTGAAGCAACCTAGATTTGCGCCTGGATCTCGGCCTTGTCGATGACTGACCACACCTCGAGGATGCGACCCTCTCCGAATTCGTAGAAAACATTCTCAGCGAACGACACGCGCTTGCCGTTCACCGGCAGGCCGAACAGCACGCCCTTGGGATGACAGTCGAAATGCAGGCGCGCCGCCACGCGCGGCGGCTGGCAGACCAGCAGTTCGATGTTGAAGCGGAGGTCGGGTATCGCCTCGAAATCGCCTTCGAGCATACGGCGATAACCCGACAGGCCGAGCATTTCGCCATTGTGCTGCACCTCGTCGCCGACAAAGTCTCCAAGTTTCGCCCAGTCCTGGGCATTCAGGCAAGCGATATAGCCCCGGTAAAGGTCGGCAAGGTGTTTATCCGTCATGGCGCACTCCGATGATTTGACGTTTTCCCGCGCTATTTAGGGCGGTCCCAGAATGGTCTCGCCTTGACCTGTTCCCAATCTGGCTGCGAATTGAGAACCTGCGCGCAAACACCATAGCCGCGCAGCCGGTTTTCCGGTTATGAATCCATTGCCCGGTCTGAGGGACTGGGCAGTAGGATCGCATTCATTCGTTGCGCGCGCAGGGGGTATTGCGGGGATGGATTTTCACCCGTTCACCGTTCATTTCACGTTCAGCACAGTTGCGTTACAACGCCGACCATGAAAACGCTTCGCTCTCATGTCAGAACCGCGATACTGGCGCTCACAGCGGCCGGCCTGTTGGCGTCGCAAGCGACGCCGGCAGCCGCGGCGGATTGCTACGCGATCGGCCAGCAGGTTGCCGAGCAGAATGGCGGCACGCTGGCCAAGGCTTCGCAGACGACGCGTGGCGGCCAGGAGGTCTGCGTCATCGTCGTGCTTGTGCCGGGCAAGGACGGCCAGCGTCCGCGCCGCTCCGAGATCGTCGTCCCGGCGAACTGATCCAATCTTCCCCCTTGCAGGGTCGTTTCCCAGACCACCGGAATCGGCCTATAGCTGACCCATCAACAGGCCTGACCGATCATGCGCGTACTCGTCGTCGAAGATGACAAGGATCTCAACCGGCAACTGGCCGACGCGCTGGTCGATGCCGGCTATGTCGTCGACCGCTCCTATGACGGCGAGGAGGGGCATTTCCTCGGCGACACCGAGCCCTACGATGCCGTCGTGCTCGACATAGGCCTGCCGCAGATGGACGGCATCAGCGTCGTCGAGCGCTGGCGCCGCAACGGCCGCAAGATGCCGGTGCTGATCCTGACAGCGCGCGACCGCTGGAGCGACAAGGTGTCGGGCATCGATGCCGGCGCCGACGACTATGTCACCAAGCCGTTCCACATCGAGGAGGTGCTGGCCAGGGTGAGGGCGCTGATCCGCCGCGCCGCCGGCCATGCCTCGTCCGAGCTCACTTGCGGGCCGCTGCGCCTCGACACCAAGGCCTCCAAGGCCGATGTCAACGGCGTGCCGCTGAAGCTGACCTCGCATGAGTTCCGCCTGCTGGCGTATCTGATGCACCATATGGGCGAGGTGGTGTCGCGCACCGAGCTGGTCGAGCATCTCTACGACCAGGATTTCGACCGCGATTCCAACACCATCGAGGTCTTTGTCGGCCGGCTGCGCAAGAAGATGGGCATCGACATGATCGAAACCGTGCGCGGCATGGGCTATCGCATGCGTGAGCCGGAGGCGTAAGGCGGAACCGCTCCCCATACCAGCAAGGAAGCCTTTTTCGGCGCGGCTCTGGCCGCGCTCGCTGGCCTTCCGCGTCATCGGCTTTTCCACGATCTGGGCGATCCTCACCCTGATCGTCATCTTCACTCTGATCACCACGCTCTACCGCCAGGCCAGCGAGCGCGGCTTCGACAGCCTGCTGTCGGCGCATCTGTTCAATCTGATCGGCTCGGTCGGCGTTTCCGAATCCGGCCAGCTCACCGGTGCTCCCGACCTTGGCGACCTGCGCTTCTCGGAGCCGAATTCGGGCTGGTACTGGTCGGTGGAGCCGGCTTCCGAAGGTGTGCACGGCAACCTTCATTCGTCCTCGATGACCACGACGATCCCGTCGCCGACCGTCGCCGAGGTGCCGTTCAATTCGAGCTTCCAGCGCAGCTACTCCACCGACGGTATCGGCGACGAGCAGCTCGAAGTGTTCGAGAGCGAATTCGTGCTCGACGCCAAGAACCGCGCCGCGCGCTTCCGCGTGATGGGCAACAAGACCGAGCTCGAACAGGAGATCGCCACCTTCCAGGGCCGATTGCTGACCTATCTCAGCCTGTTCGGCGTCGGCATGATCGCCATCAATGCGATCGCTATCCTGCTCGGCCTCCAGCCCTTGCGCCGGGTTCGCAACGCGCTTGCCCAGGTGCGCGAAGGCACGGCGCAGCGGCTCGATGGCCGGTTTCCCGCCGAGATCGAGCCGCTCGCCAACGAAACCAATGCGCTGATCGAAAACAACAAGCGCATCGTCGAGCGCTCGCGTACGCAGGTCGGCAACCTTGCCCATTCGCTGAAGACGCCGCTCGCCGTGCTGATCAATGAGGGCCGGGCTCTCGGCGGCGCCAAGGGCCAGCTCATCGCCGACCAGGCGGCGTCGATGCAGAAACAGGTCGACCACTACCTGCAGCGGGCACGGGTCGCGGCGCAGCGCGACAGCGTCGTCTACCGCACGCCGGTGACGCCGCTGGTGCAGCGCATGGTGCGCGTGCTGCAAAAACTCAAGCCTGATGTCAGCCTGTCGCTTACGCTGCCGGCGGCCGACATCGTCTTTGCTGGCGAGCGCGAGGATTTGGAGGAACTGCTCGGCAACCTTCTCGACAATGCGATGAAATGGGCGAAGAGCACTGTTGCCGTATCCGTCACGCCGGCCGCAGCCGGCCTGTTCGAGCTATCGATCGAGGATGACGGTCCCGGCATCCCCGAGGACAAGGCCCGCGATGTCTTGAAACGCGGCCGGCGCCTCGACGAGACAAAGCCGGGAACCGGGCTCGGACTTGCCATCGTTGCCGACCTCGTCAACGAGTATGGCGGGGCGCTGGCGCTGGAACGCTCCACAATGGGCGGGCTGAAGGCGGTTGTGCGCTTGCGGAGCTTGCAATGATGTACTGCCCAGGGCCAATCGACACGGCCGAATGCCTGTGTTATGGCGGCCCCTCGATTGCGCAAAAGCCGTTAAGAACGGCCAAATTTCCGACAAATATCAATAGTATGACGTCCTGACGCCCCCGATGACGCGGCCCCCAGCGCATCCCGTTCAAGAAAACCGGTTGTTGGCATGAAGATTCGCGTTGCGCTCGTTTCCGCACTGCTCGCTCTTTCCGGCTGCGGAACGCTGGGCAAGGGCAGTGGCCCGGATATCTCCATCACCAACCCGCCCGCGTCGCCTCCTTCAGGGGCCAAAGTCGCGACGACGATCATCTCGGCCATGGCCGGCGGGCTCGTCGGCGGATCGATCGGCAGCGGCCTGAACAGCACCGAGAAGCGCAAGGCGCTCGAGGCGGAATACAAGGCGCTCGAATATACGGCGAGCGGCCAGAAGGTGACGTGGAAGAGCGACAGTTCGGCTCATTCCGGCGAAGTCGTCGCGGCCCAGCCCTACCGCGTCGGCTCGCAGGATTGCCGCCAGTACACCCATACGGTGTTTACCGGCACGGCCGGCCAGACCGCGCGGGGCACCGCATGCCGCAACGCCGACGGCAGCTGGACGCCGCTGACCTGAACATTGGGCCGGGGTCGGAATCCCGTCAAAGCGTCGCAGCACCCTCATGTTGTGAGAGCAGGGCTCTCGCTCTATTGGAAGAACCATGCTGTTCTGGGTCATAGCCGCAATCCTCACGCTGGGCGCAAGCCTGACGGTGCTGCTGCCGCTGACCAGTGGCGGCAAGGACGCTCCGACCAGCAGCGACCACGACCTCGAAGTCTATCGCGACCAACTGGCCGAGCTTGAGCGTGACGCCGCGCGCGGGCTGATCCAGCCGGCGGAAGCCGAGGAGGCGCGCGCCGAAATCGCCCGCCGCATCCTTCGCCTGGGAGATGTTGGTCAAGCCAATGTCGGTCAAGCCGATGCGCCTGGCACGCGGCAGCCGTCAAAGGCGGCAAGGCTGGTGGCAACGGCTGCGGTACTGGCGGTCCCTCTGCTCAGCTGGGGCCTTTACAGCCAGCTCGGCTCGCCGGATCTGCCGTCGCAGCCGCTTGCCGAACGGCTGGCCAAGAATCCGGCCGATAGTTCGGTCGACGAGTTGGTGGCGCGCGCCGAGGCCCATCTTGCCGCCAACCCTGGCGATGGACGCGGCTGGGACGTGCTCGCCCCGATCTATCTGCGCCTGCAGCGCTTTCCCGATGCCGTGACCGCCTATCGCAATGCCATCCGCCTCGATGGCGACACGGCTGCCCGCGAGGCCGGTCTCGGCGAAGCGATCGCCAATGCGGCCGGCGGCATCGTTTCGGCCGATGCGCAATACGCTTTCGAACAGGCGCTAAAACTCGACCCGGGAAACGCGAAAGCCTCGTTCTATTTGGCGATGGCGCTGGCCCAGGAAGGCCACATACCCGAGGCAACCACGGCTTGGCAGAAAATGCTCGATTCCCTGCCGCAGGATTCGCCATGGCGCGGAGCTGTCCAACAGGCACTGGCCGAGGCCGCCAACCGCAGCCTCGCGTCAGGAGAGCCCGCCAAAGGCCCCGACGCCGCAGCCGTCGATGCCGCCTCGTCGATGGCGCCGCAGGACAGGCAGGCCATGATCGAAACCATGGTCGCCGGCCTCGACGAAAAATTGCGGCAAAATCCGCGCGACACGGAAGGATGGATGCGGCTCATTCGTTCCTATGTTGTGCTGGGCAAGGCCGACCAGGCGCGCGACGCGCTGCATCGCGGTATTGTCGTGTTTGGCGCCGACAGTGAGGAAGCGAAGAAATTCACCGCCTTTGCCGCCTCGCTCGGCCTGACGGCGACGGAGTAGGACATGACGCGCAAGCAGAAGCGATTGTCGGTTATTGTCGGAGGTCTTGCCTTCCTCGGCGCCGCCACCGGGCTGACCTTCTATGCGTTGGGCCAGAAGGCCTCCTATTTCTATATGCCCGCCGATCTGACCACCGCCAGCTTGCAGCCGGGACAGCGCATCAGGCTCGGCGGCCTCGTCGAAAAGGGCACGGTCGTGCGCGGGCAGGGCGCGACGGTTGCGTTCTCGGTCACCGACACGCACAAATCGGTCAAGGTCAGCTATACCGGCATCCTGCCCGATCTGTTCCGCGAGGAGCAGGGCGTCATCACCGAAGGCAGCTTTGGCGCCGACGGCGTTTTCGTCGCCGACAGCGTGCTGGCCAAGCATGACGAGCGCTACATGCCCAAGGAAGTCGCTGACGGGCTGAAGGCCAAGGGCGTGTGGCAAGAGAGCAAGAGCCAGTAATGGTTGAGACCGGACACTTCGCGCTCGTCCTCGCCTTTGTGCTGTCGCTGGTGCAGACGCTGGTGCCGCTGATCGGCGCCCGTACCGGCAACCAGAGGCTGATGGCTGTCGGCGGTCCCGTCACGGTCACCGGCTTCGCGCTCACGGCGCTATCGTTCGCAGCACTCGCCGGCGCCTATGCAAGTTCCGATTTCTCGGTGGCGAGCGTGTGGGAAAACTCGCATTCGCTGCAGCCGCTGATCTACAAGATCACCGGAACCTGGGGCAATCACGAAGGCTCGATGCTGCTCTGGGTGCTGATCCTGACCTTCTTCGGTGCGCTGGTCGCCGTCTTCGGCTCCAATTTGCCGGCGACGCTGCGCGCCAATGTGCTGGCCGTGCAAGGGGCGATCGGCGCCACCTTCTTCCTGTTCATCCTGGCGACATCCAATCCGTTCACCCGGCTCAATCCGGCGCCGATCGAGGGCCGCGATCTCAACCCGGTCCTGCAGGATCTTGGCCTCGCCATCCATCCGCCGCTGCTCTATCTCGGCTATGTCGGGTTCTCCATCTGCTTTTCCTTCTCGGTCGCCGCCCTCATCGAAGGCCGCATCGATGCCTCCTGGGCGCGCTGGGTGCGGCCGTGGACGCTGGTCGCCTGGATGTTCCTCACCGGCGGCATCGCGATGGGCTCCTACTGGGCCTACTACGAGCTCGGCTGGGGCGGCTTCTGGTTCTGGGATCCGGTCGAAAACGCCTCCTTTATGCCGTGGCTGGCCGGCACGGCTCTTCTGCATTCGGCGATCGTCATGGAGAAGCGTTCGGCGCTCAAGATCTGGACGCTGCTGCTTGCCATCCTCACCTTCTCGCTGTCGCTGCTCGGCACCTTCCTGGTGCGCTCCGGCGTGTTGACCTCGGTGCATGCTTTCGCCACCGATCCGACCCGCGGCATCTTCATCCTGTGCATTTTGACGCTGTTCATCGGCGGCTCGCTGGCCCTGTTTGCGCTGCGCGCCTCGCGGCTGACGGCCGGCGGCCTGTTCCACCCGATCTCGCGCGAAGGCGCGCTTGTCCTCAACAATCTGTTCCTGACCACGGCCACGGCCACCGTGCTGGTCGGCACGCTCTATCCGCTGGCGGTCGAAGCGCTTTCGGCCGGCAAGATCTCAGTCGGCCCCCCCTTCTTCAACCTGACATTCGGCCCGCTGATGGTGCCGCTGCTGGTCGTGGTTCCTTTCGGACCATTGCTCGCCTGGAAGCGCGGTGACCTCTATGCCGTCGCCCAGCGCCTGATGGCGGCTTTCGGCGCCGCTCTCCTGGCGATGCTGGTCACCGGGCTGTTCATCGACGGCGCGTCGGTGTTCGCCGCCCTTGGTGTCGGCCTCGCCTGCTGGCTGGTCTGCGGCGCGCTCACCGACCTCGCCGTCAAGTCCGGCTTTGGCAATGTGTCGCACGCCATCATGCTGCGCCGTTTCGCCGGCCTGCCGCGTTCGGTGTTCGGCACTGCACTTGCCCATTTCGGCCTCGGGCTGACGACGCTCGGCATTGTCGGCACGCTGTGCTTCGGCACCGAAAGGATACTGTCGATGCATGCCGGCGAGAGCGTCGAACTCTCCGGCCACACGCTGCGTTTCGACGGCCTCTTCCCGGCGCAGGGTCCGAACTACAGCGAGCAGCGCGGCCGCTTTTCCCTGATCGGCGCCGATGGCGGCGTTTCAGCCGAAATCACCTCGGCCAAGCGCTTCTTTCCGGTGCGGCAGACGACGACGACCGAATCCGGCATCGAGACGATCGGCTTCAGCCAGCTCTATCTGTCGCTGGGCGATGAAGGCACCGATGGATCCGTCGTGGTGCGCCTGTGGTGGAAGCCGCTGGTGACGCTGATCTGGGGCGGAGCTCTGGTGATGATGGCGGGAGCCGCAATGTCGCTGCTCGACCGTCGCCTGCGGGTTGGCGCACCCTCGCGCCGCCGCAAGCAGGCAGCCTCCATGCCGTCGGCAGGCGCGCCGTGAGCACCAGGTTCTCGTTGGCCTCGTTCACCCTGCTTCTGGCGCTGCTGTTTGCCGGCGCGGCGCAAGCGGTGAAACCGGACGAGGTTCTCACCGATCCGGCGCTCGAGGCGAGGGCGCGGCTACTGTCGGAAGGCCTGCGCTGCATGGTCTGCCAGAACCAGTCCATAGACGAATCCGATGCAGACCTCGCCCGCGACCTGCGCATCCTGGTGCGCCAGCGCCTGGTTGCCGGCGATACCGACCAGCAGGTGATGGACTATATCGTGTCGCGCTACGGCGAGTTCGTGCTGTTGAAGCCGCGCTTCAGCCCGCGCAACGCCTTGCTTTGGGGCACGCCGGTGCTTCTGCTTCTAGTCGGCGGCATTTACATTGTGCTGACCACACGCCCGCGCCGCTCGTTGGCAACCAAGGCGCTGAGCGCCGAGGAACAGGCGGCGCTGGACAAGATGCTGAGCGACTAGCTCGGCCATTCCTCCAAAGGCCAGTCCCGCGACGTGTGGATGGCGCGCAGGATAACAATGCTCTGACGGCCGGCGATCAGGCGCAATTCATAGGCAATGATGTAGGGCAGGCGGCCGATGGGCTTCTCATAAGTGCCTGTTACCCGGCCAGGTCGGCCCGTCGCCATATCACCAAGGCCCCGGCCCATTTCACGGATACGGTCCGCGAGGCGTCGGGCGGCGGCAGGATTGTCCTGAGCGATAAAGGCAACTTGCTGCGTGAGATCGTCCAGCGCTTCTCGCGACCAGGTGACGAACCGCTTCACGCCTTGCCTGCGCGCCTGGCTTTCGCTGCTTCGATCACCGCGTCGACCTCCGCCATGGCGTCGTCGTGGGGCACGACGCGGCCAGCCTCTGCGTCGGCCATGCCACGTTTTATGCCTTCGATGATATCCAGCTCGCGATCGACATAGGCTGAGACCGCCTCGGCGGCGAGGAACGATTTACTACGCCTGGTATCGGTAGCGATCTGCTCCAGCTTCAGCTTGGTCTCGGACGAGACTCGAATGGTCATGGTGGTGCTTGCTGTCATTGTGAAAGCCTTGTGCTGAGTTGTGTACACCATAGGGCAGCAGGCGAGCGCAACCAAGCGATTTGTGCGACCGCCCAACATTACAAAACTTTCATGCACCGGAAATGGCGCCGTAATGTGCGCCTCTCTATTTCTCTTGTCCGAGGATGCTCTGCCTGAGCCGCATCCAGTGAAAAGAGGATACGAGACCCATGACTATCGCCCCCAACCCATATTCCCGCACCCGCAAACGCCTGTTGGCCGCCGCCGCTTCGCTGGCCATTGCCGGCGGCATCGGTTTCGGCGCCGTTGCCACTGGTACAGCTCCCGTTCTGGCCGACGCCGTGCGGGTCGAAGCGCCCCAGGTGCCGGGCTTTGCCGATGTCGTCGAGCGCGTTTCGCCGGCCGTGGTCAGCGTCAAGGTCAAGGCCAAGATCGAGCCTGCCGCCGATGACGGCTCCGACCAGTCCGACGATCCGGACGGCATGAACAACCTGCCCGACAATCCGCAGCTGCGCCAGTTCTTCAAGCAATTCCGCGGCTTTGGTGATCAGAACGGC
This sequence comes from Mesorhizobium sp. LNJC394B00, assembly GCF_000502555.1. Taxonomy (NCBI): domain Bacteria; kingdom Pseudomonadati; phylum Pseudomonadota; class Alphaproteobacteria; order Hyphomicrobiales; family Phyllobacteriaceae; genus Mesorhizobium; species Mesorhizobium sp. LNJC394B00. Next base: position 421,980 of record NZ_AYWH01000001.1, read on the forward strand.
CATGACGGCGGCAATCGTCGCTTCAGCCACCGCGACCATAAGAACGACCAGCCGCGTCCGGTGGCGCAGGGTTCTGGCTTCTTCATCTCCGATGACGGCTATCTCGTCACCAACAACCATGTCGTCGAGGAAGGCTCCGCCTTCACAGTGGTGATGAATGACGGCAAGGAGCTTGACGCCAAGCTGATCGGCACCGATCCGCGCACCGATCTGGCGGTGCTCAAGGTCGATGGCGTCGGCAAGTTCACCTATGTCGATTTCGCCGACGATTCCAAGGTTCGCGTCGGCGACTGGGTGGTGGCCGTCGGCAATCCGTTCGGCCTCGGCGGCACCGTCACCGCCGGCATCGTCTCGGCCCGTGGCCGTGATATCGGCGCCGGTCCCTATGATGACTTCATCCAGATAGACGCTTCGGTCAACCGCGGCAATTCGGGCGGCCCGACCTTCAACCTCAACGGCCAGGTCGTCGGCATCAACACCGCGATCTTCTCGCCGTCGGGCGGAAGCGTCGGCATCGCCTTCGACATTCCGGCCTCGACCGCCAAGCAGGTGGTGCAGGATCTGATGAAGAGCGGCTCGGTGCAGCGTGGCTGGCTCGGCGTCGAAATCCAGCCGGTTACATCGGACATCGCCGAATCGCTGGGCCTGAAGTCGCAGAACGGGGCTCTGGTTTCGGGCGCCCAGGACGGTGGCCCCGGCAAGAAGGCCGGCATCACCGCCGGTGACGTGATCACCCAGGTCGAAGGCAAGGACGTCGCATCGCCGAAGGAACTGGCTCGTCTGATCGGCGCCTACCCACCCGGCAAGTCGGTCGACGTCACGGTGTGGCGCGACGGCAAGAGCCAGACCATCAAGGTCGATCTCGGCACGTTGCCATCCACTGACAAGCAGGCCTCGGCCGACCCGCAGCAGCCCGCGGCACCGGCAAAGCCCGCCGCGCTGGCCGATCTCGGCCTCACCGTCACCAAGTCGGAAAACGGCAAGGGCCTGGTGGTGACCGATGTCGATCCCGACAGCGATGCCGCCGACCGCGGCATCCAGCCCGGCGATGTCATCACCTCGGTCAATTCGACGGAGGTGAACGGCACCGAAGACGTCGCCAAGGCGATGGCCGATGCGGTCAAGTCCGGCCGCAAGGCGGTGCTGATGCAGATCACCCGCGACGATTCAAACCGCTTCGTCGCGCTGCCAGTCGCCAAAGGCTGACATCACACAGTTTCCAGTGCGGCGGTTTCAACACCCCCGAGCCGCCGCACGGGAAGCAAGGGGCCGAACGCGTTAGTCAGTCATCGTGTTCTGCCCCCGGCGGCAGCGGGCCCCCATCGCCCGCTGCCGCTCTAACATCGAAGCATGTCGCCCAAAAGTGCACGGCGGTTTTGGCAAAACGACATGCTTGAACGAAAGCTTTTGCGCTCATGGCGGCCCCTCAATCTTCCGGCGAAATCGCGTATAACGGCTCTATGAAGATTCTCGTCATAGAAGACGATCGCGAGGCGGCCGACTATATGCAGAAGGCCTTTGCCGAGGCTGGGCACACCGCCCATGTCGCCGGCGACGGCGAAACCGGCTTTGCGCTGGCCGATGCCGGCGACTATGACGTGATGGTCGTCGACCGCATGATGCCACGCCGCGACGGGCTCTCCGTCATTGCCGGCCTGCGCTCGCGCGGCAACACCACGCCGGTGCTGATCCTGTCGGCGCTGGGCGAAGTCGATGACCGCGTCACCGGTCTGCGCGCCGGCGGGGACGACTATCTGACCAAGCCCTATGCCTTTTCCGAATTGCTCGCCCGCGTCGAGGTGCTGAACCGCCGCGCCAGCGCCAGGGAGGCCGAAACCGTCTACCGGGTCGGCGATCTCGAGCTTGACCGGCTGTCCCATTCGGTCAAGCGCGCGGCGCGCGAGATCACGCTGCAGCCGCGCGAATTCCGCCTGCTCGAATATCTGATGCGCCATGCCGGCCAGGTGGTGACGCGCACCATGCTGCTCGAAAATGTCTGGGACTATCATTTCGATCCGCAGACCAACGTGATCGACGTTCACGTCTCGCGCCTGCGTGGCAAGATCGAGAAGGGTTTCGACAAGCCGATCCTGCATACGGTTCGCGGCGCCGGCTATATGCTGAAGAGCGGCTAGAGCATGATCCCAAAAAGTAGGTACCGGTTTTTGGAGAAGATCATGCTCCAACAAAGGGGTAGGTCATGGTGAGATTTCAGCCAAATCTCATCATGAGCTAGAACTCGATGGCCCTTTCCCTGCCGGCCATCATGAGGACGACGGCGGCGCGGCTTTCAGCGCTTTATTTCCTGCTTTTCGCGCTATGTGCCGTGTTGCTGGTCTTCTACATGACGTCGTTGTCGGCCCGCATGCTGACCGGCCAGACCCAGCAGACCATCAATGACGAGGTGCTCGGCCTCGCCCGTGCCTATCAGAGCGGCGGCCTGCCGCGCCTGGTGCGCGTCGTCGAGCAGCGCTCGCGCCAGCCCGGCGCCAACCTCTATCTCATTGCCGATGTCAACGGCCAGATCCTCACCGGCAACGTGCAGAGCCTGGCACCGGGGGTGCTCGAGACCGATGGCTGGACGACCGAACCCTTCTCCTATCGCCGTTTCGGCGAAGGTGAGCTCGAACGGCAGCGCAACCAGGCTTCTGACCCGAATGGCGCGCAGCCCGGCGAGACCGAAATTCAGTCCGAGGGCGAGAAGGGCCACAACGCCATCGCGCTGGTGCTGCGGCTGCCCAACCAGATGATCATGCTTGTCGGCCGCGATCTCGGCGAACCCGAGCGCTTCCGCGCCGTCGTCCGCCGCGCCCTGATGCTGGCGCTGGGCATGATGGGAGTGGGCGGGCTGCTGATCTGGTTCCTTGTCGGCCGCGCCGCGCTGAAGCGCATCGATAGCGTCTCGGAAGCAAGCCGCCGCATCATGGGCGGCGATCTCACGGGACGGCTGCCGGTGACCGGCGCCGGCGATGAGTTCGACCGCCTGTCGGAAAACCTCAACACCATGCTGGCCAGGATAGCGACGCTCAACGAAGGGCTGAAGCAGGTCTCCGACAACATCGCCCATGATTTGAAGACGCCGCTGACCAGACTGCGCAACCGCGCTGAGGCGACACTTTCGGGCAAGCACAAGACCACCGACTACCGGCAGGCGCTGGAAGGCACCATCGCCGAATCCGACCAGCTGATAAAAACCTTCAACGCCATCCTGATGATCTCCAGGCTGGAGGCCGGCTATTCCTCGGAGAGCACCAGCAAGGTCGATCTCGCCGCCGCGGTGCATGACGTTGTCGAGCTTTATGAGCCGGTGGCGGAGGAGGCTGGCGTGGTGCTTGAAACTGCCGCGGACGGGAATTTTTCCGTCGATGGCAACCGCGAGCTGATCGGCCAGGCACTGTCGAACATCGTCGACAACGCCATCAAATACTCGACCGATGCGACGGAAAAGCCTGCCGTGCGCGTAGCCCTGCAGCGCGTCGGTCACGAATTCCGCCTTTCCGTTTCCGACAATGGCCATGGCATCCCCGACGATGCCGACCGCGCCAGGGCGACCGAGCGCTTCGTGCGGCTGGAAAAGAGCCGCTCGCAGCCGGGATCCGGTCTTGGTCTCAGCCTCGCCAAGGCGATCATGACTTTTCACAATGGCCGGCTTGAACTTCTGCCTGCCAATCCCGGATTGTCCGTTATCATGAGCTTCCCGGCGCGGGAGGACCATTGATGGCGGTGAGGATGGCTGCGAAACGGATCGAGACCGAATGGCGCCTGCAACTGGCGGCGCAGCTCGCGCCGCTGGATGAGACTCGCGCCCGGCGTGAACTGTCGGAGATCGCTGGCGATGCCAAGGACGAGAACCTGCCGCGTCTGGCGAAATTTCTAGGGGGCAAGGGCGCCGCACAGGAGTTTCTCGCTGCCGTCTTCGATCTCTCGCCCTTCCTCCGCGATGTCGCGCGCCGCCGGCCGCAAATCCTCGACGCGCTGTTCGATGACGGTGTCGAGGCCAGGCTGACCAGCATTGCCGAAGCGATCGGCAAGGCCGCCTTTGCCGAGACCGTTTCCGAATCCAGCCTGATGATGGAACTCAGGCAGTGGAAGGGTGAAGCTCACTTCCTGATCGCACTTGCAGACCTCTCCGGCGAGGCCGATGCCGCGCTGACGGTAAGGCGCCTCAGCAATCTCGCCGATGCCTGCACCTGCGCGGCGGTCGACTTCCTGCTGCGCGAGGCGCACAGCCAAGGCAAGCTCAAATTGCCCGATCCCGAAAATCCGTCACGGCAATCCGGCTGGATCGTGCTCGGCATGGGCAAGCTTGGCGCGCATGAACTGAATTTCTCCTCCGACATCGACCTCGTCGTCTTCTTCGATCCGGATGCGCCGGCGATCGTCGATCCGCTCGACGCCACAGAGCTGTTTGCGCGCCTGACCCGCAGGCTGGTCCGCATCCTGCAGGACCGCACCGGGCACGGCTATGTCTTCCGCACCGATTTGAGGCTTCGTCCCGATCCAGGCTCGACGCCGCTGGCGATCCCGGTCGAGGCAGCACTTCGCTACTATGAGGCGCGCGGCCAGAACTGGGAGCGCGCCGCCATGATCAAGGCGCGTCCCGTGGCCGGCGATCTCGATGCCGGGGATGCGTTCCTGCGGGAATTGCAGCCCTATGTCTGGCGCAAATACATGGACTATGCGGCGATCGCCGACGTTCATTCGATCAAGCGCCAGATCCATGCCCACAAGGGTCATGGCGAGATCGCGGTCAAAGGACACAACGTCAAGCTCGGCCGCGGCGGCATTCGCGAAATCGAGTTCTTCGTCCAGACCCAGCAACTGATCGCCGGCGGCCGTTTTCCGGAGCTGCGCGGGCGCGAGACGGTGCCGATGCTGGGTGCGCTGGCGGCGCGCAACTGGATCACCGCCGATGCACGCGACGCGCTCACGCAGCAATATTGGTTTCTGCGCCGCGTCGAACACGCCATCCAGATGGTCGCCGACGAGCAGACGCATATTCTGCCCGACGATGATGAAGGGCTGGAACGCATCGCCCATATGCTGGGCTTTGCCGATGCCGCCAGATTTGCCGAAACCTTTCGCGCGGCTTTGCATGAGGTCGAGCGCCATTACGCCGCGCTGTTCGAGACCGCGCCTGAATTGTCGGCCGGCGTCGGCAATCTGGTCTTCACCGGCGATGTCGACGATCCCGACACGCTGCAGACCTTGCACGGCCTTGGCTTCCAGCGGCCAAGCGACATCTGCCGCGTGATTCGAGGCTGGCATTTCGGCCGCTACCGCGTCACCCAGTCTGCGGAAGCGCGCGAGCGGCTGACCGAACTGACGCCGGCGCTGCTCAAAGCCTTCGGCCAGACGCGCCGGGCCGACGAGGCGCTGGTTCGCTTCGACGAATTCCTCGCCGGCCTGCCCGCCGGCATCCAGCTGTTTTCGCTGCTGCAGTCGAATCCCGCCCTGCTGAAACTAATGGCGACGATCATGGGCGCCGCGCCTCGGCTGGCGGCAATCATCACAAGGCGCCCGCATGTCTTCGACGGTCTGCTCGACCCGGCGCTGCTCGCCGAACTGCCCAACCGAGCCTATCTCTCAGCGCGGTTGGCCGCTTTCATCGAAGGCGACCGGGCTTATGAGGACGTGCTCGACCGTTTGCGCATCTTTGCCTCCGAGCAGAAATTCCTGATCGGTGTCAGGCTGCTCGCCGGCTCGATCGACCCGGCGCGCGCCGGCCGCGCCTTTTCCGATCTCGCCGACCTCACCATCGACGCCGCATTGCAGGCGGTGACCACCGAATTCGCGCTGCGTCATGGCCGCATCGCCGGCGGCACCGTGTCGCTGCTCGGCATGGGCAAACTCGGCAGCCGCGAGCTCACCGCCGGCTCCGACGTCGACCTCATTCTGCTCTACGACCACGACCCGGATGCCGACGAGTCCGACGGCGACAAGCCGCTCGCACCATCGCACTACTATACCAGGATGACGCAGCGGCTGATCGCGGCTGTCTCGGCGCCGACCGCCGAAGGCGTTCTCTACGAGCTCGACCTGCGCTTGCGGCCATCCGGCAACAAGGGGCCGGTGGCCACCCACATCGATGCCTTCAAGAAATACCAGCGCCAGGAGGCCTGGACCTGGGAGCACATGGCGCTGGCCCGGGGGCGCGCCATCGGCGGCGACGCGGCCCTTTGCGCCGAGGTCGAGGCCGAGGTGGCGGCACTTCTGGCCTTGCCGCGCGACGCCGCCAAGGTGAGGGCGGAGGCATCCGAGATGCGCGCGCTGATCGAGAAGGAAAAATCGCCGCGCGATCTCTGGGACATCAAGCTCATCTCCGGCGGCCTCATCGACCTCGAATTCATCGCGCAGGTGGCGGTTATAACCGGGCAGGTCGAAGCCGGCCGCAGGGTGACCGCGACCGGCGAAATCCTGGCGCATCTGTCGCCGGATTTCGCCGAGGCCGACGTCAGGCAGCAGCTTTGCGAAGCCTACCAGCTCTATCTGGCGCTGACCCAGATGACGCGGCTTTGCCTCACCGGCGCATTCGAACGCGATGACGTTCCGCCGGGATTGTCGGATCTGCTTCTGGCGGTGACTGACCTGCCGGATTTCGGTGTGCTGGAAGCACATCTCAAGGAGACGTCGCAAAAGGTCAAAAAGGATTTCGACCTTTTGCTTCGTACGAAACGGTTGTGAGGGCGTGAAGCGCTGGCGGCTGTTTCGGATCGCATCGGGGGTGACGATGCAACAGGAGATACCCATGAGAAAGACAACCGGACTTGCCCTTGCCTTCATCGCGCTTGCCGGCGCCGTCGGCACCACCGCCTATGCCGAGAACAATGCCAGCGCCAGAATGCGCGAGGGCACCATGATGCGCCTCGACAAGGCGATGAAGGATTCCAACGGCACCATCAGCTTCGACCAGTTTTCCGACGCCATGAACGCGCGGCTGAAGAAGCTGGTCGCCGATAATGGCGGCAAGCTGACAGTCGCCCAGCTCGCTGACGCGCTGGAGAAGGCGCGGTTCGAGGAAATGGCCAAGCGCATCGTTGCCCGCTACGACAGCAAGGGCGACGGCACGCTGACCACGGACGACATCACCGGGCGCGAGAAGAAGGTGTTCGCCATGCTCGACCGCAACAATGACGGCAAGATCGAGCGCAACGAACTCCCAAAGAAAGGCCGCATGGGCCGCCACCACCAATGGGACGGCGGCGACGACAGCATGGAGTGAAATGGCGATATGTCTCCGGCGGCGAAAGCCGCCGGAGCCCTTACATGACCGGGGCTACTCAGTCCTTGAACGCGGCGGAGAGCACCGCTCGCATTGGCGGGCCGTCAGGCCGCCGCCTTCACCGCCGGTTGCGCCTTCTTCACCGGGATGCGCACCGACACGATCGTGCCGACGCCTTCGGTCGAGCGGATTTTCAGCGCTCCTCCTTGCAACTCGGCCAGCGAGCGCGAGATGGCAAGGCCGAGGCCGGAACCGGCGTGGTTCTTCGAAAACTGGTTCTGCACCTGTTCGAAGGGGCGGCCAAGCTTGCTCAGTGCCTCCTTCGGAATGCCGCAGCCATTGTCCTCGATGGTCAGCACCAGCGCGCCTGACGTGTTGCGGGCGCGCACCGAGATATGGCCGCCCTGGCCGGTGAACTTCACCGCATTCGACAGCAGATTGATGGCGATCTGCTTGATCGCCCGGCGGTCGGCGAACAGCGTCATCGTATCGGCGATGCGGGTTTCGACCGTGATCGATTTCTCCGCCGCCTGCAGCGAGATCACCCGCACCGTCTCGCGGATCAGCGGGCAGAGATCGATTTCCTCGCGGTCCACCGAGAATTGGCCGGCTTCGATCTTCGACATATCGAGTATGTCGTTGATGACGCCGAGCAGATATTTGCCGCTGCCGTTGATGTCGTTGGCATATTCCTCGTAGCGCGGCGAACCGAGCGGCCCGAACAGGCCTTGTTCCATCAGTTCGGAGAACCCGATGATGGCGTTGAGCGGCGTGCGCAGCTCGTGCGACATGTTGGCCAGGAATTCGGATTTGGCCCGATTGGCGGCCTCGGCGCGCTCGGTTTCCTTCATATATTCGCGGTTGAGCTCGACCAGTTCCTTGGCGCGCTCTTCCTCGGCCCGGCGGGCGAGGCTGAGGTCGTGGATGGTCGCCATCAGCCGGCGCTCGCTGTCGACCAGCTTTTCCTGGTGCAGCTTGATCTGGGTGATGTCGGAGCCGACGGAGACCGTGCCGCCGTCCCGGGTCCTCAGTTCGTTGACCTGCAGCCAGCGGCCGTCGGAGAGCTGCCGCTCGAAGGTTGCGCCCCCTTGCGGCCCGTTGGTGTTGGCCAGCCGCCGTTCAGAGGCGAAGGCCAGCATGCGCTCTTCAAGCACGGCGCGCGCAGCGCCCGGCATGACGTCGCGGTCCGACAGGCCGTTGTCCTTCTGGTATTTGGAATTGCACATGATCAGGCGCTGGGCGGCATCCCACAGCACGAAGGACTCGTTGATGTTTTCGATCGCGGTCCGCAGGCGCAGGTCGGCCGCCTCCGAGCGCAGCGCCAGATGCCGCTGCTCGGTGACGTCGACGGCAATGCCGATCAGCTGGATCTCAGGCGCTTCCGGGTCGATCACCTGGGCCCTGGCGCGCATCCACACCCACTGGCCGTCGGCGTGACGCATCCGGAACACCTGGTCGATATGGTCGATCTCGCGCTCGACGATTTTGTTGGCCAGCTCGAACAGGTCGCCGTCCTCGGGGTGGATGATGTCGTCGACCTCGCCGAACGACAGCATCGAGTTGCAGGGCTCGTAGCCCAGCATGTCGTACATCGAGCGCGACCAGTACATCTTGCCGCGCACCATGTCCCAGTCCCACAGGCCGCAGCGACCGCGAACCAGCGCCATGTCGATGCGCTGATGGGCTTCGAGATAGATGCGGTCGGCTGTCTGGGCGCGCGATGCCTGGCCGAAATAGGCGTAGAGGATGATGATCAGCACGCCGGCTGTCAGCACAAACAGCGTGACGTTGAGCGAGACGGTCTTGCGCCAGTTGTCGAACGCCGCTTCCTGCGGCACCAGCACGGCGGCGGCGTTCTTGCGGTCCCGGGTCAGGCTCACCGCCGCGTACCAGTCCTGGCCGCCGATGCTGACATCCATGACCCCGGCGCGGTCGCCGAACATGAACAGCGGCTGGCCGTCCAGCACCAGGCTGTCCAGCGATCGCCCTTGCCAGCCGGTCGACAGCGGCGACACGGCAATGATCTTGAAGGCGCTGTCGGTGATCACAAGCACATGGCTTCTGCCCATGGCGCCCTGGCGGCTCGTGCTTTCCAGAAGATCAATTGCACCGCTGGATGCCGCGGTCGGGTCGGCCGAGATTGCGTTCGCCATCTGGCCGGCGGCGAGACCTAGCACCGCCTTGCCATCGCGCTCGGCCTCGTCGCGCTCGTTCATCAGCGACAGCACGCGCAGTGCGGCGATGACGATCAGGAAGATGATGATGAGAGCCGGTATCGAACGGCGCAGAAGGGGTTCGGCAGCCAGGAGCCGCCGGTAGGCTGGTTCAGCGATGAGCCGCGTATTGCCGGCGAGGCCGTCGCCTCGCGCCTTGCGCCGCTCAAAAGCCGTCCCTTCGGGCGCGCCCCACGCGTCCGCCTTGGCCATAAATGGCACTCCCCGAATTTCCGTACGCTTGACGATCCGGCAACACCGCACATCCGAATCGTCTGTAAAGAATCAAAGGTGATTCGCCTTGTCCAGAGGCGCGGCCGAAAAACATTAAAAATTGATTGAAATAACGCTGAAATCCCTCCCCTTGAGGGGAGGGTGGCCCGAAGGGCCGGGTGGGGTCCTCGGCGAAGCGCTCGACTCTCTCAATCACGGTCGAAGTTGGTCGAGGTCGCGCACTGCCGCAACGACCCCACCCGTCCATCCGCCTTCGGCGGCTGTCCACCGTCCCCTCAAGGGGGAGGGATCAGGCCAGCGTTCGCTCCACAATGTCCCGCAAATCCGCCGACAGGTTCTCGGCACCGGCGATGGCCAGCAGCGCTTCCCTGGCCTTGGCTTGCCTGCCCGGCTCCAGCGAGCGCCACGAGCGCAGCGCTGTCGCCAGCCTGGCCGCCACTTGCGGATTGCGTTTTTCAACCTCGAGTACGGTCTGGGTAAAAAACCGGTAGCCTTCGCCATCGGCGCGGTGGAAGCCGGTCTGGTTGGCGCTGGCGAATGTGCCGACCAGCGAGCGCACCCGGTTCGGATTGGCCATCGAGAAAGCTGCGTGGCCAGTCAGCTCGCGTACCGTGTCGACTGTCCGGCGTCCCGGCACGCTGGCCTGGATCTGGAACCATTTGTCCATGACCAGCGGATCGGCGCCATAACGCGCCTCGAAATCGGCCAGCGCCTTGATCGCCTCCGGCGAACCGTCATGGCGGTGCGCAAGGACGGTCAGCGCTGCGGCGCGGTCGGTCATGTTGGTCGCGGTTTCGAAATGCCGGGCGGCGAGCGCAGCACCTTCCGGCAGCAGCGAGAGGTAGTCGAGCAGGATGTTGCGCAGCGCGCGGCGTCCCGCACTTGCCGCGTCGGGGCTGAACGGCCCGTCGTCGGCTAGGCGGCCGTAGAGCTTGGCGAAGCTGTCTTTGTTGGCGCGCGCGATTGCCAGCGCCAACGCCTCGCGAGCGGCAAAGATGGCGTCAGGATCGATGTTAGTGCCGAGGTCGCGGGCAATGTCGGCCTCGCCGGGAAGTGACAGCGCCAGTGCCCGGTAGGCAGGCTCCAACGTCTCGTCGCCGGCGATCTTCCCGGCAAGTCCGGTCAGCCTGGCGGTGAAAACCGGTTTCGCGCCGCCGAGGATCTGGCGGAAGGCCGCTATCAGCGCATCTGTGAGCAGCGTGTTGAACGCCTGCCAGCGCGCGAAGGCATCGCTGTCATGGCCGGCGAGGAAGAACTGGTCGTCGGCCTTCTGCTCGACCGAAAGCGTGATCGGCGCCGAAAAGCCGCGATTGAGCGACACCGCCGGCCGCTCCGCAACGCCTGAGAAGCGCACCATATGTCGGCGCTTGCGGATGTGGATAACGCCGTCCTCGACGGTGGCTCCCTCGACGCCATCATAGGCGACCGGCTCACCGCCCGCGCCGACCAGCCCGAAGGCGAGCGGAATGTGCATCAAGCGCTTGCGGCTCTCCGACGGTGTCGGCGGCACCGACTGCTCGATCTCAAGCGTAAACTCGCGCGTCGCCGGATTGTGCGTCGAACTGACGGTCAGGTTCGGCGTGCCCGCCTGGTGATACCAGAGCGCGAACTGCGACAGGTCGCGCCCGGAGACGTCCTCGAACACCTTCAAGAAATCCTCGATCGTCGCTGCTTCGCCGTCATGGCGCTCGAAATAGAGGTCCATGCCGGCGCGGAACGTGTCAGGTCCGAGAATGGTGCGGATCATGCGCACGACTTCCGAGCCTTTTTCGTAGACGGTCGCCGTGTAGAAATTGTTGATCTCGCGGTAGCGGCGCGGCCGGACCGGATGCGCCAGCGGTCCCTGGTCCTCGGGGAACTGGTGCGCCCTGAGCGTGCGCACTTCGGCGATGCGCTTGACCGCGCGCGAGCGCTGGTCGGCGGAGAATTCGTGGTCGCGAAAGACCGTCAGCCCTTCCTTCAGGCAGAGCTGGAACCAGTCGCGGCAGGTGATCCTGTTGCCGGTCCAGTTGTGGAAATACTCATGCGCTATGATCGCCTCGATATTGGCGAAATCGGCATCGGTCGCGGTTTCCCGGTCGGCCAGCACATATTTGTCGTTGAAGATATTGAGGCCCTTGTTCTCCATGGCCCCCATGTTGAAGTCGGAGACGGCGACGATGTTGAAGACGTCGAGGTCGTATTCGCGGCCGAACGCCTGCTCGTCCCATTGCATCGAGCGCTTCAGCGCATCCATGGCGTAGCCGGCAAGCCCCTCCTTGCCTGGCTCGACATAGATGCCGAGTTCGACCTCGCGCCCGGACATGGTGACGAAACTGTCCGCAACCTTGCCGAGATTGCCGGCCACGAGCGCAAACAGATAGGATGGCTTGGGGAAGGGGTCGTGCCAGACTGCAAAGTGCCAGCCGTCGGCAAGCGCCCCGCTTTCGACCGGATTGCCGTTGGAAAGCAACAGCGGCGCTTCGTCCAACCTTTCCTCGATACGCACGGTATAGACCGACAGGATGTCGGGGCGGTCGAGGAAATAGGTGATGCGGCGAAAGCCCTCGGCCTCGCATTGCGTGCAATAGACATTGCTGGAGCGGTAGAGGCCCATCAGCGCCTCATTGCTGGCCGGCGCGATCTCGGTCTCGAGCAGCAGCTGGAAACGGGCCGGCGGCCTCAAAATGGTCAGCTGGTCCGGCGTGGCGAGATACTCGGCCGGGGCAAGCTCGCGACCGTCGATGGCAATGCGCTTGAGCACCAGCCCGTCGCCGTCCAGCACCAGCGACGTCGAGGCGGCGGCGCCATCGCGGCGTTCGATCGTCAGCACTGCGGTGACACGCGTTGCGTCTGGCGAAAGGCGGAAGGTGAGGCCGGTTTGCGGGATGGAAAAGTCGTTGGGGCGGTAGTCTTCGAGCTTGAAGACCTGGCCGGTATCGGTTCGCATTCCCTTGGGTTTCCCTGTCGCTATCGGAGCCGCTGACGTGTCCTGGCCCATTAATCTAAAGTTGCGCGCTCTTTACACGAAACGGTCACTCGACAAAACTGCGCCAATGCCTATTTCGGGGCGTTCCCCTTCCGCCATCATCGTGAGGCCTTGATGACCGTCGTCACATCGAAGTTCGGCATGGGCGCCTGTGTACCGCGTCGTTCGACGCGCATCTCAGCGGAGATCCGGGAAGCAACAGAACAGTGAAAGCCGGACCTGGAGACGAAGCGGGCGGGAAACTGTCCGATCATCCCGGCGCGCATCGGCCCAATAATCGATGTCGATTTTTGGAAAGCACGATGCGCAGATTTAAAGTGTCAGAGCGTCCTTTGCGCGTCGAAGACGACGCGCGGCGCTCTAATGTTCTCACCGGGATCATGCTCAAGGTCATGTCGGTGGCGGTCTTTGTCGGCATGCAAACCTGCATCAAGGCCGCCGGCACTTTGCCGGCCGGCCAGATCGTCTTCTTCCGCTCCTTCTTCGCCATCTTCCCGATCATCGCCTTCCTGGCCTTCAAGAGAAAACTCGGTACGGCGTTCGCCACCAAACGCCCGCTGAACCACATTGCGCGCGGTGTCGTCGGCGTTTGCGCCATGGGGCTCGGCTTCTTTGCGCTGACCCGGCTGCCGCTGCCTGAGGCGATCACGCTGAACTATGCCCAGCCTTTGCTGGTGGTGGTGTTCTCCTCGCTATTCCTCGGCGAAGCCATTCGCGTCTATCGCTGGAGCGCGGTTGCGGTCGGTCTGGTCGGCGTGCTGATCATCTCCTGGCCGGAGCTGACGCTGCTCACGTCGGGCGTCGCGCTCGGCGACCAGGAGGTGCTGGGCGTCATCGCTGCTCTTGTTTCTGCAGCAATCTCCGCCAATGCCATCCTGCTCGTGCGCAATCTTGTCCAGACTGAACGAACAGCGACCATCGTGTTGTGGTTCTCGGCGACGGCGAGTGTCATGGCGCTGCTTACGCTGCCCTTCGGCTGGCAGGCGCTGACGCCGCTGCAGGCCGGTCTGCTGGTCGCAGCAGGGTTCTGTGGCGGGCTGGCGCAGATTTTGATGACGGCGGCGTACCGCCATGCCGAAGCTTCGGTGGTGGCGCCGTTCGAATACACCTCGATGATCCTCGGCGTGGTCGTCGGCTATTTCGCCTTTGGCGATATCGCCACCATCAACACGCTCGTCGGCGGTGTGATCGTCGTTGCCGCCGGCATGTTCATCATCTGGCGCGAGCGCCAACTCGGCCTGGAACGCACCCGAACGCGCAAGGCAGCGCCACCACAGGGGTGAGGAGGTCCGCGGGGTTGGCTCAGTTAGCTTCCGCACGTTCCTTCGCCAGCCGCACCAGCACCGCTCGCGTCTGCTCGTCGGCCGGGAAGAAAGACTCGATCGCCAGTTCCGACAGCGTCACGTCAAGCGGCGTGCCGAAGACGGTGATGGTGCTGATGAAGGACAGCACCTGGTCGCCATGCGCCAGCCGCAGCGGATGGACGATGCCGTTGGGCTCGACCGGCACCGGCCGCGCACCCTTGAGCCCGGACGGATAGGTTCGCAATTCGCGCTCCAGCTCGACCAGGACGGGATCGCCGGCGGCATCGTTCTGGTGTTTCAGCCGCTCCAGCAGATGCGCCCGCCATTCCGCGAGATTGACGATGCGCGGTGCGATGCCGTTCGGGTGCAGGCTGAGGCGCAGCACATTGACCGGCGGCTGGAGCAGCGACGGCTCGGCAACATCGGCCAGAAACGGGCCGATGGCGGCATTGGCGGAAATCAGGTTCCAGTGCCGGTCGACGGCGAGGGCGGGGAACGGCTCATGCCCTTTGAGCACGCTCTCGACCGCGGCAAGCGCCGGCGCCAGCGTCGTATCTGTGAGTGGCCGCTCGCTGAAGCTCGGGGCAAAGCCGGCAGCCAGCAACAGCTGATTACGCTGCCGCAGCGGAATCTCAAGCTGCTCGGCCAGATGCAGCACCATCTCGCGCGAGGGCGCGGCGCGGCCGCTTTCGACGAAGGAGAGATGACGCTGGGAAATCTCAGCCTCCATTGCGAGATCAAGCTGGCTCATGCGCCGGCGCGTGCGCCATTCGCGGATCAGGCTGCCGGCGGAGGTTTGGGCTGTTGTCATGGGGGATGAGTAGGCCGGGGAGAGGCGTATTTCAATTACCTGGGAGGTCATTGGCGCGGTTCTCCCTTCTCCCCCTGTGGGAGAAGGTGGCCGAGCGAAGCTCGGTCGGATGAGGGGTGTTCCAGGGAACGCCAACGTCTCACTCCGCTGGAACACCCCTCATCCGTCTCGGCGCTGCGCGCCGATCCACCTTCCCCCACAAGGGTGGAAGGAAGAGGCGCGCTTCACCCCAGCTCCCGCAACTTCGCCTTCACCTCGAGAAAATCCCGCCACGCCAGTTTCTTGTGCGCCGGCGTCCGCAAGAGATAGGCCGGGTGCAGCGTCGGCATGGCCGGAATGGCAGTGCCCGACACCGTCGTGTGCACCTGCCAATTGCCGCGCAGGCGCAGAATGCCCTCGGTCGTGTTGAGCAGGGTTTTGGCCGAAGGGCCGCCGAGATTGACCAGCACCTTCGGATTGACCAGCTCGATCTGCCGCTCGATGAAGGGGCGGCAGATTTCGGTCTCGTGCGGCGTCGGCGTGCGGTTGCCGGGCGGCCGCCAGGGAATGACGTTGGCGATATAGACCGAAGTCCGGTCAAGCCCGATCGCCCCCAGCATGCGGTCGAGCAGCCGGCCGGAGCGGCCGACGAAGGGCAGGCCCTCAATATCCTCGTCGCGGCCGGGCGCCTCGCCGACCAACATCACCAAACCTTCCGGATTGCCGTCGGCAAAGACCAGGTTCTTGGCGGTGAATTTGAGGTTGCAGCCATCGAACGACGCCATGTGCTGGCGCAGTTCGTCGAGCGTCGAGGCACTTGCCGCCATTTGCCGGGCCAGGGCCGCCTGTGCCTCGTCGGGCACCGTCGCCATGGCCGGAACGGAACGCGCCGGCGCGTCCGGCACCCGGCTTGCGTCCAGCCCGGGGCTGGCGGCGGCTTGTTCCGGAAACTTGTTTTCGCGAGGCGGCGCGGCAGGCGCCGTTGTGCGCTCGGGGCGCTCCGGTGCTGCCCCGACAAACCGGTTCACCGGCGCGTCCTCCAACGCTTCGTCGACACCGGCAGAGGCGTAGAAGGCGAGCAACTCGGCCAGGTCGGATCGGTTGTTGGGGGAGGCGGCAGTCATGCCGGGCACATTCGTCCGCCGAGAGACGATTTGCAAGGTTGGGCGGTTAGTAATCTCCCCCTCAAGGAGGGAGATTACGCGCTCGTCGGCTTTCGCCAATCACGAAGGGCATTTCGTGGCGATTTTCACGGCGTCTGCCGCTTACCCCGTCGGTATCCGCGGATCCTGCACCAGATAGAACGTCCAGCGCGGCGTGTAGTCGGTGATCAGAAACTCGAAGCGTCCCCTCTTCAGCGGGTCGATCTGTCCACTCTTGAACAAGAGCCGGTCATAGGGTTCGAAATCGCGGTCGAAATCGGCGTACGCGCTCGACAGGATGTTGTCGGGCGTCTTGTTGCGCTGGTCGAAGGACAGGCCGTCGCCGAACACGCTCGGCTGGTTGAGTATCTCCTGCAGCTCGAACTGGAATTCGACCCAGGCCTGGCCGCTGTTGTTGAGCACCTCGATACGCATGTACAGGATGCCGTTGGCGAATTCGCCGTTGGTGCTGAACGGCTGGATCGGTTTGGTGGTGCGGATGGTGAGCGTCACCGGCGTCGACGAATTCAGCTCCTCGGAGATGACCAACGGATCTTCCTTGGTGCCGGTGCCCGAGGCGCCGGTGATGTGGAAACCGCCAAGCTCGTCGGAAAAGGAATAGGCGCCGGTCGCCCACACCTTCACCGGCTCGGCCTGAGCGCGAACCGGCGTAAGCATTGAAAGGGCGAGAAGGATCGCTCGGCAGGTCCGGCCGGGCGGAAGGGGGAAGCGCGTCAATGAATAGCCGGACGGCGTGCGCATGGAAATAAGTATGGCCGATAAGAGAGCCGTCGAACAATTAAAATATGGGACGCTGAGCGCGGGCGCGCGCAAAACGGTTGCGGCAGAGTTGTCATCCGCGACTTTTTGTCGAAATCGGCATTGTCACGTCAGCGCCGGTTTCCTGTCGCTGATTGATGCGCTATGCAGCGCAGGAGCCAGCAAAATGCCGGAAACGGTTGGCCAGAGCGGAGGGGTTGATGAGCGAGATCGAACGCGAGAGCATGGAATTCGACGTGGTCATCGTCGGGGCCGGCCCGGCGGGCCTTGCCGCAGCGATCCGTCTCAAGCAGGTCAATCCCGAGCTTTCCGTCGTGGTGTTGGAAAAGGGCGGCGAGGTTGGTGCCCACATTCTGTCAGGCGCCGTCGTCGATCCCATAGGCATCGACCGCCTGTTGCCGGGCTGGCGCGAGGAAGATGGCCACCCCTTCAAGACGCCGGTTACGGCCGACGATTTCCTGGTGCTCGGCCCCGCCGGCTCGTTCCGTCTGCCCAATATCCTGATGCCGCCGCTGATGAACAATCACGGCAACTACATCGTCTCGCTCGGCAATGTCTGCCGCTGGCTGGCAACCAAGGCTGAAGCGCTGGGCGTCGAAATCTATCCGGGCTTTGCTGCCGCCAGCCTCGTCTACAACGATGCCGGCGCGGTCACGGGCGTCATCACCGGCGACATGGGCGTCGAAAAAGACGGCACACATGGCCCGGGCTTTGCGCCGGGCATGGCGCTGATGGGCAAATACGTGCTGATCGGCGAGGGCGCGCGCGGTTCGCTGTCCAAGCAGCTGATCGCAAAATACAAACTGTCCGACGGGCGTGAGCCCGGCAAGTACGGCCTCGGCCTCAAGGAGCTGTGGCAGGTCAAGCCCGAGAACCACCGGCCGGGCCTGGTGCAGCACTCCTTCGGCTGGCCGCTCGACCTGAAGACAGGCGGCGGCTCCTTCCTCTACCACCTCGAGGATAACCAGGTCGCGGTCGGCTTCGTCCTGCATCTCAACTACAAGAACCCCTGGCTGTCGCCCTTCCAGGAATTCCAACGGTTCAAGACGCATCCGGCGATATCGCGCACCTTCGAGGGCGCCAAGCGCATCGGCTATGGCGCGCGGGCCATTACCGAAGGCGGCTGGCAGTCGGTGCCGAAACTCTCCTTCCCCGGCGGCGCGCTGATGGGGTGTGCGGCGGGCTTCGTCAACGTGCCGCGCATCAAGGGTTCGCACAATGCGGTGCTGTCCGGCATGCTGGCGGCCGAGCATGTCGCGCAAGCGATCGGCTCCGGCCGCGCCAATGACGAGCTGTCGTCTTATGAGGACGCCTGGCGCGCGACCGATATCGGCAAGGATTTGAAGAAGGTCCGCAACGTCAAGCCGCTCTGGTCGCGCTTCGGCACCATTATCGGCGTCGGCCTCGGTGGTCTCGACATGTGGCTGAACACGCTGTTCGGCTTCTCGCCCTTCGGCACGCTGAAACATGGCAAGGCCGATTACGCCACGCTTGAGCCCGCGGCCAAGCACAAGAAGATCGCCTATCCCAAAGCGGACGGCGTGCTGACCTTCGACCGCCTGTCCTCGGTGTTCCTGTCCAACACCAATCACGAGGAAAACGAGCCGGTGCATCTCATCGTCGGCGACATGGAGTTGCAGAAGCGTTCCGAGCATGATGTCTTTGCCGGGCCTTCGACCCGCTATTGCCCGGCCGGTGTTTACGAATGGGTCGACAAGGACGGCAACGCCGCCGCCGATCCGTCTGCCAAGGATGTGCGCTTCGTCATCAACGCGCAGAACTGCGTGCACTGCAAGACCTGCGACATCAAGGATCCCAACCAGAACATCAACTGGGTGCCGCCACAAGGCGGCGAAGGCCCGGTCTATCAGGGCATGTGAGCCTCACCGACCGGGGCCGTCTCGACCAGCAAAAAATGGCGGCGATGGCCGGGTTTACCAAGGCATGTAAGGCGCTCGGCGCCAAAGATTGTTGAAACCGTCGTCTGCTTGTGGTCTCATTGCCGCGTCCATGGGGAAAATGGCATGCGCGTGTTGGTCTTGTTTTGCGTCGCCGTCATAAGCGCGGCCTGCGGCGTCGTCGGGACGGCGTCGGCGGGGGTGAAAACCGTCGTCAAGACGCGAACCTATGACATCACCGGCACGACAGGTGCCGGTCTGGTTATCGCCATGAACCGCAGGGGCCCCAAGCACGGTTTCATGACCCACGCCATCGCGCAGACAAGCTACACCGCCGACTGGAGCCTGGACGTGGGTCAGGTCAACGGCGTCTGCCGCCTGCGCCAGGCCAATGGAACGCTCAACATCGCCTACACCTACCCGCGCGTCGCCTCGGCCGTCACGCCGGCGCTGCGCAAACGCTGGAACCGGTTTTTCACAGGCGTTCTCGCTCATGAAGGAACCCATGGCCGTATCGCCGGGCAGATGATGCAGGCTGCCGAGCGGTCGGTTCGCGGCCTGAAATTTGCCAACGATCCGCAATGCAACAAAACGCGCGTCGAAGCCACGCGGCGCTTGCAAGCCACTTCCAAGCTCTATGAGGCAAAACAGATCGCGTTCGACGCGCGCGAGCACAGTGAAGGCGGCCATGTCGAGCGCATCATCGAGGCCTTGGTAGGCTTGTGAAACCGTAAGCCCCGTGGCGTACGATCTAGCCGCCCATGTTGGGCTGGATCAGCGACACAGTCGCGGTAGAATCCTCGTCGACCGGCTTGGTCTCGTCGCGCATCAATGAAAATTCCACCATCACCGGCAGATGGTCGGAGCCGGTCTCGTCCATCTGCGTCGACGACAGGATGGTCACCCCGCCCTTCGAAAACACCTGGTCGATCGGCAGGCCCGCATAGCGCCGCAGGAAATCGGGCAGGGTCCGGTGGATCCAGGTCGGTCCGGCCGACGGCATCACGGTCAGTCCGCCGAGCGAGGCAACGCGCCGTACCGCGGCGCTCCACGGCACGGCATTGCAGTCGCCGGCCATGATCGCCGTCTCGCCGAGCGAGGTGAGCGTCTCGGTCAACTCGCCGATCTGCCAGTATTGTTCCTTCGGCCACGGCCAGCTCAAATGGATCGCCGCGACATCGACCGGAGTGCCGCCGAAATCGACGGTGGCGGCCGCCATCGCGCCGCGCGGTTCGCAATGCGGCTCGGTGCCGGCCGCAAAGGGTCGCCGGGACAAAAGCGCCACGCCCCACACGCCCTCGGGATGGGCGCACAGGATGCGATAGGGATAGGCGTTCTGGATATAGCCGAGTTCGGTCGCCCACATGGCCGATACTTCGTCGAGCGTGATCACGTCTGGGTTGGTCCTGGCGATCAGCGAAAGAACCTTCTTGGGTGTCGGATTGTTGAAACGCAGGTTCATCTGCAGCAGCCGGTAGACCGGTTCGTTGCCGGGCGCGGCGTCATTGGCGGCCTGCACCGGCCACAGGCGCGGCAAGGTGCTCAACGTGCTGGCGAAGGCGGCCACGGCCAGCAGCAGGCCCACGCCCGCCTGCAGGCGAAACGAGGTGGCGAGCAGCGGCAGCGCAATCAGCCCCATCAGCACGGCAAAATGGATGCGGAAATGGGCGAAGGAATCGAAGGCCGGATGCAGTGCGCCAAAGAACCCGGCTACAAGCGCGGCCGAGAGGCCGAGCATTGCCAGGAACGCCATTGAAGCCATCATCTTTCGCACGCGTGCCATCAGACCGGGTTTGCCCATAGACCGGGTAATACATTGCCGAGGTATCAGGCCTTTATCGGCTGAAATGCGGCCCAATCAAGATGACGAAACGCCTCGCGGCAAACATTTACGGCAAGCCGGTCTACTGAAAGGCCGTCTCCGAAAAGCTTCTCAGCTTGCGCGAATGCAACCGTTCCATCGGCATTTCCGCCAGCTTCTCCATCGCCTTGATGCCGATGGTCAGATGCTGCGCCACTTGCCGCTTGTAGAATTCGGTCGCCATGCCGGGCAGCTTCAACTCGCCATGCAGCGGCTTGTCGGAGACGCAAAGCAGCGTGCCGTAGGGCACGCGGAAGCGGAAGCCATTGGCGGCGATCGTGGCCGATTCCATATCGAGCGCTATGGCGCGCGACTGCGACAGCCGCTGCACCGGTCCGCGCTGGTCGCGCAGTTCCCAGTTGCGGTTGTCGATGGTGGCGACGGTGCCGGTGCGCATGATGCGCTTGAGATCGTAACCGGAAAGTCCGGTGACTTCGGCGACCGCCTCCTGCAGCGCCACCTGGATCTCGGCCAGCGGCGGTATCGGCACCCACACCGGCAGGTCGTCGTCCAGCACATGGTCTTCCCGGACATAGGCATGCGCCAGCACATAGTCGCCCAGCGCCTGCGTGTTGCGCAGGCCGGCGCAATGGCCGAGCATCAGCCAGGCATGTGGCCGCAGCACCGCGACATGGTCGGTGATCGTCTTGGCGTTGGACGGGCCGACGCCGATGTTGACCATGGTGATGCCGCCATGGTTCGGCTTCTTCAGATGATAGGCTGGCATCTGAGGCAGGCGCGGCGCCGCCACGCCTTCGCTGGGCGCGTTTTGCCCTGCCTTGGTGATGACATTGCCCGGTTCGACGAATTCGGTATAGCCGTGGCCGCCTTCAGCCATCTGGGCCCGCGCGCGGGCGACGAACTCGTCGATGTAGAATTGGTAGTTGGTGAACAGCACGAAGTTCTGGAAATGCTGCGGGCTGGTCGCCGTGTAGTGCGTCATGCGGTGCAGCGAATAGTCGATGCGCTGCGCCGTGAACGGCGCCAGCGGCCTTGGTTCGCCGAACGCGACCTCGAAGGTGCCGTTGGCGATCTGGTCGTCGGTGCCGTCGAGATCCGGCACGTCGAACAGGTCGCGGATCGGCCGTTTGATGCGGTCGGCGGCGGCGCCATCGACATGGGTTCCTTCAAGGAACGCGAAATGCAGCGGGATCGGCGTGGTCGATTCCGAAACCGTTACCGGCACACCGTGATTGCGCATGATCAGGCGAAGCTGCTCTACGAGATAGCGTTCGAACAGCACCGGCTGGGTGATGGTGGTCGAGAAATGCCCGGGGGTCGGCATGTGGCCGTAAGCCTGGCGCGAGTCGATCTGGGTGAACGAATTGGTGGTGACGCCGATCTCCGGGTAGAAGGCGCGGTAGCGCTTGCTTTCGTCGCCGCCGGCGGCAAGCGTGGCAAAGGAGTCGCGCAGAAACTTGGTGTTGCGGTCGTAGAGCACCTGCAAGGCGGCCACGGCCTTTTTGGCGTCGTCGAAGCTCTGCTTGCCGAAAGGCTCCGGCATGACGACCGATTCGATAGCTTGTGGGTAGATTCGCTTTTCCATGGCTCAATATAGAGACTTGAGGCCGCACTTGGGAGGGGAGGATGGCCGCCAAGTGGTCGATTTATTCGTCCACGCCCAAGGTGTGCTGAGATTCAGGTAAGGCTGAGCCGGAGTCGAGGACGGGCGCGAAGCGACCAAACTGGTTGGCTTCGAGAACCGGAGCGGAGCGTACTCGAAGTATGTGAGCACCAAAGGCCGCCACTTGCAGGCCGGCATCACCTTAATACCGGCACACCTTACCCGCGCTGCAGACTGACCAGCAAGACAAAGCCGACGCCATGCCTCTTCGTCGCCGGCGCGTCGATCGTCGTGTCGGCATTGGCCCGCATCATCGGCATGGCCAGGACCGGCGCCGACAGCACGACCAGAACGAGCGCCGCCCGCGGCAGGAGCCGAAGGGTCTGGAGGGCGTTGATGGCGATGCGGTTCATGGCTTTTGCTTTTCTGTTTGGATCTATGTCTTTGTCGTCTCAGGGGCGAAAATGGTTCATGCAATCGAATTGGCAGGAACTGGCTGCATCCCAGGAACGGGCCGGGCGGCCGGCTTCGGCCACGAGGATGGCGAAGAGCATCCCGAACAGGCTCATCAACAGGCAGACGATGGTGAAGCGGCGAGCGAGCATTTGCGTAGTGTCTCCTTGAACACGCCATCAAAATGCCCTGATGCGACTGAACCGGCGCTGATGCCGACGTTCATCTGCGGTTCAAAGTGATTGACGAGGTCTTAGAGAGAGCGTCGGTTCGGGTTTGCGCCGCCGCAAACGGCACGGTCGTCGCTATGGCGCGGACCGTCCTGCAAAAGAAAACGGGGCCTGTGAAGGCCCCGTTGGTCAGGTCAAAGCAGCTAGATCAGAGCTTGTGCCAGGTCTGGCTCTTGCAGATCAGCCCGCCGAGCACGCAGCCGCTCATTTTGAGCGAGGTGCCCGACAGTGTTGCCTTGCCCGAGTAGGTCTTGTCGTTTGCCGGATCGGTGATGTTGCCGGCATATTTGTTGGCCCCGGCCGCCTTGAGCGAACCGATGGTCTTCCCAGCATATTTGCCGGTCTTCAGGGTGATGGAGAATGAACCGCTGCCGCCGATAACTGCTGTGTCGCCGGCTTGTGTCTTCCAGTTGCCTTCGATCGGATCGGCCCAAGCCGCACCAGCCATCATCACGGCGGCCGCCAGGGCCAAGCTCACTTTGAGAAACATATCTGTCCTCCCTGGTTTAGATGGGGCAGCCGCCTCTCTGCCCCTTACGCAAACGTAAGCTAATCCAGCTCCCGGCAAAACAAAAGCGTGCCGCGACGGAAGGTTTCGCAATTTTCATGCAGGGTCGGGAGAGTGCAGCCCGTGGAAATAAACGATCGAGGCGTTGGCTTTGGTTCGCGTGGTTAGCAGAGTGTTGATCGGCGCCTTGCAAATTTTCGTCAAATCGGTCGAGAAACGGCGGGATTGCTGACTTTGTATCCTTAACGAATTTCCGCGTTTACCTCTTGTTTTAGCTTTGTTTTCTCCAAATTAAGCACGCCATTTAACGACGGATTCAAGGCTCGGCCTCATTCTCGGAAGCATCGAAAGAGCGGCTCCCCAGGGAACACCGGGGGACAGAAGAGGCCCGCTCTCGGGAGCCAGACAGGGGACTAAAATGGCACGTTTTGAAATGCTTGAAGCCGGCTTCGGCGCCATGGGGGCAACTGCCCAGGCCGACATTCTTTTCGAACTGGGCATGATGTATGCGACCGGCCGCGATTGCGAGACCGATGTCGTTGCCGCCCACAAATGGTTCAACATCGCCGCCATCAAGGGCTCGGTCCGCGCCGCGGAACTGCGCTCGGAACTGTCGGCCGCAATGTCCAAGGTCGAGATCGCCAAGGCGCTGCGCGAAGCCCGCGAATGGATGACGATGCACTGAGATCGCGAGCAGATTATCGCAGGCAGATTATCGAAAACAGGGAAGCCCCGGGATCAAGACCGCAAAGACGGTCGGAACCGGTGAAACGACAAGGCCGCGACAAGACGGCCGACCATGAAAGAACAAGAACGCGGCAGGCCGGCACGGTCCAGTCGTGCACAATGGGGACGGCGGGCAGGTTTTCGTGGCGCGGGGGCGCATGGGGACTGCTACGAGCAAAAAGCCACGACCGGCCGGAACAGGCTGGCGTGGCTTTTTGCGTTGATGAGGCCCAATCGAGCGGCGCCGATGCGCCTAGACAGGCCCAATGAAGGATGAAATTGTCCCGCCTTCGGAAAGAAGCGCGGCCAGAGCGGCTGCGCGAGTGTGGGAGGAGTTCTATCACCATGAAAAAAACGGGTATTTTGAGCGCGGCCGTATTTGGCCTGATGATGAGCGCGCCGGTTGCCTTTGCCGATGACATCACCATTTCGGTGGTCGGCCCGATGACCGGACAGCTCGCCACGATCGGCGATCAGTTCAAGCAGGGCGCAACGGCAGCCGCCGATGCGATCAACGCCGCCGGCGGTGTCAACGGCTCGATGATCAAGCTCGACATCGAGGACGACCAGTGCGATCCCAAGCAGGCGGTTTCGGTGGCCAACCGGATCGTTGCCAACAGCGTCAAGTTTATTGACGGCCATGCCTGTTCAGGTTCGAGCATCCCGGCTTCCGCCGTCTACGCCGAGGCCGGCGCGCTGATGATGAGCCCGGCCTCTTCAAATCCCGAGCTGACCGATGCCGCCGCCAAGGCCGGCTGGCCGACGATCATGCGTCTCTATACGCGTGACGACGCGCAGGGCGCCTTCATCGGCCCGTGGATCGCCAAGAAATATGCCGGCAAGAATGTCGTTATCCTGCATGACAAGAGCGCCTACGGTCAGGGCGTTGCCGATGCCGTGAAGGCGACGATGAATGCCGGTGGCCTCAAGGAGATCGACTATGAAGGCATCAATGCCGGCGAGAAGGATTATTCGGCTCTCGTCACCAAGCTGAAGGACCTCAAGGCCGACGTTGTCTATTTCGGCGGCTATCACCCGGAAGCCGGGCTTATCCTGCGTCAGTCGGCCGAGCAGAGCGTCAAGTTCCAGCTGATCATGCCGGACTCGATCGCCTCGCCGGAATTCTGGCAGGTCGCCGGCCCCGCCGGTGAAGGCACCCTGTTCGTCTTCCCGTCGGACCCGCAGGCCAAGCCGGAAGCCAAGGAGGCCATCGCCAAGATCAAGGCGGGCGGCTTCGTGCCGGAAGGCTTTACGCTGTTCTCCTACGCCGTCGTTCAGGCGTTTGCAGAGGGCGTCAAGCGCGCCGGAACGGACGATCCGGTCAAGGTAGCCGAAGCGCTGAAGAACGGCACGCCTTTCAGCACCGTGGTCGGCGACGTGACCTTTGATGAGAAGGGCGATCTGAAGAACGCCAGCTACGACATCAACCAGTGGCATGACGGCAAATACGCGCCAATCGCGCAGTAATCGTCCGCGTACTCAAGGAAATGGCCGGGCTTGTCCTGGCCATTTTTCGTTCAAGCCTCCAGCCGGCTATGCAGCCTCTTCAACGAAGCGCACCAGCACCGTTCCGTCGGTGACCTGCGCGCCCTCGGTGGCGATTTCCGCGATCACGCCGTCATGGCTGGCCGCGATCGTGTGCTCCATCTTCATCGCTTCCAGGATCAGTAGCGGCTGGCCCTTGATCACCCTTTCGCCCTTTGCCGCGCGCACCAGCTTGACCACGCCTGGCATCGGCGCGCGCAGGCTGCCGGAAGCGGCGGCCGCCTCGTCGGTGCGCGCCAGCGGATCCGGGACGAAGAAACTGTAGCCGACCGCGCCTTCGAAGACGGTGACGTGGCCTGGCCAGCGGGCAAGGCGAGGGGCGGCGCGAAGATCATGCGAATTGACGCTGTCATAGGGCGCGTCCAGCGCCACCTCGAAGCGCCCGTCCGGCCGCACTGAAACACGCGCCAGTATATCGTCCTCGCCATGGCGCAGGCGCGTGCGGCGCGCAACGCTGTGGAAATGCGCATAGCCGGCAAGCGACGACCACGGATCGTTCGACGGCGGCAAGGCACCGGCGCCCGCCGCGGCAAGGGCCGCCGCGGCAACGATCTCGCTGCTCGGCAGGGCGACCGCGGTCAGCGCTTCCTGATGCCTGCCGATCAGGCCGGTATCGACATCACCGGCCGAAAAATCGGCGTCCGCGGCAAGTGCCGCGAGAAACGCGGTGTTGACGGTCGAGCCGGCAATCTCGGTCTGCGACAACGCAGTCCCGAGCGCATCGAGTGCCGCCTGCCTGTCCTTGGCGTGGACGACCAGCTTGGCGATCATCGGATCGTAGAAGGGCGAGATCGCATCGCCGGCCCGCACGCCGGTCTCGATGCGCATGCTGGCGCCTTCGGGCGCGTTGTCGGGAAACGCCAGGTGATGCAGCGTGCCGGTCGCCGGCAGAAACCCTTTCGCCGCGTCCTCGGCATAGATGCGCGCCTCGAAGGCGTGGCCGGAAAGCGTGATTTCGCTCTGCGTCTTCGGCAGCTTTTCGCCGGCGGCTACCCGCAACTGCCACTCGACCAGGTCGGTGCCGGTGACCATTTCGGTGACGGGATGCTCGACCTGCAGGCGGGTGTTCATTTCCATGAACCAGAAGCGGTCGGCCTTCAGCCCTTGCGAGGCATCGACGATGAATTCGATGGTGCCGGCGCCGGAATAGCTGATCGCCTTGGCGGCCTTGACCGCCGCTTCCGTCATCGCCTCGCGCAGCGCCAGCGTCATGCCGGGCGCCGGCGCTTCCTCGATCACCTTTTGGTGGCGGCGCTGCGCCGAGCAGTCGCGCTCGTAGAGATGCACGGCATTGCCAAAATTGTCGCCGAACACCTGGACCTCGATGTGGCGCGGCTTGTCGACGTATTTTTCGACCAGCACGCGATCGTCGCCGAACGCGGCCTTGGCCTCGCGCCGTGCGCCTGACAGCGCTTCCGAAAAATCTTCGGGATGTTCGACGCAGCGCATGCCCTTGCCGCCGCCGCCGGCGCGCGCCTTGATCAGCACGGGATAGCCGATCTCACGCGCCTTGGACGCCAGCAGCACGATCTCCTGCGCCTCGCCATGATAGCCCGGCACCACCGGCACGCCGGCCTTTTCCATCAGCCGCTTGGCCGCATCCTTCAGCCCCATGGCGCGGATCGAGGCGGCCGACGGGCCGATGAATGTGAGCCCCGCCGCCACCACCAGGTCGACGAAATCGGGGTTTTCCGAGAGGAAGCCGTACCCGGGGTGAATTGCTTCGGCGCCGGTCGCCAGCGCCGCCGCAACAATCTTGTCGCCGCGCAGATAGCTTTCGCCGACCGGCGAGGCACCGATACTCACTGCCTCGTCGGCCATTTTGACATGCAGGGCCTTGGCGTCCGCGTCGGAATAGACGGCAACGGTGCGCACTCCCATCTTCCTGGCCGTGCGTATCACCCGGCAGGCGATCTCGCCGCGATTGGCGATCAGGATCTTGGCGAACATGGAGCCTCCAGAGTTTGTCTCGGGCGGCGCCGGTCTGGCAGGAATGAGCCTATTTCGAAGCCGCGATTTTGCAGCCGCCGCTCGCGGTCTGAACCTTCCACTTTTTCAGGCCAACCTGACAGCTTCGCAACGCCAACTCTTCCGCGGCCTTCTGAGATGGCGCGTTCAGCCGCGCACCGCAGATGATGTAAAGATCGTCGACGCGCGAGTAGAATGTGGTCGCGTAGGCCGAGTGGCCACTCGCCGCGACATAGGCGTTGTACGACTTCGTGCAGGGCTCCTTTGGATTCAGTGACAACGGAGGCCAAAATCGGGTGTCTCCCTTGCTGCCCGCCAGCGATCCAGCCGCCCCGATACCGGGTGCCGTAAATACGAGCAGGCCGGCAAGCATCGATACAGTAATTCGTTTGATGCGTGCCGATTTCATCTTGCGCCGCCCATTTGAAAAATGCCCAAGCCGATGCTTGTCGGCCTACTTCGATGCCGCAACTTCGCAGCCAGCCCCTGTAATGACCTTGTAATGGCTGCGGGCAGACTCGCAGGATTTCATCGCCCGTTCTTCGGCAGCCTTCTGTGACGGTGCATTCAAGCCCGAGCCGCAGATGATGTACAACGAACGGATCCGGGCATAGGGCGTGGTCGCATAGGCCGAATGGCCGCCGGCGGCCACATAGGCGTTGTAAGCCATGGTGCACTGGTCTTTCGGGCTTTTCGGCAAATACGGATAGAAATGGATGTCGCCTTTGCTTCCCGCCAGCGATGCCGCGGCGCCAACGCCGGGTACCGCAAATATAAGCAAGACTGCAAGTACCGACGCAGTCGTTTTTCCCGAATATTTCGGCCTCATCTTTACCCCATCCCCGTTGCCCAATGCGGGATGAACAATAGCGTCTATTCTCCAGTACCGCCAGCCTGCTCACCGAAAATTGCTTTTGCGTAGGTGGATGAACCATCTTATCCATGCAGACTAGCATCCTCCAATGGCAGCAACGGCTTGTCGGTATAGTTGAGCTGTTGGCTCGTCGAAGCAGCAGAAAATAACTGTTTCGGGCGTTGAGTTCTGTCCGACGAAGGTACCTGCGATGCCAACGGCAATCTGCGTCGCCTCATTTTTCGGATAACGGTAGATGCCGGTGGAGATCGCCGGAAATGCCACAGTCCGGCAATCCCTGGCGGCGGCGATTTCGAGCGACCTGATATAGCAGGAGGCGAGCAGCCCGGCTTCGCCTTTGCCGCCGCCTTGCCAGACAGGTCCGACCGTGTGGATGATGTAACGTGCCGGCAGGTGATAGCCCTTGGTAAGCTTTGCTTCGCCGACATTGCAGCCGTTCAGCATCCGGCATTCTAATTCGAGCTCCGGGCCGGCGGCGCGGTGAATGGCGCCGTCGACGCCGCCGCCGCCCAGCAGCGAGGAATTGGCGGCGTTGACGATGGCATCGACCGCAAGCCTGGTGATGTCGCCGGTGTGGACATGTATCCGTTCGCCGAACTTGCTCATCCTACATCCTGAACACGCCGAACTTCGTTTCCTCGATTCCGGCGTTGAGCGCGGCCGACAGGCTGAGCGCCAGCACCTCGCGCGTTTTCGCCGGGTCGATGATGCCGTCGTCCCATAGCCGCGCCGAGGAGTAGAGCGGGTGGCCCTCATGCTCGTATTTCATCAGGATCGGCTTCTTGAATTTCGCTTCCTCGTCCGCGCTCCACTCACCGCCCTTGCGCTCGATGCCCTCGCGCTTGACCACCGCCAGCACGGTCGCCGCCTGTTCGCCGCCCATCACCGAAATGCGCGCGTTCGGCCACATCCACAGGAACCGCGGCGAGTAGGCGCGTCCGCACATGCCGTAATTGCCGGCGCCGAACGACCCGCCGATGATCATCGTCACCTTCGGCACCTTGGCGGTGGCGACCGCCATCACCAGCTTGGCGCCGTCCTTGGCGATGCCGCCGGCCTCGTATTTTCGCCCGACCATGAAGCCGGTGATGTTCTGCAGGAAGATCAGCGGGATCTTGCGCTGGCAGCACAGTTCGATGAAATGCGCGCCCTTCACAGCACTTTCGGAAAACAGCACGCCATTGTTGGCGATGATGCCGACCGGCATGCCCTGAAGATGGGCAAAGCCGGTGACCAGCGTGGTGCCGTAATTCTGCTTGAACTCGTCGAACTCGGAGCCGTCGACGACGCGCGCGATCACCTCGCGCACATCATAGGGCTGGCGCAGATCCGTCGGCACGATGCCGTAGAGCTCCTGCGCGTCATGAAGCGGCGGCATGGGTTTCTGTAAGGTCAGGCTTACAGTCTTGCGCCGGTTGAGATTTTTGACGATGCGCCGGCAGATGGCCAGCGCATGTTCGTCGTCCAGCGCATAGTGGTCGGCGACACCGGACAGCCTGGTGTGCACGTCGGCGCCGCCAAGCTCCTCGGCGCTGACATCTTCACCCGTAGCCGCCTTCACCAGAGGCGGGCCGCCGAGAAAAATGGTCGCCTGGTTGCGAACCATGATCGTCTCGTCCGACATTGCCGGCACATAGGCGCCCCCCGCAGTACATGAGCCCATGACGCAGGCGATCTGCGGAATGCCGGCCGCCGACATGTTGGCCTGGTTGTAGAAGATGCGGCCGAAATGCTCGCGATCGGGAAACACCTCGTCCTGATTAGGCAGGTTGGCGCCGCCGCTGTCGACCAGATAGACGCAAGGCAGATTGTTTTGCAGCGCGATCTCCTGTGCGCGCAAATGCTTCTTCACCGTGAGCGGATAATAGGTGCCGCCCTTCACCGTGGCGTCGTTGACCACGACCATCACCTCGGTGCCTTCGACACGGCCGACGCCCGCGACGAGGCCGGCCGAGGAAATCTCCTCGCCATACATGGACCATGCCGCGAACTGGCCGATCTCGAGGAAAGGCGAGCCGGTGTCGAGCAACTGCGCCAGCCGCTCGCGCGGCAACAGCTTGCCGCGCGAAACATGACGCTCGCGCGCCTCCTCCGAGCCACCGCGCTCGACGGTTGCCGCCTTGTCCGCAATGTCGGCAACCAGCGCCCGCATGCGCTCGGCATTGGCGAGGTAGGTTTCGGAGGAGGGCGAGATCTGGGTTTGGAGTACGGCCATGCTAAACCCCTTCCGCCATGATCTCGCGCCCGATCAGCCAGCGGCGGATCTCGCTGGTGCCGGCGCCGATCTCGTAGAGCTTGGCGTCGCGCAACAGCCGGCCGGTCGGATACTCGTTGGTATAGCCGTTGCCGCCAAGCAGCTGGATGGCGTCGAGCGCCATCAGCGTCGCCTTCTCGGCGGCAAACAGCACGCAGCCGGCGGCATCCTTGCGTGTCGTCTGGCCGCGATCGCAGGCAGCCGCGACGGCATAAACGTACGCGCGCGCGGCGTTCATCGTCGAATACATGTCGGCGAGCTTGCCCTGCACCAGCTGGAACTCGCCGATCGGCTGGCCGAACTGCTTGCGCTCATGCACATAGGGGACGGCAACGTCGAGGCTCGCCGCCATCAGCCCGAGCGGGCCGCCGGCGAGCACGGTGCGCTCGTAGTCGAGGCCCGACATCAGGACCTCGACGCCGCGGCCCTCCTCATGCAGCACATTGTCATAGGGCACCTCGACATTGTCGAACACCAGTTCGCCGGTGTTGGAGCCGCGCATGCCGAGCTTGTCGAGCTTTGGCGATGCCGAGAAGCCGGCCATGGTCTTTTCGACGATGAAGGCGGTGATGCCGCGCGATTTCCGCTCGGGATCGGTCTTGGCGTAGACCACCAGCGTTTCGGCATCGGGGCCGTTGGTGATCCACATTTTCGAGCCGTTGAGCACATAGCGGTCGTTGCGCTTTTCGGCGCGCAGCTTGAGCGAGACGACGTCGGAGCCGGCGCCCGATTCCGACATGGCCAGCGCACCTGCCCTTTCGCCCGAGCACAATGCCGACAGGAATTTCTCCTTCTGAGCCGGCGTCGCCCAGCGGTTGATCTGGTTGACGCAGAGGTTCGAATGGGCGCCGTAGGAGAGACCAACCGAGCCCGAGGCGCGCGAAATCTCTTCCACCGCAATGACGTGGGCAAGATAGCCCATGCCGCTGCCGCCGAAATCGGGATCGGCGGTGATGCCGAGAAGGCCGAGCGCGCCGAGTTCTTTCCACAGATGCGCGGGGAATTGATTGCTGCGGTCGATCTCGGCGGCGATCGGCGCTATTTTCTCCTGGGCAAAGCGGCGCACCAGATCGCGCAGCGCCTCGATGTCCTCGTCATGCCCGAAGCTGAGTGTGTTCGTGTACATGCCGTTCCCTCCTGCCGCATGACCCCGAAATCAACTTTGATTTTCGGAAAGGATCATGCGCGAAATCAAAATGCTACAGCGTCCTTTGCGCGTCCGAAGGGACGCGCGGCGCTGTAAGTCTTGCCGTCTATGTTCGCGCCAACCAGGCGCATTGTCATTGAAAGATATGTCGCCGTGACTTCAGCCATCGACAGCCGCTCGCCCGGCCGGAACCAGACGATGACGCCGGTCATCATCTGGATCAGCGCCATGGCAGTGAGCCCGGTGTCATCGACACTGAAGGCGCCGGCCTCCGCGCCGTCGCGCAGGATGGCGCGCAACTCCTTCTCATAGGCGGTGCGCATGCGAAGGATCTGCGTCAGCCGGTCATGTGACAGGCTGCGCAATTCCATGTTCGAGACATGGGTGGAGTGGCGGCGCTCGATGTGGAAAGCGATGTGGTTTTCGACATAGGCGGCAAGCCGCGTTGCCGGATCGGCAGCGTCGGGGCGTGCGGCGTCCCACGCTTCGATCAGCCCTTCCATATGTTCGCGCATCAGCGTGAACAGCAGGTCTCCCTTGGTCGGAAAATAGCGGTAGAGCGCGGCCGCCTGGACGCCGACCTCGGCGGCAAGCTGCCGCATCGACGTCGCCTCATAGCCGAAGCGGGCGATCAGGCTGACCGCTGCCTCGCGGACGGCCGCTTCAGTTTTTTCGCCGTCGGATCCCGTTGTGCGTGCCATGATCGCCTCCCTGAATGCAGCAAGAATAAAACGAACGTTCAATTAATTCAAGTGGGCGATAAGAACCGTCTAACGATGATCCGGTAGTCCACGGGCGCGTCGAGGACTTCGAATTCCTCGGTCTCGACCTTCGAAACCGAGGATCCCGTTGGTCCTTGCCGCAGCCGTTCGATCATTGTGGAAACCGCAGCATCGGCACCGGCAATCCAGGTCGTCACGGTGCCGTCTCGTTCATTGCGTACCCAACCTACGAGGCCAAGCCCTGTCGCTTCGCCTCGCGCCCACATCCGGTAGCCGACGCCTTGCACCTTGCCATGCACACGCGCCTGCACTGCCCTTTGCCGGTCATCCATCGTTGCCTCCCATGCACAGAAACTGGCGCGGAATCGGACGAAAGCAACAGGCTTGAGTGTCGGATTGCTGCTGGATCGACGGAGTCGGGGTCGCGGCTGATTCTGTTTTGGCCTTGGCGGCCTCGGCAGGCTCTGTTGCGATGGCAATCGGCGGGGCTAGTTTCCCCGCGCCGCGGCGAGTGCGCCGGGCAGTTCCTCGGCAAAGATGTCGAGTTCATGATCGAGGCCGACGCTGACGCGGATGCAACGTTCGAGCCTTGGCGCCATCGGCTTGCGGATGAAAACGTCGCGCGACAAAAGGGTTTGCAGCACTTTCAGTGCGAAGGCGCCGTCCTGGCTGCAGTCGATGGTGACGAAATTGGTCGCCGATGGCAGCGGCTTCAGCCCGTTCGTCTCCGCAATCCCGGCTATACGTGTGCGGCCGGCAGCGACTCGCGCCACCACGCTGTGCAGCCAGTCCTGGTCGGCCAGCGCCTCGACGCCGGCGATCTGCGCCATGCGGCTGACGCCGTAATGGTTGCGGATCTTCTCGAAGTCACGGATCACCTCGGCTTCCGCCACCGCATAGCCGCAGCGTATGCCGGCCAGCCCGTATGCCTTGGAGAAGGTGCGCATGCGGATGACATTGGGTCGCGCGACATCGATCGGCGGCAGCGCCGAGGCCGGCCCCAATTCGCCATAGGCCTCGTCGAGCACCAGCATGGTGGTTTCCGGCAACGCTTCGACGAAGCGGGTGATATCTCCTGCTTCCCACCAGCTGCCCATCGGATTGTCCGGATTGGAGAGATAGACCAGCGACGCCTTCTCCTTGATGACTGCCTTGAGCAGGCCGTCCAGGCTTTCCTTGTCGTTCTCGTAAGGCACCGTGACCAGCCGGCCGCCGACGCCGGCAATGTGGAAGTTGAAGGTCGGATAGGCGCCGAGCGAGGTGACCACTGCGTCGCCGGGCGCGACATACATGCGCGCCACCAGGCTGAGCAGCCCGTCTATGCCTTCGCCGACCACGACGTTTTCGGCGCCGACGCCGAGATGGCGGGCCGCAGCCTGCTTCAGATCGTAATTGTCGGGATCGCAATACATCCACTGGTCACGCGCGACGCGCTCCATACGGGCGATAACGCGCGGCGAAGGCCCGAAGCTGCTTTCATTGGCGCCGATGCGGGCGCGAAAAGCACGTCCGCGCTCGCGCTCCTGCGCTTCCGGTCCGACAAACGGCACCGTCGAGGGAAGCGCGCCGACAAGCGGCGTGAGGGCAGGGCGCTGGCGCATGGCAAAGGCTCACGAGAAGATGGGCCTTCTTGCTAGCGTGCCCAATAGGACGGCGCAAGTTCTGGCGCGGCTGGAAATAGTGGCCATCACGCCCGTGATGAAATCGGCGCGGGTGGCCACGCTCTACGACCTGACCGCCGGTAGGCGGCAACCCTTTTGAAGGCCAGCACTGCAGCCAATGGCGACGGGCGCTTCAAAAAGAAGACCCGGCGGTTGCCCGCCGGGTTCGATTTTCAGCCAGGCTGAGCGTCTTAGAACGAGCGCTGGAAGCGGAGGAGACCGCCGATGCTGCTCTTCTTGTCGGCGTTGGTGAAGTTGGAGAAATTGGCGTCGTCGAACTTGCCTGCATTGAGGTAGTCGACTTCGGCCGTGACCGTGAAGCCGGGAACAACGTCGTAGGCGATGTTGGCGGCAACACCGAGATTCTTCCATTCGTCATACGAGACCTGGGCATTGAACGAGGTCTTCTCGTTGATGGTGTAGGTGCCACCACCCCAGAAAGCCCAGTTGCCGCCCCACTGCTTGTAGAAGCCGCGGCCGCCGGCGTCGATCGCATAGCTCGAGTCCGTCAAATTGTCGTCGGTGCCGTAGCCGCCCATGATGAAGAGCGACAGGTTCTGCATCGGGGTGATGTCCAAACGCACCTTGCCGGCGACTTCTTCGTAGTTGCTGTCATAAGCGACGACGCCGGTGATGGCGCCCCAGCCCTGCGTGTACTTCACGCCGCCGACGACATGCGGAACGTAGCTGTCGATGGTGCCAACGGTTCCGGAGCCTTCTTCGAGAGAGACCACGGCCGAGAAGCCGTTGCCCGCATCGAAGTAGTACTGGACGACGTTGGTGTCGAAATCGCCGTAGGGAACGAGCGTATCCTGAAGGACGTTGCCGGCGTAGCCGATGAACGTGTCGAAGGCCGATTCGTCCTTGCCGACGCGCAAGCCACCGAGCTGGATCCAGGCGAAGTTCAGCGAAACGTTCTTGTTGCCGGCAGGGTTGGAGTTGAACTCGTCTGCTTCGGTCGTCGGATCGTCTGCCGACGGGTAGCCGTTGCGATTGCCGAAGTTGAAGCGGGTCTCGGTGTAGGTCTTCAAGGTGCCGAGTTCGGTTTCCTGGCCGGTCCAGGTCTTCAGCGTGAAACGGGCATTCTTGTAGAAGGTATCCTGCTCGTCGCCATCCTTATGGTCGAACGACCGCGCACCGTCGAACGAGCCGACGTCGCCGGCACCGATGTCGTAACGGACATAGCCGCCAATGCGCAGGCAGGTTTCGGTGCCGGGAATGTAGAAGTAGCCGGCGCCGTAGACGTCGCAGATCTTGACGTATTCAGCCGGTTCCGGCTCGGCGACGACGACGGCGTCGGCGGCGCGCGCACCGGAAACTGCGATCAAGGCCGCAGCGGAGCCGAGGAGAAGGCTCTTAATGTTCATTTTCTGACCTCCAGTCAGAATCGAACAAGACAGTGAAGCCGGCGACAGGCGTTTTCGCTGTAATCAGTTGTTATTGTTGAGGTTTATTGAAAAATGGACTTTGCTGCGGGTGATGCGGCCATCACCACAGGCGCTTGTTTGCGAAAGCATGCCCTGAACCGGATTTGAGATAGCGCTCGAATGAAGCTGCCTTGGCCTGGTTCGAAAAGGCCATATAGGTGACGATCCGCCACGGCAGAAACTTGGATGTATGGCTGGATTTCCCCGCATTGTGCTCGACAAGCCGTCGTTTCAGGTCCGTCGTTATGCCGATATAGCGTTCGCCTTCGGCAGCCGCACTCTCCAGAAGATACACATACCACATGAGCTGCTCTCCTTTGCCGGGTGTCGGAGGGCATCCTCTCCGCCATCCTGCTTCGCGCTGAGGTGGGCTTGTCCTGCGAAGCTCGAAGAGCGAAGCAGGACTGCCAATCGAATTTTGGAAGGGATTCTCTGGGCTTACGCTGTGCGGCACGTAGCACTCCACACGGTCCGGCCCTCCTACGCCAAGGCTTCGGAGGGCATCCTCTCCGCCTTCCTGCTTCGCGCTGAGGGTTGGGCTTGTCCTGCGAAGCTCGAAGAGCGAAGCAGGACTGCCAATCGAATTTTGCAAGGGGTTCTCTGGGCTTACGCTGTGCGGCCCGTAGCACACCACACGGTCCGGCCCTCCTACGCCAAGGCTTCGGAGGGCATCCTCTCCGCCATCCTGCTTCGCGCTGAGGGTTGGGCTTGTCCTGCGAAGCTCGAAGAGCGAAGCAGGATGGCGGAGAGGATGGGATTCGAACCCACGAGAAGCTTTTGACCTCTACTCCCTTAGCAGGGGAGCGCCTTCGACCACTCGGCCACCTCTCCGTTGCGCCGCTGGATAAAGAAAAGCGCCGGCACAATCAACAAGCCGGCGCCATTATCTCTGAAAATTCCGGATTCGGCCGCAGCGCAGCCTTTTGCATGCGGCGATTCTGCGGCAGTTCCCTGGCTGGCGACTCGGCGACATGGCCGCAATCTCGGCCGTTCCTCGCCGGATTCGGCCGCATTCCGGCGCTGCGGCAAAGGCTTGCGGCCCTTCGATAGTTAATGAGAGCTTTCTGACTGAGGCCAAATCGTGTCATTTGTGCAACAACGCATCGGGATAGCGCCCGCACAGCCCTTTCGCCGGTACGATCATGGTTGAACGCCGCCGCCTCATGGGTAATGTCGATTTCGAAGGAGCGGCGCGGTGCGCATCTTTTTCGGTAGTGGGGATGGGGCAGGGAACGCTGTCCTTCAGCAAAGAATACCCAGACCCGTTTTTTAACTTTTGACTGGAGGTCAGAAAATGAACATTAAGAGCCTTCTCCTCGGCTCCGCTGCGGCCTTGATCGCAGTTTCCGGTGCGCGCGCCGCCGACGCCGTCGTCGTCGCCGAGCCGGAACCGGCTGAATACGTCAAGATTTGCGACGTTTACGGCTCGGGCTACTTCTACATTCCCGGCACCGAAACCTGCCTGCGCATCGGCGGCTATATCCGCTACGACATCGGCGCCGGCGACGTCGGCTCGTTCGACGGTGCGACGTCTGCCGACGTTGAGGACGGTGGCAGCAACGACACTTGGTTCAAGCACGCCCGTTTCTCGCTGAAGACCTGGACCGGCCAGGAAACCGAGCTCGGCACCTTGAAGACCTACACCGAGACCCGTTTCAACTTCCAGAACAACAATCGCGATGCGGGCGCGGATCCTGTTGGCCCCGTCGGCCCCAGCATCAATGCGGCTGGCAACGGCGACACCGTTTCGCTGAACTTCGCCTGGATCCAGCTCGGTGGCCTGCGCGTCGGTAAGGACGAATCGGCCTTCAACACGTTCATCGGCTATGCCGGCAACGTCATCCAGGATACGCTGGTTCCCTACGGTGATTTCGATACCAACGTCATCCAGTACTATTTCGATGCTGGCAACGGCTTCTCGGCCGTGATCTCGCTCGAAGAAGGCGCGGGCGGCGGTACTGCCGGTTCCTACGGCGTGGGCACGATCGACAGCTACGTTCCGCATGTCGTCGGCGGCTTGAAGTACACGCAGGGCTGGGGCGCCATCACCGGCGTCATCGCTTACGACAGCAACTATGAAGAAGTCTCCGGCAAGGTGCGTTTGGACATCACCCCGATGCAGAACCTGTCGCTCTTCATCATGGGCGGCTACGGCACCGANCTCCGGCAAGGTGCGTTTGGACATCACCCCGATGCAGAACCTGTCGCTCTTCATCATGGGCGGCTACGGCACCGACGACAACCTGACGGATACGGGCTACGCGTTCCCGGCCGGCGGCCGCGGCTTCTACAAGCCGTGGGATGGCAACTGGGCAGTCTGGGGTGGTGGCACCTACACCATCAACGAGAAGACCTCGTTCAACGCTCAGGTTTCGTATGACGAAGGTGAAAACCTCGGCATCGCAGCCAACATCGCCTACGACGTCGTTCCCGGGTTCACGATCACTGCCGAAGTTGACTACGTCAATGCAGGCAAGATCGATGAGGTCGATACCCTTGGCACGAACCACAACTGGACCGGTATTACTGATGGCGACGACGCCATCGGCGGCATGCTCCGCTTCCAGCGCTCGTTCTAAGGGCTGGCTTTATACAGGTGAATACCAGCCCGGGCGCATAAACGCCCGGGCTGTTTTTGTTTCGTGACTGGACAAGACAAGCAGAAGGAACAGGGGGAATCGGCAGCTGAACAGTCCGTAGGGTGCGTTCGTGGGATCCGCTGATGGGCGGATGAATTCACAACTGCGTGATTAAATCTCTTGAAAGGACGCTTCCAAGCGGGTAGGTCTGACTCTATCCACTCGGGGGTGTGGCAATTTATGACCATCGACGCGATACAAGAGGGCGACCCCTCCGAACATTTCTCAATGTTCTCTTCTCAAAATGCGAAGATAAAATACAGCTACAACAAGATTAGAGAAGTAAAGTCGCACCGGGTCGGAGAGCTTTTTTCAGCGTACCGAGACATACTCTGGGATGATGGGCGACATAAATACAATGTCAGCTCCTTCATCGGCGAAATAGACGAGATTCTCCTCGGAGAACGGTTCAGCGCCTTCGACCAGAGCACCCTGGACAATCTTATCGGCACCTTGCGCCAGCGCGGCAACAGCAACGCAACCATCAATCGAAAGATGGCTGCCCTCAGCAAACTGCTGCGCAAGGCTTACAAGATGGGGGATATCCACAGCCTGCCCGAGTTCCGCCGCCAGAAGGAGCGGGCGGGACGAATTCGTTTCCTCGAAAGGGACGAAGAAGCAAGGCTGTTCGCCGCCATCAGGACCCGCAGCGAAGACGCCTACCGTCTTTCGTGCTTTCTCGTGGACACCGGATGCCGTCTCGGCGAGGCGCTCGGACTGATCTGGAACGACATCCAGGAACATCGCGTCTCGTTCTGGATCACCAAATCCGGCCGCAGCCGCACCATCCCGATGACCGAGCGGGTCAAGGAGGTGATCAAACTGCCCCCGTCAGAGGGCCGCCGGCCCAAGGGTCCGTTCACCAAACTCAGCCAGGCACAGTTTCGCGCCATCTGGAACGATGCCAAGGTCGAAGTCGGTCTCGGCGCCGACGACCAGGTGGTGCCGCACATCTTGCGTCACACCTGTGCCTCGCGTCTGGTCCAGGGCGGCATCGACATCCGCCGCGTGCAGATGTGGCTCGGCCACCAGACGCTTTCGATGACCATGCGCTATGCGCATCTGGCCACCAACGATCTCGACGGCTGCGTTGTCGTGCTGGAAACGCCCCGCGGCGAGGGGTTATCCGGCGATGGAAAAAGCTCGGCCTTCGCATCGCCGCTGACCACGGCCTCAGTGCCAGCGCCTGCTCAAAAAAGTAAAGCGGCAGCGGCGAAGGCACCCAAGGCGCCCCGGAAAAGCTCGAAAGCCAAATAGTTACCCAAGGCTTTCATATACTGCCTCGGCAACCCCAGGATCATCTTTGATCTTGGGGTTTACTTTTTCTGGGCCGCATTTGGTACTCCATCCAGGAAAGCCGCGATAGCGCCCGGCAGATTGCCTGTCTCCAGGAAGGGCGCATGGCCCTGGCCCTCGACGGTGATCGCTTCCATGCCGGAATGACGCTTTTGCATCTCGTCGAGTGTGTCGGCCGACAGGAGTTTCGAGTTGGCGCCGCGAATGGCAAGCAAAGGTATCGCCGCCAGCGCCTCGAACTGCGGCCACAGATCCGGCAACGGCTTGCTGAGGTCGAGGCCCGCCACCGTCTCGACCAGCTGCGTGTCGAAATCCGGCAGCAGGAGGCTTTCGTCCGTCTCGCGGTAGAGGGCCGACACCATCCGCTCCCAATCCGCTGCGGTCAGAGCGGGAAAATCCGCGCCGTGAGCGACGCGTTGGGCATCGATCGCCTCAGCGCGGCTCTTCGGTTTCGGTGCCGGGTCGAGATAGGTTTGGATATAGGCGAGCCCCGCGGCCTCGATCACCGGTCCGATGTCGTTCAGCACGATGGCTTTCAGCGCGGCCGGCCGCAGCGCGCCGAGCACGTGGATGATCAGCCCGCCGCGCGAGGTGCCGATAAAGGCCGCTTCCTCGACGTTCAGAGCGGCCAGTCCGGCGAGGACATCGCCGGCTTCGATGCCGACATTGTAGTGGCCGATATCAGGATCGTAAGCGGACTGGCCGCGGCCACGGTAGTCGAAGGCGATGACCTTGCGCGGATTGTCGGTTCGCTGCGACAGATAAAGCGCCAGCTCATGGAAATCGCGCGCGTTGCGGGTCAGGCCGGGCAGGCAAACGACCTGCCAGTCTGCCGAATTGGTCTCGCCATAGACGCGGGCGTGAAGCTTGAGCCCGTCCGGCGCGGTGTAGAAAAAGTCGGAGAAGCCGTCGGTGCTCGACATATTAAAAGGACTCCCTGGCCGGATTGTCTCCGTCTGCTACAGGCGAGGGTGGGAGCGGTCAAATCGAGGGTTGTCGGCAAGCTGACACTCTTGGAAATGTCGGAGGGACAGCGCCCCCCTCTGTCCTGCTGGACATCTCCCCCACGAGGGGGGAGATTGGCGGTTCCGGCGCTACGCCCTTCCTTCGACGTTGGAGATTGGCGAAATCGGCAACGAAGCTGATCTCCCCACTCGTGGGGGAGATGGCCGGCAGGCCAGAGGGGGGCGCGAAGGATCCCCAACGTTTGCCCATGGCGACAGCTCTGCCGCCTCAGCCCCTTCCGTTCACCAAATCCCCAACGATATCGTACTTCCCCGAAATACGCATCTTGTAGACCTCGTAATTCTCCATCACGCGCTGCACGTAACTTCTTGTTTCCGTGTAGGGAATCCGCTCGATCCAGTCGACGACGGCGTCGATGCCATTGCCGCGCGGGTCGCCGTACTTGGCCACCCATTGCCTGGCCCGGTTGGGGCCGGCATTGTAGCCGGCGAAGGTCAGCACATAGGAGCCGCCGAAGCGGTCGAGCTGCTCGCCGAGGAAGGCAGCCCCCAACGTCGCATTGTAGCCGGCGTCGCTGGTCAGCCGATCCTGCGAGAAGGTCACGCCGGCCTTCTTCGCCAATTGCTTGGCGGTGCCCGGCATCAGCTGCAGCAGGCCGCGCGCGCCGGCGCTGGAGACGGCGCCGACATTGAATTCGCTTTCCTGGCGGGCGATCGCATAGGCCAGCGCCTTGCCCGAGCCGGATATGTCGGCGGTGTCGGGAATGACGCCCAGCGGATGCGACAGCGCGCCGACATCGATGCCGCGCGCGCCGGCGATCTTGCCGATCTTCAGCGCCATGAAATGATTGCCCTGCTTTTCCGCCAGCACCGCAAGCAGCGCCAGCTCGCCGGGGCTGGTCAACTGCCCGGCGAGGTCGCGGTAAAGCGTCTCGGCATAGCGGTCGTAGCCCGCCTCCTGCAGCCGCTTGATGGCGCTGACGGCTTCGCGGCCGTCAAAGCTTTGGCGGTCGGCAGTGCTTGGCTCGGGATAGACAATGTTCAGCGTGTGCAAGCCAACCCGTTCCGCCGCCAACTGGCCGTAGAAAGTGGTGCCATAGGCCGCCGCCTTGGTGAAATAATCCTTCGCATCGCCTGGACCGCCGACTTCCGCCGCGCGGCCAAGCCAATAATAGGCGCGTGACAGCGACATCGGTCCCTGCGCGAGATCGGCGATGCGGGCAAAATGGGTCGAGGCCGTCGCAGGATCGTTGAGGCCGCGCAACGCATACCAGCCGGCGTGGAATTCGGCCTCGGCGGCGCTGGCGGGGCTTTCGGCGGCATGCGCGGCAACGACCTTGTAGGCGGTCTTCCAGTCGCCCTGGTCGACCAGTGCGCGCGACAGCACGCGGCGCTCGACCCACCAGGCATCGGGATCGACCAGCGCGTCGCGGTTCGTTGGCGCTTTCATCATCACCGCGGCGGCGTCCGCAAACTTCCGCTGCTTGCGCAGATATTCGGCTTGCGCGAAGAAATAGCCGGCCGATTGCTGCGCGGCAGGCACCGCTTTCAACAGCTTGGCCGCGTTCTTGTCGCCACGCGAGGCGGCGGCCCAGGCATCGGCCAGCGGTTGCGCGCCGGCAAGTGCTGCGACCCGCAGTGCCGAATTCTCCCGGTCGGCATAAAACATCCGTTCCATGCGGAAACGATGGTCGGCAGCCGGAATGATGGCGCCAAACTCCTTGCTGACGGCCGCCTCGTCCCTGGCTTCCAGCTTCTCGGTGCGCCAGAATGGCGACAGCACGGAAAGCGCAGCCTTGGTGTTGCCAAGAGCTACATAAGAACGGGCAAGGATGACCACGCCTTGAAAGGTCAGCGGTTGGCTGCCGTCAAAGGCTTTCACCACGGTCTGCGGCGACGGGCTTTCGCGGTAGAGCGCGCGCTCGCTGTTCTTGCGCAGAGCGATGGTGCCCGGCCAATTCGGCAACATCTTTGCGGTATCGGCAATCTCGCTGCTCGGCACACGGTCGCCGCCATAGAGCGCGATCGCCCAGGCCAGGATATGGCGGTCCAGCGAACTGGCCGGCAATGTTTCGCGCACCGCTCGTGCCGCGGCGATATCGCCGGTCGCCAACGCGTCGAGACTGCCTTTCAACACGGCGATATTGGCGGAGGGCGCATCGGTCTGCGCTCCATCTTGCATGTCAGGCATCGGGATCGATGAGGTCGTCTGCTCGTCGACGCTCTCGTTTGCCGCCGTTCCCACTATCAGCAGGGCAACGGCGCCAAGCAATATGAAGCGGAGTGGCCGACTGGCCGGCATGATCCTGATCTTTCCCTGTTGCGGCACTTTAGATGGCAAGCCCAGGTGCCCGAGAGCCTAGACTTAGGTCGTGAAGAGCTCGTAAACAAAGGGTTATCGAGGCCGTTCGAATTGCGCTTGCTGGCACCATCGGCATGCTTGCCGCGCAACAGTGTCGAGACTATGGTGCGCGGCTTCGCTTTCGGCTAGAAGGCGCCCGATGCATGTCGCCCAAAAGCGGGAACCGGTTTTGGGACGATGACACGCATAAACAAACAAGTTCCAAGGAGTTGGACGACATGCTGAGAGGCTCGCTTACTGCGCTCGTGACGCCGTTCGAAAAGAGCGGACGTTTCGACGAGAAAGCCTTTCGCGCTTTCGTCGAATGGCAACTTGGCGAGGGCACGACGGGCCTCGTCCCGGTCGGCACCACCGGTGAGTCGCCGACGCTGTCGCATGACGAGCATCGCCATGTCGTCAAGGTCTGCATCGATGTGGCCAAGGGCCGCGCTCCGGTCGTCGCCGGCGCCGGCTCCAACAACACCGCTGAAGCGGTCGGTCTGGTGCAGTATGCCGAGCAGGCGGGCGCCGACGCCGCTCTGGTCGTCACGCCTTATTACAACAAGCCAACACAGCGCGGCTTGTACGAGCATTTCGCTGCCGTCGCCA
This sequence comes from Mesorhizobium sp. LNJC394B00, assembly GCF_000502555.1. NCBI lineage: Bacteria > Pseudomonadati > Pseudomonadota > Alphaproteobacteria > Hyphomicrobiales > Phyllobacteriaceae > Mesorhizobium > Mesorhizobium sp. LNJC394B00. Next base: position 465,321 of record NZ_AYWH01000001.1, read on the forward strand.
GGGCGACCAAGCTGCCGATCATCATTTACAACATCCCGCCGCGCTCGGTGATCGACATGATGCCGGAGACGATGGGCAGGCTGGCGCACGACTTCAAGAACATCGTCGGCGTCAAGGATGCCACCGGCAAGGTCGAGCGCGTGTCCGAACAGCGCGCCACCTGCGGCAAGGAGTTCATCCAGCTTTCAGGTGAGGATGCCTCTGCCCTCGGCTTCAACGCTCATGGCGGTGTCGGCTGCATCTCGGTGACGTCGAATGTCGCGCCGCGGCTGTGCGCCGAATTCCAGGAAGCCACACTGTCCGGTGACAGCGCCAAGGCGCTGGAATTGCAGGACCGTCTGCTGCCGCTGCACAAGGCCATCTTCCTTGAGCCCGGCCTGTGCGGCGTCAAATACGCGCTGTCGAAGATTGGCAAGGTCGAGAACGTGGTGCGCTCGCCGCTGGTGACCATCGAGGCGTCGACCGCCGAGAAGATCGATGCGGCGATGAAGCACGCCGGCTTGATAAATTGAGGATGAGGCGCCACCTCTCCGCATCATGAACCAGGTCAGAAAAGCCGATCCAAACAACAAAACCGTTGCGGAAAACCGCAAGGCGCGGTTTTCCTATGAGGTGCTCGACACCGTCGAGGCCGGCCTGGTGCTGACCGGCACCGAGGTCAAGTCGCTGCGCCAGGGCCAGGCCAACATCCAGGACAGCTACGCCTCGGTCGAGGGTGGCGAGATCTGGCTGATCAATTCCTATCTGCCGGAATACCTGCAGGCCAACCGCTTCAACCACGAGCCCAGGCGGCGTCGCAAGCTGCTGCTCAACAAGCGCGAGATGGCAAAACTGGCGCAGAGCATCGACCGCGAAGGCATGACGCTGGTGCCGCTGAAAATCTACTTCAACGACCAGGGCCGTGCCAAGCTGCTGCTCGCCGTCGGCCGCGGCAAGAAACTGCACGACAAGCGCGAGAGCGAAAAGCAGCGCGACTGGTCGCGCGAAAAGGGCCGGCTCATGAAGGAACGGGGCTAAGAACCTCGAGCCACAGCCCCAGAAAAGCCACATCGGCTTTCAAGTTTCCAGCGACATACGATGGGGAAAGGCTTGAAGAACCGGATCATTCTCTGGGGTGCGGCCAGTCTGGTCTTCGCCGGCATCGTCGCCGCAGGTGGCATCTTCTATTTCCGGACGTTCTCGCCGGATCGTGACAGCTATCCGGTCAGGGGTATCGACGTTTCGCATCATCAGGGTGAGATCGACTGGCGGCGCGTTGCCGCCGACGATGTCGCCTTCGCGGTCATCAAGGCGACCGAGGGCGGCGACCATGTCGACGATGCCTTCGCCAAAAACCTGCGCGAGGCGCGCGCGGCCGGGCTTGCGGTCGGCGCCTATCACTTCTTCACCTTCTGCCGGCCGGGCGCCGACCAGGCGAAAAATTTCATCGCGGTGGTGCCGCACGACCAGCCGCTGCTGCCACCGGTCGTCGACATCGAATTCGGCGGCAGCTGCCCGCAACGCCCGTCGCCGGAGCAGCTGAGCGCGGAACTCCAGGCCTTCCTCGGACCGGTTGAAGCTGCGTTCGGCAAGCCGGCGATCATCTACCTGACCGACGAGGCCGAGGACGCCTATGCCGGGAAAATCGACGTTCGCCCGCTCTGGCGTCGCTCGTTGCTCCTGGAGCCAGGTCGCAACGACTGGATCTACTGGCAGTACCACAATATGGGCCGCGTCGACGGGATCGAGGGCGATGTCGATCTCAACGTCCTGCAGGGTGGGCAGCAAACGCTGGCCGAGCTATTTGCTGCACCCGCATCGCTCTCTTCGCAAAAGCCTCCATCGCCTTGAACGAATCAGCTGGCCTTGAGTTTGGCATCCGCAGTCTTACGCAGGCTTGGGAACAGGCCTGGAAAGAGCCGAAAAAGCCATCCCCGCGGCCATGATCAGTACGGCGGCGAACTGGGCGCCGGTCGGCGTCTCGCCGAGCACCGTCATCGCGATCAGCACGGTTGCGATCGGCACGCATGGCATGAACAGCGATGCCGCCTGCGACCCCAGCTGCCGGACGATATAGGTGTACAGGAACATGGCGGCCGCACCCGCCAAAAACCCTTGAATGACGATCTGGCTGGCAATCTCGGCCACTGATGCCGCGCGGAGGCCGCTTGGGGCAAAGAAATAGAGCAACGGCAGCGGCACGCATGACAGCAGCACCACCGTTGCGGTCGCCGCAACCGGATCGACGCGCCAGCGCCGCACGAGAACGGCATAGGCGGCAAACATCGCGCCGGATCCGACGAACAGAAGATCGCCGAAGAGGACATCCTTCATGCCGCCGCCAGTGCGCACGGGTGCAATGAACAGGATCAGCCCGGCGATGATGGCTGCGACGCCGATGGTTCGCTGGTGCGAGGTTTTCTCCCTCGTGGCGATGCGCGACAGCACGAATGAGAAGAACACGATCGAGGCAGGGCAAAGTGCGGCACCATGCGCTGCCGGCGCATAGGTCAGTCCCCAATTGATGATGATAGGGTAGGGCAGTCCGGCCAGTGCCGCCAGCGTCAAGGCACGCCGCCAGCCCAACGCTTTGCTGGCTGACAGGCCGCCGCGCCAGACAACCGGCAGCATGACCAGTCCGGCACCGACAAAGCGCAAGGTCGCGACATCCGTCGCCGTAAGATGCTCCCGCAGGCTAAAGCGGGCTGCGACGAACTGCACGGCGTAAATGCCGATCATGGCGAGGCCCGCAAGAATTGCCGGCTTTGTGTTTCGGTCCTCTGTCACGCGCATTCTTGTCCCGCTCGATTCTGCCAGCGGAGGATTCTTCCTCCAGACGGCTCTCGTTGAAAGCGCAGCCTATTGTTGAGAATGGTGCGACAAAATAGGCTGCTTTCGCGAGCTGGGCGTGAATCTCACACAATAGAGGAGCCATGAACGTGAATCATGAATCCGACCAACTTGATGCCATCGACCGCAGCCTGCTGCGGTTGTTGCAGGAGGATGGGCGTCGCACCACACTCGATCTCGCCGCCCGTGTCGGCCTGTCGCCGACCGGCACCAGCCAGCGCGTGAAGCGCCTTTTCCGTGAGGGTTTCATCACCGCGGTCCGGGCCGTGCTCAATCCGCAAAAGATCGGCCGTGGCACGCTTGTCTTCATCGAAGTCAGGCTCGACCAGGCGGCGCCGCATGTGTTCGACCGTTTCGCCGAAGCGGTAGCAAAGGCCCCCGAAGTGCTGGAGTGCCATATGGTCGTGGGCGGCTTCGACTATCTGGTGAAAGCGCGCATTTCGGAAATGGCCGCCTATCAGGATTTTTTGAAGCGCGTGATCCTGCCGCTGCCGGGTGTCAGGGAAACGCACACCTATGCGTCGATATCGGACGTGAAGCCGGACGCGCTGCTGCCGGTGTGAGACGGGCCGGACCAACGCAAGCCGTTGCCACGCCTCCGCTTCAAGCGGCCTGGGAAACCTCCGGCGCCAGCGTCACATTCGCATCGCCCCAGACCTTCAGCGCGGTGATCACGGGCTCCAGGCTTCGGCCACGAGGCGTCGGGCTGTACTCGACCTTCGGCGGCATCTGCGCATAGACCTTGCGGGCGATGAGCCCAGTCTGGCTCGCTCGGCTATGCGCAGGCGGCAGCACTGCCGACGACGGCGATCACCGCCTTTGAGGCGCTGTTCGACCGCCTCGATGTGAAGAAGCTAGTCATCGGCGCCGCGAACACCATCCTGATCGTCGGCGGCGCCGGCGGCGTCGGGTCGATCGCGGTCCAGCTCGCGCGCCAGCTGACCGATCTGACGGTGATCGCCACCGCATCGCGGCCCGAAACCCGCGACTGGGTCGCAAGAGCGTTTCGGTCCACTGGGAGCCGATGTTCACCCGCTCGCTGTATGAAACGCCCGATATGGCCGCGCAGGGCGAACATCTCAACGAACTGGCGCGCCTTGTCGACGCCGGCACCATCCGCACCAGGCTGGGCGAGACGTTCGGCCCAATCAATGCCGCCAATCTGAAGCGCGCCCATGCGCTGATCGAGACCGGCAAGGCCAAGGGCAAGATCGTGCTCGCGGGATTTTGAGAGGCAGCGTCTAGTTCCGCAGGAACGACGCGATCTCGCTGAATACCTTGACGAACATCGCTTCGGTCAGCACCCCAGTGTTGGTGTTGTAGCGCGAGCAATGATAGCTGGAAAACAGCGTGACGCCGCCGGCCGGCAACCGACCGCCGTGCTTGAACGGATAGGCAGCGACGCGCTGACCGAGCGCCCTGACGGTCGACTGGTGGGCGATCGAGCCCAGCGCCAGCACGGCGCGCAATTTTGGAAAGCGCGCGATCGTCGGCACCAGAAAGCTGCGGCAAGTGGAGATCTCGGCGCCGACCGGCTTGTTCTCCGGCGGCACGCAGCGCACCGCATTGGTGATCGCGGTGCCGATCAGTTCGAGCCCGTCATCCGGCCGCGCCTTGAACTCGCCGCGGGCAAAACCGTGAGCGATCATCGTTGAGTAGAGCAGGTCGCCGGCATAGTCGCCGGTGAACGGTCGCCCGGTGCGGTTGGCGCCGCGCAGGCCGGGCGCCAGCCCGACGATCAGCAGCTCGACGGCGTCCTCGCCATCAGGCGGCAGGAAGGTCGGCACCGGCGCGTTGAACCACGACGGCTCGCGCCGTCGCCAGTCTGAGATGAAATCATGCAGGCGTGGGCAGAGGGGGCAGTCGCGGTCGGGTTCGGGAGCGGCCTCCAAGGCCGCCGCCGTCAATAGTCTTCCTCTTCGACTTCGGCCGGCTCGGGCCTGCGCACCGGCCGTTCGGAGGGATCGCGGCCGACCTCGTTCTTCAGCGAGGTCAAATCGATGAAATGGTCGGCCTGGCGACGCAGATCGTCCGAGATCATCGGCGGTTGCGAGGCCATGGTCGAGACGATCGAGACCTTGCGGCCGCGCCGCTGTAGCGCTTCGACCAGTGTGCGGAAATCGCCGTCGCCGGAGAAGATGACATAGTGGTCGACGACATCGGCAAGTTCGAGCGCATCGACGGTCAGTTCGATGTCCATATTGCCCTTGATCTTGCGGCGGCCGGTCGAGTCGGTGAACTCCTTGGCCGGCTTGGTCACCACCTTGAAGCCATTGTAGTCGAGCCAGTCGATCAAAGGGCGGATCGAAGAGTATTCCTGATCCTCGACCAGAGCGGTGTAGTAATAGGCGCGCAGCAAATAGCCGCGCTTCTGGAAGCTGGACAGCAGTTTGCGGTAGTCTATGTCGAAGCCGAGTGCGCGCGAGGTGGCGTAGAGGTTGGCGCCGTCTATGAAAAGAGCGATTTTTTCACGGGGGTCGAACATGGCAATATTCCTTTTTCGAAATAGGTGGCGGACTAATCGAAATGGGTCGTTTATATCGCTCGGCTCGTAAATAAACCGGCTGACCTTTCGTCAACCGAGATAGCGCCAGTTTTACGGCAATCCAAGGGTGCCGGGGCGCACTGCAAGCAATTGTGATCGGAGCCGTGTCGTCGCCCGGTAGGCGGGCTTCGCCGGCCAGGCATTCAGCGGCGCCAGAAGCTGGCATTCGCCAGCCCATGGGGCCACAGAGCCATAATGCTTGTATTTTGGCGGCGTTCGGGTTATGGACCGCGCCTGTTTTCCATCAAATCCAGGCATGAAAGGGGCAATCAATGGCCCGCGTAACCGTTGAAGACTGCATCGACAAGGTCGACAACCGCTTCGAGCTCGTGCTGCTTGCCGGCCATCGCGCCCGCCAGATCAGCCAGGGCGCGCCGATCACCGTGCCGCGCGACAACGACAAGAACCCGGTCGTGGCGCTGCGCGAGATCGCCGACGAGACGCTGTCGCCCGACGACCTCAAGGAAGATCTGATCCACTCGCTGCAGAAGCATGTCGAGGTTGACGAGCCCGAGGCCGACGGCGAGGCGATCGCCGACCAGACCGGCAACGCAGTTGCAGCTACCGACGCCGACGACGCGGAAGAAAACGTCACCTTCGATCGCATGACCGAGGAAGACCTTTTGGCCGGCATCGAGGGCCTGGTTCCCCCGGAAAAGAGCGACGACTACTAATCGCTGCCCTGGACCTGCCGGGAATATGGTTCCGGCACTTCCGTCCCGTGAGTTTCGTGGCTATCTATGAGATGCGCCGTACATCAGTGCGGCGCATCAATCATTTCAGCACCGTGAGAACCCGCCCATGATGCGTCAGTATGAGCTTGTCGAGCGCGTTGCTCGCTACAAGCCTGACGTCAACGAGGCGTTGCTCAACAAGGCCTATGTCTACGCCATGCAGAAGCATGGCCACCAGAAGCGCGCTTCCGGCGATCCCTATTTCTCGCATCCGCTCGAAGTCGCCGCCATCCTCACCGAAATGCACATGGACGAGGCGACGATCGCCGTCGCCTTGCTGCATGACACGATCGAGGACACCACCGCGACGCGGGCCGAGATCGACGATCTGTTCGGCCCCGAAATGGGCAAGCTGGTCGAAGGCCTGACCAAGCTGAAGAAGCTCGATCTCGTCTCCAAGAAGGCCGAGCAGGCGGAAAACCTGCGCAAGCTGTTGCTGGCCATCTCGGAGGATGTCCGCGTTCTGCTGGTCAAGCTCGCCGACCGTCTGCACAACATGCGCACCCTCGACCACATGCCCGAGGCCAAGCGCCTGCGCATCGCCGAGGAGACGATGGACATCTATGCGCCGCTCGCCGGGCGCATGGGCATGCAAGGCATGCGCGAGGAACTGGAAGAGATCGCCTTCCGCTTCATCAATCCGGAAGCCTATCGCGCCGTCACCGCGCGGCTTGCCGAGATATTCGAGCGCAACAAGGGCGTGCTGACCGACATCGAAAAGGCGCTGTCGGCGCTGTTCGAAAAGCATGCCATCAACGCCGGCGTGAAGAGCCGGCAGAAGAAGCCGTGGTCGGTGTTCCGCAAGATGGAGGCCAAGGCGCTGTCCTTCGAGCAGCTCTCAGACATCTTCGGCTTCCGCGTCGTCCTCGACAGCGTCGAAGACTGTTACCGCGCGCTCGGCGCCATCCACACCACATGGTCGATGGTGCCTGGCCGCTTCAAGGATTACATCTCGACGCCCAAGCAGAACGACTACCGTTCGATCCACACCACCATTGTCGGCCCCTCGCGCCAGCGCGTCGAACTGCAGATCCGTACCCGCGAGATGAACAAGATCGCCGAATATGGCGTCGCCGCCCATTCGATCTACAAGGACACCGGCGGCAAGACGAACGGCGCCGCCCATGCGATCTCGAAGGAGACCAACGCCTATGCCTGGCTGCGGCGCACCATCGAGCAACTGGCAGAAGGCGACAACCCGGAAGACTTCCTCGAAAATACCAAGCTGGAGCTGTTCCAGGACCAGGTATTCTGCTTCACGCCCAAGGGCATGCTGATCGCTCTGCCGCGCGGCGCCACGCCCATCGACTTCGCCTATGCCGTGCACACCGATGTCGGCGACACCTGCGTCGGCGCCAAGGTCAACGGCCGCATCATGCCGCTAATGACGGAACTTAAGAACGGCGACGAGGTCGAGATCATCCGCTCCAAGGCGCAAGTGCCGCCGGCGGCGTGGGAGTCGGTGGTGGTCACCGGCAAGGCGCGTTCAGCCATCCGCCGCGCCACCAAGAACGCCATTCGCAAGCAATATTCAGGTCTTGGTGCCCGCATTCTCGAGCGCGCCTTCGAGCGCGCCGGCAAGACTTTCACCAAGGAAAGCCTGAAGCCGGTGCTGCACCGGCTGGCGCGCAAGGACATCGAGGATGTCCTGGCCTCGGTCGGGCGCGGCGAACTTGCCTCGACCGACGTCATGAAGGCGGTCTTCCCAGACTACAAGGACGAGCGTGTCACTGTCAGCGCCCCCAAGCAGCGCGAGGAGGGCTGGTCGAAGATCCGCAACGCCGCCGGCATGCTGTTCCAGATGCCCGGCACCCGAGCCGCGCGCAAGGACAAGGACCAGCCGCGCGATGGCGCGGTACCGATCCGCGGCGTGCGCGGCGACCTGCCGGTGCGTTTCGCGCCGGAAGGGGCCGTGCCAGGCGACCGCATCGTCGGCATTGTCCAGCCGGGCACCGGCATCACCATCTATCCCATCCAGTCGCCGGCGCTGCAGGCCTTCGACGACCAGCCGGAGCGCTGGATCGACGTGCGCTGGGACATTGACGAGCAGACCAAGGAGCGCTTTCCGGCGCGCGTCTCGGTCACCGCCATCAACGCGCCGGGCTCGCTCGCCGATATCGCCCAGGTCGTTGCCTCCAACGACGCCAACATTCATACGCTGTCGATGGTGCGCACCGCGCCCGACTTCACCGAAATGCTGATCGATCTCGAAGTCTGGGATCTGAAGCACCTCAACCGGCTGCTGTCGCAGCTCAAGGATAATTCGAGCGTCAGCGATGCGCGGCGTGTGAATGGGTGAATAGTGAATAGTGAATAGTGAAAGAAGGCGCTCTCACTACCATTCACCATTCACCATTCACCATGGACATGGGGCGAGTTATGAATACCGACGAGGTGCTGGGCATTTTCCGCGAGGCGGGCGCTGTTCTGGAGGGGCATTTCATCCTGACGTCCGGCCTGCGCAGCCCGGTCTTCTTGCAGAAGGCGCGCGTCTTCATGCATGCCGACAAGACCGAGCGCCTGTGCAAGGCGCTGGCCGAAAAGATCCGCAAGGCGGTGCCTGGCAAGATCGACTATGTCGTCGGCCCGGCGATCGGCGGCCTGATCCCGGCCTATGAAACATCGCGCCATCTCGGCGTACCTGCCATTTGGGTCGAGCGCGAAGGCGGCGAGTTCAGGCTGCGCCGCTTCGAGATCGCGCCGGGATCGCGCGTCGTAATCGTCGAGGACATCGTCACCACTGGTCTTTCGATCCGCGAAACCATCGACTGCCTGCGCGCGATTGGCGCAGAGGTCGTGGCGGCGGCCTGCATCATCGACCGCTCGGCCGGCAAGACCAATGTCGGCGTGCCGCTGATCGCGCTTGCCGAATATGAGGTGCCGGCCTATCCCGCCGACCGCCTGCCGCCGGAACTTGCCGCCATTCCCGCCGTTAAGCCAGGAAGCCGCAACATCTAGGGGACATCACAATGATCGCCGGCATCGATCATTTCGTGCTGACGGTCCGCTCTGTGGAGGACAGCTGCGCCTTCTACCAGCGGGTGCTTGGCCTCAAGCGCCTCGACGAGCCGAACCGGCCGACGGCGTTGCTGTTCGGATCGCAGAAGATCAATCTGCATCAGGTGGGCCGCACCTTTGAGCCCAAGGCCAAGGTGCCGATGCCTGGGTCCGGCGATTTCTGCCTGGTCGCCGCAAGGCCGCTTGCCGAGATTTGCGCCCGTCTGGAAGCCAATGGCGTTGCCATCGAAGTCGGTCCGGTCGAGCGCACCGGCGCCCGCGGTAAGATGATCTCGGTTTATTTCCGCTATCCGGACAGCAATTTGGTCGAAGTCAGCGAATATCGGGAATAGTCTATCCGCCTCGGCGTCGTCTCGCGCGGGCCTTGCCGTCGTCGGGGAGCTTTCATCGATATTGTCCTCAGTTTCGCCCCAATGGCGCTCTTGTTACCCGCCTGCGGCAGACCATCGCGGCGGCGTTTCATTGTTCCGCCGCAAGGCAGTCGCTATATCAAAGTCGTTGTTGCCTTTCTGCGCCCTCGAAGCGCAAGATGGAGCGACCGCGCCCGGCCAGGGTGGTTGCAATTTGGGCGTGATGAACCGGGAACTGGAACAGAGTGCTTTTTCGACGCCGAAAGCCTGATGGCATTCTGGAGCGGGTGCGTACCTATCTGTGGCCGCGCCGCTCGTTTTCGCGCTCGTTGCAATATTTCTCCAAGCGCATCCTGCGGCTGAAGGCGACACCGCATGCAGTCGCGGCCGGCGTCGCGGCCGGCGTTTTCGCCTCCTTCTTTCCGCTCGGCTTCCATTTCGCCGTCGCCGCCGTGCTCTGCTGGGTGGTCGCCGGCAATCTGGTGGCCGCCGCCTTCGGCGCGGTATTCTTCGGCAATCCGCTGACTTTCCCGCTGCTGTGGGGAGCGTCCTGGGAAGTCGGCAAGCTGATCCTGCATGAGCGCCTGCCCAAGAACGGACCGCCTGCGCATCTTGGTGAGATGATGCACACGCTGTCGTTTGCAAAACTGTGGCATCCGGTGCTGGAGCCGATGCTGATCGGCGCTGTGCCGCTCGGCCTGATCTTCGGGCTGATCTTCTACGGCATCACCCGCTGGGGGATGACAGCCTTTCGCGAGCAGCGCAGGAAGCGCATGGCAGAGCGGGCGCATAAGGCCGGGCACCGCGGACGGGAAGTTCCGGCGGAATGATCATCGGCATCGGCAGCGACCTGATCGACATCAGACGCATCGAAAAGTCGCTGGAACGGCATGGTCAGCGCTTCATCCAGCGCATCTACACCGAGGTCGAACAGGTCCGCTCGGAAGGCCGCAAGGGCCGCGCCGCCTCCTATGCCAAGCGCTTCGCCGCCAAGGAGGCCTGCGCCAAGGCGCTTGGCACCGGCCTGGCGCAGGGCGTGTTCTGGCGCGACATGGGGGTCGCCAACCTGCCCAGCGGCGCGCCGACCATGGCGCTGACCGGGGGAGCGGCGGCACGGCTGGCCAAAATCCTGCCACAGGGGCACAGAGCGGCGATCCACCTCACAATCACCGATGATTTCCCGCTTGCTCAAGCCTTTGTGATCATCGAGGCGTTGCCCGCCGAACAAGCGCCACATTGATTGCATCAGACGACCGCTATCTAACGCCGACTTGACGTTGCCCAGCGCGCGCCGAGACTCTATACCATCCAACGCACAATCGAGGACGACATGAGCGTGGCTGAAAAATCCGAGAAGAAATCCGGCGGGCTTGGCGAAATCGTCAGCGTCATCATCCAGGCTTTGCTGCTGGCCATGGTCATCCGCACGTTGCTGTTCCAGCCCTTCTCGATCCCGTCCGGCTCTATGCGGCCGACCTTGCTCGAAGGCGACTATCTGTTCGTCACCAAATGGTCCTACGGCTTCTCGCGTTATTCGCTGCCATTCGGCCCCGACATCTTTTCCGGCCGCATCTGGGGTTCCGATCCGAAGCGCGGCGACGTGGTGGTCTTCAAGTTCCCGCCGGATCCGTCGCTCGACTACATCAAGCGCGTCGTCGGCCTGCCGGGGGACAAGATCCAGATGAAGGACGGCCAATTGTTCATCAACGGCCAGGGCGTGCCTCGTGTGAAAACCGGCCAGATCCAAAATCCTGATATCACGGAAGTGCCTGAGCCGGTCGACGTCTATCGCGAGACCCTGCCCAACGGCGTCAGCTACGACACGCTCGACCTGACACCGAATTCGATCACCGACAACACCCGCGAGTTCGTCGTGCCCCCCGGCAACTATTTCATGATGGGCGACAACCGCGACAATTCCTCCGACAGCCGCCTCAGCGTCGGCTACGTGCCGGCGGAGAACCTTGTCGGCCGCGCTAACATCGTCTTCTTCTCGATCGCCGGGAAGGCGAGCCCGCTCGAGATCTGGAAATGGCCGTCGCTGGTGCGCCTGTCGCGCCTGTTCCATTTCGTGAATTGATGGCTTTGAAGCGCCCGACGGGTGAAACTCTGGCCGATTTGGTGACAGCCAAAACCGGCCATTCCTTCCGGGACGTCCGTTTGCTCGAGACCGCGCTGACGCATTCCAGCGCGGTCAAGGCAAGCAGCAACAACCAGCGCCTCGAATTCCTTGGCGACCGCGTGCTCGGCCTGATCGTTGCCGACCTGCTTTTTGAAAAGTTTCCTGAGGCGCCGGAAGGTGAAATCGCCCCGCGCTTCAATGCCCTGGTCGATGCGCGGACATGCTCCGAGATCGGCATTGAAATGCAGCTCGAAGATCTGGTTCGGGCCGACGCTGCCTTGAAGGCGCGCTCGCGTGGCTCGGGCGGAAACTATCTGGCGGATGCAGTCGAAGCGCTGATCGCGGCGGTCTATATCGATGGCGGCCTCGATGCGGCAAGGCAATTCGTCCTGCGCTACTGGGAGCCGCGCTCGCAAAAGGTGGTGGCCAAGCCGCCCAATCCGAAATCCGACCTGCAGGAATGGATCGCCAAGACCAGCGATGTCAGGCCCGAATACGCGATCGAGAAACGAGAAGGACCTGAACATCAACCGGTTTTCACGGTGTCCGTGAAGGTCGGCGGTTTTGCGCCGGCGAGCGGCACGGGCGGCTCTCGCCGCGCAGCCGAAGAAGCGGCGGCATCGGCGTTTCTTACGCGCGAAGGCATCTGGGCCAACCAAGGGAGTGCGGCATGACCGGCAGCGAAGATCTCCCTCCGGCAGCGGAGGCCACTGCCACACACTCCGGCTTCGTCGCCCTGATCGGTGCCCCCAATGCCGGCAAGTCGACGCTGGTCAACCAGCTGGTCGGCGCCAAGGTGTCGATCGTCACCCACAAGGTGCAGACCACCCGCGCCATCGTGCGCGGCATCGCCACGCATGACAACGCGCAGATCGTCTTTGTCGACACGCCCGGCATCTTCAAGCCGAAGCGCCGGCTCGACACCGCCATGGTGACCACCGCCTGGGGTGGCGCCAAGGACGCCGATATCGTGTTGCTGCTGATCGATGCCGAGCGCGGCATCAGGGGTGACGCCGACGCCATCCTCGAGCGGCTGAAGGACGTCCGCCAACCGATGGTGCTGATCCTCAACAAGGTCGACCGGGTCAAGCACGAGGCGCTGCTGGCCCTGGCCGCGGCAGCAAACGAAAAGGTGCCGTTCAAGCGCACCTTCATGGTCTCGGCGCTGACCGGCTCCGGCTGCAAGGATTTGCTCGACTATCTCGCGCAAGCGCTGCCGGTCGGCCCCTGGTACTATCCGGAAGACCAGATCTCGGACCTGCCGATGCGCCAGCTGGCCGCCGAGATCACCCGCGAGAAGCTGTATCTGCGGCTGCATCAGGAGTTGCCCTATTCCTCGCATATCGAGACCGAGAAATGGGAAGAGAAACCGGACGGCTCGGTGCGCATCGACCAGACCATCTATGTCGAGCGCGACAGCCAGAAGAAGATCGTGCTCGGCCACAAGGGCGAGACGATCCGCGCCATCGGCCAGTCGGCGCGCATGGAAATAGCCGGAATTCTCGAGCAGAAAGTGCACCTGTTCTTGTTCGTCAAAGTGCGTGAAAACTGGGGCGACGACCCCGAACGCTACCGGGAGATGGGGCTTGAGTTTCCCCATTGAGCTTCATCGTCTAGAAATGCCGCCCGGCAGTTTGAGACGATGACATGCCTGATCCAAAACCGACCATCGATACCGATCTCGTGCGCCGGCTGGTCAACGCGCAGTTTCCGCAATGGCGGCATCTGCCCGTGAGGCCGGTGGCGTTTGGCGGCTGGGACAACCGAACCTTCCACCTCGGCAATGATATGACTGTGCGGCTGCCGAGTGCCGCACCATATGCCTTGCAGGTCGAAAAAGAGCACCGCTGGCTGCCCAGGCTGGCGCCGCTTCTGCCGCTGCCGATCCCGGTTCCACTGGCGATGGGCGAGCCCGGGGACGGCTACCCCTGGCAATGGTCCGTCTACCGCTGGATCGGCGGCGAAACAGCCAAGACCGCCGAAATCGCCGATCGCCCACAGTTCGCGGTCGATCTGGCCAAGTTCCTCATTGCGCTCCGGCGGATCGATCCGGCGGGCGGGCCGCCCGCGGGCCAGCACAATTTCTTCCGCGGCGGATCGCCAAGCGTGTATGACAACCAGACAAGGGAAGCACTCCAGGCGCTGGAGGGGCAGATCGACACCCAGGCGGCCACCGCTGTCTGGGATGCGGCCCTTGCCGCCACCTGGCAAGGGTCGCCCGTCTGGTTTCACGGCGACGTCGCCTGGGGCAACCTTCTGGTCCAAAACGGCCGTTTGAGCGCCATCATCGACTTCGGCACCTCAGGCATCGGCGATCCATCCTGCGACCTGGCGATCGCCTGGACGTTCTTCCAGGGCGAGAGCCGGGAGGCGTTCCGCGCCGCCATCGACGTCGATGAAGCGACCTGGGCGCGCGGCCGCGGCTGGACGCTGTGGAAGGCGCTGATCACGGTTGCCGGACACGACGCCAACCAAGCCGAAGCCGAGCGATCGCGCCGCGTCATCGACGACGTCCTGGCCGATCACCGGGAATTCGCGTGATCAGAGCCTTTCGACGATGTGCGGGGATCCAATGTCAGCACAGATCGCACGCGGCGCGCCAAAATCTTGATTTTGCCACGCAACCGGTGACAAGCTCCTGCCATGGAATGGCGCGACGAGGGAATCATACTCGGCACCCGCAAGCATGGCGAAACCAGCGCCATTCTCGAGGTAATGACGCGTGCGCATGGCCGCCATCTCGGCCTGGTGCGCGGCGGGCGCTCGCGCAAGCAGCAGCCGGTGCTGCAGCCCGGCAACCGCGTCGACCTTTTGTGGCGGGCACGCCTCGACGAGCATCTCGGCACCTTCCAGGCCGAGGCGATCGAGATGAATGCCGCCCGGTTGATGGACAGCGCAGTCGCCGTCTACGGCCTGCAGACCATGGCCGCGCATCTCAGGCTCCTGCCGGAGCGCGACGCCCATGGCGGCCTGTATGAGACGCTTGCCGTGATGATCGCCCATCTGGACGATTCGGATGCCGCCGGGGAACTGGTGGCGCGCTTCGAACTGCTCATCCTCGACGGACTCGGCTTCGGCCTCGATCTCAGCCAATGCGCGGCGACCGGCGCCAGGCAGGATCTGGCCTATGTCTCGCCGAAATCCGGCCGTGCCGTGTCGCGAGCCGCCGGTGCGCCGTGGCGCGACAAGATGCTGGCGCTGCCGGCCTTCCTGCGGCGCGGCTCCGGCTTGCGGGCGGACCACGCGGCACTCGAGGACGCCTTCCATCTGACCGGTTTCTTTTTCACCCGCCATGTCTACGAGCCGCGCGGCATCGAACAGCCCGATGCCCGTGCCGGCTTCCTCGCCGCCTTGCGCAAGCATCATTCGGGCGGCAAGGCCGCCCTTACGGCAGACGCTGCGCCAGAAGGGGGAGGGAGACTCGGTGGGTGCTGACCTCCGCAAACCGTCCAGGTTCACACCAAAAGCTGCATGCGGCAGCATTCCCTCCCCCTTGTGGGGAGGGTTAGGGTGGGGGTACTCGTAGGGCAAGAGCCTCAGCCGGCTTTGCGATGCTCCATGAAATCATCGAGGATGGCGCGCTGACCGCCGAGGATCTTGAGGCTGGCCTCGGCGAAGGAAAACCAGCCGGCCCTGTCGATTTCGGGAAATTCCCTCGTCACGCCTGACCTGGGCGGCCATTCCATCGTGAACATGTTGCTTTTAACGGCATCGGGATCGAAATCGGCTTCGACACTCCAGGCGATGACGATCTTGCCGCCGGCTTGCCGATAGCTGCCGACAGGTTCGAAATCGCCATCGATGCTGACTCCGAGTTCTTCCCCGGCCTCGCGCCGGGCGGCGGCCAACTCATCTTCATTGTCCTCGACGAGGCCCTTGGGGATCGACCAAGCGCCTTCATCCTTCCTTGCCCAGAACGGGCCGCCGGGATGGACGAGCAGAAATTCGAGAATGCCGGCCCTTGTCCGGTGGATCAGCAGCCCTGCACTTCGTTTCGGCATTCGATTTCCTCGTAGTTCATCCGAGGATAGCATGGCTCCTGGGCAAGTGGCGGCGGCATGCCATTCCTGGCTATCTCAGATGATGAGTGAGGATAAAGACCGTAGGCCGCTGGAATTTGCCGACGAAACATGCTCGATAACTTCTTTTCGGCCACCATTGCGGTGGCGTGACTTGAATAGCCGTCTGGGGTGGCCGTGTGGCCGCCGCAATTGTCAGTGAAAACTGGCCTGGTTTGGGGGAACCGCCATGTTTGAAAGCCTGATTGGCGCCGTCGTCGTTATCGTGCTTTTTGTCCTCGTCTTGCGCCAGCAGGGCCGCGTCAGTCTGATCGAGCGCGAGCTCGGAGCGCTGCGCAGCCTGGTTCTGTCCGGAGTGCATGCGACACCGCCCGTTGCCAAACCGGCCGAGCAGGCTGCAAGCGCACCGGCGGATGCCGCTCACGCTAGCGCACCAGTTGCCGACATAGCTTCGCCAACAACAGCAGACGCGGCACATGCCCAGGCACCGGCCGCCGAAGCCGATGCGGCCACCAGCGAGGCCGTGCCAGAACTGTCAGCCGCGGCCAGGGCGGCATTCACCGGATCCGCGCCTGCCGCCACGGCGAAGGCAGCCCGCCAGTCCGAGGTCGAAACGGCGCTCGGCACCCGTTGGGCGGTCTGGGTCGGCGGCGTCGCATTGGCTTTGGGCGGCCTTTTCCTGATCCGCTACACCATCGAGGCCGGCATTTTCGGCCCCGAAGTGCGGCTGTCCCTGGCGGCGCTGCTCGGCCTGGTGCTGATCGGCGGCGGCGAGTTCATCCGCCGCACCGGCTTCAAGGTGCCGGTGCAAGGGGCTGCAGGCGCCTATATTCCGGCGATCCTGACGGCTGCCGGCGCCTTCATTCTGTTCGGTACGCTCTATGCCGCGCACGCCATTTACGGTTTCGTCGGCCCGGCCTTCGCTTTCGCCGTGCTCGGCGCCATCGGCGTAGCGACCATTGTCGCCGCTCTCGTCCACGGTCAGGCCCTGGCCGGCATCGGCCTTGTCGGCTCGATGGCGACGCCGGCGCTGGTGTCCTCGCAGGCGCCCAACCCATGGGCGCTGTTCGTCTACCTGGCGATCGTGCTTGCCGCCACAGCCGTGATCGCCCGCATTCGCGACTGGAAATTCCTGATTGCGGCCGCCTTCTTCGGCACCGGCGCCTGGACCATCGCCTACATGATGAGTACGCTCGTCGCCGACCTTGCCGTCATCCGGTTCGCCGACCTTGCCGTCGTCCTGTTCATCGACGCGGTGACGCTGGCGGTGCTTGCCTTTGTTTGGCTGGGCAGTCGTGGCGGCGAAGCGGAACCTGCAAAGGCGGGCTTCGACTGGCCCTCAATCGTGCCTGGCGTTTTCGTTGCGTTTTCAGCGCTAGGCCTGTCCGTCGACACGACGCTGGTCGCCGCCGGTGGCGCCTTGCCGGGCGCCTTCGTCCTCGTCGCCCTTGTCGCCACCGCACTCTACCGGCCGCGCGCGCTGCCGCTGCTGCATGCCGCCGGCGTGGTGAGCGTGATGATCCATCTCGGCATCATTCCGCCCACCACCATCGGCTCCGACATAACCCAGGGGAATATCGGCTTTGACGGCATGCCGGTGGCGGCCGGAAATCCGTTGACGCTGCGCATCGGCATTGCCCTCGGCCTGGTTTTCATCGGCGCCGGCTTCTGGGCCGCACGCCGCTTCGCCGCCTCAGCACGGGTCCGCGCGGCATGCTGGGCGGCATGGGGCGTCGCTGCGCCGCTGCTTATTCTGCTGACGCTGTGGCTTGCCTACGGCAATCTCGACCGCGACCTTGTCTACGCAGCGATAGCTGCCCTTCTGGTTGTTGTCTTCGCTGCCGGTGGCGAATGGATCGCGCGCGCCGAACAGCCGCCGCTCAAGGGCGACATTGCCGTCTCCTTCGCGCTTTGCGGCTCGGCTCTGGCCGGCCTGCTGATGCTGCACATGGCCTTCGGATCCGGCTGGACGACCATTCTTGCCGGCGTTGCCGCCATCGTGCCGGCGCTGGCGACGCGTTGGCGTTCTTATCCCGTGCTGGGCTGGATTTCGGTCGGCGCGGTCGTCGCCGTGCTCGGCCTCGTCGCCTTCGATCCGACCATCGTCGGCGCCGAGTTCCTGACGACGACGCCGGTGTTCAACTGGCTGCTGCCGGGATACGGCGTGCCGGCGCTGGCCTTCGGCTTTGCCGCCTGGCAACTCGCGCGTACCACCCCCGCACTACCAACAACTGGCAATGGCCGGCCGCGCCTAGCGATGGAGGCGGGTGCAGCCCTGTTTGCGCTGCTCACCGTCGCCATGCTGGTGCGCCACGCCATGCATGGCGGCGTCATCGACACCGGCCCGGTGACGCTCGCCGAACAGGCGATCTATACGCTGATCGCCATCGGTGCCGGCGCGATACTGGTGGCCATCGACATGCGCTCGCCAAGCTCTCTGCTGCGCTACGGCTCGATGGCCGCCGGCGTGCTCTCGGTCGCCTTCATCGTCCTCCAGCATTTCCTGGTGCTCAATCCGCTGTTCACCGACGAATCGACCGGCCAGATCCCGGTGTTCAACCTCTTGTTCCTGGCTTACCTGTTGCCGGCCATAGCCGCCGGCGGGCTGGCGCTCTATGCCAGGGACAAGCGGCCGCCATGGTATGCGCAGATGCTGGCGGTAGTGGCGGCATTGCTTGTCTTCGCCTACGCCACACTGTCGGTCAGGCGCGTGTTCAAGGGCGAGTTCATCGGCCTGTGGAGCGGCCTCGGGCAGCTTGAGACCTACACCTATTCGGCGCTCTGGCTGATCATCGGCGTCGTGCTGCTGACCGCCGGCGTCTGGCTGAAGTCGCAGGTGCTGCGCATTGCCTCGGCGGCGCTGATCGCGATTGCCGTGGTAAAAGTCTTCCTGTTCGACATGTCGGAACTGGAAGGCGTGCTCAGGGCGCTGTCCTTCATCGGTCTTGGCGCCGTGCTGATCGGCATCGGCCTGTTCTACCAGCGGCTGCTGACGCGGGCGGCGAGGGAGGCCAACGCTGCAACTTGAAGTGATATACGAGATGGAATATATGAATATCCAACGGAGGATATTCGATGCCGCTCTATATCCGCGACGACGAAGTGGATGCGCTGGCCAGCAGATTGCAACGCGAGACGAACGCTCCGAGCAAAACGGAGGCGGTGCGGGTCGCGCTCGTACACGAACTTGAGCGCAATCGGGCGAAGGTGCCGCTGCGCGATCGGATCGCCAGTCTTCAGGACAGGGCCAGGAAGCTTGGCCTGCCCAATCCCGATTTCGATATGAAGAAGTTCACCGACGAGATGTGGGAAGACTGATGTTTGTCGACGCGTCGGTGATCGTCGCCATTCTCAACCAGGAACCTGGGTGGGAGGAATTGCTGAAGCAGCTATCCGGTTTTTCCGGGCAGGTCTGGGTTTCTCCGTTGGTTCACTTCGAAGCAACACAGGCATTGGCAAGGGCCGGCGCCGGCCCGCGCAGACCCAGCGCTGAAGCCCTTCTCCATGCCCGCGATCTGATCGATGAGTTCATTGTGGAGATCATGGGAGAGAGTCTGGCCATTGACGACAACATCGGCTCTCGGGCCATTGACGCGAGCGCCCGTTACGGCAAAGCCGTTGGCCACAAGGCGGATCTGAATCTCGGGGACTGTTTTGCTTACGCCTGCGCGAAAAGCCGCGATCTTCCACTGCTGTACAAAGGCCATGATTTCGCACTGACCGATTTAGGATAATTCGGCCCTTTTGTTGATTGCGGGGAATAATTTAGCCGATCAACTCGTTATCTCACTGCTTGGGTTACCGGGGCGGCAGACCGCTTCGCGCTGGCCGCTTGCGCCGCGCCGGGAAGGCGCGTTCAATCGGGTTAAACAAGGGCGACCTCAGAACCAGCGGTCATGGACGAAAAGAAGGCAGCAATCCTTGGCGAAATACCGCGCCTGCGCCGCTACGCACGCTCGCTTCTGCGCGACCGCGAATCCGCTGACGATCTCGTCCAGGATTGCCTCGAACGAGCGCTCTTGCGGCTTGAAAGCTGGCAGACGGGAGAAAGCCCCCGGAGGTGGCTGTTTACGATCATGCATCATTTGTTCATCGATCAGATGCGCAAGGTGAACCGGCGCGGTGAGGCAGCGATCCTGCCGCTTGACGCAAACGAGGCGCAGGCAGTCCCCGCCGAACAGGCGGAGAACGCCGCCTCGCGCGAGATCATCGACGCATTGCACGCGATCAGCCCCGACCGTCGCGCCGCTCTCGTCATGGTCGCCATCGAAGGGTTTTCCTATGCCGAAGCCGCCAACATTCTCGGCGTGCCCGCCGGCACGCTGATGTCGCGCATAGCGCGCGGACGCGAGGAGCTGCGCAGCCTGCTCGATGACACGGCGCGCCGCCGCTCGATAAGGATCGTCGAGAAATGACCCGCCGCGATTTTTCCGAACGCGATATCCACATGGCTCTCGACGGCGAGCTGCCGGGCGACGAGCGCGCCGCCTACGACGCCTGGATCGACGCCAATCCCGAAATGAAGGCGAAAAGCGCCCGCTACACCGCCGACCGCGCCGCGTTGCGCGCCGCCTTTGCCGGTGTGCTCGACGAGCCCGTGCCGGTGCTGTTCAAGCAGATCGTTAGCGGTGAAGGCGCGACCAAAGCGGCGGCGCGGCAGTCGCGCTGGTGGCTTGCGGCCGCGGCGGCCGCAGTGCTCGTCATCGGCGGTCTTGGCGGCTATTTTGCCGGCATCGACGGCATCGGCAGGGAAGATGGCGCCGATGACCAACTGGCCGAAGAGGCGATCGCCGCCCATGTCATCTATGCCGCCGAACAGCGCCATGCGGTGGAAGTGCCGGCAAGCGACAAGGATCACCTGCAGACCTGGCTGTCCAACCGCGTCGGCCTGAAACTGGTGGCGCCGGATCTGGTGGCGGAAGGCTTCCAGCTGGTTGGCGGCCGGCTGCTGCCCGCCGGCCAGGGCAAGGCAGCGATGCTGCTTTACGAGGACGCCAAGGGTCAGCGCATCTCCTTGTTCGTTACCGCTGATTCCTCAGCCAAGTCCAAGGGCACCTACATGGCGGACGCCGACGGCCCCGAGGCGGTCTACTGGCTGGACAAGGGCTATGCCTGCGCCGTCGTCGGCTCGCTGCCGCGCGAGCAACTGGCTGCGGTCGCCAAGCGGGCCTACGGTCAGCTTCTGGCTGGTATCGCCAGTTAAGCGCATTCCGTTTCGGGAATGCGCCGGGGTAGAAAGTGTCACAATTCGGCCCTATTCGAAGTGCGATAGCGCTTGATGGATATCGGCGTTTCGGCTGATGTTTGCGACGTTTTTGACTGCGGTCTTTTCCTCCACCCAATCGAGGTTTTCCAAACCCGCATGCCTGCCGAGATTCGCAAGGCCCGCGCGTCCGACGTCGATGACCTCGCCGCCATCGAGAAGGCGGTCTTTTCCAGTGACCGCATTTCCCGGCGCTCCTTCCGCTTGTTGATCGAACGCGAGACAGCCGAGATGCTGGTCGCCGAAAGCGATGGTCGTGTCGCCGGCTACGCCATCGTGCTGTTTCGCAAGGGCAGCGGCGTCGCCCGGCTCTATTCGCTTGCCACCAGCCCGTTTTTCAGCGGCCGCGGCATTGGCCGCATGCTGCTTGCAGCGGCCGAAGAAGCTGCCTTCGAGCACGACCGCATGATGTTGCGTCTCGAAGTGCGCGAGGACAATCTTCGCGCCATTGGCATCTATGAGCAGAGCGGCTACCGCAAGATCGGTCGCGAGCCTCACTATTACGAGGATGGCGCCACCGCGCTGCGCTACGAAAAGACCTTGCGCGGCGATATTCCGGTCGCCACCAAAGTCCCATTCTACCAGCAGACCTGCGAGTTCACCTGCGGTCCATGCTGCCTGATGATGGCGATGGCCAATTTCGATTCCGGCTTCGTGCCCGATCCGGTCATGGAAATCCGCCTATGGCGCGAGGCAACGACCGTGTTCATGATGTCCGGCCCAGGCGGCTGCGAGCCCTTCGGCCTTGCGGTTTCCGGCTACGAAAGCGGGCTTGCGGCGGAAATCTTCGTGTCCTTCTATGGCGCGCTGTTCTTGCAATCGGTGCGCAGCGACGACAAGCGCCGGGTGATGGAACTTGCCCAGGTGGACTTTCGCCGCCGCGCGGAACTTTACGGCATCCCGGTGAATTACCGTCCATTCACCATCGACGATATCCGCGGCGCCCTGGCTCAGGGAAAACTGGTGCTGGTGCTGATCAGCGGCTTCCTGATGTTCGGCAAGAAGGTGCCGCATTGGGTGCTGGCTATCGGCGACGATGGCGACCACATCCTGATCCACGATCCCTGGGTCGAGGACGAAAGACAGGAGACCATCCTCGATGCCGCCAACATTCCCGTGCCGCACGGCATCTTCATGAACATGGCGCAATTCGGCCGCGACGGACTGCGTGCTGCCATCACTCTTGGGAAACGCTGATAACAATGACCTGGGTCATCCTCACCGGCCGTCAGAACGATCTCGACCCGGCGGCGACGCCGCACAAGATCATCACCAACCGTGACTATCTTGCGCATCCGGCGCTGTTTCGCGGCCAGCAGCCGAAGGTCATCAACCTGTCGAACAATTACGCCTACCAGAGCCGCGGCTATTATGCCTCTCTGCTCGCCGGTTCGCGCGGCCACAAGGTCATCCCGACGGTCGAGACGATGATCGACCTGTCCGAGCGCAAGCTCTACGAGCACGCGCTGCCGGAACTGGAGCTGGCGCTCAACAAATGTCGCAAGGATCTCGGTGGCGTATTCCCGCAAAAAATCTGCATCTTCTTCGGCATCGGACCGTCGAAGGTCTGGGACCGCTTCGCCAAGCTGTTGTTCGACTGGTTCCGCGCTCCGGCGCTTGAGGTTCACATCAAGGACAGCGCCGAATGGGCTTCGATCCGCAAGATCGGCTTCCTGCCGCTGGCCAGGATGGCCGAGGAGNAAGCCCTCTTCGTGCAGGCGCTCGAGACGTACACCAACCGCGAGTGGCGCGACACCAAGGGCCGCACGCCGGCACGCTACACCTTCGCCACGCTGGTCGATCCGCATGAGGAACTGCCGCCGTCGGAGATTTCCTCGCTGCGTTACTGGGCCAAGATCGCCGAAAAGATGGGCGTCGAAATCGAGCCGATCACCAGGAAGGACCTGGCCAAGCTCGCCAATTACGACGCGCTGTTCATCCGCGAGACCACCTCGATCTCAAACCACACCTACCGCTTCGCGCGCCGCGCCCAGCAGGAAGGCATGCCGGTGATAGACGACCCGCTGTCGATGATCCGCTGCACCAACAAAGTCTATCTCAACGAACTGATGGCCTACAACAAGGTGCCGGTGCCGCCGACGGTGATGATAGCCGGCACCTCGGACCTCGAACTGGCGGCGCAGACGCTGGGCTTTCCGCTGGTGCTGAAGATCCCGGATTCATCGTTCTCGCGCGGCGTCAAGAAATGCGGCAACTTCGAAGAACTGAAGACGCTCGCCACCGAGTGGCTGGAGGATTCCGATCTCCTGATCGCGCAGAAATTCATCCCGACCGAATATGACTGGCGCGTCGGCGTGCTCGGCGGGCAGCCGCTGTTTGCCGTGCATTATCTGATGGCGAAAAAACACTGGCAGATCGTCAACCACAAGGCCAGCGGCAAGCCCGACCAGGGCGGCATCAAGACCTTCACGCTGAAAGAGACGCCGCCGCATGTCGTCGACACCGCGGTGAAGGCGGCGCGCTGCATCGGCGACGGGCTTTACGGCGTCGATCTCAAGGAAACCAAGGATGGCGTCTTCGTCATCGAGGTCAACGACAACCCGAACCTCGACCATGGCTGGGAGGATTCCGGCGAAAAGGACGAAGTCTGGGTGCGGCTGACGCAATGGTTCCTGGAGCGGCTGGACCGTCCCGGGCGTTAGTTTGCCGTCCCGGGCGGCAATTCAACCGAGGGGGAAAAATGCAGTTCATCGTCATCGAGGATTTCACCGGCTGCGACCGCAAGGAGATCTACCGCCGTTTCGGCGAGCGCGGCAGATTGAAGCCGGACGCGCTCGTCGTGCACCACTCCTGGATCGCGGCTGATATGAGCCGCTGCTTCCTGCTGGTCGAGGCCGATGACGTCACGCTGCTGCAGCGCTGGGTCATCGAATGGTCTGACCTGGTGGAGTTCGAGATCATTCCCGTGGCGACGAACAAGGACATGGTCGCCGCACTGGCCGGCCATCTCTGAGCAGCTCGGGCCATCAGCCGAGCACCGGCGAACCCACCGACCGCCGGCATTCCTCAATCAGCCAATTGCGAAACGCCGCCACCAGGTCGCGCCTTGCACTGCGTTCCGGGATCGTCAGGCAATATGGCTGACGCAGCGCGATCGATAGGGCATTAGCCCGGACCAAACGGCCCTCTTCCAGCGCCCAGGCGCAATAAATGCCTTGCGCCAGCGCCGCGCCCAGCCCTGAAATGGCAAGGTCGAGCGCTGCCCGCGACGAGTTCGCCGACAGTCCGCGCTGCACTGCGCGGCCGGGCTCTATGCCCGCCGCCTCGAACCAGGTGCGCCAAGACGGAAACGACGCGCCGGTCGGTCCCCAGTCGGTGTGAATCAGTGGCAGGCCGGCGAGGCTGTCGGTTTTGGCGGTGAGTTCTGGCGCGCAGACGGGGTAGACGGCGTCCCTGACGATCTCCTCGCTCGGGTGTTCACGATAGTGCGGGCCGAAGGACAGCCGGATGTCGATCAGTTCGCGGTCGAACGGCACCGGATCGTCATCGCCGCGCAGGGATATGTCGACGGCGCCGTGGCTGGCGACAAAGCCGGCGAGGCGTTCGGAAAGCCAGCCCATCGCCATGGACGGCGGCACCGATACGACAAGCCGCGGGCGGAAGGCATCGCTGCCACGCGCGATGCTGCCGATCTCCCGAAAAGCCAGGGTCAGCCGGGGCAGCATCTCGACGCCGGCTTCCGTCAGCACCACGCGGCGGTTGACGCGATGGAACAGTTTTCGACCCATCTGCTCCTCGACGGTGCGAATGAGCTGGCTGACCGCAGCCGCCGAGATCGAGAGCTCATCCGCCGCTGCGGCGAAACTCCCCGAGCGCGCCGCCGCCTCGAAGGCTTGAAGTCCTCTCAGGGAAGGAAGCGCGGTCATTGGGTGATCCGATAGGTAAGGTCAGCTTATCTGTGTCGCAGAAATCCTCGTCTTTCGAAAGCTTTCTTATTCGAGTAGCTTGGCGCCATGACCGTATCGGCCCAGTTTGAACCCAGAGACCATCGCGACGTCATCGCGTTCCTGACCAATGAGCAGCGCAGCCGCCTGACCGGCAAGTCGGACGGGCCGGGTCTGGTCCAACTCGCCTTCCATCTCGGCGCGATTGTGGCTATCGGCGGGCTGATTGCGGCCAAGGTGTCGTACTGGCCGCTGTTGATGTTGCCGCAAGGCATTCTTATCGTCTTCCTGTTCACGCTGCTGCATGAGACGGTGCACAGGACGGCGTTCGAGACGCAGTGGCTCAACGATGCCGCCGCAAGGGTCTGCAGCCTGGCGATCGCGCTGCCCGCCGACTGGTTTCGCTATTTCCACTTCGCCCATCACCGTTTCACCCAGGATCCCGAGAACGATCCGGAACTCGCCTTCCCGAAACCGGAGACGATGCGGCAATACATCGTCCACGTCTCGGGCCTGCCGGTGTGGTGGGGGCATTTGCAGACACTCTACACCAACGCGATTGGAGGCTGCCACGACAGCTACGTGCCGCCGAAAGGCCTGCCCAAGGTGCGCACTGAAGCCCGCGCCATGATCGCTTTCTATGTCGTGGTCGCCGCGCTAGCCCTGTGGTTCGAGGCAAGTGTACTGCTCTATGTCTGGATCGTGCCGGCGCTGCTCGGCCAGCCCTTCCTCAGGCTCTATCTGCTGGCCGAGCATGGCCGCTGCCCGCTTGTCGCCAACATGCTGGAAAACACCCGCACCACGCTGACCAACTGGCTGGTGCGCAAAGTCGCCTGGAACATGCCGTATCACGCCGAGCACCACGCCAATCCCGGCGTGCCCTTCCATCAGCTGCCGGCCTTCCACCAGCTGATCGAGCGCCATCTCAAAGTCGTCGAACCCGGCTATGTCAGCTTCCACGAGAAATACGTCGAGACCTTGCGCTGAGGCGCTCGGCCGTCAGCGTAGCGTCTGCTCAGCGAGCGTGACGAAATAGCGGAGCACGGTGGGGACGATGGCGTCGTTGAAGACATAGCGATCGCCGTGCAGCCCTTCGCCCAGTCTGACCGCTCCTGCGCCGACCCAGGCATAGCAGCCGCCGGCTTCGCGGACCATGTAGGCAAAATCCTCGCAGCCGAGGCTCGGGTTGAATGCGGTCTCGACCTGCTCGCGGCCGACAACCGCGGTTGCCGCCTGGACGGCCCGGTCAGTGGCAGCCGACGTGTTGACCAGCGGCGGGTAGCCTTTCTTGTAGGCGAGCTTGGCGGTGAGTGCATGCGCCGAGGCAATGCCTTGCGCGATGTCGCCGATCAGCCTTTCGCAATGGTCCGACAAAGTTGGCTCGAAGAAGCGGCAGGTTCCCTGCAGCCAGACCTTGCCCGGCACGATGTTGCCGACATTGCCGCCATGGATCTGGGTGATCGAAACGACCAGCGCCATTTGCGGGTCGACCGAACGGCTGACGATGCGCTGCACGGCTTGAACGAAGGCGCCGGCCGCGAGCACGGGATCGTCGCCTAGCTGCGGCATGGCGGCATGCGCGCCGGTCCCCTCAAAGTTCAGTTCGAAAGTGTCGACGGCCGCCATCATCGACCCGGCACGGGCCGCGATCTTTCCGAGCGGCAGCCCCGGCCAGTTGTGGACGGCGTAGACGGCTTCCACGGGGAAGCGCTCGAACAGTCCGTCCTCGATCATCCGCATGGCGCCGCCTTCATTTTCTTCCGCCGGCTGGAAGATGAAACAGACGGTGCCGTCGAAGGCTCTGTTGTCGGCGAGCAGCTTGGCGGCGCCGAGCAGCATCGCGATGTGCCCGTCGTGGCCGCAGGCATGCATCACGCCGTCTTTCTTCGACGCATATGGCAATCCTGTCTTCTCCAGCACGGGCAAGGCATCGAGTTCAGCCCGAAGCCCGATGGCGCGCACGCCTGGTCGTCCTCTGAGGACGCCAACCACGCCGGTGCCGCCTTTGCCTTCATGAACCTCGTCGAGCCCGAAGGTGCGCAGCTTGTCGGCGACGAAGCGCGCGGTCTCATACTCTTGGAAACCGAGTTCGGGGTTGGCGTGGATGTGACGCCGCCATTCCACCACCTGCGGGGTGAGGGCGGCGATGGGGTCGTTGTGCAGCATTGCGCTCTCCTTGCCGGCTATCGTAAATTCGGCCTTGTCGATGCCAGCACGTAAAGGATTTGCGCCGGCAGCGTCTTGAACAGGATTGACCGTGTCTGGAATTCAACAGCCTCAGGAGACGACGCAGTTCTGGCGTCATCCGCGCTTTCGCGATCTTGGCATGCTCAAGGCGCGCTTCACGCGGCATCGCTACCAGCTGCACACGCACCCGACCTATGTCGTCGCCCTGATCACGCAAGGGTGCGAGCGGGTCCGCATCGGCAACGAGACTGTCCTCGCGCGGTCGGGCACGGTTCTGCTCGTCAATCCGGAGATATGGCATGACGGCGAGGCGGGTGCCGACCAGGGTTGGGCTTACCGCACCTTCTATCCGTCGGCCTCGCTCATGGGTGCGATCGCGGACGAACTCGGGCAGGATCGCCCGCCGTTGTTTTCGCAAGCGATCGTCGATGATGCCGATCTCGTCCAGGCAGTAGGCGTCGCGCACTTGGCTTCGACATCGGGTGATGCCACGAGCGCCGAAACATCCATGCTGATCGCCTTGCGCAAGCTCATCCTGCGCCATGGCGATTGGGGCGGCCGGCGGCGCGAGGCGGTCGAAAGCTTCGGATCGAAAAGCCGGCTCCGGGTCTATGAACAGGTCATCGAAGACCATCTGAACTCGGACCTCGATTTGCAGCGGCTCGCTGAAGCCGCAGGCGTGACGCGCTTTCAAGTTATCCGCGATTTCAGGAAAGTGCTGGGTCTCACCCCTGCTGCCTTCATCCGTGACCGCAGGCTGCGCCGTGCCGATCTGCTGATCCGGCAAGGTTCAGATCTCGCCGGTGCCGCCTTTGCGGCCGGCTTCTCCGACCAAAGCCATCTCTCGCGCACCTTCCGCGCCGCGCATGGAATGACGCCGGGGATGTTCAGGCGCGCCGGGACGCTGCCCTCGTCTTGAGAAGTCGAGCCATGTCGGCGGCCTTTGACGGCATGCCGATCAGAAAGCCCTGCACCTCGACGCAGCCAGCCTTGCGCAATATGTCGAGCTGCGCTTCGGTCTCGACGCCTTCGGCGGTGACGGTGATGCCAAGTTCGGCACCAAGCCCGATGATCGTGCGCACGATCGCCGCCGTGTCCTTGTTGTCGATATCGTGGATGAAGGAGCGGTCGATCTTGATCTTGTCGACGGGAAAACGCCTGAGATAGCCGAGCGACGAATAGCCGGTGCCGAAATCGTCGAGCGCGATGCGGATACCGAGTTCGCGCAGCTGCCTCAGCGTCTTCAGCACCGTCTCGCTCTCATCCATCAGCACGGTCTCGGTGATTTCCAGTTCGAGCCGGCTGGCCGGCACGCCGGAAACGGCCAGCGCCGAAATCACGCTGCGGGCAAAGTCGGCGCTTCTGATCTGCACTGCCGAGACATTGACGGCGATGCGCATTCCAGGCGGCCAGCCGGCGGCCACGCTGCAGGCCTGTTTCAGCGCCCATTCGCCCAGCGGAACGATCAGCCCGCTGTCTTCGGCGGCTGCGATGAAATCGTCGGGCGCCACCAGGCCGCGCGTCGGTGAATTCCACCGCATCAACGCTTCGGCGCCGACGATCTTGCCCGACGCGATGTTGGTGATCGGCTGGAACTCCAGCACGAACTCCCGCCGCTTCAGTGCCGTCTCGAGATCGGTTTCGAGCGCCAGGCGCGCCCGCACCAAGGCATCCATGCCGGGCTCGAAAAAGCGGTAGACGTTGCGGCCTTCGCTCTTGCCGCTGTAAAGCGCCATGTCGGCGTTCTTCAAAAGCGTGTCGGCGTCCTTGCCGTCACCGGGATACAGCGCGATGCCAAGGCTGATGCCGACATGCATCTCGCGGCCCTTGTCGCGAAACGGCTGGCTGACGACAGCGACGATGCGTTTTGCCAGTTGTTCCGCATCGGTGGAGCCTTTGGGATTGAACTGCAGGATGGCGAACTCGTCGCCACCGAGGCGGGCGACCATATCGGTGTCGCTGCGCAGGCTGTGCCGCAACCGCTCAGCCACGCATTTCAGCAGCCAGTCGCCGGCAGGGTGTCCCCAGGTGTCGTTGACGGCCTTGAAGCGATCGAGGTCGAGCGAGAAGATCGCCAACGGTGTATCGCCGGCCATCGCCTGGTCGAGCCGTTCGCGAAACATCGAGCGGTTGGGCAGGTCGGTCAGCGTGTCGTAATGGGCAAGGTGGCTCATGCGCTCTTCGGCGCGCCGGCGCTCGGTGATGTCTTCGAAGGTCGCCACCCAGCCGCCACCGGTAAGCGGCCGGCGCGCAACCAGCAGCGTTCGGCCATCGGCAAGGCTGCGGTCGGTCGAACGCTCCTCACCGGCCTGCAGGCTGGCTCTGGTGTTGGCGATCTCGCCGTCGATGTCCATTGACGGATAGATGCGCAGTTGCACCATCTGTTCGAGCAGGGCGCGCTGGCTCATGCCGAGCGGGAAGTCGTCAGGCGTGACCTTGTAGAGGTCGAGGAAGCGCTGGTTGCGCACGATCAGCGTGCCTTCGGCGTCGTACATCAATAGGCCTTGCGACATGTTGGCGAGCGCCGCATCGAAGCGGCGGTGCTGCTCCTTCAGTTCCTGCTCGGCCCGCCTTTGCTCCGTAATGTCCTCATAGATCGACACCCAGCCGCCTGAGGCCAGCGGCCGGTGCGTGATGGAAACGATGCGTCCGTCCGACAGTATTTCTTCGTAGGTCGAGGCTTGCGCGCGCTCGATATAGGGCTTGCGGATGGCATACAGGTCTTCGGCGCTCTGTGAGGCGACACCGATGTCGACGCTGTGCTTTAGAATGTCCAGGAACGCGATGCCGGGCCGCACGATCTTCGCGTCGAGGGAGAAGATGCTGATATAGTTGCCGTTGCAGATGATCATCCGCTCGTCGGCGTCGAACATGCACAGCCCGTGCGACATATTCTCGACGGCCGCCGAAAAGCGCTCGTTCTGGTGGCGCAGTTCGTCGGCGATCTGCCGTGGCGCGGCGACGCCTCCGGCTCCCCGTCTGCGGACGGGCGAACCACCCTTGACGTGCGCAACGGACATGAGGCGTGCCTGCTGACCGTGATCGAAACCCGGTACTGTGGTTACCGCTGGTTAATTTAGCGTATGTTCACTGCGCCGAATGCACGGCAACCGTTGCCTGGCGTTGCTTTTCAAGCGTTGCGTAGCGTTTGAGGAAGGCAGCTTGCGCCGAGGTCACCGAGTGCGGCTTAAAGTCGAAGCGGTCGGCATTGAACCCGCGCGGCCGGCCGAAGAACTCGGTTGCTTCTGCGGTCGAGAAACCGGCAAGCAGCGTCGCCTCGTAATAGGCGGCGATCTGGTCGGCGCGCTTGATCTCCTTGCGCAAGCCGACGCCGAGTTCGGGCGGCAGCGAAAAGCGCTGATGGATGGCGCGCTGGAGACGCAGCTCACACTCCTTGTAGGAGCCGCCCATTACCGATTTGAACGGCGAGATCATGTCGCCGATGACATATTCCGGCGCGTCATGCAGCAGTGCTGCCAACTGAGCGTTGGCCGAGGCGTCCGGCTGCAACTCGCTGAACAGCGCCTCGACCAGCAGGGAATGCTGGGCGACCGAAAAGGCGTGATCGCCGCGGGTCTGCCCGTTCCAGCGGGCAACGCGGGCAAGCCCGTGGGCGATGTCTGAGATTTCGATGTCGAGCGGCGAGGGATCGAGCAGGTCGAGCCGCCGCCCCGACAGCATGCGCTGCCACGCGCGCGGTGGCGCTCCGACGCGATCGGCAGCCATCAGGCGTCCTCCGCGCCGATGGCTTCCCTGGGAAAGCTGAACTTCGCCCAGGACGGGATGGCGAGCGAGACGGTGACATCACCGGCCAGTACCGGCTGGCCAGCGTCGAGCGCCGCCTTGACCCGGTCGATGCGGGCAATGGCGAGTCCGGCCGTGCCCGCGCTGGAACCGAGCGTGCCGACCGGCCGCCCCGCAACC
Organism: Mesorhizobium sp. LNJC394B00; assembly: GCF_000502555.1. Classification (NCBI taxonomy): domain Bacteria; kingdom Pseudomonadati; phylum Pseudomonadota; class Alphaproteobacteria; order Hyphomicrobiales; family Phyllobacteriaceae; genus Mesorhizobium; species Mesorhizobium sp. LNJC394B00. The sequence continues at coordinate 496,217 of NZ_AYWH01000001.1, forward strand.
GTCAGCTCCGTGCCGGGCGCGGGTAAGGCGCGGTCGGCCGAAACGATCAGCACGCGGCGCCTGGCGGTGCCGCGATGCTGCATGCGCGAGACCACTTCCTGGCCGACATAGCAGCCTTTCTTGAAGCCGACGCCGCCGGTCTCGTCGAGCAGCACGTCGTGAGGGAAGGCATCGCCGAGCTGATAATCGGAACCGCTTTCGGCAATGCCGTTGGCGATGCGGAGCGCCTGCCACGCAGCCGGGTCGCCACCTACGGATGCGCCGCCATAGGAGCGGCTCACAGCCACCTCGCGGAAGCGGGCATCGGCAAGTACCGTTGAATCAGACTGTGAAGCGCTTGAATCATCGCCCCACCCAACCGTCACAAGCACTTGATCCTGCCTGGCAATCTCGGCCTTGGCGCGCAGCTTGTAAAGCATCAGCCGGCGCAGGAAATCGTCTGCGATGTCGGCACGGCAATCCAGCCGGAATGCGTTCTCGCCGCTACGCGAGATCAGGAAATCGAACAGGATCTTGCCTTGCGGCGAAAGCAGCGCACCTGGCTTTGCCGCGTCGACGGCCAGCGTGTCGAGGTCGGTGGTGAGGATATTCTGCAAAAAATGCTCGGCATCCGGGCCTGACACGGAAATGAGGGCGCGGTCTTTGAACAGGGCAAAAGGCATGGGCGGCAAAGAACCTGATCTTGCAAAACAGTCGGCCTTTACGTAAGCCGACGATACTCCCCCCGCAAGAGACCGAACGCCCATGGCCACCACCTACGACCTCATCCTGACAGGCGGCACTGTGGTCAACCATGATGGCGAAGCCGCGCTCGATGTCGGCGTCAAGGGTGGTCGCATCGTCGCAATAGGCGATCTTCGCCAAGCTTCGGCCGGCGAAGCGATCGACTGTCGCGGGCTGCACGTCCTGCCAGGCGTCGTCGACAGTCAGGTGCATTTTCGCGAGCCGGGGCTGGAGCACAAGGAAGATCTCGAGAGTGGATCTCGCGCGGCTGTGCTGGGCGGGGTCACCGCCGTCTTCGAAATGCCCAACACCAATCCGCTGACCACCAGCGAGGCGGCGCTTGCCGACAAGGTGCGCCGCGCCACCAGCCGGATGCATTGCGACTTCGCCTTCTGGGTTGGCGGCACGCGCGAGAATGCCGATGATGTCGGTGAGCTCGAGCGGCTGCCGGGTGCTGCCGGGATAAAGGTGTTCATGGGCTCGTCCACCGGCGACCTGCTAGTCGAGGACGACGAGGGTGTCGCATCGATCCTGCGCAACACCCGCCGCCGCGCCGCCTTTCACTCGGAGGACGAGTTCCGGCTGCGCGAGCGCCTCGGCTTGCGCGTCGAGGGCGACCCGTCATCGCATCCCGTCTGGCGCGACGAGATCGCGGCGCTTCGCTGCACCGAGCGGCTGGTGCGCATCGCGCGAAACACCCGCGCCCGCATCCATGTGCTGCATATCTCCACCGCCGAGGAAATCATCTTCCTCCAACAGCACAAGGATGTCGCCACCTGCGAGGGGACGCCGCACCATTTGACGCTCACCGCCGACGACTATGCGCGGCTGGGCACGCTGATCCAGATGAATCCGCCGGTTCGCGCGGCCCGCCATCGCGACGGCGTCTGGCACGGCATTGCGCAAGGCATTGTCGATGTGCTCGGCTCCGACCACGCCCCCCACACGCTGGCCGAAAAGGCAAAGCCCTATCCGGCCTCACCGTCTGGCATGACCGGGGTGCAGACGCTGGTGCCGATCATGCTCGACCATGTCAATTCAGGCCGGCTGACCCTGCAGCGCTTCGTCGACCTCTCCAGCCATGGCCCACAGCGCATCTTCGGCATGGCCCGGAAAGGCCGTATCGCCGCAGGCTATGACGCCGATTTCACCATTGTCGACCTCCAGCGGCGCGAGACCATCACCAATGCGCAAGCTGGCTCCAAGGCCGGCTGGACGCCCTATGACGGCAAGGAAGTCACCGGCTGGCCGATCGGCACCATCGTGCGCGGTCGTCGCGTGATGTGGGAAGGCGAGATCGTCACGCCAGGACAGGGCAGGCCGGTGGAGTTTTCCGAGGCGCTGCCGGCTTAGCGGTTTCTTGCTGCGTTGGATTTTTTAAGCGCTATCCACTACGTTAAGGGCATTATGAACGCAGATATCGCGCCCATGATTGTCCCTGCGGAGTTTCCGGAGCTCCAGGCGCTCGCCTGGAACCGCGATGCGGCACGCCCGATTCCGGCCGAAGAGGCATTTGCGCTGTATGAGCATAATTGGCGGTTTGTCGATCAAAAGCGTCTTACTATGCGTGAGAAGATGCTTGTCCAAAGTTTGGCAGACAAATTCGGTCACGGCGTGCTCTTGACCGCCGGCTGATTTCCCTCACCTGATCGTTCCTCGCAGCCGGAATATCAACAGGACACACCGCGAGCGTCATGATGGAATTCAAGAGGCCCGAGCACCAGATCATTGCCGAAGCGCTCGATTGATGGATCGCCATTTCCTGACCGCAAACCAGTGCTGGTTCGGCGGTGGCACTGCGATCGTTATGAAATTCGGGGAATATCGCCGCTCACTGGATGTGGACTTCCTGTGTGCCGACAGCGATGGCTATCGCGAATTGCGGACCTCCGCAGCCGAACGTGGCATTAGAGCATTCTTTCCTGAGCCGGTTGAGGCTGTTCGGGACTTCCAGATCGATCAATATGGCTTGCGGACGATCGTGCGGTTGAAAGGCCAAACGATCAAGTTTGAAGTCATCCGCGAAGGCCGCATAAAACTGCGAGGCCATTTCGACGACGATCTGAATGTATCCGCCCTGGTCCCGGCGGATATGTTTGCCGAGAAGTTGCTGGCGAACGCGGATCGATGTCAGGACCGTGCAATTGCATATCGCGATGCCATCGATCTTGGAGTGCTGGTTGGCATCTATAAGGAAATCCCGAGCGACGCTGTTGGCAAGGCGAAGGCGGCCTATGGCGTGGATATCGAGCGCAAGGTGGCTTGGGTGGTAAACAGGCTGCGGGACAAGGAAGAATTGCGGCATGCCGCCGAGGTGCTGCAAATGGATCCCAACGCGGCGGTCGAAGCGATTTCGGCCCTTCGAAATGAAGGTATCCGCATATGGCCTGACACAGGCCTCGAGCTTTCTAGCCCTAGCCAGTAGCCATCCCAGGGGAATCGCCGTTCAATCCCCGGCGACGAAAAATGTCCACTGCCCGGCCGGCGTGATGCCGACGCGGTAGAAGATGTAGGCGCCGAACTGCTTCATGTCGTCATAGTCGCCGGCGGTGACGATCTTGAACAGTTCGACCCGCTGCCTGGCGTTGAGCTTGTCCAGCGGCAGGGCGAAGAAATATGGCCAGACATAGAGTTCCTGCGGTGTGCCGACGTCTACATGGACATAGCCGGCATTGAGCACCTCTTCCAGGATAGCGAGGATTTCCTGACCTTCCTTGTCGCCCGATAGCCCTTTCAGGAAGGCGATCGGGTCGCCCTCGATTTCGCCCAGCGACAATTGGGTCATGGTGTCGCCCTTGCCGATCAGCGGCCGCAGCTTCTCGATGTCGCCGCTTACGCAGGACTCGACCATCAGATCGCGCATGCGCCTGACGGGCTCGGGCAATTTGGAAAGGTCATAGACGACTTCGGGCACCGGCGCTTCTGGATCGGCACGCGGGTTGGCCACGCCGCCATCGTTGGCGGGGGCTTCCGGTTGGCTTTGTTCGGGCTCCGTGGGCGATTTCGGCTGGCTGGCGGCCGGTGGCGCCGTGCCGGGCAGATCGGGCATTGGCACTGAATTTTCAGACGGCGCCGTCTCACCATTGGCTGGTGGCCCGGCAGGAGCTGGAAGCTCCTCGCGCTTGATCTCGCTCAACGCGTAGGCAGGGTTGCTGGTCAGGACAAACGCCAGCGGACCCGCGGCGCAGGAAGCGGCAAGCCAGATGCTGAGGGCCACGCCGCGAGGCCGGCCTGACATCGAAAAATTCACCGCTTGCCTCTCCTTGGGCCTAGGCTCTTCAGGCATGATGCCCAAACGACTCGCCGTCGTCAAAGAACCGGTAAGCTGGCAGTGCACCCTCTGAGACGCGCGACGCCTAGTGCCGAAACCGCTCCGGCTCGAAGGCGCCGGCGATCACCTTTTCACGCATGCGATCGAGCAGGGCAAGGGCCGAGGTTTCGCCATTGGCTCGCAGCATCTCGCCGAACGCGGTTTCAAGCGCTGCCTCGGCGATGATTTCAGGTTCTATGCCGGCCGACAGACCTTCCGCCCAGGCCTCGCTATGGCTTTCCACCGCGGTCAGGCGCTTTTCTTCCCTGACCAGCGCGTCGATGTCGTTGACGCCATGTTCCATTTGCGATGTCCACCTTTTCAAGCGGCGGTCCGACGGGTCGGATCCGGCTTGGGCTGCCCCTATCTCACGCAGGCTAAGTAAGTATCTGTAAATACGACATTTTTTTGATCGTCTTTACAAACTTCGTCGCCTACGTTCGGTCCGATTCAAACTTAGCCGATTAGACCGGTGAGCGGGATGAAAACCTTCAGTTTGAGTTAATTCCGCATTCGCGCGCTAACGTTTCGTTAATACTGTTGCGCAAGTGCAACACCAAGATTGCATCAACGTGCCGTGGATACAAGGCGGGTGCTCGAAAAGGCGTTAGCTAAACGCCGTCTGGCGCTCGTCAGTTGCCGTAACGCGAGGCGATGTCGCGCGACAGCGTCTCGCCTTCCTTCATGTAGCGGCTGATGGCTTCGGTCGCTGACGGCGTGCATTGGGTATAGGTGCCGCCGAAGGAACGGTAACCGCGGTTGAAGCTGGCGATGAAGCGGGCACGCCGCTCCGGATCGGGATTTTCCGAATCGATCAGCTTTTCCATCTCGGTGCGCCACTGGTCGCCCTTTTCGCCGCACAGATTGCGCAGGAAATGCAGCGACCCCAGCACCTCGGCCAGTCGCATCAGCCCGGGCTCGAACGGCGACTCGGCGGCCAGCGCCGGCTGCACGGCAAAAGCCGTGGCGGTGGCGATGCATGCGGCAAGGAACAGCGAGGCGCGGGTCATAAGTCTATCTGACGAAACATTTTGTCGCCTGCAAGGCGATTCTCGGAGCGGCAGATATGGGCCTGCTTCAGGCCAAAAGCTCTTCAGCCACCTCCATGACGTCACCCGCGAGCGGCAGCGTCGCCATTTCATCAAGACTATAGAAGACGGCGGTCTCGGCATCGTCGCTGGCCGTCGCTTCGCCGCCGGCATAAACGGCGCCGAACACGGTCAGCAGATAGTCGACCGGGTGATTCTCGCCGCTGCCGTCGATGTGGATGTCGCGAAGCGGACGATAGTCCTGCGCCCGCAGCCCGGTTTCCTCCAGCAATTCTCGCACTGCTGCTTCTTGCAGCGTCTCGCCGGGCTCGACCTTGCCGCCGGGAAAGGCATAAAGCCCCTGCGACGGCGGCCGCGCCCGTTTGACCAGCAGCACCGTCCTGCCGCGCACGACGGCGACCGAGACTGCGGGAAGTGTCTTGCGCTGTTCGTTCATCGATATCGATTCGCTTATGTGAGGCCCACCCTGTGGACCGGCTGGCAGCGAGCAGCTTTAGCGGTTGCGCAGCGCCGGTTCCATCGCCACGTTCGCGATCGGATCAATTCATCGAGCTTGCCAATGTGCGGACGCTTTGCCCTGACCGCGACGCCCGACCAGACCGCCGCCTTGCTCGGCCTGGCGGAGCTGGACGATTTTCCGGCCCGCTACAACATCGCGCCGACGCAGCCGGTGCTGATGGCGCTGTCGGGACCGCCGCGCATGCCGGGCTCGAATTTCCCGGATCGCCAGGCGATGCTGGTGCGCTGGGGGCTGATCCCCACCTGGGTCAAGGACACCAGGGAATTTCCGTTGCTCATCAACGCGCGTTCGGAAGGCGCTATTGAAAAAGCCTCGTTCAAAGCCGCCATGCGCCATCGCCGTGCCTTGGTGCCGGCCTCCGGCTTCTATGAGTGGCAGCAATCCGGCAGCGGCAAGAAGGGCCAGCCCTACTGGATACGGCCGAGGCATGGCGGGTTGATCGCCTTTGCCGGGCTGATTGAAACCTATGCCGAGCCGGGCGGTTCGGAAATGGACACCGGCGCCATTCTTACCATCAACGCCAATGCCGGCATCGCCCATATCCATGACCGGATGCCGGTGGTGATCGCGCCTGAAGATTTTGCCCGCTGGCTGGACTGCCGCACGCTCGAGCCGCGCGATGTGGCCGACCTGCTCAAACCCGCGCTGCCCGATTTCTTCGAGGCAATTCCGGTCTCCGACCTCGTCAACAAGGTCGCCAACACCGGGCCGGAGATACAGGACATGGGCATCGTCGAGCCCGACAAGGTCAGGCGCCAGAAGCCCGGCGCGGACGACAGTCAGATGACGCTGTTTTAGAGCGCGCTCCCAAGAAGCCAGGTCCGGTCTTCGGGAAGAACCTGCTCAATAGGAAGAGCTGTTGTTTTCAGGCGCGCTATGGGCCCTCAGCCTTCCGTTCCGGCGCACGCCTTGTCGGCGGCCGGCACGATGCCTGTTCAGGCAGCGCGGGGCGAAGTGATTTTCGGCGCCGGCTTTTTATTCTTCGCGGTATGGAGAAGGGCGGCGACGATCGCGGCCGGGCCGATCGCACGGTAGTGGTTGGCGAGCGCCGGTTGCTTGGCGCGGCTCGATTCCTGCTTGGTTCGTGACATCGATCTCTTCCCTGGTAACATTTCCGTGTCTGCGTTTGCCGGCCGAATCTGACCGAATCGTGACCTATGGTGGACTAGCCGGCGAATGTTTCATGACTGTGCCGACATGTTTAATAAAATGTTTCAGCGGCTCCTGACCTATGATCCAGCGACGCTTTTGCCGGAAGTTGCGACTTGACGGCAACACCGGCCAAGGCGATAAAGCCGCCGATGAAAACGTTTTCCGCCATTTGTGGCATTTGCATTATTGGCTAGCTTCGCGCTGGTCCGGACGTTTTCGCCTCATCTTTCCCCAGAGTGGACAAACGCCCCGGCCAGCAGGCTGGAGCCGATTTGTGCCTTGGCACAGGTTAGACTCCATCCAGAACTTAACGGGCCGGAAGGGCACGCATGTCTGACGCATCGAAGGGTCTCAGCCTCTACAACACGCTAACGCGGACGAAGGACGTGTTCCTCCCGATCGACCCGTCGAATGTGCGCATGTATGTCTGCGGCCCAACCGTCTACGACTTTGCCCACATCGGCAATGCGCGTCCGGCGATCGTCTTCGACGTGCTGTTCCGTTTGCTGCGTCACCTCTATGGCGAGGCTGGTGTCACGTATGTGCGCAACATCACAGATGTCGACGACAAGATAAACGCCCGCGCGCTGCGCGATTTCGGCGCCGAGATCGCGTCGGGAAGCCTGACGCTCAACGAGGCGATCCGCCGCGTCACCGAAAAAACCGCCGATCAGTACCACAAGGATGTCACCGCACTCGGCTGCTTGCCGCCGACGGTCGAGCCACGCGCCACCGAGTTCGTCGCGCGCCGCGCCGACGGCAAGGTTGACATGATCACCCTCATCGAACGTTTGATCGAACGCGGCCACGCCTATGTCGCCGCCGGCGAAGTGCTGTTCGACACCGCCTCGATGCCGGATTATGGCGAGCTGTCGAAGCGCAATCTCGACGAACAGCAGGCCGGTGCGCGAATTGCCGTCGACGCTCACAAGAGGAGCCCGGGGGATTTCGTGCTGTGGAAATTGTCGTCACCGGAGGAGCCCGGCTGGGACAGCCCATGGGGCAGGGGCCGGCCCGGTTGGCATATCGAGTGCTCGGCCATGTCGGCCGCCTATCTCGGCGACGTCTTCGACATCCATGGCGGCGGCCTCGACCTGATCTTCCCGCACCATGAGAACGAGATCGCCCAGTCGCGTTGCGCCCACGGCACCGACGTCATGGCCAATGTCTGGATGCACAACGGCTTCCTGCAGGTCGAGGGCCAGAAAATGTCGAAGAGCGTCGGCAATTTCTACGCCATCGCCGAACTGCTGGAAACCGACACTTTCGGCGGCCGCAAATGGCCGGGCGAGGTGCTGCGGCTGGCGATGCTGATGACGCATTACCGCGAGCCGATCGATTTTTCCGTACGCAAGCTGGAAGAGGCCGAGAATACGCTGCGCAAATGGAAGCGCGCCGCCGATCTCTCCCCGTCGGCAGGGCAAGTTCCGGCGGAGGTTGTGGCGGCGCTGTCTGACGACCTCGCCACCTATGCCGCCTTCCAGCAGCTCACGCAGCTTGCCGGTGAGGCCGCGGAGGGCAACGAAGCGGCCGCATCGCTGAAGGCATCGCTGTCGTTCCTCGGCTTCGATATCGGCGCGGCCGCCGTGGATGAGGACAGCGTTGCCAAGTTGATCGCGCAGCGCCTGGAGTTCATCGCCGCCAAAAACTGGGCCGAAGCTGACCGCATCCGCGACGAGCTTCTGGAGCAAGGCGTGCAGCTGAAGGACGGCAAGGATCCTGTTACCAACGAACGCGTGACGACGTGGGAGGTGAAGCGGTGAGGGTGGCGCTAGGCACCCACCTCTGTCCTGCCGGACATCTCCCCCTCAAGGGGGGAGATTGGACGGCGCGTCGGCTTTCGCCAATCGCCGACGTTCAAGGGTTGGAGCCGTCATTGAAACTGCTGATCTCCCCCCTGAGGGGGAGATGTCCGGTAGGACAGAGGGGGGGTGCCTCGCGATGAACCATTATCGCGTATCTCCCATCAATCGCGGCAACGCGCGCAAGATGCGCAAAGCCATGGCAGACGCAGAACTAAAAGTCTGGAATGAGATACGCGCCCACCGGCTCATGGGACTGGCCTTCCGGCGCCAGATGCCGATCGCCGGTTACATCGTCGATTTCGCCTGCCCTATCAAAAAGCTGATCGTCGAGTTGGACGGTTCTCAGCACGCTCAGGCCGAAGCATCAGCATCTGACGCCGCGCGAACCGCCAAGCTGGAAGCGCTGGGCTGGACCATCCTGCGCTTCTGGAACGACGACGTCATCCGCGATATCGACAATGTCTGCCAGCACATCGTCATCGGGGCCGGCTTGGCCGGCGCCGACGTGCCGGCGCCAGCAAGGGAGGAGCTTGTTTCATGATCGACCATCTCGGCATCAATGTCGCCGACTTCGACGCGTCGAAAGCCTTTTATGACCAGGCGATGGCGCCGCTTGGCGCCTCGCTGATCTACATGGTGCCACTGGAATATACCGGCGGCGCCAAGGTCGGCGGTTATGGCCGCGACCGGCCGGTGTTCTGGCTGCAGGCCAGCGATGACAAGCCGAGGACCCATCAGCACGTCGCCTTCACCGCGCGCAGCCGCGCCGAGGTCGACGCCTTCCATGCCGCGGCGCTCGCCGCCGGCGGCAAGGACAATGGCGGGCCGGGGCTGCGCCCGCATTATCACCCGGACTATTACGGCGCCTTCGTCTTGGATCCCGACGGCAACAATGTCGAGGCCGTCTGCCATGCGCCCGAATGACTATGAAACGGAGTGAAACGCCATGAGCCTCGACAACCGGCCGATCTACACCGGCGGCTGCCAGTGCGGCGCGGTGCGCTTTCGCGTCGAGGGTGCGCTGGGTGACGCCTCGATCTGCCATTGCCGCATGTGCCAGAAGGCGTTCGGCTCATTTTACGCGCCCCTGGTCTCGGTGCGTGGCGCCAAACTCGACTGGACGCGCGGCGAACCGAAATATTTCGCCTCGTCCAGCCATGTCGATCGTGGCTTTTGCGCCAATTGCGGCACGCCGCTGACCTTTACCGCGCCCGACGGCATCGGCCTCGCCATCGGCGCCTTCGACAATCCGGCTGATATCGTGCCGCTGATCCAGTGGGGCACGGAGGCAAAACTTCCCTATGTCGATACCATCCCGCAATTGCCGGGCGAGGACACTATGGCCGACATGTCGTCGGCGCCTTATCTCGCCGAGCTCGTCTCCTACCAGCATCCCGACCATGACACCGAACAATGGCCGCCAGAGGAAAAGTTATGACCGATGAAGTTCGAACCGGCGGCTGCCAGTGCGGTGCCGTGCGTTTCCGCATCAAGGGCAAGCTCGGCCGGGCGTCCATCTGCCATTGCCGCATGTGCCAGAAACAGTTCGGTTCGTTTTTCGGCGCGCTGGTGACAGTGCCCAAGGATGGCGTCGAATGGATGCGCGAAGAGCCCACCTATTTCCAGTCGTCGGTCAACATCGATCGCGGCTTCTGTGCCCGCTGCGGTACACCGCTGACCTATCGCCAACCTGGCGCACTGGAGATCGCCATCGGCGCCTTCGACGACCGCTCCGATCTGGCGCCGCAGATCCAGGTCAACTACGCGGTCCGATTGCCTTGGGTGGAAACGATCTTTGACCAGCCCGTGCATCAGGATCCGGATTTCTACTCCCGCCAGGAGCAGATCATCTCCTTCCAGCATCCCGACCACGAAACCACGGACTGGCCCGCGCACGGCCTGAAGATATGAGCAATGGAATGAACAGTGAACTTCGTACTCTTTATCCAGAGATCGAGGCGTTCGAGTCCGGCATGCTCGATGTCGGCGACGGCCATCATATCTACTGGGAGCGCTCCGGAACCAGGGGCGCCAAGCCGGCCGTTTTCCTGCATGGCGGTCCCGGCGGCGGCTTCTCGCCAAAACATCGGCAATTGTTCGACCCGAAGCTTTACGACGTCATCCTGTTCGACCAGCGCGGCTGCGGGAAATCGACACCCAACGCCTCGCTCGAGGCCAACACCACCTGGCACCTGGTTGCCGACATCGAGCGGCTGCGTGAGATGTGCGGCTTCGAAAAATGGCTGGTGTTCGGCGGCTCGTGGGGCTCGACGCTGGCGCTGGCCTATGCCGAGACGCATCCTAATCGCGTCAGCGAGCTTGTCGTGCGCGGCATCTACACGCTGACCCGCGCCGAACTCGAATGGTACTATCAGTTCGGCGTCTCCGAGATGTTCCCCGACAAATGGGAGCGTTTCCTGGCGCCAATTCCTGAAGCCGAGCGCGGCGACATGATGGCCGCTTACCGCAGGCGGTTGGTCGGCGCCGATGGCAAGGCGCAGCTGGAAGCCGCCCTTGCCTGGAGCCTGTGGGAAGGTGAGACGATCACGCTGCTACCGGAGCCGGAGACCAGCGACAAGTTCGGCGAGGACGACTTCGCCATCGCCTTTGCCCGCATCGAGAACCACTATTTCGTCCACGCCGGCTGGCTGGAGGAGGGGCAGCTTCTGCGCGATGCCCATAAGCTCGCGGATATTCCCGGCACAATCGTCCACGGCCGCTACGACATGCCGTGCCCGGCGCGCTATGCCTGGGCCCTGCACAAGGCCTGGCCGAAGGCGGATTTCCACCTCATCGAAGGCGCCGGCCATTCCTATTCGGAGCCGGGGATTCTGGATCGGCTGATACGCGCGACGGATGGGTTTGCGGGGAAATGACAGCGCGTGGCACCCCCCTCTGTCCTGCCGGACATCTCCCCCTCAAGGGGGGAGATTGGCTGTCATCGGCGCTTTCGCAAATCTCCGTCGCTGCAGGAAACGATCCGACGCTAAAGCTGCCGATCTTCCCCCTTGAGGGGGAAATGGCCGGCAGGCCAGAGGGGGGTGCTCGCGCGCCAACAGAACAATGACCAAACAACGCCTCTATCTCTTCGACACAACCCTCCGCGATGGCCAGCAGACGCCGGGCATCGACTTTTCCGTCGAGGACAAGATCGCGATTGCCAAGCTGCTCGATGAGTTCGGCATGGACTATGTCGAAGGCGGCTATCCCGGCGCCAATCCGACCGACACCGCCTTCTTCCGGCAGAAGCGCACGGCGAAGGCAAAGTTCGTCGCCTTCGGCATGACCAAGCGGGCAGGCGTGTCGGCATCCAACGACCCGGGCCTGGCAGCGCTCGTGCAGTCCAAGTCCGACGCCATCTGCTTCGTCGCCAAGAGCTGGGACTATCATGTCCGCGTCGCGCTCGGCTGCACCAATGAGGAAAACCTCGACTCGATCAACGCGTCGGTCGAAGCAGCTGTTGCCGCCGGCAAGGAAGCGATGGTCGATTGCGAGCATTTCTTCGACGGCTTCAAGGCCAATCCGGACTACGCACTGGCCTGCGCCAGGACCGCCTATGATGCCGGCGCGCGCTGGGTGGTGTTGTGCGACACCAATGGTGGCACGCAGCCCTCGGAAGTGCGCGCCATCGTCGACAAGGTCATTGTTTCAGGTATTCCGGGCGGCCATCTCGGCATCCATGCCCATGACGACACCGGCCAAGCGGTGGCCAATTCGCTCGCCGCCGTCGAGGCCGGCGTGCGCCAGATCCAGGGCACGCTGAACGGCATCGGCGAGCGCTGCGGCAACGCTAATCTGGTCTCGATCGTACCGACGCTGGCGCTGAAGCCGGCTTTCGCCGATCGCTTCGAAACTGGCATCTCGGCCGAGGCGCTGACCGGGATATCCCGGCTTTCCCGCGCCTTCGACGAATTGCTGAACCGCGCTCGGCCTCATGACCGGCTATTTTCGCGGCCTCGTNCTTCGCCACCAAGGCCGGCATCCATGCCTCCGCACTGGCCAAGGAGCCGGCGACCTATGAACATGTACCGCCCGAGGCGGTAGGCAACCGCCGCCGCGTTATGGTTTCGGACCAGGGCGGCAAGGCCAATTTCCTCGCCGAGCTGAAGCGGCGCGGCATCGATGTGCCCAGAGACGACCATCGTCTCGATGCGCTGATCTCGGTGGTCAAGGAGCGCGAGGCCGAGGGCTACGCCTATGAGGGCGCCGATGCCTCCTTCGAGCTGTTGGCGCGCAATATGCTGCACGGCCTGCCGGAGTTCTTCAACGTCACTTCGTTCCGCTGCATGGTCGAGCGCCGCTTCGATGCCAACGGCCAGTTGAAGACGGTCTCCGAAGCCATCGTCAAGGTGATGGTCGAGGGCGAGGAGAAGATGTCGGTGGCCGAAGGCCACGGCCCGGTCAACGCGCTCGACATCGCGTTGCGCAAGGACCTCGGCAAATTCCAGAGCGAGATCGCCGACATGGAGCTCGCCGATTTCAAGGTGCGTATCCTCAATGGCGGCACCGAGGCGATCACTCGCGTCCTGATCGAATCGCATGACGGCACCGGCGCACGCTGGTGGACGGTCGGCGTGTCGGAAAACATAATCGACGCCTCCTTCCAGGCGCTGATGGATTCGATCGTCTACAAGCTGATGAAGAACCGCGACATGGCGGGATTGGTGGCGGCGGAGTAGGGTTGCAAGACGTGGGTTTCCTCGCCCCCCGAAGTGGGGCGAGGAACTGGCGCCGCCCCTTGAGCCATCAGCGGAAGTCCATTGATCCATCATAATTTTGCGATGGTTTTGGATGGCCCACTGGGCCATAGCGTTTGCCATGGCCAGCGACACGATCCAGCCCGACGCCGACTCCAAAGCCCGCAACGGCTTTCTCCTCGCGCTCGGCGCTTATCTGCTATGGGGGCTGTTGCCCTTCTACATGAAGGCGGTTGCGCATCTGCCGCTGATCGAGGTGATCGCCCACCGCATCGTCTGGTCGGTGCCGATTGCTGCTGCAGTGCTGGTCTGGGCCGGTCGGACCGCCGATTTCAAGGGGGCAATCCGCTCACCACGCAGCATCGCCATGGCGGCGTTGACGGCGACCCTGATCTCCGTCAATTGGGCCATCTATGTCTGGGCGATCTCGGTCGACCGCACCGTCGAGACCGCGCTCGGATACTACATCAACCCATTAGTTAGCATCGTCGTCGGCGCGTTGTTGCTCGGCGAGAAGCTCGACCGGCTGCAGATCGCGGCCGTGTTGCTGGCGGCGGTCGCAGTTGCCGTTCTGACCGTCGATGCCGGCAAATTGCCTTGGGTGTCGTTGGCGCTGGCGTTTTCCTTCGCTGCCTATGGGTTCTTCCGCAAGACGCTGCCGATCGGCCCGAGCCAGGGCTTTCTGCTCGAAGTGCTTTTGCTGTCGGTGCCGGCGCTTGCCTACATCGTCTTCCTGGTCGTCAACGGCCAGGACCATTTCATCTCCAGCAACGGCACCGATATGGCTTTGCTCATCGGCTGCGGGCCAGTCACCTCGGTGCCGCTGCTTCTGTTCGCCTTCGGCGCCAAGCTTCTGCGCCTCTCCACCATCGGCATCATGCAGTACATCGCACCGACCATGGTGTTCCTGATCGCCGTGCTGATTTTCGACGAGCCGTTCGGCACCACGCAAGCAATTGCCTTTGCGCTGATCTGGGCGGCATTGGCGATGTATTCCTGGTCGATGTTTCGTGGCCGTGAAATCCGCCCGGTGGCGTTGGCCCCGAAGTAGGGAGCCTTTCGATGTACGTGCTGCATATCGCCAACAAGAACTATTCGTCATGGTCGCTGCGGCCATGGGTGCTGATGCGCACCCTCGACATTCCGTTCGAGGAGCAATTGACGCCGTTTCCGACCGGGCCCAGTTTCGATCTCTACCGGGCGTTCTCGCCCAGCGGGCGCGTGCCTTGCCTGGTGGATGACGGCTGGGCTGTCTGGGATTCGCTGGCTATTGCCGAGTATCTCGCCGAGCGCCACCATGGCGTGTGGCCTGCCGAGGCCAAGGCGCGAGCTTGGGCGCGCTCGGCCGCCGCCGAAATGCATTCTGGTTTCACGGCCTTGCGCGGCGCATGCCCGATGAATTGCGGCTTGCGGGTAAAACCGTTGCCGATGTCGGACGCGCTGAAGCAGGATCTGTTCCGTTTGGGCGATCTCTGGAACGATGGCCTTGCCCTGTTCGGCGGGCCGTTCCTTGCCGGCGGCCATTTTTCCGCCGTCGACGCCTTCTTTGCTCCGGTGGCGTTCCGTGTGCTATCCTATGGGCTGTCTTTCGAAGGGGCAGCTGCAGCCTATCCCCCGCAATTGCTTGGCCTGCCGGCCATGCAGGACTGGTATGCGGCGGGTCTCGCCGAGACCTGGCGGGAGCCGGACCATGAGGCGGAGGTCGCTGCCGCCGGCACCATCGTCGAGGATCTTCGCGCTACGGCGTGATGGGCAGCGGGGCCTCTCTCACTAGTCACTATCACATTTTATCAATCACCGACTGCACGCCTTCCGTCGGCGCATCGACCGACGACCCCGCCACCATGATGGCGGCGACGATGGCCTCGGGGTCTTCGACCACCAGCGGCTTGACCCGTTGCGCGGTGTGGATGAAGCCTTCGCTGGCCATATGGTCGAGCAGCGCCAGCATCGGATCCCAGAATCCTTGAACGTTGGCGAAGACGATCGGCTTGCGGTGATGGCCGAGCTGGCCCCAGGTCATGATCTCGACGATTTCCTCGACCGTGCCGATGCCGCCGGGCAGCGCCACAAAGGCGTCGGATTTCTCGAACATCTTGTGCTTGCGCTCGTGCATGTTGTCGGTGATCAGCAACTCGTCGAGCCGGTCAAGCGCGGTTTCGGTCGCCTCCTTGTTGATGAGGAAGCGCGGAATGATGCCCGTTACCTTGCCGCCGGCCTTGAGCGCGCCTTCGGCGACTGCGCCCATAATGCCTTTGGTGCCGCCGCCATAGACCAGCCGCAGGCCGGCTTTGGCGAGCGAGCGGCCAAGCAGGTGCCCGGCCTTGGCATAGATTTCATCGCGGCCCGGAGACGAGCCGCAATAGACGCAGACGGATCGAATCGTGTTCATTCGTGATTGGTGATTGGGTCTGAATGCGGGGTCAAGCCCCAAGGCTGACAAGCCCGGGCTTTTTCTTGTCGGTGCCGGCAAAACACGCTAGACCGGCTTCAGGTGGCTAAGGGGTAGGGGAAATATGGCTGTTAATCCATTGAAGGCGTTTCTGTTCGCGGCCGGTGGGACCGTCGCGGTCGTCGGAACCGCCTATGTATCGGGCGCACTCGACCCGTATCTGAATCCCACGCCGCCTGCGGCGATTGCATCGCTGACGCCGCCGGCTGAAAAGCTGGCCGATCCGGGGACCGAGGGAAGGCTGCCGCCGGCGCCCGCCGCGCCCACCGATGCCAAGGCTCCCGCAGCACCCGCGCCTGCCGACGCAACGGCTCCCGCGACCGAAGCTGCGGCTCCGGCGGCACCTGCCGCGCCCGCTGCTGCCCCAACAACCCCAGCGCCGGCCGCGGCCGGCCCGGTTGCGCCGAGCTTCGACGTCGTGCGCGTCGAAAGCAACGGCTCGATCGTCGTTGCCGGCAATGCTGCGCCCAATTCGAAGATCGAGATCCTCAACGGCTCCTCGGTGCTTGGCTCGACTGTCGCCGGTCCGGACGGCGCCTTCGTCATCGTTCTCGATGATCCGCTGAAGCCCGGCGACTATACGATTGCGTTGCGCGCGACGGCCGGCGATGTGGTTACCCCTTCCGTGCAGACCGCCGTCGTTTCGGTTCCCAAGGACGCCGCCGGCCAGGTGCTGGCGATGGTCGAGGAACCCGGCAAGCCGGCCGAGCTGCTTAGCGTCCCGGCGCCTGAGACCAAGCCCGCGGCACCGGCCGCCGGCGATCAGGCCGCTGCCCCAGCCTCTGAGGCGCCTGCTACGGCTGGGCCTGCCGTGGCCGCTGAAACAGCACCTGCTGCTCCGGCTGTGGAAGCCGCAACTGCCCCTGCAGCGCCAGCAGTACCTGCAGCGCCGCCGGCGGCAGGCGTGGCTGCACCCAAGATCGTCGTCGAGGCGGTCGAGATCGACGGCAACAAGATCTTCGTCGCCGGTCTGGCTGACGCCGGCCGCAAGGTGCGCGCTTATGCCAACGATATCCTGCTTGGTGATGCGGTGACCTCGCCCGACGGTCATTTCCTGGTCGAGGCGACGCGCGACATCCCGGTCGGCAGCTACACCATCCATGTCGACGGTCTCGACGCCGACGGCGTGAAGGTCGTGGCCCGCGCCGCCGTGCCGTTCGAGCGCGAACCCGGCGAAGCGATCGCCGCCGTGGCGCCCGCGGAGGCCAAGCCCACCGAGACCAAGCCCGCCGAAGCAAAGCCTGCTGAGCCGGCCGCACCGGCTGCTGCCGAAGCACCGGCCGCTCCGAAGCCTGCGGCGCCAGNCCCCAGCCACTATCGCGGCTGCCCCTGCGAAGCCCGCACCAGCTGCTGCCGCATCCGCACCAGCCGCACCGGCGGCTGAAGCGCCGGCTCCGGCTGCCCCGGCGGTTGCCGGGGCACCTGCGGCACCGGCAGCGCCTGCCGCTGAGGTTCCAGCCGTCGTCGCGGCGGCAACGCCCGATGTGCCAGAGACGGTGGCGCCAAAGCTTGAACATGCCGACGGCGCGGTGATCATCCGCAGGCACGACACGCTGTGGCGGATCTCACGGCGCGTCTACGGTCACGGCGTGCGCTTCTCGACCATCTATCTCGCCAACCAGGACCAGATCAGCGATCCCGACCGCATCTGGCCGGGGCAGGTGTTCAAGGTTCCGGAAAAGTCCAAGGAAGGCGAAGCCGCCGACCTCAAGGCGATGGGCGAGCAGGTGACAACGGCGCCGGTGAAGACGCAGTAGCGGCCGAGCGCTTGATCTCCCCCCTTGAGGGGGAGATGGCCGGCAGGCCAGAGGGGGTCGCCGCGCATAGAACGCCGACCTTCTCTTTGCTGCAAACGACGTTGCGTCAGGACGTACCGACCCCCTCTGTCGCCTTCGGCGACATCTCCCCTCGAGGGGGGAGATTAGGTCGCTCTACCCATCGGGTTAGCTTGCCACGCACCCGTTCATCGTCTATCGCCGATGAACGATGGCAGACTCGCTCGCTGAACCAGACCACGCAAACTGCGCACCGCCCCAAAGCCGCGCCGTTGCCGCTCGCTTCGCCGCACTCTCGCACCCGGCGCGCATCGAGATCCTTAGACATCTGTCGGCCAGCCGCTCCTGCTGCTGCCGTGAGGTTGTCGACCATCTCGACCTCGCGCAGTCGACGGTCTCCCAGCATCTGAAAATCCTGGTCGAAGCAGGCTTGGTCCGCTTCGAGCCCGACCGCCAGCGCTCGCTCTATCAACTCGACCGCGCCGCGCTCGCCGACGTTTCCGCATCGCTGACCGCACTCGTCAATTCCTGCTGCTCCGGCCGCTGATTTCTCACCCAAAAGGCAAGACAAGTGGCAGAAAAAACCGTTTCCGATAGCTCGACCTTCAGCACCTTGCGCAATCTGTGGCCCTATATGTGGCCGGCCGACCGCGCCGATCTCAGGGCACGCGTCACTTGGGCAACGCTGCTTCTGGTCGTTGCCAAGCTGACACTGGTTGCCGGGCCGTACTTCTTCAAATGGGCGACCGATTCTCTGGCCGGTGACGCCAAATCGCCGCCGCCGCTGCCATCCTTCCTGCTGGCGCCGGTGATGCTGGTCGTCGCCTACAATGTCGTGCGGCTGGTGCAGCTTGGCTTCAACCAGCTGCGCGACGCGCTGTTTGCCCGCGTTGGCCAATATGCGGTGCGCCAGCTCGCGTTCCGCACCTTCGTTCACATGCACCAGCTGTCGCTGCGCTTTCACCTCGAGCGCCGCACCGGCGGCCTGTCGCGCATCATCGAGCGCGGCACCAAGGGCATCGAGACGATCGTGCGCTTCATCATGCTGAACACGGCGCCGACCATCCTCGAATTCGCGCTGACCACCGGTATCTTCGCCTACACTTATGGCTGGAAATATGTGGTCGTGGTGGCGGCCACGGTGTGGCTCTACGTCTGGTTCACGGTTCGCGCCAGCGACTGGCGGATCTCGATCCGCCGCGACATGAACGACAGCGACACCGACGCCAACACCAAGGCGATCGACTCCCTGCTCAACTACGAGACGGTCAAATACTTCAACAACGAGGGTATGGAGGCTGAGCGCTTCGACCGTTCGATGGCGCGCTATGAAATGGCGGCGACCAGGATATGGACCTCGCTCGGCTGGCTGAATTTCGGCCAGGGCATCATCTTCGGTCTCGGCACCGTCATCGTCATGTGCATGTCGGCGCTGGAGGTGCAGGCCGGCACGCAGACGGTCGGCGATTTCGTCTTCATCAATGCCATGCTGATGCAGCTTTCGGTGCCGCTCAATTTCATCGGCTTCATCTACCGCGAAATCCGCCAGGGGCTGACCGACATCGAGCAGATGTTCGACCTGCTCGATGTGCCGCAGGAAATCACCGACAAGCCGGATGCCAAGCCGCTCACTGTTAAAGCCGGCAAGGTCGAGTTCCGCGACGTGCACTTCGCCTACGACCCCAGCCGCAAGATTCTGAAGGGCGTCTCCTTCGAGGTTCCGGCCGGCAAGACGGTGGCCATCGTGGGCCCGTCCGGCGCCGGCAAGTCGACGATTTCGCGGCTCTTGTTCCGCTTCTACGACGTCCAGGGCGGTCAGGTGCTGATCGACGGCCAGGATGTCCGTGATGTGACGCAGGCGAGCCTGCGCGGCGCCATCGGCATGGTGCCGCAGGACACCGTGCTGTTCAACGACACCATCGCCTACAACATCCGTTACGGCCGCATCGGCGCCAGCGAGGAAGAAATGCAGAAAGCCGCCGAGCTTGCCCAGATCGGCCCGTTCATCGAACGACTGCCCGAAGGCTACCGCTCGATGGTCGGCGAGCGTGGGCTAAAACTGTCGGGCGGCGAAAAGCAGCGCGTGGCGATTGCCCGCACGATTTTGAAGGCGCCGCCGATCCTGATGCTCGACGAGGCGACCTCGGCGCTGGACAGCCACACCGAACAGGAAATCCAGGCCGCCCTCGACCTGGTCAGCAAGGGCCGCACCACCATCGTCATTGCGCATAGGTTGTCGACGGTGATCACCGCCGACGAGATCATCGTGCTCAAGGACGGCGAGATCGCCGAGCGCGGCACCCATGCCGAGCTGATGCAAAAGCATGGCCTCTACGCGTCGATGTGGGACCGCCAGCGCGAAGCGACAGAAGCCGAAGAGAGGCTTCGAGTTGCACGCGAGAGCGATGAGCTGGGTGTGGTTGTGCGCAGGCGGACTTCGGAGGTGAGCTAGGCGGCGGAGCGCCAATCTCCCCCCTTGAGGGTCGCCGAAGGCGACAGAGGGGGTCACCGCGCGTGGAGCGCTAACCTTCATCGGTCGCAAGGGGGGCGCATCCAGTCGAACCGACCCCCTCTGGCCTGCCGGCCATCTCCCCCTCAAGGGGGGAGATACGCAGCGTCGTCGCCATCATCACCACCGAAAATTTCCCCTTGACCTCAACCTAAGTTGAGATCGCAAACCCTTTCCTGAGCCACCGAACCCAAGTCGTTCAAGAACGGAGACAGATTCAAATGGATAAACTTGCCGAGGCAGCCGTGTTCAGGGTCGACAAATTCGTCGTTCCTGCCGAGGCCCGTGAAGAAATCCTTCGCAAGGTCAGGGCGACTCATGAATTGCTGCGTCTGCAGCAAGGCTTCGTCCAGGATTTCGTGCTCGAGCAATTTTCGGGTCCGGGTGAGTTCAACTTGGTCACCATTGTCGAATGGGAAAACCAGGCGGCCGTCGACAATGTCGTGCCGATCGTCAAGGCGGCCCACGAGCGGGCGGGCTTCAACCCGCAGGAGACCATTGCCCGGCTGGGTGTGAAGGCCGATATCGCCAACTATCAGCGTCTGCCTGAGATGTAGGAGGGCCAGCCCGTGCCAGGTGCTGGCGCCTCGACGCTCAGCACCTGGCCGGTGCGGGCATCGCTGATCATGTTCTCGAAACCACGCCATTGGGCGGCAACGATGAACAGCGTCTTGCCATCCAGGCCGCCGAGCATGCAGGCAAAGCAGCCGCGATCGGCATTGACGGACTGCAAGACCTCACCACCTTCGCGCACCCGCACACAGCGTTTGTTGGGAACATCCGCATACCAGGCAGTTCCTTCGGCATCGAGGCAGACGCCGTCGGGAAAGCCATCGAGATCGGCCCAGACGCAGCGGTTGGAAAGCCCGCCATCCTCCGCGATATCGAAGGCGGTCAGCCGGTTGGCATGCGACTCCGCCACGATCAGTGTCCTGTTGTCCGGCGTCACCGCCATGCCGTTGGCGAAAGCGATGTTCTCGGCCACTTGTCGAACCGAGCCGTCCGGCGTGATCAGCACGATGGTGCCGGGCCCGAAATGCTCGCCCGGTGCAGGCGCCGACCCGCCGCCATTGACATAGATGTTGCCGCGCCCGTCGACGACGATCTCGTTCCACGGGCTGTTTGACAGCGACCGAAGATCGGCATGGGTGGCCAGCGTTCCATCCGCCTCCTGCCGCAGCAACAAGCCATCCCGACCCGAGACGATCAGCAATCGGCCATCCGACAACCAGTCGATCGAATAAGGCAGGATGGCCGGCACGGTGAGCATCACCTGGTTCCCGCCGTCCTCATCCACCGCGACGATCTCTCCGGTTCCCCAGTTGCAGAGCCACAGGCGTCCGTCGTGCCAGCGGGGAGACTCTCCGAAAGCGAGGCCTTCTGTAATGACCTTGGCGTTCAGGGCGATTGATTTCGAGGATGGCATCTCTGACCCTGGTTTGTCGACTCGCCGCAATTCGGCATTGTCGCGAAGCGCTTTCCTGCCAAGGACGTGTGAATCTATGGCGCCCCGACATGACCGTCGACAATTTCGGCAAACCATCGTGCGAATGCCTCTGGATCAGAGTGCCTTTAATCCTTGAGGGCAGCTGATATTGTCGCGTCGGAAATAACCCGTTCGCGCAAGTTTTGCGACCAAGAGAGTATTTTCGATGTTCGGTTTCTTTTCCCGCAAATCCAAGAAAACGCCCGAGAAGTCGGCATCAAATTCTGGAAAGCAGTTGGAATTCGGCCTGCCGTTGCCAGTCGTCGTACTGCGTTCGAACGTCGAGGATCCTGATGAAGAGCCGTTTTTTCTCGTCTTCGCTGTCATGCAATTCGTCACAGCGATGGTTTCCAAAGGACTCTATCGTTATCCCGAAATCGACACCAAGGCGATGCAGGTCCTTCATGCCGACTCGTACTCTTCGGAGGTAAAGAACGGCGGCCATAGTCAATTCATCCACAATGCCGGGCAGGAAATCGGCGCCATGATTGCCAACGCACGAGCTGGACTCACTGCTTGTGGCGCAAAGGGCCAGCTTGCGACTTTGGAAAAGATGTCCAGCTGGATTGCAGACCATCCCAACGAAGCCGCCCAGCAGACGGGCTTCGAGGGCGGGCGGGATGATTTTCTCGATACACTTGATCATGCGTTCTACGTTGCGGATGAGGCCGCGCCCATGGAAAACCTTTTGGCGCGCTGGATCGCGTCATGGCCTGATCTGCAAGTTGTCGATAGTGACGATTACGACGACGTCATACACCGGCCGGTGATGGCCAATCCGAAGCGCGAAGGCAGGCTTCTTCATAAGTCCGTTGGCAACTTGGCAGGCCAGATGATCTTGAGCTGGCGCGATGTCGGGCCGGCCTTGCCTGCGCCAAGATCGCGCCGCCCGAGATCAAAATCGCGTTCGGCATGGCAAGGATGCTGAACATAGAAGGAGAGAAACAGCTGGTTTTTCAACTTCAGACCAGCGCGAAGAAGACCCGACTATGCAGTGCGACGGAGACACACGTCACGGTCTACGAGTACATCGCTCCAGAAGAGTTGCTTGTCATACCGCCAGGCGAGAGCCCGCTAGCGGCTAACGCCCCGAAAGTTGGCGCCAAGCTTGGCATTGCTGAAGAGCCCGAGATCACAGCGGTCATTGAGCTGGCGGAACAATACCATGCTCCCGCCGCCGTCGACCTCCTGCTCCGCAAGGCAGGCTTCGACCCGACGGATGCCATCGTTTCTGCGAATTCGGTGGTGCAGAAGGAGGAAGGAGCAATCGTGAATTGGGTGGTGCTGGCATCAGGCCAAGTCTTCCTTTTCCAATCGTTGCGGAACGGCGGTGTGCTCTTGCGCGGCAAGGATGATGAAAGCCTCGCTGAGGCCGCTATCGCCGAGCTCAATGCCCACTTTGATCGCTCCGCTGCGGCGGGTTACAGCAAGCCTACTTTTTCTCCGTCAGGAAGAACATGCCATCGGCATGGCCGTTGGCACCGCATGACAGGGGCTCCGATCTGCCATCCTTGCCGGCGCCGCTCTGCTCGACGACAAGCGCATCGCCGTCGCGTCGAAAGGTAAAGACAAAACCGGTTGGGTTGTCGTTGTCGACGGCACGGCCGACCAGCCGCAGAGTGTTGCGCTCCTCGACCGTGCCGTCGATCTCGCATGACCCACTTCCCGAGACTGGATTGGAAACGACATCTTCCGAGATTTCGACCTTGCCTCCGCCAACAGCCTTGATGTCGACGCTGCCGCGCACGCTGCTCCATGTGCCGATCAAACCTGCATCGGGGGGCTTGCGTATGCCGGACAGGAAGGTTGCGCGGTCGCGCAGGAATTCGCCGAGATCGAAAGTCTGTTGGTTCTTGGGCGAACTTTCGTTGAAACCGGCGATCTGATCGCGATAGGCGATGAAATCGCTTTGGTCGTCCCGCAGCGCCTTCCCGGTATGAGCATCGAGCCTCTTCAGCAGCGCGGTATAATTCTTCGCGACGTCGGCATCGGCTTGCGCCAGGACCGGATCGGCGCAAATGGCCTTTTCCGCCAAGCTGGCGGCCTTGGCGCAGTCGAAGGATACTTGCGCAACTGCGTGGTCGCTCGCTGCCACAAGTACGGTCAAAACGGCACCCACGGCTGCCGATCGTATGGCAACAAGATACGTTTTGCCTGAATTTGGCGCCATGGCAGTCGGCCTTTTCGCCGCGCGTTCAGCCGGCGTTGGCCCGAATTCTGGCGGCAAAGCCGGCGGCAGGCAAGCACGTCACCGTTCCTGCCGGCTGCGGACGATGCGGCCTTGCCCAATGTTGCGTTGCGGCAGCGGAGCCTTTCCGGTATTGAGGCCGGACCTGAAACAGGGACCGCCCCCATCCCATGAGCCCCATCCGATGAGCCTCGTCGATTCGATCAAGAATGCCTTCGTTCCGATCCATCGCGAGGGCTATCCGTTCATTGCCGCCTTTGGTGCGGGCACGCTGTTCCTCGGCTATTTCTCCTCGGTGCTGTTCTGGATCGGCCTGATCCTGACCGCCTGGTGCGTCTATTTCTTCCGTGACCCCGAGCGTGTCACCCCGGTCGATGACAGGCTGGTGGTCAGTCCCGCCGACGGCGTCATCTCGGCGGTCGGCCCGGCCGTGCCGCCGCGCGAGCTTGGCCTCGGCAACACCGAGATGACCCGCATCTCGGTGTTCATGAACGTCTTTTCCTGCCATGTGAACCGCGCTCCGGTGCGCGGCCGCATCACCAAAATCGAGCACCGGCCGGGCAAGTTCCTGAATGCCGAACTCGACAAGGCAAGCTCGGAGAACGAGCGCAACGGGCTGGTCATAGACAGTCCCAACGGCATCGTTGTCGCCGTGCAGATTGCCGGCCTGGTGGCGCGCCGCATCGTCTGCTGGGCCGAGACCGGCGGCTCCATTGCCGTCGGCGAACGCTTTGGCCTGATCCGCTTCGGCTCGCGCGTCGATGTCTTCCTGCCGTCGACCGCGGTGCCGCGCGTCGCCGTCGGCCAGAAAGCGGTCGGCGGCGAAACCGTGCTCGCCGAATTCGGCGGCGTCGCCGCAACCCCGCTCGTCAGGATTTCGTAAGCGGTGGGCGCGCCGTTCAAAAAGTTCGAGGCCCATGGCAGCGGCGGCCCGCGCATCCGCGAAATTCCGATGCGCATGGTGCTGCCTAATCTGGTCACCGTGCTTGCCATCTGCGCCGGCCTGTCCGGCATCCGCTTCGGCTTCGAGGGCCGTTTCGAGCCGGCCGTGGTGATGGTGCTGCTCGCCGCCTTCCTGGACGGCATAGACGGGCGCCTGGCGCGCATGTTGAAGGCGACATCCAAATTCGGCGCGCAGATGGATTCGCTGGCCGACATCGTCAATTTCGGCGTCGCGCCGGCACTGGTGCTCTACGCCTTCCTGCTCGACCGCGCCGGCTCCTTCGGCTGGATCGCAGCTCTTCTGTTCACCATCGCCTGTGGCCTGCGGCTGGCGCGCTTCAACGTGCTCGACGAAGACCATGACCGGCCGATCTGGCAGAGCGAATACTTCGTCGGCGTGCCGGCGCCGGCCGGCGCCGTGCTGGTCATGCTGCCGCTCTATCTGTCCTTCCTGCGGCTCGGTCTCGAGCCGGACCGCCTGACGGCATTCGTCGCCACCGGCTTCACTGTGCTGGTCGCTTTCCTGCTGGTCAGCCGGCTGCCGGTCTATTCCGGCAAAAGCCTGAAAGTGCCGGGCGACAAGGTGCTGCCGATCATCCTGGCGGTCGTTCTCTACGTCCTGCTGTTGATGACCTATCCCTGGTACACGCTGACCGCCTCTGTCGCAGGCTATCTCATCTTCCTGCCTTTCAGCGTGCGGGCGTATTCGAAGCGCGCCAAGCGCGAGGGCGAAAAAGTGCCGCCGTCGGATATTGGGTAGTTGTTATCTCCCCCCTTGAGGGGGAGATGTCGCCGAAGGCGACAGAGGGGGTCGGTACGCCCCGGACGCGACCTCGTTTGAGCGAAGAGGACGTCGGCGCTTCACGCGAGGCGACCCCCTCTGGCCTGCCGGCCATCTCCCCCTCAAGGAGGGAGATACGCTAAGCCGCCAGGCCCAGCCCCAGCTTCTCGATCGCCAGGTTCCGCGTCGAGACATAATCCGTCTTGCCGGAACCCAGCACCGGGATCTCCCCGACCTTGACGATGTCGTTGGGCACCATCAGTTCGGCCGCACCTGCCTTCTTGCCGAAGGCGCGCAGTTCTTCCGGATCGGCGTCGTCGGCGGTGGTGACCAGCACGATGCGCTCGCCGCGCCTCTTGTCCGGCACCGCCACCGCGGCGTGGCGCTCTTCCGGCCACAGCGACTGCACCAGCATCTCGACGGCGCCCAACGACACCATCTCGCCAGCGATCTTGGCGAAGCGTTTTGCCCGCCCGCGAATGGTGATGAAGCCTTCGCGGTCGACCGAGACGATGTCGCCGGTGTCGTGCCAGCCGTCCAGCGGCTGCAATTCGCCGGGCCGGTCAGCGGTCATGTAGCCCATCATCAAATTCGGCCCGTCGAGCCACAGGCGGCCGGCACCCTCGATACCCTCGACCGGTTCGAGCTTCATGCGCATCGCCGGCAACAGCCGTCCGACCGTGCCGTCGCGACCATGGATGGCGGTGTTGACGGCGACGACGGGAGCGGCCTCCGTCAGCCCGAACCCCTCGATGATCGAGGCATCGAAGCGCTCGCGATAAACGCGCCGCGTCTCCGGCTTCACCGCTTCCGCGCCGGCGACGACGAAGCGCAGGCTTGAGAAATCGCCATCCTTGGCGGTGCGGGCATAGTTGGCAAGGAAAGTGTCGGTGCCGAACATGATGGTCGGCTTCACCTTGCGGGCGATCTCCGGGATGATCTTGTAGTGCAGCGGTGACGGGTAGAGGAACAGTTTCACCCCGGTCACCAGCGGCAGGATGGTACCGCCGGTCAGGCCGAAAGAGTGAAAAACCGGCAGCACGTTGAGCAGGATGTCGGACGGCGAAATGGTAATGCGCGCCTCGGCCTGCATGGCGTTGGCGTGGAGATTGCGGTGCGACAGCACCACGGCCTTGGGCGTGCCTTCCGAGCCTGAGGTGAACAGGATTGCGGCGGGCTTGGCCGCATCCTGCCGCTGCAGCGGGAACCGCCACAGCACCGCTGCTGCGAGCTTTTCCAGCGTCGTGACGCTTGCGCGCACATCCTCCAGCCACAGCATTTTGGCGCCGCCGGCCTCGATCGCGGCGATGATGTCGGCAAGCGCCGCCTTCTCGACGAACGCGCGCGAGGAAACCACCGTTCGGATGACTGCCGCGCGCACCGCGGCGGTTACGCTGGCCGGCCCTGCCGTGTAGTTGATCATCGCCGCTACCCGGCCGGCCGAGAGCAGGCCGACGAAGGACAGCACCACGCCATTGGCGTTGGGCAGCAAAACCCCGACCGCTTCGCCGGGCGCCGCCACCGCCTGGAAACGGCGGCCGAGCACGCGCGCGCCGATGAACATTTTTCGATAGCTGAGCGAGCCGCTGATCACATCCTCGATGATCGGATGCGAGGCGCCGGTGCGATCCGCGGCATCGCGCATGGCCAGGAACAGGCCGCGATCGAGGTTGCTGCCATAAAGCCGCGCCTCGGCGATGCGGTCGAACAACGCATTGGTGTTGGAAGCCTGGTCGGGGTTGCGCGCCACCAGTTCGGCAATCGTCATCGGCTCCAGCACGCTGATCGAGAGTTTTGGGAACCAGTGGCGCGGCGCCCGGTTCTTTGGCGTCAAGGAAACCGGCAGGTCGCGCGAGCCGGTGACGAAGATCGGCACGATGCGGGCGTCGGCCTGCATAGCGATGCGGGTGACGGCGCGGAACAGGCGAAACGTCTTCACATCGGGCTCGACGTCATCGGGCAGATAGACGGCAAGCCGGCCTTTACCCTTCAGCACCCTGACCAGCCGCCGGCTGACGAAGAGATGCTCGGCGTTGAAGGCGATGGTGCGGCCAAGCTCGCGCCAAGGCTCCATCCAGGGCGAGCGCGCCGAGGCCTCGTCGAGAATGTGCAGCGTGTCGTCGGGCAGCAGCGACAGCATCAGCGCCGGCTCGAAGCGTGACTGGTGCGAGACCACATAGATCACCGGCGTCGGCGCGTTGCGGGCAATGCGGATGCGCCGGTCATCGATCCGGTAGGCGAGCTTGAACGGCACATAGAGTAGCGCCTGGGTAAAGCGCAGGTCGAGACGAAACGTCTCGATCGCGCCAATCAGCAGCCAGGCCAGCACGAGGCCTGCAAGCAGCGCCAGTGTCAGGATCATGCCGCGTCTCTCCCAACGGTCCGGTATGCGGCTCTTCGTCCGCTTCGAGAGCAGAGGGTAGCGCAATGGGGAGCAAGGTCAATGCGCGGGTGCGAGGGAGCGGTGTTCCACCTGACCTCACCAGGCAATGACCCAAACGCAGGCCTTGAAATGTTGCGACACGTGTCGTAAATAAAGCGACACGTGACGGAGAGGTAATATGGCCAGTTCCCCGCTGGGTTTTGCCGAGGCACCACATATGGAGCCGGAGTTCGAACGAATGGTCGACCTGTTTGGTGGACGGAAGGTTCTTGGATTCTCGGTAGCCAGTCCTCTTGAGGCACATGAAATGATCCTGCATGGAATTCCGGGCCAGGCGCTCGAAAGCCTCGTCAGGCATCTGATGGTCATTGATCCCGCCGATGCGTTTGAGACCGCATTCGGCATGAGCGAGCGGACATTTCAGCGGCACAAATCGGATCACTCCAAGACCCTCAGTCGGGAGCAAGGTTCCAGAACCTGGAACTTCGCCAAGCTCCTGACAAAGGCCACGTCCGTGCTCGGGACTCAGGAAGACGCGGAAAAATGGATGATCGAGTCTGCCATGGGTTTGGACAATCGCCGGCCGATCGATCTGCTGGCCACGGCGGCGGGCACTGCGCTTGTGCAGGAGTTTCTTGAGCGGCTCGACTATGGTATCTACGCGTGACGCCTTTGCCGGGCTCCCTCGGAACAGGGCAGTTGTTGGGCTGGAGGCTTGATCACAGACGCTTCAAGGCGAGCTGGGACAGTGGCGAAGGAGCCTTCAAGCTTGGGGGAAGGTGGAACAGCAAAGGGATCAGAGCCGTATATGCGTCCATCGACCCATCGACCGCCATCTTGGAGGTGGCGGTCCACAAGGGGTTTCGCACGCTGGATACTGTCCCTCACGTGCTGACGGCATTCGACATCGTCGATCCATCAGAGATTTATGTGGTCCAAACCGACGATATTCCGAACGCGAACTGGCTGCGTCCCGGCATCCCGGGCGCGGGACAGCAGCAGTTCGGCGATGGTCTGCTGGCAAAGCATCCGTTCTTTCTGATCCCCAGCGCGGTATCCCAGCACAGCTGGAACCTGGTGTTCGATCCCAACCGGGCGGCAGGCCTTTATAGCTTGCATCTCCGGGAGGATTTCGCGCTTGATACAAGGCTTCATCCTCCCGCTGGGTAGCAATCAGGCCGTGGCCTTCAGCCGCCCACTGATGAACCGGAACTCCTGGCTCTTGCCGCCATAGCCATAAGCTGCGGCCGGAACCTCGTGCACGAAGGCATAGCTCTCCTCATGCACGCCACCGAGCAACTTACCGAAGGCCTCAAAGATCGCCTTCAGATAGGCTTCCAGCTCCAGCTTGGTGTTGGTGCCGTCGACCACCTTGATGTCGAGCCAGAAAGTATTGGCGCCATGCTCTGCCAGCGACTTGCCGCCGGCGAACCAGTGCTGCGGGTCGATATAGGTGACAGCGACGGCGGTGATCGTCGGGTCCTTGCGCAGATGGGTTGCGGTCAGGCCGGTGATTTCCTTGGCGATTGTGGCGGACAGCTTGGCGTCGGGCTTACCGGTGACGCTGATGTTGATGATGGGCATTTTTCTCTCCTTCGTTTGAGCGGCGTCTGTTTGCCGTTGGAGAGACAATGCCATCATCTTGGAATCAAAAAAATCGAATTGTTTCGAACAAAAGGTTCTGTATTATCGAATTATGCAGGCGCTCGATCCCGATCTGCTCAAAACCTTCCTTGCCTTTGTCGATGGCGGCTCGCTGGCTCAGGCTGCGTCTGCTGTCGGCCGCTCGCCCTCGGCGGTGACCGCGCAGATGCAGCGTCTGGAGGAGATCGTCGGCGAACCGCTGCTGGTGGCGCAGGGGCGCGGGCGCGGGCTGACGCCGGCCGGCGAGGATCTTGTCGGTCATGCCCGCCGCATTCTTGCCGTGCACAGCGAGGCCTGGCTGGCGCTCAAGGGCGCGCGTGCCGCTGGTCGCGTCGCCATCGGCACGACACAGGATTTCGCCGATAGCGGCCTGCCGGAGCTGCTGCGCGCCTTCGCGACCAGCCATCCGCGCGTCAGGGTCGAACTCCGCGTTGGCCGTTCGGCCGAGCTTGGCGAGGCGCTGCAGGCCGGGCAGCTCGATCTGGCCATTGTCATGCCCAAGACGCCGGCCAATGACGAAGTCGGGCTGTTCAGTGAGCCGATGCTGTGGCTGTGCTCGCAAAAAGGGCTTGCCGTGCGGGAAGAGGAATTGCCGCTGGCGCTGCTCGACCCCTATTGCGGCTTTCGCGAAGCAGCACTCGCGGCCCTCGATGCTGCCGGCCGCCGCTACCGCATTGCCGCCGGCAGCGCCAGCCTTGCCGGCTTGCGCACGGCGGTCAATGCCGGCATCGCGCTGACCTTGCGCACCGCCCGCTTTGCCCATTCAGGCATTGCCGAAGCACCGCGCGAATTCGCCCTGCCGCCGGTGCCGACAGCGCAATTCGCGATAAAACTCGGCCAGGGCGCCGAGCGGCCGGCGCGCGATCTTGCCATCCTGCTCAGCGACAACCTCGCCTTGCCCGGCTTTGCCGGCTGATGTCCAAAGAAAAAGCCGACCTTTACGGTCGGCTTTGAGGAGGACGGGTCGAGGGGTTTGGGGGGACTTGGGGGGTGACCCGTCGCACCATAAAACTGCCTGATCCGCATGATGGTTCCATGACTTGGAAAATAATTATTGGGTTGCCGCACTTTTTCTCGCGGCCAGCCAGTCGCGCCCCGCATGGGCGAAAACCGCGCACAGTACTATGGCGCCGCCGATCAGGCTGGCGGCCGGCGCGATCTCGCCGAGGAACAGGAAGGCGAACAGGATCGCAAACGGCACTTCGGCGGCACCGAGAAGGCCGGACTCGGGCGCAGGGATCAGCCGCGAGCCTTCCGTCCACAGGATCGACGCCGCCGCAAACGATCCTCCGAAGGCGACGAGCAGCACGGCGTCGCGAGCAGAAATCGCCAGGGGGTCGGTGACGAACCAGCCGAGCACGAACAGCAGAAGCGCCGAGACTGCGCCCGCCCACACCACCGGCGTGTCGCGGAAGGCGCGCACCATGATCATGTAGAGCGCGCTGCCGGCGGTCATCAGCAGCGCGAGCCCATCGCCAAACAGATGACCGCTGCCGAAGCCGGAGCCGACCATCATCGCCACGCCGCACAGCGAAACGGCGGCGGCGGCAAGCGTCTGCGCCCGGAACGGCTCGCGCACCAGCACGAAGGCGAGCAGCGCGGTGATGAAGGGCGCGGTGGCGTAGATGACCGCGACATTGGCGACATAGGTGAATTTGAACGCCGAGATGAAGGCGATGCTGGCCGCGGCGCCCTCGAGGGCCAGCAACCAGCCGCGCCAGCCAAGCCGCAAGCTTTCCCGCCCGCCGGAGCGGCGCCGGCGCCACAGCACATAGAAGGTGATCAGGATCGCGCCGACAAAGCCGCGCCAGCAAGTGATGGTCAGCGGGTCGGCGTGGATCGATTTGGTCAGCACGCCGGTGAGGGCGAAGAAAGCCGCCGAGGCCGCCACCAGCATGATGCCGAGCGTACGCTCGGCAGCGGTATCTGTGGTGCCTGGGCCGTCGAGCGCTTCCGTCATCTCAGCAGCCTATCCGTCTTCTCCTGCCACCATGCTGTCAGCACGGGGTACTCATAGCCGCTTGCGGAAATGCTCGTTGCCGATGATCAGCAGGCCGGCGCCGACGATCAACGCCGCCCCCAGAAACACCTCGCGACGCGGCACGTCGCCCCAGATCGCAAAGCCGAGCCCGAAGGCCCAGACCAATGAGGTGTATTCGAACGGCGCCACGATCGACACCGGCGCCCGCTTCATGCCTTCGAACAGCATAAATTGCGCCACGCCGCCGAGCGCGCCGACGCTGATCAAAAGCAGCAACTGGCGCCAGTCCGGCATCTGCCAGACCAACAGCGCCGGCACCGTGGAAAACACGAGGAAGTAGAAATTGTTGAGCACAAGCTGGATCAGCGTGCGCTCGGCCAGCGCCGTCTTGCGCAACAGCACCACGGCAATGCCCCACAGCACTGCCGCAGCCAGTACCAAGAGCATCGGCACGGACAAGCCGAGACGAGTGGGATCACAGGCGATGAAGACGCCGACGAAGCCGATGAACACCGCCAGCCAGCGCAACAGCGGCACCTTTTCGCCAAGCATCACCACCGACAGCACGGTGACGATGATCGGGGCGGCGTAATAGATGGTGGTGAGTTCGGCCAACTGCAGGGAGCGGGCCGCGTTGTAGTAGCAGAGCCAGGCGCCGAGCGTGAAGGCGCTGCGCACCAGCATCGGCCGCACGATGGGCGAGCGCATTGTGTCGGCAAAGATGGGCGGTCCGCCGATTGCAGCACAGCCGATAAGCACAGCGATCGAGCGGAAGAACATGATCTGCCAGACGCTGATGCCGACGACCAGAAGCTTGATCGCGGCGTCCTGCGTCGAAAACAGGAAATAGGCGCAGCCGGTGAACAGGATGCCGGCAAGCACCCTTTCGCGGGTTTCCAGAATGGCAATATCGGCCATGCGGCGTGTCCGGCGCTGTCAAGAGGACGAAGAAGAAGCCTGCCCCAATCAGGCTCCCATTGCAGGCTATACGGGCGAAAGCCTGCGGGGCGCTACGCCACTGGCAAGCTTGCGTTGGCGCAGCCTGGCCGACAGCGTGGGCACGCCGTCACTGTGTTGCCTGGTAGAGCTCCGAAGCGGCCTCCTTCAGGGCGCGCCGGCCGCCCGGCCTGAGATACATCATGTGGCCGCCCTCGATGACGTCGAGACGGATGGGTTTTGCCCCGCCGAGCGTCGGGATTTGGCTCACCAGATAGCGTGAGGCCAGATAGGGAGTGACCAGATCGGTGGCGCCGTTGACGATCACCACGCCGAGCCCCGGGTTGAGCGAGCGCGCCCGCTGCAGATCGTCCATCACCCCGGCATAGCCTTGCCGCGAGCCGCCATAGTCCCAGGCGTGGGTCACATCGCCATTGAGCAACCTGTAGCTGACATCGGTGCGAAAATTCAGCTCGTCGCGCGCATAACCGACAAAGGCCGAGGTCAGCGCCGGCACGCTGCGGTCGAGCACCGGATCCGGGCCGGCGCTGCGGGCGCTCTCCGGGGCGATGTCGCTGGTGGCGATGGTGCCGTCATACGGGCTGAGCACTTTGCCACTGGCGCGCTGGAATTCGCGCGCGAACAGGGCGGTCGGGATGCGGGCGAAATTGCGTTGCACGAGGTCGAGCGGCAGGCCGGTGATATCGGCCACGCGCTGGCTGGCCAGCCGCCCGCCCTGTTCCAGCCCGCCGGTCAGAGCCGTGAGGTAGTCGCCCAGCGCATACTTTTCGACCTCGGCGAGCTTTTCGCGCAGTGCTTCGCCGCTGAGGCCTTCGCTGCGCAGGCGCACCGCCGCCAGCGAGGGCAGTTCCAGCGCCCAATGCAGCGGCTGGAATTCGTCGGGCAGCACCAGCGTGAACTCCAGTGCAGGCGAGATCAGCACGATGCCGTTGGGGCTCAGGCCGACATCTTCCTGCAGGGTCCTGGCGAGAAGTGCCGCGCGGAACCCGCCATAGCTTTCGCCGGCAAGGAAGAGCGGCGATCCGGTGCGGCCGTTCTGGGCGAGATAGAGCCGGATGAAAGCGCCGATCGAACCGGCGTCCGGGCTGACGCCCCAAAAATCTTTCGTGTCCTGGCCGGGGGCCTCGCGGCTGTAGCCGGTGCCGACCGGATCGACGAAGACGAGGTCGGTCATGTCGAGCCAGCTGTCGGGATTGTCGATCAGCTTTTGCGGCGGCGGCAGGAATTGGCCATCGGCGCCGGTCGCGACGACACGCGGGCCGAGTGCGCCGAGATGCAGATAGGCGGATGCCGCGCCCGGGCCGCCATTGAAGACGAAGGTGATGGGGCGAGCCTTCTCCGCGCCCGCCAGTGGCGGCAGCGTATAGGCGACATAGAAGATTTCCGCGGTGACCTCGCCCTTGCCGGATAGCAGCGACAGCGTGCCGGCCTTAGCCTGATAGTCCAGCTTGCGCCCGGCAATGGTGATTGAATGGCTGGTCGTCTGCGGTGCCGGCAGCAGCGACAGCACGCCGCCTGCCGGTGCGGGGCGCTCGGGCGTTTCGGCGACGACTGGCTGCGCGAAGGCTGCAAGCACCAACAGGGTAAGCGAGATCAGTTTCAGCTTGAACGGCATGATGCCTCCGCGGGAATGACTCTGCTTAGGTATGGCTCGGGCGGTCGAAGTCAAAGTAACTCTTCGCGAGCTAGCGTTCCTTCACGCCCCCTCTGTCCTGCCGGACATCCCCCACAGGGATGGAGATTGGATGTCGCGACCGCCTTCGCTAATCGCCGGCGTAGAAAGCGCCATCGGCGAAGCTGCAGATCTCCCCCCTGTGGGGAGGTGGCCGGCAGGCAGAGGGGGGCGCTGTCTCGCCGGCATATCAGTGCTATCAAAGCGCGACGGACTCGAAAAGGAATGCAACATGGACGCCACCGCACTCAAGGCCATGCAGGCACCGATCAAGGAGGCTTATCGCGACGATTCCTCGCGAGCGCTGATCACGCTTCGCGCCAAAGGCTCCATCGACGACCAGTCGATTGCCTGCAAGGTCGAGACGGGCAGGGCGCTGGCGGTCGCCGGCCTGCATCCGGCGACCGGCGGTTCCGGGCTCGAATTGTGTTCGGGCGATATGCTTTTGGAGGCGCTGGTGGCGTGCGCCGGCGTGACGCTGAAGGCAGTGGCGACGGCGCTGGAATTCAGGCTTGGCGCAGCCACCGTCGAGGCCGAAGGCGATCTCGACTTTCGCGGCACGCTGGGCGTGGCCAAGGACGCCCCCGTGGGCTTTCGCGCCATCCGGCTGAATTTCAACCTCGACACGGATGAGCCGCAGGCGCGCATCGATTCGCTCATCAAGCTGACCGAACGCTATTGCGTGGTGTTCCAGACCATCAACAGCAAGCCGGAGCTGACGGTGAGTGCGCGCGCCTGATCTCCCCCCTTGAGGGGGAGATGTCGCCGAAGGCGACAGAGGGGGTCGGGCCGACTGGACGCGACGCCCTTTGTGCGGAAGGAGGTTGGCACTCTACGCGAGGCGACCCCCTCTGGCCTGCCGGCCATCTCCCCCTCGAGGGGGGAGATTGCGCTACTGCGCAGCAGGCTCTTCCGCGTCGCCCTCATCGGTAAACGGCGAGGCGCTCGGCACGCAGTTGACCGCCCAGCCGGCCGGCGTCGGCTGCTTCTGATATTCGGTAATCGCGTTTGTGCACTGTTCGCGGGTGTCGAAGGTGCTGGGCAGCACCACCATGCCGCCTTGCGGGCCGGCGATCACCAGGTACCAGACCAATGCTACGCTGGGAGCAGCCATGGGAATTCCTCGCTTTGCTGAGTGTCGGAGTCGGGTCGACCCTAGCAACTCCCGGCTGATGGCGAAAGCAGGGCGAGGGGGGAGGGACCTGCCGGATCATCACAGACCCGTGAACGAACCGCTCCCAGACGTCTCTCAGTTCGTCGCAAAGCAGTAGAACAGGCCGTCGCCGCCGGTGCCTTTCAGCGCCTCCTGGCTGCAGCCGCCGCGCGAGGCATGCGAGGAGTTCCAGGATTTCGCCGCCGCCGACTCATCAAGGCCGGTGCGGTCGTGATGGCCCATCATCGCCGCGCCCTCCGCGCCGCTCAAGGTCCAGTCGCCGCAGGTCTGGTCGGCGAGCTTGGTGCCGTCAGGCTTCGAGCCGGTCAATATGTCGTGCCGGTTCGGCTTGTCGCCGCGGCCATTGACCACTTGGCCCTTCTCGGTCAGCGCCGTCTGCTTGTTGATGGCGTTGGCGTCGCTGTGCAGCGAGGCGACGTCATCGGCAATCTTCTCGCCCTTGGCGTTGACCCAGGGACCCTTGCCGATACGGTCGCGCGCATCGACATTGGCGCTCGAGAGATAGGCGTGCCATTCCTTGCCGGTAACCCCAGCCGCTTCCGCCAGCGAGGCGCAATGCGCGTCGGCACCCTTGAGACCGCCGAGATCGGCGCCTTTGCCGGAACCGACGCTGGTGACGAAGAAACTCATCTTTGCGTATTGCGCCAGCGCCACGCCGGCTGTGGCGGCAATCGCGGCGGCGGCAACGAGAAGAAGTCTACGCATGTCGGTCCTCCTGTTTCGAATGTCCTACATTCGAAGAAACGTAACTGGAGGCCTGTTTAATCCCGCTACAACCCGGTTTATTCCGGCTGCCGGTAGGCGACGAAGCGGTTGTTCTTGACCTGGAAGATCAGCCCCGTCTCTTTCATCTCGGGGCTCGCCAGCGGCACGATGCGTTTTGCCACCTCTGACGGGTGCGGCAGCGTTTCCGGATCCTCGCCGGGCGCGGCCTGCGCACGCATGGCGGTGCGGGTGGCGCCGGGGTCGACCGCATTGATGCGGAGCGGCAGGCTCTGCGTCTCATGCGCCCAGGAACGCGTCATGGCTTCCACAGCCGCCTTCGACGCCGCATAGGGCGCCCAGAAGGCGCGCGCCGAATGCGCGGCCCCGGACGACATGAGAATGGCGCGGCCGGCGTCGGACAGCCTGAGCAGCGGGTCGACCGAGCGGATCAGCCGCCAGGTCGAGGTGACATTGATGGTCATAACCTTCTCGAAGGTTTTGGCCTCGACATGGCCGATCGGCGAGATGACGCCGAGCACACCGGCATTGGCCACCAGAATGTCGAGCTTGCCCCAGCGCTCGTGAATGGCGCCGCCCAGCCGGTCGATGCCGGCCATGTCTGAGAGGTCGAGAGGCACCAACGTCGCTTCGCCCTTGCCGGTTTTCGCGCGCTCGGCCTTGATCTGGTCGTCGAGTTCTTCCAGCCCGCCGACGGTCCGGGCTACCGCAATGACATGGGCCCCAGCGGCGGCAAGTTCCTTGGCGATGAAGTAGCCGATGCCGCGCGAGGCGCCGGTAACGACCGCGACGCGGCCGGAGAGGTCGAGGGTCATGCGGGCGCTTTCAAGGATAGCAGTTGGGCTTTACGCCCCGTTGTTCGCCAGCAGCGACAGCGTGCGCACATTGTCGTGACCTTCGAAGTCGAGCAGGCGGGTCGGGTACTGGCCGGTGAAACAGGCGTCGCAGAATTGCGGCTGCTCATTGTCGCGGCTGGCTTCGCCGACGGCGCGGTAGAGCCCGTCAATGGTGAGGAAGCCGAGCGAATCGACACGGATGAACTCGGCCATTTCCTCGATCGACATGCGCGATGCCAAAAGCTTCGACTTCTCCGGCGTGTCGACGCCGTAGAAGCACGACGCGCTGGTCGGCGGCGAGGCGATGCGCATATGCACTTCCTTGGCGCCGGCGTCGCGCACCATCTGCACGATTTTCTGGCTGGTGGTGCCGCGCACGATCGAATCGTCGACCAACACCACGCGCTTGCCCTCGATCATCCGGCGGTTGGCGTTGTGCTTGAGCTTGACGCCCATATGGCGGATCGAATCGCCGGGCTGGATGAAGGTTCGGCCGACATAGTGGTTGCGGATGATACCGAGTTCGAAGGGGATGCCTGCCGCCTGGGAGAAGCCGATTGCCGCCGGCGTGCCGGAATCCGGCACCGGCACGACGATATCGGCCTCGACCGGGCTTTCCTGCGCCAATTCGGCGCCGATACGCTTGCGCACTTCGTAGACATTGCGGCCTTCGACCGAGGAGTCCGGGCGGGCGAAATAGACATATTCGAAGATGCAGAAGCGGGTCTTCTGCGGCTCGAAGGGGAACAGGCTCTCGATGCCCTTCGAGGTCACCACGACCATTTCGCCGGGCTTCAGGTCGCGCACGAAGCGGGCGCCGATAATGTCGAGCGCGCAGGTTTCGGAGGCCAGGATCCAGGCGCCGTCCAGGTCGCCGAGCACCAGCGGGCGGATGCCGAGCGGATCGCGGCAGCCGATCATCTTCTTGGAGGTCATCGCGACCAGCGAGAAAGCGCCTTCGACCTGACGCACGGCGTCGATGAAGCGCGAATTCAAATCGCGTTCCTTACTGGTGGCAACGAGATGCAGCAGCGTCTCGGTGTCGGAGGTCGACGAGAAGATCGCGCCCTGCTTCTGCAGCGCGCGCTGCACGGTCATGGCGTTGGTGAGATTGCCGTTATGGGCGACGGCAAAGCCGCCATCGGCGAGTTCGGCGAAGAAGGGCTGGATGTTGCGCATGCCGGCGCCGCCGGTCGTGGCATAGCGCGTGTGGCCGATGGCACGGTTGCCTTGCAGGCTGTCGATGACGTGCTGCTTGGTGAAGGTGTCGCCGATCAGGCCGACATGGCGTTCGACATGGAACTGCGTGCCGTCATAGGAGACGATGCCGGCCGCTTCCTGGCCGCGATGCTGCAGCGCATGCAGGCCTAGCGTTACGATGGCCGCAGCGTCCTGCCGGCCGAAAATGCCGAACACCCCGCATTCGTCGTGGAAATGATCGTCTGCTTCGGCGGAAAGCACGTCGTCCGCGTCTGCCTTCGAAACTGCCATGGGGCTCAAGCTCCGCTAAAATGGCCATATAGTGCGATAGCGCCGCGAAAGCAACGTAGTCAGGCCGGAACTGCCGGGATGGCGCCTGTCCGGCACCATCCGTCCGTATCAGTTTGCCGGCGCGGCCGGAGCCGGAGCAGCGGGCGCGGGTGCGTTATCGGCCGGAGCGTCGGTCTCGTCGTCGGGCGCCGGCGTATCGTCACCGGTTGCCGGAGCATCCGCCGCCGGTGCATCGGCCGCCGGAGGCGTCTCGGCTGCCGGCTGATTCGGATTGAGCTTCTTCAGGATGGCGTTTTCCGGATCTTCGGGCAGCAGGCTTTCCAGCTTGGCGCCGATGGTCTCGAGCAGCGGCTTCGACTTGGCGTTGGCGATCCAGGCAGGGGCCTTGGCGCCGGCCAGCCAGTTGAAGAACAGTAGCGCCACGGCGACTACGAGGACGCCGCGCGCGGCGCCATAGAGGAAGCCCAGCGTACGGTCGAGCGCGCCGATCCTGGAATCGATGATCCAGTCGGCAAGCTTCATGGTGATGACGGAAACGACGATCAGCGCGATGAGGAAGACGATGCCGGCGGATGCCGCCATGGCGATCTTGTCGCTTTCGACATAGGGCTGAACGTAAGGCAGCACCGGCTTGTAGAAGAAGAATGCCGCCGCGGCGGCAGCCGCCCAGGACACGACGGACAGGATTTCGCGTGACAGGCCGCGAACCATGGCGAGCATCGCCGAGACCAGGGTGAAGCCGACGAGAATTCCGTCCAGCAGCGTAATCGGCATGTCTTTCGCCCCACTCAGATTGTCTTTTCACGGCTCGGGCGAGCCGCGTCAATCTTCCACGTCGACACGGCTGCGCCGTGAGCCGGCTATGCGTGCGACGAGATCGGCAAGTTCGGTCGGCTGGAAAGCGCCGGCCCCGATCCCCCCGACAACCTCCTCGCTGCCCAAGGGCAGAACCGCACTTCCAAAACCCAGCTTTTCGGCCTCTTTAAGGCGCTGCTGCGCATGCGCAACCGGCCTCACTGCGCCCGACAGGCTGATTTCGCCGAAATAGACGCAATCGGCGGGAAGGGCAAGACCGGTGAGCGACGAAACCAGTGCAGCGGCAACCGCCAGATCGGCCGCCGGCTCGGAAATCCGGTAGCCGCCGGCGACGTTGAGGTAGACATCGTGGGTGCCGAAGCGCACGCCGCAATGGGCTTCGAGTACGGCAAGGATCATCGACAGCCGTGCGCCGTCCCAGCCGACGACGGCACGGCGCGGCGTGCCCAATGTGGACGGCGCCACCAGTGCCTGGATCTCGACCAGCACCGGACGTGTCCCTTCCATGCCGGCAAATACCGCGGCACCCGGCGATTTTGCGTGGCGTTCGCCGAGGAACAGCTCCGACGGATTGGCGACCTCGCGCAAGCCCTTGTCCGACATCTCGAAGACGCCGATCTCGTCGGTCGGCCCAAAACGGTTCTTCACCGTGCGCAGGATGCGGTAGTGATGGCCGCCTTCGCCTTCGAAATAGAGAACGGCGTCGACCATGTGCTCGACGACGCGCGGACCGGCGATCTGGCCTTCCTTGGTGACATGGCCGACCAGCACGATGGCAGCACCGGTGGATTTGGCGTAGCGGATCATCGCTTGCGCCGAGGCGCGCACCTGGGTGACGGTGCCGGGCGCCGAGTCGGCCATGTCGGTCCACAGCGTCTGGATGGAATCGAGGATGACGAGGTCCGGCCTTCTGCCGTCGGCTATTGTTGCCAGGATATCCTCGACATTGGTCTCCGCGGCAAGTTCGACCGGCGTGTCGGCGACGCCAAGCCGCTGCGCCCGCAGCCGGATCTGCGCGACAGCCTCTTCGCCCGAGACATAGACGATGCGGTGGCCTTTTGACGCCAATGCTGCTGCGGCCTGGGTAAGCAGCGTCGACTTGCCGATGCCGGGATCGCCGCCGACCAGCAGCGCCGAGCCGCGCACGAAACCGCCGCCGGTGGCGCGGTCGAGTTCGCCAATGCCGGAGATGATCCGCGGCGCATCCTCGATGTCACCGGACAGGCTGGTCAGCACCACGGCGCGGCCCTTGCGCGCATTGCGCGTGTTGGCCGGTCCCGAGCCGATGCCGCCGGACGTGCCTTCCTCGACGAGTGTGTTCCACTCGCCGCAGGCATCGCATTTGCCGGCCCAGCGCTGATGCACCGACCCGCAATTCTGGCAGATGAACTGGACGCGCGATTTAGCCATGGAGTGATGCTGCCTGCAAATGACCGAAGGAGGGTGATCTTGCACACCCCCCTCTGTCCTGCCGGACATCTCCCCCGCAAGGGGGGAGATTGGCTATCGTCGCTGCTTTCGCCAATCCCCAACGTCGCAAGATGAGCGCCATTCGCAAAGCTGCTGATCTCCCCCCTTGCGGGGGAGATGGCCGGCAGGCCAGAGGGGGGTGTGACGGAGCGCTGCGGTAGGCCAAAAAGCTACTCGAACCTCTCCGCAATATGATGCTCTTCGGCGAGGTCGGAAAACCGTGTGAACTCGCCATGGAAGGCGAGGCTCACCGAACCTGTCGGGCCGTGGCGCTGCTTGGCGACGATGACTTCGGCCTTGCCGCGCATCTCGTTCATCTCGTGTTCCCACTTGATGTATTCGTCGGTGCCGGGCTTCGGTTCGCGGTTCTTCAGATAATATTCCTCGCGGTAGACGAACATCACCACGTCGGCGTCCTGCTCGATCGAGCCGGATTCGCGAAGATCGGACAGCTGCGGGCGTTTGTCTTCGCGGCTTTCGACCTGACGCGACAGCTGCGACAGCGCGATGATCGGAACGGAGAGTTCCTTGGCCAGCGCCTTGAGGCCGGTGGTGATCTCGGTGATTTCCTGCACCCGGTTCTGTGACGATTTCGCGCTCGACCCCTGCATCAGCTGGATATAGTCGATGACGATGAGGTCGAGGCCGCGCTGACGCTTCAGCCGCCGCGCCCGCGCCGACAGCTGCGCGATCGAGATACCGCCGGTCTGGTCGATGAACAGCGGGATCTTCTGCATGGTCTGCGAGCAGGCGACCAGCTTTTCGAAATCCATCTCCGAAATCTCGCCGCGGCGGATTTTTGACGACGAAATTTCCGTCTGTTCGGAAATGATGCGGGTGGCGAGCTGCTCGGACGACATTTCCAGCGAGAAGAAGCCGACGACGCCGCCATTGGCTGCCTTGAACGAGCCGTCGGCCTGCTGCGCCGGCTCATACATCTCGGCAATGTTGAAGGCGATGTTGGTGGCGAGCGACGTCTTGCCCATGCCCGGACGGCCGGCAATGATGATCAGATCCGACGCCTGCAGGCCACCCATGCGGCGGTCGAGATCGCGCATGCCGGTGGCGAGGCCCGACAAATGGCCGTCGCGCATATAGGCGGCGTTGGCCATGTCGACGGCGGTCTTGACCGCGTCGGTGAAGCTCTCGAAGCCGCCATCATAGCGGCCGGTTTCGGCCAGTTCGAACAGCCGCCGCTCGGCATCCTCGATCTGTTCGGACGGCGCCATGTCGACCGGCGCGTCATAGGCGATGTTGACCATGTCCTCGCCGACGGTAATCAGTGCCCGGCGCGTGGCCAGATCGTAGATGGCGCGGCCATAATCGGTGGCATTGACGACGGTGACGGCTTCGACCGCCAGACGAACCACATATTGCGCCACCGTCATGTCGCCGACCTTCTCGTCGGCCGGCAGGAAGGTTTTCAGCGTGATCGGCGTCGCCACCTTGCCCATGCGGATTAGCTCGGCCGCGACCTCGAAGATTTTCCGGTGCAGCGGCTCGTAGAAATGGCCGGCCTTGAGGAAGTCGGAGACGCGGTAGAAGGCATCGTTGTTGACGAGGATGGCGCCGAGCAGCGCCTGCTCGGCCTCGATGTTGTTCGGCGCTTCACGATAAAGCGGTTGCTGCTCCGCCACGCCGAATTTTCGCGCTGCCTCTGCCATGATGTCCCCGATTTTGATCCCGGCTTCTCGATATCAGAACGAGATAAATCGGTGCTGACCTTTCTGCATCACCGCACGACCAATCAACCTCGATGCCCCGTTGTTCACAGGGGCGGCAAACCGTCCACAGAAGAGTGTTTCCGCGCCCCGATTCCGGTTGACTCAGAAAGGCGCTGACTTCTATCCGAGTCGTTGGAACAGAGCAAGAACAATCTCGGTGATTACCCGCTTCTTCCGTCCAATGTATCGCCCCAGTCCAGCCGCCGCGCTGCCTTGAACAGCTCGCCCTCGCGCTTGGTGAAAAGTGTCTCGCCGGCGCCGCCATCCGGCTGGCACAGTTTGAGCAGCACCTTGCCGGAGCCCGATTTCGGCGGCGCAATCACGCGCGGCTGACGTACAGGCGCGGCTTGCCGCGACGCCGCGACGTAGATGAATTTCTCGTCCTCCCACGGCACGTCGGCGTCCTTGGCCAGGCGGTGCCGGCGCGAGCGGGCGACGCGGCGCGAAAAATGGCACCAGTCGGGCGGCTCAAGCGGGCAGGGCGCCTCATGCGGACAAGGCGCCAGCACGTGCGCCCCGGCCTCCAGCAATTGCCTGCGCACTGCCAGGATGCGCTGCCAGCCGGCCGGTGTGCCGGGCTCGACGATCAGCAGTGTGTCGCCGGTCAACTGCCAGAGCCGGCCGACAAGCTTCGGCAGCGATGCCGGCGCGATCTCGTCCAGCACATAGGCGCAGGTGACCAGATCGGCAGGCTTGAGATCGGCAAGGTCGATGGTCACGTCGCCGGCGCGCCAGTCCATCCTGGTGGCGATGGTATCAAGGGCGAGCGACTGGCCAACCTTGCGCACCGCGGCGCTTGCTTCAACCAGAACCGCCTCTTCGAGGTCGGGCCACAGGTCTGTAGTGGCCCAAAGCACCGTGCCAGGACCGGCGCCGACATCGAGCAAGCTCGTTGGCTGGAAATCGGGCCGCGCATAGGCGAGTTCGTCGAGACCGGCCCGTACCGCCGCGTAGGTCGCCGGCAGCCGCGTCGCCAGATAGGCTTTTACCGCCATCTCTTCGGCCATGTGCGGGCGGCCGTCGCGCAATTCGGCGCGGTAGCGGTCAGACAGCGTCTTCGCCGCCTGGCGCAGCACCGCCAGCGGTATCGTTTCGAGCAGGCGCTCGACGCCTTGTCGCAGCGAGGCGGGGAGTTCCACGCTCAGGCTCCGCGTGCCGCGAGCACCGAGGCGCGGGCGAACTCGACAAGGGTGGTGGCGATGGTGGGCAGGCAGGTCATTAAAAAAGGTCTCGCGAGAACGAGACCTTTTTCAGTGTCAGAGCCGTCAATGGCAAGCGGCAATCGCAATCGAGGCGTTATTCGCGATCCGCCACCTTGCGACGGCGCGCTGGCTTGGCCGCAACGGACCTGACAGCAACGGACCTGGCAGGCACAGACCTAGCGACAGCAGGCTCGGCGGCCGCCGCCTCCTGACGATGCCCCATTTCGCGCATTTCGAGCGCCTTTTCACATTTGGCCATGTAGTCGCGCGTCATCGGCAGCGTGTCTTTCTTCTTGGCGATCTGGATCTGGAAGATCACCAGATCCTGCCAGCGGAAGGCGGCTTCCGAAGCCGCCAGATAGAACTCCCACATCCTGCAGAAGCGCTCGTCGTAGATGGCTTTGGCCTTG
The DNA here is from genome assembly GCF_000502555.1 of Mesorhizobium sp. LNJC394B00. Classification (NCBI taxonomy): domain Bacteria; kingdom Pseudomonadati; phylum Pseudomonadota; class Alphaproteobacteria; order Hyphomicrobiales; family Phyllobacteriaceae; genus Mesorhizobium; species Mesorhizobium sp. LNJC394B00. Next base: position 540,089 of record NZ_AYWH01000001.1, read on the forward strand.
TCGCGGTTGGCGGCAAAGCGCTGGCCCCAATGCTTCAGCGTATCGGCATAGTGCAGCCGCAAAATCTCGATGTCGGTGACCACAAGGCCCGACTTCTCGATCGCCGGCATCACCTCCGACAGCGAGGGAATGTAGCCGCCCGGAAAAATGTACTTGCGGATGAAGGCGCTGGTCGCCCACGGCACGCCGGAGCGGCCGATCGTGTGCAAGAGCATGACGCCGTCGGGCTTCAACAACGTCGCCGACTTGTCGAAGAAAGTGCGGAAGTGGTTGACGCCGACATGCTCGAACATGCCGACCGAGACAATGCGGTCGAAGCGTTCGTTGAGTTCGCGGTAGTCCTTGAGGTCGAAATGCACGCGGTCCTGCAAGCCTTGCGCATGCGCCCGGTCGGTGGCGACGCCGTGCTGCTCGGTCGACAGCGTCACGCCTTGCACGTCGACATCGAAAGCCTTGGCGAGATAGAGGCCGAGCCCACCCCAGCCGGAGCCGATATCGAGCACGGTCTGGCCGGCCTTCAGCCTGAGCTTGGCGGCGATATGGCGTTTCTTGGCCATCTGCGCCTCGTCGAGCGTCATGTCCGGCTGTTCGAAATAGGCGCAGGAATACTGCATGTCGTCGTCTAGGAAGAGCCGGTAGAGGTCACCCGACAAATCATAGTGGCGCTGCACGTTGCGGCGCGCCCGTGATGCGGTGTTGATCTGCTGCAGGCGGCGAAAGGCGTGGCGCAGACCCTCGATGGCCTTCGACCAGGTGGCGTCGATACCGCCGCTGCCCATGTTCTGGAAGGCGATGCGCATCATACCCAGTACGCCGCCCTCGATGATGTCGAGTTCGCCGTCCATATAGGCTTCCGGCACGGCCAGCATCGGATCGAAGGTAATGGCGCGCTCGGCATGCGCGGTCTTGATGTGCATATGCACCGGCTCGCCGCTGCCGTCGCCGAAAACCACTGTCGAGCCCTTCGGCCCGGTGACTTTCAGATTGCCCGTACGCACCAGGCGGTCGAGAACGCGCTTCAACAGAATATTCATCACCAAATGTCCCCTCACGGTCAGACTGGCGGACCAATTCTGCAACAATATATAGGGGTTCGAAAAGTTCCATTTGGCACAAAAATGCCCGGGCGAGAGGCCCGGGCATTGGTCCAGAAAGGCTGGATGACGAGGAAGTGATTGGAGCGCTGCTCCCCTCGCTTCCCGATCAGGCCCCGTGCGGGATCAGGCGTTGTCTTCTTCGCCGCCTTCGAACTCGGTGTTCGGGTCGAAGAAGTTCTCCGGCCGTGCGTTGTCGTTGATGTCGTCGCCATAGATGGCTTCGGCGGTGGTCAGCGTCTCGCCCTTGGCCTGGCGCTCGGCTTCGTCGGCCGTGCGGGCGATGTTGAGGCTGATGGTGACCTCGACTTCCGGATGCAGCGCAATCGCCACATTGGTGACGCCGATGGTCTTGATCGGCTGGTTGAGCTGGATCTGGTTGCGGTTGACCGAGAACCCTTCGGCGGTCAGCAGGTCGGCGATGTCGCGGGTCGACACCGAACCGTAGAGCTGGCCTGTCTCGCCGGCCGAACGCACGGCGATGAAGCTCTTGCCGTCGAGCTTTTCGGCAACCTGGCTGGCTTCCGACTTGCGCTCGAGGTTGCGCGCTTCGAGCTGCGCGCGCTGCCCTTCGAACTTCTTCTTGTTGGCTTCGTTGGCGCGCAGCGCCTTGCCCTGCGGCAAGAGGAAGTTGCGGGCAAAGCCGTCCTTGACCTTGACGGTATCGCCCATCTGGCCGAGGCGGGAAACGCGTTCGAGAAGAATCACTTGCATGGTCTTGTTCCTTCGTCTGGGCACCGACCGCGGGATCGGCGCCGAATTGAATGGAACAGGTCAGGAAGCTCTGAGCGCCTTGGCGCCGGTGTCGCTGTCCTGCCTGTCGCGGCAGTTAGAGGCTTTTCACCTCAACTCGGGATTTCAATGCACGTCGCCAAGAGTGGTCCCGGTTTTGGGACAACGACATGCATCATCAAATTACCCCTGCGGCGCCCGTCGCCGTGGGAGAAGGAAGCAGGCGGCGAACCGCCCGCTCGAAAGTCTTAGCGAACCACGTAGGGCAGCAGGCCGAGGAAGCGGGCGCGCTTGATCGCCTTGGCGAGTTCGCGCTGCTTCTTCTGGCTGACGGCGGTGATGCGCGACGGCACGATCTTGCCGCGCTCGGAAATGTAGCGCTGCAGAAGACGCACGTCCTTGTAGTCGATCTTGGGCGCGTTGGCGCCGGAGAACGGGCAGGTCTTGCGGCGGCGATGGAACGGGCGCCGGGTCGGGATCTGATTGATGTCGACCATTATTCTGCACCTCCTTCAACGCCTTCGCGCGGACGGCGCGGACCACGATCACCACCGGCGTCGCCAAATGAGCGCGGCGGACGATCGCCACGGTCGCCGCGATCACGGTCGCCGAACGAGCGCGGACCACGATCACCACGGTCGCGGTCGCCGAAGCCGCCGCGTTCCGAGCGCTCTTCGCGCTTCTGCATCATGGCCGACGGGCCTTCCTCATGCGCCTCGACCTTGACGGTCAGGAAACGCAGCACGTCCTCGGACAGGCCCATCTGGCGCTCCATCTCGTTGAGCGCTGCCGGCGGGCAGTTGAGGTCCATAAGCGTGTAGTAAGCCTTCCGGTTCTTGTTGACCCGGTAGGTGAGGGACTTCAGTCCCCAGTTCTCGACCCGGCCGACGGACCCGCCATTTGCGGAGATGACGCCCTTGTACTGTTCGACAAGCGCATCGACCTGCTGCTGCGAGAGGTCCTGCCGGGCAAGGAACACATGTTCGTATAGAGCCATAGTGGTTCAGTGCCTTTCTTCGTTTCTCTCCCGGATCCTCGCGGCAAAGCCTCTGCAACTTCTCTGACCCGCTGGTCCCGAGGGGGCGGGGAAGAAAGGAGCATTTCGAGACGGTCGAGAGCGGAGACACGGGAGGCGGAAGCGCTTCTGGCTTCACACGAAGGTTTTGGGTAAAACCTCCGGCCCTCCGTTCAGCCCCCAGCAAGGACCGGCAGATTGCGGGCGTCTATATAGCAAATTGGCTGGAAGGCAAGGGTAACGCATGCTCCGGACAGCGTCCTGGCGTCGCAGGGTTGGAAAAATACCAGGCATCAACTCGTATGCGGGGTACCACCGTTGATCGTTTCGGGGAAGAAGTCCGGAGCCGCCTTACGCTTGCCGAACATCATATCGTATTGCAGCAGGCGGAAGTCGTTGATCGCCGGATCAACGTCCTTCTGCCGCGCCCAGTCCGGCGTGGCCTCACCTGACGGTGTCAAAAGCAGATTGCGGTCGACGACGCGATAGCGTTCGCGCAGCGCGCCCAGGAAGCCGGTATAGTAGGGGTGCGTGATCCCGGCCGTGGTAAGGATATGGTAGGGCAGGAAGGCCGGGCTCACCGCGCCCATATCCTGCGCCGGACCGGTGCGGTTAGACCAGATGACCAGCGGCGTCTGATGATGCTCCAGTGCCGCCTCCGGCGTCGGTTCCTTGCGCGGCGCGACATTGTCCTTCAGGTAACCGGTTTCGACATAGACGGGGCCGAGCGGCGGCAGATGGTCGCCGAAGAAGGCGATGACCGTCGGCCGCTCGCGCTTCTTCGCCCATTCGATCAATCGCTCGAGGCCACGGTCGGCATCGGCCGATCCCTCGGCGTAGCTGAGCAGCGATTCCCGCGCCCACGTGCTGATCGGTGCCACGACCTTGTGGGTCGGATTGTAATAGCGGTACGGCTCGTAGGGACCGTGGTTCTGCAGGCTGACGGCGAAGAAGAACACCGGCCGCTCGCTGGCGTCGGCCTCTGCGATGATCTCGTCGGTCATCGACGCATCGGAAGCCAGCGGCCCGCGCTTTTCCAGTGGCGGCAGCGTCTCTTCCGAGCGGAAATCGTTGAAACCGAAATCGGCATAGACGGCGCCCCTGTTCCAGAACCAGTTGGTGCCCGGATGGATGGCGCGCGCCCGGTAGCCCTCGCTTTTCAGGAAGGTCGCCAGCGACGGCGTCGGCGTGCGCACATATTGCTGGTAGGGGATCGAGCCCGCCGGCAGGAAGGCATTGGAAAAGCCGGTCAGCGCCTCGAATTCGATGTTGGCGGTCATGCCGCCGAATTCCGGCGAAAACATATAGCCGGAACGCAGCGCCCGCACATTGGGGATCGGGTCAGGCGTGATTGTGACGCCGGGCAGCTTGGTCGGATCCCAGAAAGATTCGCTCATCACCACGATGATGTCGGGTTTCTCATCCGGTACCGAGGCCGCCACAGCAGGCCTGTCGATCGCGTCGATCGCCTTGTCGGAATAGCCCGCCGGCGCCGAGACATGCGCCATCGGCACGTTGAGCGCGAAGGCCAGCGCAAACCCGTTGGAGGCGTAGTTCTCCTTCTGGTCCCACATGATCGGGATGATCTGCAGCCGGTCGCGGGTCCACGAGAAGGTGGCGTAGTCCATGATCGAGACGAAGAAGGCGAGCAGCGGCACTGCCAGCGTCAGCCGCGCCAGCCGCCCTTTGCGGCTGAGGATCGGAACCTTGCGGCGCCACAACCGCCAGCCATAGATCAGCAGCGACAGGCCGGCGACGATGCCGACCGCCATGGCGAGCGCCGTCCAGGGCCGCTCGCGCACCAGGAGCGGCATCAGTGCCATGATCTGGCGCGAATAAAGAAAATCGGTTGGGTAGAGCGGATCGCCGAGATAATGCGACTTCTGATGCCCGACAAAGGCCAGCGCCAGCGTCAGGGGCGCCACGATCATCAGGCTCTGGTGACTGCGGCCAAGCACGGCGTCCAGTCCCATCAGCACCAATGCAAAGACAATGATGGTGGTCCAGCCCGGCTTGAATGGCTGCAGGAAGAAGTCGACCGTGCCGAAGAAGTCGCCGCGCACGATCCATTCGATAGCGAACACCAGGATGGCGGAGGCAAGCAGCGTGACCAGACCGTAGCGGATGACCGGCCATCTGCGCCCCGGCAGGTAGCCGGTGGACGGATCGTCTTCCAAGAATTGTGGCGCGGGTACGGCCGCGCCTTTCCTGATCCTAGCCACGTCTCTTCCCCCGGCCCAAGCAACGCGTATTTCCACTCGCGCCACCGTTCTGTCATAGAACTGTCATGCAAAAGCTAGCGCCTGTGGCGAAAATAAGAAGAGCCAGCAAACGATTCGTGAGCGGTTTTCATCAGGTGTGATCGGCAAAAAGCCTTTGGGAACAGGGACTCGAGGTCAGCTCCGGTTCAAGCGAGAGCCGAAATGCCGCCTCCGGGCTTGACTTGACGGTCCGCCTTGCGTCACAGGCAGGAAAAATCAGCCGCTGGAGAGCGCCCAAATGGCCGTCGCATTCACCTTTCCGGGACAGGGCAGCCAGGCTGTCGGCATGGGCAAGGACCTCGCCGACGCCTTCCCCGAGGCACGCAGGGTGTTCGAGGAAGTCGATGATGCGTTGGGCGAAGAGCTGTCGAAACTGATCTGGGAAGGCCCGGAAGAGGCGCTGACCCTGACTGCCAATGCCCAGCCGGCGCTGATGGCGGTCTCGCTGGCGGCGATCCGCTCGCTGGAAGCGCGCGGCTTTTCGCTGAAGGACAAGGTTGCCTACGTTGCCGGTCATTCGCTCGGCGAATATTCCGCCCTTGCCGCGGCCGGTTTCGTTTCGGTCGCCGATGCTGCCCGGCTGCTGCGCATCCGCGGCAACGCCATGCAGGCGGCGGTGCCGGCCGGCGAGGGCGCCATGGCGGCGATCATCGGACTGGAACAGCCCGACGTCGAAGCCGCTTGCACCGAGGCCGCAACGGGATCCGGCAAAGTCTGCCAGATCGCCAACGACAATGGCGGCGGCCAGCTGGTGATCTCCGGCGCCAGGGCGGCGGTGGAACTCGCCGCGAAACTGTGCACAGAAAAGGGCGCCAAGCGGGCGCTGATGCTGCAGGTCTCCGCACCCTTCCATTCGGCGCTGATGGCGCCGGCGGCCGATGTCATGCGCGAGGCGCTGGCCGGCGTGACCAAGAATGCACCGGTCGTGCCCGTCGTCTCCAACGTCACTGTAGCCCCGACCAGCGACCCCGACGAGATCGCGCGCCGCCTGGTCGAGCAGATCACCGGCCGCGTGCGCTGGCGCGAAACGGTGGAGTGGTTCGGCGCCAACGGCGTCGCCACGCTGTTTGAGATCGGCGCCGGCAAGGTGCTTTCCGGCCTGGCGCGGCGGATCAACCGCGACATCGCCACATCCGCCGTCGGCACGCCGCCAGATGTCGAGGCGGCGCTGGCCGCGCTTGCATAATCCACTGGCGATTCAACCCCTCCCGTGGGAAGGGTGTTCTCTTAAGATCAGGAGACGAAAATGTTCGAACTGACCGGCCGCAAGGCGCTCGTCACCGGCGCATCGGGCGGCATTGGCGAGGCGATTGCCCGGGTGCTGCATGCGCAAGGCGCCATTGTCGGCCTGCACGGCACCCGCATCGAGAAACTGGAGACCCTGGCCGGCGAACTCGGCGACCGGGTAAAGCTGTTCCCGGCCAATCTTGCCGACCGTGACGAGGTCAAGGCGCTTGGCCAGAAGGCCGAAGCCGAACTCGAAGGCGTCGACATACTGGTCAACAATGCCGGCATCACCAAGGACGGCCTGTTCGTGCGCATGGCGGACGCGGATTGGGACAGCGTGCTGGAGGTGAACCTCACCGCCGTGTTCCGGCTGACCCGCGAGCTGACCCATCCGATGATGCGCCGCCGCCATGGCCGCATCATCAACATCACCTCGGTGGTCGGCGTCACCGGCAATCCTGGCCAGACCAATTATTGCGCCTCCAAGGCCGGCATGATCGGCTTTTCCAAGTCGCTGGCGCAGGAGATCGCCACCCGCAACATCACCGTCAACTGCGTCGCCCCGGGCTTTATCGAATCGGCCATGACCGACAAGCTCAACGACAAGCAGAAAGACGCGATAATGGCCGCGATCCCGACGCGCCGCATGGGCACGAGTGTTGAAGTGGCGTCGGCCGTCGCCTATCTCGCCTCCAACGAGGCAGCCTACGTCACCGGCCAGACCATCCATGTCAACGGTGGCATGGCCATGATCTGACAGGATATTGCCGGGTGATAAGAAGACATGGCCGGCTTGTGAAAAGAGACCATTTCGCCTTGGACCTCAGCCATTTTTCGTGTAATGCGGCCCGCAACCCGGCGGTTCGGGCAAAAACCGGTCCGGCATCGTTGCGTTTCCGGCAGGACCATCTTTCAGCTTGATTAGCGGCATTCTGCCCGCTAACGAAGACAGACAAACAAAAGACGAGGATGCCCCAAATGAGTGACACCGCAGAGCGCGTCAAGAAGATCGTCATCGAACATCTTGGCGTCGATGCCGACAAGGTGACGGAGCAGGCGAGCTTCATCGATGATCTGGGCGCAGACAGCCTCGACACGGTCGAACTCGTCATGGCCTTCGAAGAAGAGTTCGGCGTCGAGATTCCGGACGATGCGGCCGAGACCATCCTGACCGTCGGCGATGCCGTGAAGTACATCGACAAGGCTTCGGCCTGACACCATCCGCAGTCATCACCGGGGAGGACCTGCGATGAGGCGTGTCGTCGTCACGGGCCTTGGCCTGGTTTCGCCGTTCGGCATGGGCTTCGAGCACAGCTGGAAGGAACTTCTGACCGGCCGCAGCGCCGCGAAGCGCGTCACCGAGTTCGAAGTGGAAGATCTTGCCTGCAAGATCGCCCACGTCATTCCTCGCGGTGACGGCACCAACGGCACGCTCAATCCCGAAGCCGTGCTCGAGCCCAAGGAACTGCGCAAGATCGGCGACTTCATCCTTTACGGGATTGCGGCCGCCGACGAAGCGCTGAAGGATTCCGGCTGGGAGCCCAGCACCGAAGCCGAGCGCTGCGCCACCGGCGTCATGATCGGCTCCGGCATTGGCGGCCTCGAGGGCATCGCCGAGAACGCTATCATCCTGAAAGAGCGCGGACCGCGCCGTATCAGTCCATTCTTCATTCCCGGCAACATTATCAACCTGGTATCTGGCCAGGTATCGATCCGGCATGGGCTGAAAGGCCCCAACCACGCCGTCGTCACCGCCTGCTCGACCGGCGCGCACGCCATTGGCGATGCCGCCCGGCTGATAATCTTCGGCGATGCCGACGTGATGCTGGCCGGCGGCGCGGAATCGCCGGTGACCAGACTATCGCTTGCCGGCTTCGCTGCTTGCCGGGCACTGTCCACCGACCGCAACGACACGCCTGAGAAGGCCTCGCGTCCCTATGACCGCGACCGTGACGGCTTCGTCATGGGCGAGGGCGCCGGGGTCGTCGTGCTGGAAGAACTCGAACACGCCAAGGCGCGCGGCGCCAAGATCTATGCCGAGGTCACCGGCTACGGCCTGACCGGCGATGCCTATCACATCACTGCACCGGCCGAAGACGGCGACGGCGCCTTCCGCTGCATGACGGCGGCGCTGAACCGGGCCAAGCTGACGCCCGCCGACGTCGACTACATCAACGCGCACGGCACCTCGACCATGGCCGACACGATCGAACTCGGCGCCGTCGAGCGGCTGGTCGGCAACGCCGCCTCGAAAATCTCGATGTCGTCGACCAAGTCGTCGATCGGCCATCTCCTGGGTGCCGCGGGTGCCGCCGAGGCGATCTTTTCGATCCTCGCTATCAGAGACAACATCGCGCCAGCTACCATCAATCTTGACAACCCGGAACGCGAAACCGCGATCGATCTTGTTCCGAACACGCCACGGCATCGCCAGGTCGACGTGGCGCTGTCCAACTCCTTCGGCTTCGGCGGCACCAACGCTTCGCTGGTATTCCAGCGTTATACAGGCTGATTGCGGTATCGACCGGCGCGCCAGCGGTCTGTCGTCAATTTTGCCATATTCAAGCCTACTCTGCCGCTGGGGATTCGTCGCATCGGCCTGAAACCGAAGGCGCTTTTTTTAAAAGCACGATGCGTAGGCTTGAAATGTTAGGGCACGCTGTGCGTCCAATCGGGCGCATGGTCGCTCTAAGAGATCAGATGGTAGGGCGCTAATGAACACCAATCCGGGCGGCAGCGGACAATTCGGACAAAACCAGCAGACCGGCCCGATCGTGCCGAAGACCGCGGCCGAAGCTTTGCGCCCGGAAGCCGGCACACCACCACCAAAGCGCTCGCGCGCCTCGCGCAGCCAAGTCGTCGTGTTCATGAACTTCGTCATCTCCGCGGTGATGTTGATGATCCTCGCCGCCGGCGTTTCGCTCTATTTCGGCAAGCAGGCATTCAACGAACCGGGCCCGTCGGTGGCCGGCGACACCTTCCTGGTCAAGCCGAGCACCGGCGTCCAGGATATTGCCGACCAGCTCGAACGGCGTGGGCTGATCAGCGATGCCCGCATCTTCCGCATCGCCGTGCGGGTCTATGGCAATGATTCAGCGCTGAAGGCAGGCGAATACGAGATAAAGCCGCGCGCCTCCATGCGCGACATCATGGAGCTTCTGAAGAGCGGCAAGTCGGTGATGTACTCGCTGACCATTCCCGAGGGCCTGACGGTCGAGCAGGCGCTGCAGCGCATCGCCGAGCAGGATGCGCTGACCGGCGACATGCCGGCCGCCAAGCCGGCTGAGGGCAGCCTCGCCACCGACACGCTGCGCTTTACCCGCGGCGCCACGCGCCAACAGATGGTCGACAAGCTGCTCGCCGACCAGAAGAAGCTGGTCGACGAGGTCTGGCAGCGGCGCGCGCCCGACCTGCCTCTGGCCAATGTCGACGACTTCGTCACCTTGGCCTCGATCGTCGAAAAGGAAACCGGCCGGGGCGACGAGCGCTCGCGCGTTGCCGCCGTCTTCCTCAACCGTCTGGCCAAGGGCATGCGGCTGCAATCCGATCCGACCATCATTTACGGCCTGTTCGGCGGCAAGGGCAAACCCGCCGACCGGCCGATTTATCAATCTGACATCCAGAAACAGACGCCTTACAACACCTATCTGATCAACGGCCTGCCGCCGACGCCGATCGCCAATCCCGGCCGCGCCGCGCTCGAAGCCGTCGCCAACCCGTCGAAGACCGATGATCTCTATTTCGTCGCCGACGGCACCGGCGGCCACGTCTTTGCCACCACGCTTGCCGAGCACAATGAGAACGTTGCCCGCTACCGGGCACTGCAGAAGAAGCAGGCTGAAGACGCCGCCAAGGGCGCCAAGACTCCGGGCCAGACCGATGCGCCGGCGGATGGCGACGACAACGGTGACGCAAGTGGCGATGCCGCCGGTGACAGCGGTGATGCCGGCGATACGGGTGCCGCCCAGTAGCAGGCCGGCGCTTTCAGACGGATCGACCTTAAGCGATGCGGACAGAGGCGGACGCGCTGCTGCTTTGAACGAGTAGCGCCGTTCGAAGCGTCTTCGGTCTTGCTCGGGTGCCTCTGCTTCGCTCGATTTCAGCCCCGCGAGATCGAAACGACACCAGAAATCAAGATCTTGCCGGTATTGCGATTCTGACATTCGCGCTGCCCGTGATATCGAACGCATGCGCAATTATTAGAATCGGACCATCAGGGAGACACGAGCCGCATCATGAATTTGCAGAGCATGACCGGATTTGCACGCACTGTTGCCGAACATGACGGCGCCTCGATCGCCTGGGAGGTCAAGTCGGTCAACGGCAAGAGCGTCGAGGTCAGGTTGCGGCTGCCGCAAGGTTTCGAGCGGCTCGAACCGACTGTGCGGCAGACGCTGCAGAAGCGCTTTTCGCGTGGCAATTTCCAGGCGACGCTGACCGTCGGCCGCGCCGCCGGCCAGCAGGCGCAGCCAGTGGTCAACGAAGCCTTCCTCAGGGATCTGGCGGGCTTGGCCAAGCGGCTGCAGGACCAGTTCGGTGTTGGTCCGGCAACTGCCGACGGTCTGCTTTCCCTGCGCGGCGTGCTCGATATCCCTGAAACCAGCGAAACCGAGGAGGTGCGGGCAGCACTCGACGCGTCAATCCTGTCCGCGCTGGAAACGGCGCTTACAGGCCTCGAGCAGGCACGCCAGAGCGAGGGCGAAGCGCTGCGTTCGCTGCTTTCCGGCCATATCGACGCCATCGAGGCGTTGACGCTTCAAGCCGAGGCCGACCCGTCGCGCGAACCGGCGGCGATCCGCGAGCGAATCGCCGAACAGGTGCGGCTGCTGATGGATGCGTCGGCCAACCTCGATGCCGGCCGGCTGCACATGGAAGCGGCGTTCCTGGCCACCAAGGCCGATATCCGTGAAGAGATCGACCGGCTGAAGACGCATGTGACGTCGGGCAGAGCGCTGCTGGCAAATGGCGGCGCCATCGGCCGCAAGCTCGATTTTCTGGCGCAGGAATTCAACCGCGAATCGAATACGCTGTGTTCCAAGTCGAACGCCGCCACTGTCACCGCCATCGGGCTGGAACTGAAGGCGGTGGTCGACCAGTTTCGCGAACAGGTCCAGAATCTGGAGTAAACCCGAATGGGTGGCAAGGAGCCGATGGTTGCCAGGGATCTCGGATCCCGCATTCGCCGCCGCGGGCTGATGCTGGTTCTGTCGTCGCCGTCGGGCGCCGGCAAGTCGACGATCGCGCGCAACCTGCTGGAAAGCGACGGCAGCCTGGAATTATCGGTCTCGGTCACCACCAGGCCACGCCGCGGCTCGGAGATCGAGGGCGTCCACTATCACTTCCGCACCACGCGCGAGTTCGAGCGGCTGCGCGATTCCGACGCGTTGCTCGAATGGGCCGAGGTCCACGGCAATTGCTACGCGACGCCGCGCGAGCCGGCCGAACTGGCGCTCGCGCAGGGCCGTGACATGCTCTTCGACATCGACTGGCAAGGCGCCCAGCAGCTCAAGGAGAAGATGCGCGCCGACATCGTCTCGATCTTCATCCTGCCGCCGTCGATGAAGGAATTGAAGTCGCGCCTCAAGCGCCGCGCCGAGGACCAGGAGCACGTGATCGAGACCAGGCTGAAGAACGCCCGCAACGAGATCGAGCACTGGAAGGAATATGACTTTGTCATCGTCAACGACGATCTCGACCGCGCCTTCGCCGAAGTGCGTGGAATCGTGACGGCGGAAAGGCTGCGGCGCGACCGCCGGCCCGGGCTGTTCGATTTCGTCTCGGGGTTGCTGGACGAGAAGACGGAATAGGCAGCTGTCGTTCCCCGATGGCCGGCTGTCCCCATGAAGGCGTCTTTGGCAAACGATCTGGCAATATGACGCTGTGGGCATCTGTTACTGGCTGGCGATATCTTTTATGAGTTCTGCCAATGGGGTTTCCTCGCCGGCAAAGCTCTCAATCATCGCATTCAGGACGTTTTCGCGACCGAGCATATCGGCATTGAATGGGAATCCCGCATTCTCCATCAGCATTGCCAGAAAGGTAAGCTGCGTGCGGCCGTTGCCTTCGCGAAACGGGTGGACGGCATTGATTTCGGCCAAAACATGCGCGGCCCGAACGGCGAAGGCGTCGAGGTCGAGTTCGCAGAGATAATCACCGTCGGCGAGTTCGCCGAAAATTCTATGCATTTCCTGGTTGATATACTCAGGATAGCAGAACCAGTTGCCCCCCCCTTGCCGATGCGGATGGCGCGAACCTCTCCCGCCCATTCATAAACGTCCTGGAACAGGTGATGATGGACAGCCTTGTAGTGCTCGAAATCCAGACGGCCTGCGGGGATATGTTCGTCGGCCCTGGTCAGGAAAAGTGCCAACTCGAATTCATCGAGTTGGGCCTGGTCTTTGATATTCAGCCTGTTGCGGAGAACGGTCGTGCCTGGCTAGCACAGCGGATCATGTTCAGCGGCATAGACCACCTGCCGATCCTACTTCTTGCGGGTTACTTGGTCCTTGATAAGCGCCCTGCGCTCATCCCCGCTCAGGCCGCGCTCACGGCTTTCCTTCAGAATGAAGCCCATACGTTGCGATAGCTTCAAGCCTTCAACCGCGCTGATTTTTTCGCCCCTGCCGCTGGTCAGGACAAACTGGCTTTGGGTCGGCCGGAGGCTTGAGGTACTCTTTTTCATATGACGACAATATCACGCTCGGCGACTCACCGGCAACTGCATGCCGCTATTAGCTGCTTGTCGTCGCTGTCACACAGGATGCGATTTGGGTCCACGGCCGACCAGCGCCGCCGGTCAAACCGCGTTTGTCAGCCGCACGAATTCCTCGACGCTGAGCGTCTCGGCACGCCGGGTCGGATCGATGCCGGCGCGCGTCAGCAGTGCCTCGCCACCCAGGCTCTTCACGCTCTGCCGCAGCATTTTCCGGCGCTGGCCGAAAGCGGCTTCGGTGACGCGGCCGAGTTTTTTCACGTCGGTTGACAAAGGGCTGGCGCGCGGCACCAGATGCACCACCGACGACGTTACCTTGGGTGGCGGCGTGAACGCTTGCGGCGGCACGTCGAAGGCGATCCTCGCCTCGGTCCGCCAGCCCGCCAGCACGCCGAGCCGGCCATAAGCATCGCTGCCGGCACCGGCGACAATGCGCTCGGCCACCTCGCGCTGGAACATCAGCGTCATCGATTGATAGAAGGGTGGCCAGTCCGCCACGGTCAGCCAACGGATCAACAGCTCGGTGCCGATATTGTAGGGCAGGTTGGCGGCAATCCTCACCGGGCCGACTTGTGACGCGGTCTTGGCAAGAGCGGCAAAATCCGTCTTCAGCGCATCGCCGCTGATCACCTCGAGCCGGCCCGGATAGTGGTTGGAGACCTCGGCCAAGGCCGCAAGGCAGCGTTCGTCGCGCTCGATGGCGACGACGCGGCCGGCACCGGCAGCGAGCAGCGCCCTGGTCAGCCCGCCGGGGCCGGGGCCGACCTCGATCACCGTGCTGTCGCTGAGGTCGCCGGCGACCCGCGCGATCTTGCCGGTCAAATTGAGGTCGAGCAGGAAATTCTGGCCAAGCGCCTTCTTTGCCTGCAGTCCATGGCGCTCGATCACCTCTCGCAGCGGCGGCAGCCCGTCAATGCTCATGAATTTGGCTCATGATTTTGGGCTCATGATTTTGGGCTCATGCAGCTGCGGGCTTTGCGCCGGTATCGGCCAGCCGGCGGGCCAGCTTCAGCGCCGCGATCAGGCTGTCGGGACGTGCGATGCCCTTGCCGGCGATGTCGAAGGCTGTGCCGTGATCGGGCGAGGTGCGGATGAACGGCAGGCCAAGCGTGACGTTGACGGCCTCGTCGAAGGCCAGCGCCTTGGCCGGGATCAACGCCTGGTCATGATACATGCAGACCGCCACGTCGTAGCCGGCGCGGGCGCGCGCATGAAACATCGTATCGGCCGGCAGCGGCCCGAAGGCATCGATGCCTTGCGCCCGCAACATGTCGACCGCAGGACGAATGATGCGCTCGTCCTCTGTCCCCATGGCGCCGCTTTCGCCGGCATGCGGATTGAGGCCGGCAAGCGCGAGCCTCGGCCTGGCGATGCCGAAACGGCGTGCAAGATCGCCGGCGGTGATGCGCGCGATGGCAACGATCAGCTCCGTCGTCAGCGTCTTCGGCACCTCGGCCAGCGCGATGTGGATGGTGACCGGAACGGTGCGCAATTCGGGGCCGACGAGCAGCATCACCGGCATCACCGCGCCGCCTATATGGAGCGAGGCCAGATGCGCCAGATATTCGGTATGGCCGGGAAAGCCGAACCCGGCATCGTAAAGCGGCTTCTTCGCGATCGGACAGGTGACGACCGCGGCCGCATGACCGGCAAGGCAGTCGGCGACGGCGCGATCGATGGCCTCGATGATGCCGGCGGCATTGGCCGGGTCGGGCCGGCCGGGATCATCGGTGAAGTGGGCCGCCAGCGGCACCACGGGCAAGGCGTGTTGAAAGACACCAGCTGCTTGGGCCGGCACCGTCTCGGCGATTGCCACCGCCGCGCCGAGCCGGCGCGCCCGCGCGGCAATCAGCGCCGGATCGGCGAGAAGATAGAAGGGCGCGGCACCGGAACCGCGGGCGCTCTGCCACGCGGCAATGGCGATTTCCGGACCGACGCCGGATGGATCGCCGACGCTCAGCGCCAGCGGAAGCTCTGTCTCATGCACGGCTGGGCCGGTTCAGCGCGTAACGATCTTGGCTTTCGCCTTCAGCTCTTCGACATACTTGGCCGAGAGCTCGTCGGCGTTCTTGTCGCCGCTGCCTTCGCTCTGGAACACCATCTGGGCCGCCTTGTCGTCGGAAACCTCGCGCGATGAGCAGATGCCGATGAATTCGATGCCGCGATCGGTCTCGCGCACGGCCGTGGCGCCGCCCAGCTTGGTGGCCTTGATCTGCTCGGCCCAGTCCGGCGGCAGTTGCGGCGCCAGCAATCGGGGGAGGTCGCGAACGGTGACGTCGATCAGGCCCTTGGCGAATTCACGCGTGGTGTTGCAGCCATTGAAGCGGGCGCGCATGGCTTCGGCCTCGCGCTTGCGTTTGGCGAGTGTGGCACTGCGCTCGGCCTTCGGCACCACGAAGATCACCTGCTGCAGCATGTACTCGGTGGCGCTTGGCTTGGCGCCGCCTTTTTCGAGCATGCGCTTGACCAGATCCTGTTCGCTCACCTGCCCGCCGCCGCCGCTGTAGCGTGCGCTCAGCGCCTGGTTCCACGCCATCTGGGAGCGGATGAATTCCTTGAAATGCTCCTTGGTCACGCCGGACTGCGCCATGACACCGTCGAGCTGCTTGAGCTGCATCTTGTTGCTCGAGGCAAAGCGCTGATAGGCAGCCTCTACCTGGGCGTCGGAGATGCGGATGCCGAGACGCCTGGCCTCCGCCATACGCAGCGTCTGGTCGATCATTTCCTGACCCGCGTCACCCTTCTTGCGCTGCAGTTTCAGGAAGGCAGCCCGGTGCGCGATGTCGCCGGTGGTGATCGGCATGTTGTTGACGACATACTTGATTTCACTGGCGAAGGCCGGCGGTACCATCGTGGTGACAGAGACCGAGGTCGCCGCGAACAGGAGCGCGAATCCTGCCGAAAACAGGTATTTCCTCATCGAAAGCATCCCAATTCTAGCCCGGTTTTGGCCGATTCCAGCCCGATATTGGCGAAATCCGTGCCCGCTTTATGCGGCAAAACGATGTCGTCAGCCGGCTCTACTGGATGGAGTCGATCGAGCTTTGGGACGAGCCGAAATCGCCGAGCGTGCGGAACGACAGGTTGAAGCCGACATTCTGCGACACTTCCTTGGTTTTGATGTCGCGTGATTCCGAGTACGTCATCAGGTAGGTGAAGCAGGAATCATTGTAGGCAAAGCCGACGCCGTCCTTGACCAGCACGCTTTGTTGCAGGTCGTAGGTGCCGGTGCCGAAGACGCGCCAGTTTTCGGCCAGGTGTGTCGAGGCGCCGAGCGTGACTTCGTGGCGGTCGGTGGTGAAACCATAGAGCGGCTGCGCCTGGATGAAGGCGTATTTGGCGCTCAGCGAAACCGGCAGCCCGGAATAGGCGGCCTTCACCTCGGCACGGCGAACTTCGAAGGTCTGCTCGTCGAAGCGGCCGCTGAGCGAACCGGAGAAGCCGCTCGGGCTGCTGAAGCCGACAAGGCCGACATAGTCGGAGGTCGAAGTCTCCAGGCCCGAATTGGCGGCGCCATCGACATTGGCGCCGACATTGACCAGATCCGGCGAATTGAAGGAGTTGCGGCCGCCCAGCTGGTAGGATTGGCCGAAGATGGCATTGGTGCCCCAGCCATTGTCATAGGCGCCGGAATAGCGGAAGCCGACATTGGCGCGGCTGCCGCCTTCGACGCGGTCGTAGCCGGAGAACTTGTCGCGCTCGAACAGCGTCGTGGCATCGAAGACGAAGCTCTGTGCGTCCTCGTTGGGAACGGCGAGCCCGCCGACATACTGCTCGTTCGGGCGCATGAAGACCTGCGCCATCGGCTCGACGATATGGCTGGAGCGGGCCATCGAAAACAGCACCGGCCAGCGCATCTCAAGGCCGGCGGTCGCCATGTAACGGGCGAAGGAAGACCGCATGTCGTCGGCGGCACCGACATTCGTTGCCATCTGGTTTACCGCAGTCAGCGAAGCCGAAGAAGCGTTGAGATAGTCGACGTCGCCCTGCAGAGCCAGAAGGGGCGTCAACTGCAATCCGCCGTCCGTGGTGAAGGTACGCTTCCATTCGGCTTCGGCGGTGAGGCGACCGGATTCGCCCTCGATGCCGCGCACGCGCTGGACGCCTGAGCCCGGCACATAGGGGGTAAAATAGGCCTGATCGAGATCGTCGCGGCGAATGACTCGTGCATTGACGTTGAACGACAGCTGGCCGCCGGCCACCGACATGTCGGGGATGTAGGCATAGTCGAGCGACGGCAACACCCAGGGCTGCTTGTCGCTGCGCGATGCGACGTTGCCGTCCGGTGTGTTTTCCTGAACCTGGAAGCGCATGGCGCGCACATCGAAATAATTGCGGTCGTTTAGGCCGGTCAGGTAGACGGACGATTGATGCACGGCGTCGTTGTAGCCTTCGATCGTGTAGGTACGCGAAAAATTCTTGTCGGTCTGAAGCAGGATATCCCAGCCGAAGTCCCAGCGCGGATTGATGGCGAACTGGCCTTTGGTGCCCATCATCCCGCGGAATTTGTTCGGATCGCCTGCTGGCCCCGAATTGACATTGTAGCCGCCGGGGAAAGCCGCGAAATCACGGAAAGCGCCAGGGTCCTGCTGGTTGATTCCGGCAAGCTTCAGCGTGTATTGGCCATTGTTGAAGCGCTGGCGCCACTCGGCCTCGCCGAGGAAACCCTGCTTGGTGTAGCCGCTGCCGGTAACGGTGAGGTCGTAGGTCGGCGACAAAGCGAAGTAGTAGGGGATTTTGACGCCGACGCCGAGACGATTGTTGTAGCCGATGCTGGGGATCAGGAAGCCGCTTTTGCGCTTGACCGTCGGGTCGGCGATCTCGAACGCCGGCAGATAAGCCAGCGGGAAACCGAAGAATTCGAAATTCGCGTTCTCGAAGCGAACCGTTTTCTTTTCGCCGTTCCAGATGATCTTCCTGGCTTTGATCCGCCAGGTCGGCGCCTTGTCCGGCTTGTCTTCGCAAGGCTCGCAGGCCGTATAGACGCCGTTGTGGAACGTTGTCAGCACGCCGCCCATGCGCTCGGCGCTTTCGGCGGCGAAATAGGCTTTTTCGGGCGTTTCGACGCGCAGCGCATTGACGAAACCGTCAGCGAAATCGTCGGTAATATCGATATGCTGCGAGTTGATCTTGGTGCCGTCGCTGTTGACGATCTCGACATTGCCGCTGGCAACCAGCCGCTTGGTGTTTCGATCATAGACGACGCGCTGGGCGACGAGCTTGTTGCCGCCATAGTCGATCTGGACGCCGCCGATGGCGGTGACCGTCTGGTTGTCGTTGTTATAGACGAGCGTGTCGGCCGCCAGCAGCATCTGGGAGCCGGAGGGAACCTTCGTTGCCACGTCGGTGACGTCCTGCGCCAGCGCAGGGGCCGTCAGCACGCCACAGGCGAGCAGGCATGCCAAGGCGCTCGCCGAATAGAGGCGCGCCAAACCGGCCTGCCTATGGCTGCGCAAAGCCGCCTCCCTCACTAGCCGTCTTCCTTGTATAGCAGGAATGTCACCCCAAAGAACATAGCCACGACAACCGGAACCCATGCAGCCACGGCTGTGGGCACGAATCCCGCCACGCCGAATGCCTTGACCAATACCGAAACGACATAAAGCAGAAAGCCGGCGAGGACGCCACCCAGAATCATCGTTGCCGACTGCCCCATCCTCGCAAATCGCATTGAAACTGTTGCCGCAATCAGCGTCATGGCCACAAGCAGGAACGGTAACGCCACCAGCGAATCGAACTGCATGGCGAAGGCATTTGCCTTGAGGCCGAAGGAGCGGGCAACCTCAATCTTGCCGGGAAGGTCGTAAAACGGGATGGTTTCGGGGCGCGCCAGCCGTTCCTGCACGAATTCCGGCTTGAGGTTGGTCGGCAACTGGTCGGTCGTTTCGGAACGGATGTTGCCGTCCTTGAACACCTTGACGTCCTGCAATTCCCAGTAGCCGTCGCGCAGAAAGGCCCGCGCGGCGTCCTTGCGCTCGACGATGTTGCCCTGCGGATCGAGGACGAAGAACACGGTGTCGGCCATTTCCAGGCCCTGGTTCAGGATGGCGCGGGCGCCGATGATGGTGTCGCCCGAGTTGGTTTTCTGGCGGATCCACGGCGTGGCATCGGCCGCCACCACGTTCGAATTGCCGGATCGCAGCTGGTTTTCCATCTGCTCCGACCATGAGAAGCCATGCGCGGCGATCGGATTGAGCACGCCGACCGATAGTATGCCGAATAACAGCGCACCTATGCAGCAGGGCAACAGAAACTGCCAGGCCGACACTCCGGCCGATCGCGCAATCACCAGCTCGTATTTGCGGTTGAGCGACACCAGCGTCGCCATCGCCGAGAACAGACCGACGAACGGCACCGTCTGCAGCATGATCATTGGCATCCTCAGCGCCGAGATCGCGACCGCCGTGCCGTAGGTGAAGCCCGGCAGGCCGGTGATGCGGCCGGACAGCTCGGTGAAGTCGATCAGGAACACCAGCGCCAGAAGGCCGATGAAGAACCAGATCGTGATCGACACGTAGCGAAAGAAGAAGTAGCGGCCCAGGGTCCAGCCCATCGTCAGGCTCCCTGGCCGGATGTGTAGCGCCGATTGAGGCGCAGCTTGAGCGCCGTCCAGCCATCGCTGACGCGGCCGGCGAAATTCGTCATCCAGTCGGCCCAGCTGCCGGGCAGTTCCATGCTTCGCGAGGTGACGATGAACCAGATGGCGACCGCCGAGGCGATGACCGGCACGCCATAGACCATATAGGCGTATTGCGGGATCTTGTCGGCCTTGCCGGCGGCAAAGAAGCCCAGCCAGCGCACGAACAGCGCAATGGCGATGGCTGTGATCAGCGGGTGGATGCGCGCCTCGCGGTGTGAGCGCGCATCGCCTGCCACGGCCAGCGCGATCAGCGCGAACACCAGCGAATAGGACCATTCGGAAAAGCGCTGGTCGAGCTCGGCCTTGTAGGCGCCGGGCCTGCGCTGGAAGATCTTGTCGTTCGGATCCGGGTTGAGCAGGTATTGCGTCGTTCGGTCCTTGGGCAGGAGCATGATATCGTTCGCCGCCGACATGAAGGCGGAAAGGTCGAAGGCGTAGGACGTGAAGCGGATGACCGACAGGTCGCCGGTCAGCGTCTTGCGATGAATGACGCCGTCATTCATCATCAGCACCTTCTCGTCACCCTTTTCGACGACGCTGCCGCTCTTGGCATAATAGATCAGATTGGCGCCTTCCTCGCGCGAATCGGCCACGAAGATGCCGCCGAGCCGGTTGTCCGGAAGCCGCTCGCCTATCTGCAGGAACAGCCCGTCGTCGATCTTGCGGAACGTGCCTTCCTGGATGATCAGCGACAAGAGATCGGCGCGCGAGGACGCGATCAGCTGGCGGTTCTTCTGCCTGGCATAGGGTTCGACGCCATTGTCGACCGCGAAGGAAAAGACGCTGGCCGCCAGCGCGATCAGCAGGACCGGCCGCACAATCGTCCAGCGCGAGGCGCCGGCGGCGTTGATGACGGCCAATTCCGAATCGGAGTTCATGACGCTGAGCGTCTGGGCCACCGCCACCACCAGGGCGAATGGCACCACGATCGGGATGATGGTGGGGATGATGAGGCCCGCGACCTCGAAAAAAGTCAGCGCCGATTGGCCACTGTCGGTGACCAGGTCGATGCGGGCAAGCACCTGCGTCGTCCAGACAATGGCCAGCGTCCAGATCAGCGCAGCGAGAAACACCGCCAACGCGCGACGCATGATGTAGCGTTCAACGACCTTCATGTAAGGCTTTTCTCGATTTGCCGAACGGCATCATGCCCGCGGACAAGGTAGTCGTCCGGCTGCGGCTGTACAACTGGGTGCGTTTGGCCATTTCTTTCAGGCAGTTCGATCCGATTCTCCGTCCCACATCGCCCGTCCCGCAGGCCGGAGTGTCGGCGGCAATGGATAAGAAAGGGAGAACATCGATGGTTAACAACAGGTTGCGGCAGGAAAGCGGGGCCGTGCCGCGACGAATCGTTATCGATTCCGCTGCGCATATGAGCCCTGATTCCGGCAAAGTCTTGCCAAATCAAGGAAAACGACCAAATGTCGCGCATCTTCCCTGAGAATGCATTTTTCCTGAAAATCTGAGCCGTTTCCCGAAAGCAGGACCTGATGACTTTGAGACCATTGATCGCCTTCGCCAAATTTGCCGCACCCAAAAAGGGCAGCATCTTCGTGCTGGCGGCCGACGATGGTGGCCTTGGCGAACCGGCAAAGGCCTGCGACCCCTCAGGAACGCTGGCGCGGGCGTTTCCGGTGGCGGAGTTTTCCGGAAAATTCGCCGGTGTCGTGGAAGTGCTGGCGCCGCAGGGAACATCGCTCGACCGACTGGTGGCGGTCGGCGCCGGCAAGGTCGCCGGCCTCGATGACTTTGCCTGGCTGAAGCTTGGCGGCACCATCGCCGCGTCCCTGCGCAAGGCAGCGGAGGTGGCCGTCATCCTCGATGTGCCGGGCGCAAAGATTGGCGGCAGGCAAGCGGCGAACCTTGCCGCCGGCATCATTCTTCGCAGCTACTCCTTCGACAAATACAAGACCAGGAAAGACAAGGACGATGCCGAGCCGAAGAAACCGGTCAAGGTGACCATCCACACCGCCGATCCTGCCGCGGCGAAAAAGGCCTTCGCCGACGAGGTTGCGGTCATCGACGGCGTGCTTCTGGCGCGCGACCTTGTCAACGAACCGGCCAATACGCTCGGCCCGATCGAATTCGCCGCCCGCGCCAAGGAACTGGAAGCGCTCGGCGTCGAGGTCGAAATCCTCACCGAGAAGGAAATGAAGAAGCTCGGCATGGGCTCGCTCCTCGGTGTCGCGCAAGGCTCGCCACGCGGCGCCCGGATGGCTGTCATGCAATGGAAGGGCGGCAAGGCCAAGGACGCACCGGTCGCCTTCGTCGGCAAGGGCGTCACCTTCGACACCGGCGGCAATTCGATGAAACCGGCTTCCGGCATGGAGGACATGAAGGGCGACATGGGCGGCGCCGCGGCCGTCATCGGGCTCATTCAGGCGCTAGCCGCGCGCAAGGCCAAGGCCAATGTCGTCGGCATCGTCGGGCTGGTGGAAAATGCCGTCGACGGCCATGCCCAGCGCCCCGGCGACATCGTCACCTCGATGTCGGGTCAGACCATCGAGGTGCTCAACACCGATGCCGAAGGACGCCTCGTTCTGGCCGACGCGCTGTGGTATTGCAACGACCGCTTCCAGCCGAAATTCATGGTCAATCTGGCGACGCTGACCGGCGCCATCATGGTCGCGCTCGGCCAGCATTATGCCGGCCTGTTCTCCAACAATGACGAACTTTCGGACAGGTTGACGGCGGCCGGCCAGGCGAGTCAGGAGCGGCTGTGGCGCATGCCGCTTGGGCCTGAATACGACAAGCTGATCGATTCCAAGAACGCCGACATGAAGAACATCGGCGGCCGCTATGGCGGCGCCATCATCGCCGCGCAGTTCCTGCAGCGGTTCGTCAAGGAAACGCCGTGGGCGCATCTCGACATCGCCGGCACCGCGATGGGCTCGCCGCCGAGCGAGATCAACCAGTCCTGGGGCTCGGGTTTCGGCGTCAGGCTGCTCGACCGGCTGGTGCGCGACAATTACGAGGGATAAGGCAGGGAATGGCCGATGTCCTGTTCTACCACCTGACCGAATCGACGCTGGAGGATGCGCTTCCCGGCCTGCTCGAGCGCAGCGTCGATCGCGGCTGGCGCGCCGTGGTGCAGACAGGGACCGAGGAGCGGCGCGATGCGCTCGACCTGCATCTGTGGACATTCAGGGACGATTCGTTCCTCGCGCACGCGACCGACCGTGAAGCCCATCCGGCCGAACAGCCAATCCTGCTCACCACGAGCGACGCCAACCCCAACCAGGCGCAGATACGCTTCCTCGTCGATGGCGCCGCACCCGCCGATCTCGCCGGCTACGAACGCGCCGTGTTCCTGTTCGACGGCCATGACGCGGCCCAGGTCGAAGGGGCGCGGACGCATTGGAAGGTGTTGAAAGAAGCGGGCCACGCTGTCACCTACTGGCAGCAGACGCCCGACCGTCGCTGGGAGCGCAAGGCGTAAGTCGCGTTATCGGTCGCTGATCGTAACCTTGTTTATCTTCGCGCCCTGCGGGAGATCTTTCACCTGCCGATGGATTTGGCCGGCGATATGCACCTTCACAACGAAAAACGTCGTTTCCATCTCTCGCAGACTCATTTCGCCGCCAAGCACCGGCGGCTTCTTGAAATCATAGCATTGGCCGGCTGCCGGAATCAGTCCGTTCTTTCGGGCGGCAACGACAAGGCCCGCCAGCAGCAACTCGTCGCGGCGCGCTTCATTCTGCAAGTCGGCCTGAAATTCCGCCCAATGACCCGCAATTCTGGTCAATTTCCCGTCGAGCATATCGAGATGACGAACCGACCCGTCGCCGGCACGGAAAAATATGTCGCCGAAAGCTGACACCGCAGCTGGTTCAAGGCCATCCAGTCCGATCCACTTCCAGCCGTCCAACGCTTCCGCGATTTCGTTCGCAGGTGGTTCGATAAAGAGGAACTGATAGTCATGGGGCCATTCGGCTCTGATCAAGCCCCCTGTATTGGCTCTGTTGGGCTCGGCTTTTCCTTCCTGTCTGGCGTCGGACGCGCCAAAAATTGAAGAAATAAAGCGGAAAAAAGATCTGGCCATAATCGCCCCCGTACGGGTCTTTATACTTGCGAGAGATTCTAGACGCAATCCACTGAAGGCTCCATAGTTCCCACGCATTCGTCTTGATGATGGCCATCACATTGGATCCGTTTTATGGATTGACTGGATGCAGGCTCATTGGGCGGGCTGAGAATGCGGATCAGGATCATCGGAACCGGGCGGGCCGTGCCGGCTCGATGCGTGACGTCGCGCGCCCTCGATGCGCGGCTGGGGTATGGCGATGGACATTTCGAGGCCGCGACCGGCGTCATCGAACGCTATGTCTGCGACGCCGAATCGCAGGTCGACCTTGCTTGTGCCGCAGCCCGTCTGGCGCTTGCCGATGCCGAACTTGAGGCAGGCAGTGTCGATCTGGTCATCGGCGGTTGCGGCGTGCCTTATCAGCCGTTGCCGTCGACGGCTCCGCTGGTCATGCAGCGCCTCGGCCTTGCCGATGGGTCGGCGGCCGCCTTCGACGTCAACAGCACCTGCCTCGGTTTCCTCACAGCCTTCGAGACCGCGTCGCGCCTGATCGAGGCCGGGCAATGCCGGACGGCGCTGGTGTTCTCGTCTGAAATCGCCTCGCGCGCCCTGCCGTGGCAGGACCAGCCGGAAATTGCGGCCCTCTTCGGCGATGGCGCGGCGGCCGCCGTGCTGCAACAGGCAGCCCCTGGCGAAGGTGGGGTGGCGGCCAATCTGATGCGCACCTACCCTTCCGCCTATGCGGCCTGCAGCATCGGCTCCGGCGGCACCCGGTTCGACTTTCATCGTGAGCCCGAGGAATTCGCCCGCCACAGCCTGTTCCACATGGAGGGTAAGGAACTGTTTCGCGTCACGTCACGCCATTTCAACGGCTTTGTAGCGGAGTTGCTCGATCGCGCCGGCTGGCGGCACGACGATGTCGACCTCGTCGTGCCGCATCAGGCAAGCCCTTTCGCGCTCGCCCACATGGCGCGCCAGACCGGCTTCGCCAGGGAAAAGCTCGTCGACATCGCGGCGCGCTACGGCAATCAGATCGCCGCTTCCATCCCCTTTGCGCTCGACGTCGCGCGCCGCGAACAACGCATTGTGCCCGGCGCCAAGGTGCTGTTCCTCGGCACCTCGGCCGGCGTGTCGTTCGGCGGCATGGCGCTGGAAGCATGACCGTGGGACGCGTCCTCGTCACCGGCGCCAGCGGCTTCCTCGGCGCGCATGTCATGGCGCGGCTGGCTGCACTGGGTACACCTGCGCTGGGTCTTGGCAGGGACGCCAAACGCTGCGCGGCGCTCGAAGCCGCTGGTCATCGGGTCGTTCGGCTCGATTTGTCTCAACCGTTCGATGCAGCTGCCGCGCGCGCTCTCGACGGAGTCGATGCGATCATCCACTGCGCGGCACTTTCCGCGCCCTTCGGCAGGTTGGCGGATTTCCAGACGGCAAATGTCACAGCTACCCGCAACCTCAGCGATTTCGCGCGCGGGCAAGGCGTGCGCCGCTTCGTCCATATCTCCAGCCCGACGGTCTGTTTCGCCTATCGCGACCAGCTCGGAGTTTCCGAGAATGCGGCCTTGCCCCCTCCGGTCAACCACTATGCCCGCACCAAGCGGCAGGCCGAGGAGATCGTGCTGGCGGCGCCTGAGATCAGCCCGGTGGTGCTACGGCCGCGCGGCCTCTACGGTCCCGGCGACCGCACGCTGCTGCCGCGTCTGCTGCAGGTGGCACGGCAGCGGCCGCTGCCGCTGTTTCGCGACGGCAAGGCGCGCATCGATCTCACTTATATAGAGGATGTCGTCGATGCGGTGCTTGCCGCGCTGTCCGCCGGCAGCGCTGCCGAGGGACAGGTATTCAACATCTCCGGCGGCGAAGTGGTGCCGGTCCGCCGCATTGCCGAGGCGGCCTGCGCCCGCGCCGGCGTGCAGCCGCGCTGGCGCAGAATGCCGCTCTGGCCCGCCATGCTGGCGGCCGGGATAGCGGAGACGGTAGCGAATATATTGCCCGGCTGCCCGGAACCGCCGGTGACGCGCTACGGTCTTGGCCTGTTCGCCTATGCGCAGAGCCTCGATCTTTCCAAGTCAGGCCGCATCCTCGGCTGGGCGCCGAAAGTGTCGTTCGAGGAAGGGCTCGATCGCACATTCGGCAAGGCGACGGAAAGCAGGGAGGCTGCGTGAAGATCGTCTTCGCCAACAGCGCCTCTGTCGGCGCAGTCGAGCGCCTGATCCTGCGCGGCGNGGGAGGCTGCGTGAAGATCGTCTTCGCCAACAGCGCCTCTGTCGGCGCAGTCGAGCGCCTGATCCTGCGCGGCGGCAGCTGGGCGAAGGTCAGGCTACGTGTCCGCTACGGCCTGATCATGCATCCGCAGGCCGGCCCCGTACTGGTCGATACCGGCTACACGCCGCATGTGACACAAGGCAGCGAGCGCAGCACGGCGTTGCGTCTTTACAGTGCGATCCTCCGGCCCCAGCTCAACGAAGCCGAGCAGCCGCTCGCGGTACTGGCGCGCTTCGGCCTGTCTTTGCAGGATGTGCGCACCGTCATCGTCACGCATTTCCATGCCGACCACATGTCGGGCCTGTCGCTGTTTCCCAACGCTCGGCTTATCGCCAATGACACCGCCTGGGCGCGGGCGAAGGCCAAGACTTCCCTGCAGAATCTGCGCCATGGCGTCTTCAAGGAACTGTTCCCGTCTGACTTCGAGGCCCGACTCGACGGGCTGTCGTCGAAGCGGCAGGTCGAGCCGCGTGGCGGCGTACCGGGCGGCGCCGATCTGTTCGGCGACGGCAGCGTCATCGCAGTCGGTCTGCCCGGCCATGCCGATGGCCAGTTCGGCCTTTCGTTCCCAAATCTGGAGCGGCCGCTGCTCTACGCCGTCGACGCGCAATGGTTGTTCGCGGCCCTTGTCGAAAACCGAACTCCCGGTCTGCCGGCAACCCTGCTGGCCGAGGATGCCGCCGCGATCGAGCCGACCAGCGTAATGTTGCGCCGGTTTCTGGCGACCGGCGGCGAGGTTGTTCTTTGTCATGATCCGGCGGTGACGGCCTACGATCTGGCCGGAGAGAGCGCATGAACGGGCCGACGGAAGCGGCCCGTTCGTTTGTGTTGACGCAATGGCTCTCGCGCAAGAGCCGTGAGAATTTCGAACGCTGGCAAGGTCATGCCTTGCGCCGCTTTCTCGACCGCGACCTGCCGCGCGCGCCGTTCTACGGCAAGACGCCGCGTCATCTCGGCGATCTGCCGGTGACCGACAAGGCGACGCTGATGGGCAATTTCGAGCGCTTCAACATTCATGGCGTCTCGGCCGCCGAGGCCTGGAAGGCGCAGGCCGGCGATAGCCGCATTGGCGAGCTGACTGTCGGCTCCAGCACCGGCACGTCGGGCAATCGTGGCCTGTTCGTCATTTCCGAGGCGGAAAAATACCGCTGGCTGGGCACCATCCTGGCCAAAGCCGTGCCCGATCTGCTCTGGCGCCGGCAGCGCGTTGCGGTGATCCTGCCGCAAAACACCGGGCTCTACGATAGCGCGCGCAAATCGCGGCGTATCGACCTGCGCTTCTTCGATCTGACGCGCGGTCCGGAGAGCTGGCGCGGCGCTCTCGAAGATTTCGCGCCGACGGTGATCATCGCGCCACCGAAGATACTGCGGCACTTCGCGGCCGAGGGCTTTCGGCTCAAGCCGCAGCGTGTCTTCAGCGCCGCCGAAACGCTCGACCCGGTTGACCGGCCGGTCATAGAGGCATTCTTTGGTGGTCAGGTCGACCAGATCTACATGGCGACCGAAGGGCTGTTCGCCGTCACCTGCCGCCAGGGCGGGCTGCATCTGGCCGAGGATTCGGTGTTCTTCGAGTTCGAACCGGCCGGCGACGGCCTGGTCATGCCGCTGATCACCGCCTTTCGCCGCCGGACCCAGATCATGGCGCGCTACCGGATGAACGACTTGCTGCGGCTGTCCGAAAAGCCATGCCGCTGCGGCTCGCCGCTGCGCACGCTGGACGAGATCGTCGGCCGCATGGACGACGCTTTCCGGCTAGCCTCGCCGCACGGGCAGCTCCTCGTCACGCCCGACATACTACGCAATGCGGTGCTCAAGGCCGACCGGCGCATCGACGATTTCCGCCTGGTCCAGACCGCTGAAGATGCAATCGAACTCAGCCTGGCCCCCGGGCTTGCCGACGAAGCCGCCACCGCCGCCCATCAGTCCGTGCGCAATTTGCTGGCGGCGCGCCAGGCGACAGCTTCGGTCAGCCTTGTTCGCAGGGACCTGCCGTTGGAGACCGGCCGCAAACTGCGTCGGGTCGAATGCCACCTGGGAGCGGCATCATGAACCGGCTCGCTATGTTGCCACTCGATCAGACGAACCGGGTAGAAAACAACCCGCGTGAGGTCGAAGCCTTCGTTCAGCTTTTCAACGAGGTGCCGGTGCGCGACCTCGTGCGCAATCTGACAGTGGCTGTCGAAACCTTCGAGATCGCCGGCCGCTCCTTTCCGCTGACGCTGAACGACAGAAGCGAAGCGCCGAACTGCTACATCTGCTGCCCGTCCAGCGCCTATGTCGACTATGCCATCGACGAGACCCGCAATTTCGTCTCCTCGCCCTTGCTGCAAAAAACGATGCGGATGCTGATCGGCCTGTGCGCGCCGCTGGTCAGGATGAGCGGCCTTGACCATCAGGTTCAGGTCAACAACTGGCTCTATTCGACCAATCCGGTGCCGCTGCTCGATCGCAACGCGGTCGCGGCGATGCGCGACGATCTCACCGCGCGTTTTCCCGATCGCGCTGTTCTCATCCGCTCCCTGAACGAGATCGCCGATCCGTCGACAATCGCAGCGCTGAAGGCGGAGGGTTTTCGAATGCTGGCGGCGCGGCAGATCTACATCTTCGCAGGCGACGGTTCGGCCATGACCAACGACATGAAGCGCGACCGCAAGCGGCTGCCCACGACGCCTTTCGAGCAGGTCGGCAATGGCGACTTCACCGAGGCCGACTATGCGCGCGCCGAAGCGCTCTACCGGATGCTCTATCTCGACAAATACACGCCGCTCAACCCGCACTACACGGCCCGCTATATCGGCGAGACGCACCGTCGCGGCATCCTGCAACTGGCAGGCCTGCGTCGTCCCGGCGGTGAACTGGTCGCCGTCGCCGCTTTGTCTCAGAACGGCAGGACACTGACGCAGCCCATCGTCGGCTACGACACCGGCCTCCCGGTGAGCGAAGGCCTTTACCGCATGATGATGGCGCTGGCGCAGGATCATGCGATGGCGCACAGCCTGTTCTTCAACATGAGCGCCGGTGCCGCCGCCTTCAAACGCTTGCGCGGCGCCGTGGCGACGGTGGAATACAACGCCGTCTATGCTGCCCATCTGCCGCGCCGCCAACGCATGGCGGTGCGGATCATGGAATTTGTGCTCGCGAAGATCGGCATTCCCCTGCTCAGGANGCCGCGCCGCCAACGCATGGCGGTGCGGATCATGGAATTTGTGCTCGCGAAGATCGGCATTCCCCTGCTCAGGAGATTTGAACTTTGAGCGACACCCGGCAGCAGAAAGACAAAGACTATTGGCAGGCGGTGATGCGGTCTGCCGACATCAAAGCCAAGCCGAAGCGCATCCTGTTCGACGGCGCGCCACTGGTGCTGTTCCGCTCGGCGAAAGGCATTGCCGCCCTCTTCGACCGCTGCGCTCACCGCCTGGTCGAACTCTCGACCGGCAAGGTCGTCGGTGGCGAGATCGAATGTCCCTATCATGGCTGGCGCTACAATGGGGAAGGGCGCTGCACCGCCATTCCCGGCCATGTCGGCGACGTCCCGCATTACCGTATCCGCCGCTACAGCGCGATCGAGCGCGACGGCGTCGTCTTCGTCTCGGCAGGCACGCCTGAGGGCGAGCCCTATCTCCATTGCATGCAAGGCAAGGATGTCGTCGTGAAGCGGGTGCGAAGCTCGGCGCGATCGACGGTGCTCGACGCCGCCGAGAACATTCTCGACGCCACTCACACCCACTTCACCCACAAGGGTGTGCTGCGCGGCCTGACCGCAAAGCGCCATCTCGTGCGCGTCGAGGTGACCGGCGGCAAGGGCTGGGTCGAAAGCTGCTACACCGGCGAGGACCGCCAACAGGGGCTGGTCAGCCGGCTGCTGGAAGGCGAGCGCGCCAAGACCATCGGCCGCTACCGCCATCCCGGCATCGTCGAACTCGAATATTGGGGCAAGGGCGGCTTGGCGCTGGCGACCACTTTCCATTTGCGTCAGGCGGACGAACGGACCGTCGAAGGCGTCGGCTGGCTGATCGGCCCGCGACAGGGCCTGTTCGGCGAACTCAAGGCGCTTGCTTTCCGGCCGCTCTTTGCCTTTGCCCTGCAGCAGGATCGCCATGTGCTGAAATCGGCCAGCGACAACGCCCGTATATCGCCGCAGGTTCAGCCGGCGATCGGCCCGCTGGATTTCCTGCGCCGCGACATAGCGGCGATCATCGACGGCAAGATGCCACCGGCGGCGGCAGAGCCGCGGGTGCACCAAATCGAGTTGTAATCTAAAGTTCACGGCACTTGATTCCAGTTCTGCTGTAAATTATAGTTCACGGATGATCGAAGTTCGATCCACTGACGAATTCCGAAAATGGCTCAGAGGGCTCACGGACATTCGCGCCGTAAAGAAGATCACCCAACGGATTGTCCGCGTTCAGGCTGGGCTGTTGGGAGATGCCAAGTTCTTCGATGGCATAGGAGAATTGCGCGTAGATTACGGTCCGGGATACCGCGTGTACTTCGTCCGGCGCGGCAACACGGTCATTATCCTGCTCTGCGGCGGTGACAAAGGCTCGCAGGACAGGGACATCGGAAAAGCCAGGAAAATGGCAAAGGAAGTTTGATATGACCCTCAGAACCACACCATTCGACGCCGCCGAATATCTTGATGATGCTGAGTCTCAAGCCGAACTGCTCGCTGATGCGTTCGAGACCGGGGACGCGACTTATATTGCGCACGCCCTCGGCATTGTCGCGCGCGCCCGCGGCATGACAAGCATAGCGAAGGACGCCGGCGTGACCCGAGAGGCACTCTACAAGGCGCTGAGCGAAAAGGGCGATCCGCGCCTCAGTACATTGCTGGGCGTAACCAAGGCGCTTGGCCTGCAATTGTCCGCAAAGCCAGTTAATCCCGTTTAGGCAACCTTAGCAGGACTTACGCACTCAGCTGAAAACGGGAAGTTCCGCTTCAACTCGACTAGTCCTGCTCCGGCCCATTCCACTCGATATCGCGCGTCGACGCGGCCTGAAGGCTGATGCGCTGGCGCAGTGCTGTGCCGGCGATCTCGGCCAGCGTGCGCCACTGCGCCCGCTTCGGCGCGGGGTCGCCCGGCCAGTCGAGCAGCTCATCGGCATCGTGCATCGCCTGGCGAAAGCTGCCGAGACCACCGGAGCGCAGTGCCGCCGGCATCCCGTAGATCCACATCGCAAGCCTCACCGTCTGCGGCGCCGTCACGTCGGGCTTCACCTCGGCGCCATCCTCCAGGACCGCGTCGGCGAAGCGCCGCGGATCGCGAAAGAAGTGCAGGCCGCTCACGGCGCGCGGATTGCACTCCAGTGGCAGCACCCTGCCGTTGTTCTCGCGCATCAGGTCGAAGGATATCTGGCCGGTCCAGCCGGCGCCGGCGACGAAGGTTTCGACGAAGCGCCGCGCCGCGATATCCTCGACCGGCTCGAAACAGATGCCGGCGCCCTTGCCGGCGCGATAGAGCGAACGGTAGAGCGCCAGCGCTTTGAGTTCACCCTCGATCGCCACCGCATAGGCGCTGATCTCTTCACCGGCGACGTAGCGCTGCGCCACCCAAGGAGCGGCGGGCGAGGGGCGGACGGCGTCGAGTTCGTCCGGCGATGGCCGCAGCAGTACGTCACGGGCAAAACGTGACCACACAGGTTTGAACACCAATTCGCGCGATTGGCCACGAACGCCGTCGAGATCGGCCTCGCTTTGCAGCAGTATCGTTTCCGGCACGTCGAGCCCAAGGCTCTGCGCCAGCCGGATGAAGGCATGCTTGTCGTGAACGCGGGCGAGCATCGCCATCTCGGGTGCGAAGAGGCGGGCCGGCATGGCGCGGTGCTGCCAGAGACGACCGAGATAAAAGACTTCCTCGCAGGTCGGGATAACGAGTTCGATGCCTTCCACGCGGACAAGCGCTTCCACCGCCTTGGCATAGGCGTCGGCGGCAAAGCGCGGCGGCGGCAGGCGATGGTAGGCGGCGCAGGCCGTGCTCGCTGCGGCCATCGGCCGGGCCGGGCTGTCGGCCAGGATCACCCGGCGACCGGCGCCATGCAGCAGCCGCGCCAGGTGCAGCGCCACCGGCGCGCGGGCACCGGTGATCAGCACGGTGCTATTGGGCATGAGCCACCGGCATCGGTTGGAAAAGACGAGTCGATGCTTCTGCGGAAGGCTTCATTCGCCATAAGTGCCACATGGCTTGCGTGCCGCCAACGCACTCCACAAAGGTGGCTCCGCTGCGTCAGCCATCGCTTTTTGGCCTTCGGGGCGTTATTGGCAATCTGTCGAACACCCGGATCTCCTCAATGCGCTTTCTGTTTGTCCTGATACTGCTTGCCGGCGCCGCCATTGGCTTCGTCTATCCCTGGGCCATGAGCAATTTCTCCGGCCACGAGATCGGCACCTGGCGCGTCTACGACCAGGGACGGTTTAGGCCTGTGACGGTGACGCTGAAAGCTGGCGACGCGCCGGTCAGAGTGCTGGTCGACCTGACGGCAAAGGCCGAGCGCATTGTCTCGCAGCACCGCACCGTGCTGACGCTGACTGCCGCCACAGCCGGGCGCACGGTGCTTGCCTCGACGCTGCAATTCAACCACGCCGACAATCCGCGCCAGGTCAGCCCGCAACTGCCCGACAAGATCTTTCGCGACGAGGCCGGCGTGATCGAAACCGTCAGTCCAGGCGCCTATCTCTTCACCGCCGGCCCGGGCGACGCCGACGATATCCCGATACGCGCAGTGGATCTGATACTGCGCTCCGGCGCCGGTGAGATCGATCAACGCGCACGGCCGGTTGGCTATGGGCTGATGGCCGTCGGCCTGATCGGCTTCCTGCTTACTCTGGCTTTCGGCGGTCGCCGGCCGGAGAACCCGAACTCGAAGCCGCCACCGCCGCGTTGGGGCAGAGGCTCCTCGACATGAGCGCAGCATGAACTACCGTCACGCCTATCACGCCGGCAATTTCGCCGACGTCGTCAAGCATGTCGTGCTCAGCCTTCTGCTCGACTATCTGAAGCAAAAGGACAAGGCGTTCCGTGTCGTCGACACTCATGCCGGCATTGGCCGCTACGATCTTTCGTCGGCGGAAGCGCAAAAGACCGGCGAATGGCAAGGCGGCATCGGCCGCCTCATCCACGCCCCGATCGAAAAATCGGCGGCTGCGCTGCTTGCCCCCTATCTTGAAGCGGTGCGTTCGCTCAATCCCGATGGCGGGGTGAAGAAATATCCGGGCTCGCCATTGATCGCCAGGTACCTCATGCGAAAGCAGGACCGGTTGTCGGCGATCGAATTGCACGACGCAGATGCTGCCAGGCTGAAGACGCTGTTTGCCGGCGATTTCCAGACAAGGGTGATCGAACTCGACGGCTGGCTGGCGCTTGGCGCGCATCTGCCGCCAAAGGAAAAGCGCGGCCTGGTGCTGATCGATCCGCCGTTCGAAGAAGCCGGCGAATTCGACCGCCTGGTCGACGGAATGCAGAAAGCGCACAGGCGCTGGCCGGGTGGCATCTACGCGCTGTGGTATCCGATCAAGGACCGCAAAGCGATCATCGCCTTCCGCAAGGCGCTCAAGCAATCCGGCGTTCCAAAACTGCTCGACATCGAGTTCGAGATCCGGCCGGCATCGCGTGAACCAAGCCTCGACGGCAGCGGCATGGTGGTGGTCAACCCGCCCTTCACGCTGGAGCGCGAACTGCGCATCGTGCTGCCGGTCCTGCACAGATTGCTGGCGGTCGAAAAGCCGGCGCACTGGTCGCTGGAATGGCTGGCCGGGGAGTAGCGACGCTTCGCAGCGGGCGACGCCCGCGGCAAAGACACAAAGTCGCTAGAAGTTTTGACGGTGGCGCCATCCGCGAATGCTCAGCTGTGTTCAACGAACCGAAACCATGGAGATGCACATCTAATCGGCTTGGCGTTGACGCTAATCCCAGAATCAGATAGATAGATGTCTAATTATTAGATTTCGAATCGAAGCCAAGATCGACAAAAAAGGAACGGGTCAACGCGATAGGCTTCGCGATGTCGCGCTGGCAGGATGCCGTTGAAACGTTCGATGGGACCGTTGCCGAAATCTATGTGCTGAGCGCTGCCGAGCGCCGCTGTCTCGGCGCGATCAGTCACGGCCCGCGGCCGGCAAACGTCGTAGCGAGGGAGACAAATCTCACGCCGGCGGCGGTTACGACGTTGATTGACCGGCTGGAAAAGCGCGGCTTCGTCAGCCGCCAGCCGGATCCCGATGACAGGCGCAAGGTCATGGTCGCGGCGGGCACCGAGGAACTCGTCCGGCGCTGCTACCATCCGATCCTCGAGGCGGGCGACGCATTGCTGGAGAAATATTCGGCGGCCGAGATGCAGTTTTTGCTCGGCTTATCAAGAGGTCGAAGCGATGCAGAAGGCGCAGACCGAGAGGGTGCGCGGCAAAGCAAAACCGGTGCGTTGAGAGAAGGCATCGGAGGATGGTCCGGCGCAACGCCGGTCCGGTTTCAACTGTGTACTGTCAAGGAGACGCTATGCCCCGTATGATCTTCGTCAACTTGCCCGTCGCCGACCTCGCTGCGTCGATGGCCTTCTACAAAGCTCTCGGTTTCGACAACAACCCGCACTTCACCGACGACACCGCAGCCTGCATGGTGCTGAGCGAAACGATCAACGTCATGCTGCTCACCCATGCCAAATGGCGTCAGTTCACCGATCGCCCCATCCCACCGGCCACCTCGAGCGAGGTCATGCTTGCCGTGTCCTGCGACAGCCGCGCGGCGGTCGATGCGATGAATGAGGCGGCGGCTAAAAATGGCGGCGCCGCCGACATCAACGCCCAGCAGGATTATGGCTTCATGTACAATCGCAGCCTGGCCGATCCTGACGGCCACGTCTGGGAAGCGATGTGGATGGACCCGGCCGCCATACCGCAGGGCGACGCCAAGCAAGGCTGAACCGGGTTTCGGCGGCCCGCCGGCCATGGGCAGGCCGCTTTTCCTAATGGGCAAGGCGAGCTTTTTCAAACGTCAGGACGTGGTTTCGCAGCTTCGCACCGGAAAAACCGGTTGCGGAGCGGGAAACCATCGGCAGCGCGACCGCTTGACCGCGCGCCGCCGAATCCGCAAAGTGGGCGCAGTCGACCTTTGAGAGGCTGCCATGACTCGCTTTGCCAAATCCGCTCTTGCTGCCCTGATTTCGCTTTGCACGCCGCTGGCCGCACCCCTCGGCCAGCCAGCGCAGGCCGCCGATCTTTCCGTCTATTCCGACGAGGACAGCGGCGTTTGCGGCGAGGCCTGGGTGCTAAGCAAGATCTCCAGCCGCTTCTCCTACCAGGTGCATCACGTGCCGCATCTGCCGGATGTTTCGATCACCGATTTCCAACGCATCCACCAGCATCGCTATCTCCCGGCCAGCGAAGAATGGCCGATCGGCCGCCGCTATTGCGGCGCCACCGTCAGCCTTTCCGATGGCCGCGCCCGCACCATCTGGTACTTGATCGAGGAAGGCCAGGGTTTTGCCTCGATCGGCGACAATGTCGAATTCTGCGTCTCGGGCTTCGACCGCTGGATGGTCTACAACGGCCGCTGCCGCGTCCTGCGCTAAGGTCGGATAAGAACCGCCGTTGAACCTGCTATCTCCCCGCAAGGGGGAGATCTGATGTCGCTCCGGTTTCGCCAATCTCCGAACTGCTGCCGCTGCCTCACATCGCCTTCCCACCAGATACGTAAGCGCAGATCAGCTCGACCAACTGCTTCTGCAGTTCCGGCAAGTCGAGCATGTCTCGCCGCGCGGCATTGTGGATGACGCCCTCGACCGCTGAGGACAGCACCCGGGCCACGGTCTCATTGTCCTTTCTGCGCCTGCGATATTGCGCCACCGCCGCCGTGTAGTGATCAAGATAGCGCGACTGGAACGAGGCATGGGCGGCGCGTGAGCCGCGATCGCCCGGCGCCTCGTCGAGCAGCACCTGATGCAGCGTCGGATGGATGCTGTGCGCATCGATCATGCCGCGCACCAGCTCCTGCGCGAATCGTTTGAGCGGCTTGTCGCCTTCTGTTGATTCGGCGATCACCGACAGCACCTGATCGAAATGTCGCCGGCGAATTGCTTCGACCAGCGACAGCTTGTCGGGAAAATATTGATAGAGCGAGCCGATGCTGACGCCGGCCGCATCGGCCACCTTGTTGGTGGTGAAGCCGGCCCAGCCGAGCGCGCTTAGAACATGAGCACCGGCTTCGATGATCGCCTCGACCGTCGCTCTCGAACGCGCCTGGCGCGGCTGCTTGCGCATGCGTGAGCGCGGCTTTGCAATGCGAGTAGACATGTCTGCTCCAGCAGCCAAGAATATAGATAATATACTCACATTTTTTGCAAAGGATACAGACCATGGACGCGCTGGATTTGCTCCGCAGCCTCTTCGTTTATCAAGCCTGGGCGAATGGTGAATTGCTGCAGAAGCTTGCGGGCCTCGACCAGCAGGAGCATGTCGATCAGCGCCACACGGCGACCCGTCTCATCAACCACAACCTTGTCGTATCGAAGATATTCGCCGCGCATCTTTCCGGCACGCGTCATGGCTATGCGTCCGACAACACCGAGGACACACCGGCACTCGATGAATTGAGCGCTGATGTCGCTGCGGTGGATCGTTGGTATCTCGACTATATCGAAGCCGTCTCGCCAAAGCTCATGTCAGAGCCTGTGCCTTTCACCTTCACCGACGGCGACAGGGCGATGATGTCACGCCAGGAAATGCTGACACATGTCGTCACGCATGGCGGCTATCACCGCGGCGAGATCGGGCGGATCCTGATGCAGATCGGCATTGCGCCGCCGTGGGATACGTTTGCCGTCCACCTCCACCACGCCGAGCCTTCGCGCCGGCTGCAGGTGCGCGAACGGGTTGGCGCTTAGGGGCCCGCACCCGTTGGCTTCCAAGGGACCGCGGCTTCCCGGGAGGAGGATTCCCCGATCTTTCGTTTCCCATTTCCGTTGGGCATCTCTTGCGCCGAAGCTGGCGATCTCCCTTCTCGTCTGGGAAACGTCCAACACAACAGACTGTCCCTTCAAGTACTGTCTTTCCTGGCTTCCATCCAACCACTTTCGATATACGAGTAAAAAGCTCGCGTTTAGTTTAGTGCTGTTCCTGCAACCGTGGGGATGAAGCAAGATCAGCCTCTGCGGTGCGATGATTGTTGCCATCCAATAGGCCGCCGATGACCGCGTGAGATCGACGGCGTTGCAAGAGAATGTGAGCTTGACGAGAAGAACGTGTGAGTCGCGATATCAGAGATTTCTCTCGCAACAGTTCGCTGCGAAGCGGGAAGATTTCTTGCCGATTTCTGTGCCGATCATTGCGATCATGCTCTCAGCGTAACCGAAACTTAATCTGCGAAATTCTATGTAATGCTTCGCTGGCTAGATACGCACGAGTCAGATATGCATTAGCTCGCCGGGTCACTCACGGCCATCGGCACAAACGCAAGGGCATCGCATGGCAAAGACCACGACGAAGGCGCCGGCGGCGAAAGCGCCGGCAAAGAAAGCGGCACCGAAAGCTGCCGCGAAACCTGCAGCAGTAAAGAAGGCAGCACCGAAGGCAGCGGCAAAGCCGGCCGCCAAGGCAGCGGCAAAGCCGGCAGCTAAGGCAGTAGCAAAACCCGCCGCCAAGGCAGCAGCGAAACCCGCCGCCAAGAAGCCGGCCGCCAAGGCTGTGGCGAAGCCTGCTGCGAAGGCAGCAGCCAAGCCCGCCGCCAAGAAGCCGGCAGCCAAGGCAGCGGCAAAACCCGCCGCCAAGGCTCCGATGAAGGCCGCCGCCGCCAAGTCGACGGCAGCTGTGAAGAAGGCTGCACCGGCCAAAAAGCCAGCCGCCAAGAAGAAGTAACAGCGGACCATCTCAAAGCTCCCGGGAACTTTGCCGACTGGCAGATTCCCGGGAGCTTTTTTGTGGTGATTTAGGTCTTGTTTTGATGCATGTCGTTCTCTCGAAATTGACGCCACTTCTGTGAGACATGCATTGGCGATTTCATTGTCGGCGGATTGGCCGCCTGGTTTTGCCCTTCTGGCAGTTGCTCCCTCAGGGAAGATCGGCCAACACTAAGGCGGTCGCATTCGATGGGGTTCAGGCGACACGCTCTAGACCTTTGCTTTACGCGCGTCGTTCTCAAGACCGGAATCGCATTTTTGAGCGACATGCACTGGCCGTCCGAAAACAGGGAACCGATCATGCCGAAGCTGCTCTACGCGTCCTCATCCCCCTACAGTTCCAAGGTGCGCATGGCAGCACTCCATGCCGGCATTGCCGTCGAGCTGGTGCCGGTCAAGACCGAGGACAAGCCTGCTGAACTGATGTCAGCCAATCCTCTCGGCAAGATTCCGGTGCTGGTGCTCGACGACGGCCGCTCGATCCACGACAGCCGCGCCATCACCCAGCATCTCAACCGCGCTTCCAAGAGCCTGTTGTTGCCGCGCAATGCCGACAAGCGCCTCGAGGCCGAAGTGCTGGAGGCGCTGGCCGACGGCATATGCGACTGCGCGCTGTCGATGGTCTATGAGCGGCGCACGCGTCCGGAGGAGATGGTCTATCAACCCTGGCTCGATCGCCAGTGGACCAAGATCACCGCCGCACTCGATTTCCTCAACGCCAATCCGCCGAAGCTGCCGAAGAAGATCACGCTTGGCCAGTTGGCGTTGCGTGCCTGCCTCGGCTACCTCTCTCTGCGCTTCGCCGGCAAATGGGAAAAGGGCCGGGGCCGCCTGACCCGCTGGGCAGCGCGTTTCGATGAGAAGTTTCCGGGGCTGAAGGTGGCTGTGCCGGCCTGACGGGCGAAACAAAAAAAGCCGGGCGCGAGGCCCGGCTTTCTTGTGTCGTGGCTTGAACGACAGTTAGAACTTCATACCGACGCCGAAGGTGACGCGGTTGTCGCTCTCTTTGACCTTGGTGCCGACACTGTCGAAGCTCTTGGAACCGAAGTCGGTGTATCGGTACTCGACACGGCCGAACACATTGTCGGTGAGCTTGATGTCGGTGCCGACGCCTGCGGTCCAGCCGAGCATGGTGTTGTCGTCGCTGCCCAAGGGGGTCGAGACCTTCTGGTTCTTCAGGGCGCCGCCGCCGGTGCCGTAGAGCAGGATTTCCGGGGTCACGGCGTAACCCAGACGGGCGCGCAGCGAGCCTTCGAAGCCGCCCTTGGAATTGACGCCGCCGCTGTCACCCTTGACGCCGTTGTAGCCGAGATCGGCTTCAGCACCGTACACGAAGTTTTCCTGCTGCCACTGGTAGCCGCCGAAAACGCCGCCGACAAAGCCCTTGGTCTTGATATCGGGGCCGCCGTCGTGGACTTTGGCATGACCGCTGAAGCCGTAGCCGGCGCTGAGACCGGCATACGGGCCGGCCCAGGAAGCGACGGGGAGCTCGGCGATCGGTGCCGGTGCCGGGGGCTCTTCCGAGACGACGTCGGCAGCAAAAGCGGTACCGCTCAGGGCGAAGAGCCCCAGCGCAACCGCGAGCGGCGCGAATTTGAGATTGGTTTGCATTGTTGTTTACTCCTTAAGCCACAAGACACGTAGGCTTGTTTGTCCTGAGCGCCATCAACCCGTCCGGGGGGTGAAACGGATCTGGCACTCAACGGTTCCGAATGTCGTGTCAAAATGCGGCGGCAGCGAACCTGAAAATGGGTCATTCCCCGGCACGAATGAGGCCGAAGCTTGACGTTGCATCTTCGCAACAGCGAAATGTCAGTACGCAGGCGATGCTGCACTGCACTCGGCTTGGTGCAACGGGTTCAGCGTCCTATATTGCGGTCCTGCCGACCCGAATCCGGGGCGGTCCAGGCGGTGAAAAAGCCGTTTCGCCACATTCCTGCCCCAGGTGGAAACGGTATTTAACCCCTGGGCGCGTCACAATGTGCCGGCTGGCGGAATTGAGGCGCAGATTGAGGATTGACAGATGATCGAAGCCGCCGGAACGGCGCTCGTGACGGGCGGGGCGAAGCGGATCGGCAAGGCGATGGTCGAGGATCTGGCCGCGCACGGTTTTGCCGTCGCCATCCACGCCAACCGCTCGACCGCCGAGGCCGACGCGCTGGCTGCGAGCATCAGGGACGGAGGCGGCCGCGCCGGCGTGGTAGCCGCCGATCTGACCGACATGGATGCGGTTGGCGATCTCGTCGGCCGCGCCGCGGCAGCGCTCGGCCCGGTCACGCTTCTTGTCAACAATGCGTCGCTGTTCGTCGACGATAGCGTCGAGGACTTCGACTGGGCGGCATGGGACCTTCACTTCGCCATCCATGTGAAGACGCCGGCGCTGTTGGCGCAAAACTTCGCCCGCGCCTTGCCGCAAGGGCAGGAGGGGCTGATCGTTAACATCATCGACCAGCGCGTCTGGCGGCCGACGCCGCGCTATTTCTCTTATGCGCTGTCGAAGTCGGCCTTGTGGACGCAGACCGAAATGCTGGCACAGGCGCTCGGTCCGCGCATCCGCGTCAACGCCATCGGTCCCGGTCCGACGCTGAAGAATACGCGCCAGGACGATGATGATTTCCAGAAGCAGGTCGATGGCCTGATTCTGGAGCGCGGCCCGCAATTGGCCGAATTCGGCGCCACCATCCGCTATCTCTGGGATGCGCGCTCGGTGACCGGCCAGATGATCGCGCTTGACGGCGGCCAGCATCTTGCATGGCAGACGCCGGATGTGACAGGCATGGTGGAATGAGTCCCGCAGACCAGAAACACAAGACGCGCGCCGGCGCCGCCGACGATATGCCGCCCGACATCGAGCTTGAGGATGAAGCGGTCGAGGAGATCGTCGAGCCCGAGGCCACCGGGCCCGATGTCGCCTTCACAGCGATAGACTGGGCGCCGCATGCCGGCGACGCCGACGGCATGGTCGGCGCCGAGGTCATCCAGACATTGGTCAAGCGGCTGCCCAATGCGCCCGGCGTCTACCGCATGATGAACGCTGCCGGCGACGTGCTTTATGTCGGCAAGGCGCGCAGCCTGAAGAAGCGGGTGACCAACTACGCCCAAGGCCGGTTCCACACCGCCCGCATCGGCCGCATGGTGCGCGAGACATCGACGATGGAGTTCGTCGTCACCCGCACCGAAATCGAAGCGCTGCTGCTCGAGGCCAATCTCATCAAGCGCTTGCGGCCGCGTTTCAATGTGCTGATGCGGGACGACAAGTCGTTCCCTTACATCCTGTTGACCGGCGATCACGTCTCGCCCGGCATCTACAAGCATCGCGGTGCGCGCTCGCGCAAGGGCGACTATTTCGGACCTTTTGCGTCGGCCGGCGCGGTCGGGCGCACCATCAATTCGCTGCAGCGCGCCTTCCTGCTCAGGAGCTGCACCAACTCCTTTTACGAAAACCGCACCCGGCCGTGCCTGCTCTACCAGATCAAGCGCTGTGCCGGTCCATGTACCGGGGAGATCTCGCATAGCGACTATGCCGAGCTGGTCAGCGAGGCGAAGGATTTTCTGTCGGGCCGCAGCCAGAAGGTGAAGACCGAAATCTCTGCCGCCATGCAGCAGGCCTCGCAGGAGCTCGATTTCGAGCGCGCCGCCATTTATCGCGACCGGTTGGCTGCACTGTCCCATGTGCAGAGCCATCAGGGCATCAACCCGGCCACGGTCGACGAGGCCGATGTCTTTGCCATCCATCAGGAGGGCGGCCAGGTCTGTATCCAGGTGTTTTTCTTCCGCACCGGCCAGAACTGGGGCAACCGCGCCTATTTCCCCAAGGCCGATCCGGCACTGGAGGGGGCGGAAGTGCTGGGCTCGTTCCTGGCGCAGTTCTATGACGACAAGCCGACGCCACGGAACATTCTGCTGTCGCGAGGCGTCCAGGATCAGGAACTGCTGGCCGAAGCGCTGTCCACCCGCGCCGGCCGTAGAGTGTCGATCTCGGTGCCGCAGCGCGGCGAGAAGAAGGATTTGACCGACAACGCGCTGCAGAATGCCCGCGAGGCGCTCGGCCGCCGGCTGGCCGAAACCTCCACGCAAGGCCGGCTGCTCGCCGGCTTTGCCGAGACCTTCGGCCTGCCGAAGCCGCCGGTGCGCATCGAGGTCTATGACAATTCGCATATTATGGGCACCAACGCCGTTGGCGCCATGGTCGTCGCCGGGCCGGAAGGGTTTGTGAAGAACCAGTACCGCAAATTCAACATCCGCTCGACCGAGATCACGCCCGGTGACGATTTCGGCATGATGCGCGAGGTGATGGAACGGCGCTTTTCGCGGCTGCTGAAGGAACATGGCGATGTCGTTCCCGACGACGCGGCAGCCGGTGGAGCAGGCGACGACATCGAGGAAGACATCTCCGGCAGCTTCCCGGCCTGGCCGGACGTCATCCTGATCGATGGCGGCCAGGGCCAGATGAGCGCGGTGCGCAAGATCCTCGCCGACCTCGGCATCGAGGATCGCGTGGCGGCCATCGGCATCGCCAAGGGCCAGGACCGCGATGCCGGCCGCGAGCGTTTTTTCGTCAGAGGCAGGGACTCGTTTTCGCTCCCTGTGCGGGATCCCGTGCTCTATTTCGTCCAGCGGCTGCGCGACGAGGTCCATCGCTTCGCTATCGGTTCGCACCGCGCGCGGCGTAAGAAGGAATTGGTCAAGAGCCCGCTCGACGAGATCGCCGGCATCGGTCCCGGTCGCAAGCGCGCGCTGCTGCTGGCCTTCGGCACTGCCAAGGCGGTCAGCCGCGCGGCAGTCGAGGATCTGGTCAAGGTCGACGGTATTTCAGAGCAGGTCGCCAAGCTCGTCTACAATCATTTCCATGAGAGCTGAGCGCCGGTGACGCCGCTGTCCCGATGAATGGCAGCAGCCGTTCTTTTCTCGCAGGCCACTCGAATCCCGGCAATCGCGCGCTATTTTCGTCTGGCCAATCGAATCTCGC
The DNA here is from genome assembly GCF_000502555.1 of Mesorhizobium sp. LNJC394B00. Taxonomy (NCBI): domain Bacteria; kingdom Pseudomonadati; phylum Pseudomonadota; class Alphaproteobacteria; order Hyphomicrobiales; family Phyllobacteriaceae; genus Mesorhizobium; species Mesorhizobium sp. LNJC394B00. Next base: position 582,908 of record NZ_AYWH01000001.1, read on the forward strand.
CTGTTGACCCCCTACATCCGGTTCTGATTTGAGTACGCAGGCAGAAAGAGTCCCTGAGATATGGCCAAGCGCGCGTTCAACCTGCCCAACATGCTTACCTATGCCCGCATCGTCGCGGTGCCGCTGGTGGTGCTGTGCTTTTTTCTCGAGGGGCATCTGAAATCGAGCGACTTCGCCCGCTGGTCGGCGTTGATCATCTTCCTGCTGGCTTCGATCACCGACTATCTCGACGGCTATCTGGCGCGCGCCTGGCAGCAGACGTCCAACATCGGCAAGATGCTGGACCCGATCGCCGATAAACTGCTGGTCGCCACCTGCCTGCTGCTGCTCGCCGCCGATACCGACCGCCATGCCGGCATCGCAGGCTGGTCGCTGTGGGCGGCAATCATCATCCTGTGCCGCGAAATCCTGGTCTCGGGCCTGCGCGAATATCTGGCGGCATTGAAAGTCTCGGTGCCGGTGACGCAGTTGGCCAAATGGAAGACCGCCATCCAGATGGTCGCCATCGCCTTCCTGCTGGCCGGGCCTGCCGGCGACAAGATCTTCCCTCTGACCACGCAGACCGGACTGGTGCTGCTGTGGATCGCAGCCCTCGTCACGCTCTACACCGGCTACGACTATTTCCGCGCCGGCCTCAAGCACATCATGGACGAGTGAGATGATCACCCGGCTCATTTATTTCGCCTGGGTGCGCGAACGGATCGGCAAGCCGGAAGAGGATGTCGAACTGCCCGCCGGTATCGAGACGGTGGCCGACCTCCTGCGCTGGCTGAAATCGCGTGGCGAGGAATATGAGCACGCGCTGCAATATCCTGATGTGATCCGCGTCGCCATCAACCAGGAACATGTCGAGCATCGCGAGAAGATAGCCGGCGCGCGCGAGATCGCGCTGTTTCCGCCGATGACCGGGGGCTGACACCATGTCCGGCGCGCCGACGGTGCGCATCCAGCGCGACGATTTCGACGTTGCCGCCGAGATCGCGAAACTGACCGGGGGTCGCGCCGACATCGGCGCCGTGGTGTCCTTCTCAGGACTTTGCCGCGACGAGCAGGGCCAGCTGTCGGCGCTGGAACTCGAGCACTATCCAGGCATGGCCGAGGCCGAAATCAGCCGGATCGCCGGCGAGGCGCTTCAGCGCTGGCCGTTGCAAGGCCTGACCGTCATCCATCGCCACGGCAAGATCGCACCGGGCGAAAACATCGTGCTGGTGGTGGCGGCGTCCTCGCACCGGCAGGCGGCGTTTGAAGCGGCCAATTTCCTGATGGATTTCCTGAAATCGCGTGCACCCTTCTGGAAGAAGGAGCACCGCGTGGACGGCACCGATGGCGGCTGGGTCGAGGCCAAGGACGCCGACGACCAGGCTGCGGCGCGCTGGAAGGCGCGGCCCGAATAAATCTCGGCGCAGCCATGTATTGACCGCATTCCCTTGGCCAAATCGCATCGGCAAAAAGGGAGCAAGGGCATGCTGGACAGGATCGCCGAATTCTTCGTCTTCGGTTTTGTGCCGCTGGTTATCGGCGTTCTGGCCGTTCCCGAGCCTTCCGTCGCCGCCGAGAAAACCCTGAAGGGCGAGGTGATGTATCGCGAGCGCATCGCGCTGCCGCCCAACGCCGTGCTGTCGGTTCAACTTGCCGATGTATCGCTGGCCGATGCGCCGGCCGCCATTGTCGGCGAGCGCAAGGTAGCGCCGGCCGGCCAGGTGCCGATCAAGTTCGAGATCAGCTTCGATCCAACGGTGATCCGGCCCAACATGACCTATGCGCTGCAGGCGCGCATCATCGCCGACGACAAGCTGCTGTTCGTCACGGACTCGCGCTATCAGGTCGATCCGCTCAACGAGGCGCCGCAGGCCATTGTGCTGAAAATGGTGGCGCCGAGCGACAAGCCGACCTCGGCCTCGCTGTTCGGCCAGAGCTGGCTAGTCGAATATATCGACGGTATCGGCGTGATTTCGGAGCCGCAGGCGACGTTCCGGGTCAGCGAAGCCGGCAAGGCGGGCGGCAGCGGCCCGTGCAACGCCTATTTCGCCACCGCCAAGGTCGATGGCGAGACCATCGTCATCAGCGACATCGGCTCGACCTACAAGGCCTGCGCGCCGGAGATCATGGCCGAGGAAAAGGCGCTGTTCGAGGCGCTCGCCAAGGCGGCGTCATACCGTGTCGATGGCGGCAAGCTGATCATCGCCGACAAGGACGGCCACGATATCTTGCGCTTCAACGCAGCGAGCTAAGAATCAAGACTGCGGCGGCGGGGGCGCCGGCGTCAGGCCGAACCGGCGCATCAGGTCCATCAGCCTGGTGCGGTCTGGCGGGCCGCCAGTGCTGAAGATGGCGAAGGCCTCGCGAAAATATTCCGGGCCGATCGCCGCCGGTGTCACCACGCACAGCACCTTGGCGGTCGCGGCGGTGTCGTTGTCGAAGCGATGGACCGCGCCGCGCGGAATGCACAGCGCCTGCCTAGGCCCGATATCGTGCCGGTGTCCGTCGACGGTCAGCGTCAGCACGCCTTCGATCCCGTACATCGTCTCTTCATAGTGATCGTGGCTGTGCGCCGGGGCGGGCAGGCGCTGCGAGCCGGCGACCGTCAGTTCGAAGGCGGCGATGCTGCCGTTCGACTGGTCGCCGGTAAGCAGGAAGCGCACGGCAAGGCCGCCATGGCTGATTGTCTCGTCGGCCGGATTGACGCTGATCTGGCTAGCTCTGTCTAGCATTTCATCCTCCCACGTGGTAAATTGAATTTACCGAAATGAGTAAACTCGATTTACCAGAGTGTCAATGCCATTATCCGCGGAAGAACCGCCAAAGAAGCCACCGCTGATCGGTGCACTGCTGCGCGTTCCGGCCATGGCCATTCACCGCAAGCTGATCAGGGATCTCAGGGCGTCGGGTTTCGAGGACCTCAGCCCGCCGCATATGGCGGTGATCCAATATCCCGGCCCGGATGGCCTTCGGCCGAGCGCGCTCGCCGAGCGCGCCGCGATGAGCAAGCAGGCCATGAATCAACTGCTGAAGACGCTGGAAGCGATGGGTTATATCACTCGCTCGGCGGCGCCCGATGAGAGCGGCGGGACCGTCGTCCACTTCACCGACCGCGGGCGCGCCGCATACCAGAAGATGGCCGACATCCTGCTCGACGTCGAGCGGGAATGGGCGCAGGAGCTTGGGCAGAAGCGCTTCACCGAGCTGAAAACGCTGCTCGGCGACCTCTGGGACACGCCGCTGATCCGCTAAGGGAGCGGGCCAAAAACAAAAAGCCGGGGTTTTGCCCCGGCTTTCATAGTCAAACCTGTCTATCGGCTCAGCCGACGATCTCGGTGTCCGAGAACCAGTACTTGATCTCTTCAGCAGCGGTTTCCGGCGCGTCGGAGCCGTGCACGGAATTCTCGCCGATCGACAGCGCGTGGACTTTGCGGATGGTTCCTTCGGCGGCGTTGGCTGGATTGGTCGCGCCCATCACTTCGCGGTTCCTGGCAATGGCGTTTTCGCCTTCCAGCACCTGCACGATGGTCGGCGCCGACGACATGAATTCCACCAGTTCGCCAAAGAACGGACGATCCTTGTGCACGGCATAGAAGCCTTCGGCCTCGCGGCGGCTCATCCACACGCGACGTGAGGCGACGACGCGCAGGCCGGCCTCTTCCAGCATCCTGGTGATGGCGCCGGTAAGATTGCGCCGGGTCGCGTCCGGCTTGATCATGGAAAAGGTGCGTTCGAGCGCCATGGGGTCGTCCTTGTCTTGAGATGAAAGTCTTGAGATCGGAATGTGGAGTGGCGGGCTCTATACAAGCCGCCCGGCCCATTGCCAAGGGGACGCGCCCCGGCAGCGTTATTCGGCCGCGACCGCCCGCATGGCTGTTCGCAACGCCCTGGTCAAAGGCAAGGCTTTGCGGGAAAATGGCGATTGCGCAGGCACGCACGGTTTCGAAGGGAAATCAGCGGAACGGAAAGACATCGGACCATGTTTGACGGGACGCGCTGGCCTACCACCACCCCAGGCCGGGCGACATAAAAGGGAGCCTATTGATTATCGGCATTTTTGCTGCCGTGGGCCTTGTTCTGCTGCTCTTTCTGGGTCGCCGCACAGATACGAACTTCGGCTTCGGCCCCGAATGGCAATGCACGCCGATGCCGAAGGGCGACCCGATCTGCGTGAAGCTGGTCCGCAAAGACGGCGCGAAGTGACTGTCAGTATCACTACCGCCTGATAACAACGGGCGGCCGCCGGCGCTCCCAGCCCTCGCGCTCCAGCGTCGGCATCTCATGCTCCTCGCTGGGATAGCCGAGGCAGAAATAGCCGATCAGCGTCCACTCAGGCGGGGTGTCCAGGATTACGGCCATCTCGGCGGCGTCGAGGATCGACACCCAGCCCATGCCGATGCCTTCCGCCCGCGCCGCCAGCCACAGCGTGTGCACCGCCATGACGGCCGAATAGTCGATGGTTGCCGGCATCGTCATGCGGCCGAGCCCATGGCCCTGTTGCGTCGTGCGGTCGGCGAAAACCGCGAACTGGCAGGGCGCTTCATTGAGACCGGCGAGCTTCAGCCGGGCATAGAGAGCGGCGCGCTCGCCTGAAAAGCATTCAAGAGCTTCGGCATTGCACCGCTCGAAACAGTCTCTCACCGCGCCCCGCCGCTCGGCGCTCTCGACCACCACGAAGCGCCACGGCTGGCTGAGACCGACGGACGGCGCGATGCTGGCAAGCTCCAGCAGCCGCTCCAGCGTACCCTCGGGCAAAGCCGTCCGCTCGAAGCGCCGCACATCCCGGCGCCAGCGCAGCAGCGCGACCAGCCCGGAGCGAAAATCGTCGGTGAAATCGGGGGGTGGTGGCATGGCGATCAGGAGACTTGTGTGGGGAATAGGCAGTAGGCAGTAGGCAGTAGGCAGTAGGCAGTAGGCAGTAGGCAGTACAGCGCTCGGACCCTATTGCCTACTGCCTACTCCCTAAGCTGCTGCCGCCGCCTCCTTCCAGCAATGCGGGCTGAACGGACGGGTCGCGTCGTGTCCGACGAGTTCATTGAACAGAATGGTCATTGGCGGCTGCGCCATCGCGGTCTAATTAGGCGCCTGCGGCTGAAGCGGAACTCGTCGGCGGGAAAAAGATGAAACAGCATTTCATGATGTTCGCGGCCTACAATCAATGGGCCAATGGCCGCATCTACGATGCCGTCGCCGCGCTTGACGAAGAAGAGTTCAACCGTGATGTCGGCGCATTTTTCGGCTCGATGATGGGCACGCTCAACCATCTCCTGGCCACCGACCGCATCTGGATGAAACGCTTCACCGGCGAGGGTGACGCGCCGACGAAGCTCGACGCCATCCTGCACCGGGCGCTGCCTGGCCTCAGGCTGGCGCGCGAGGCCGAGGACAGGCGGATCGCCGACTGGGTGGGCGGCTTGAGCGACAAGGCCTTGTCCGGCCGCTTTTCCTACATGACCGTTTCCGACATGCGCACAGTCTCGCAAAGACTGGCGCCGGCGCTGAGCCACGTCTTCAACCACCAGACCCATCACCGCGGCCAGGCGCACGCCATCCTGACCATTCTCGGCCGGCCTTCGGTGCAGCTCGATCTGGCGTTTTTCCAACGCACCGACGAAGGCCGCGCCTACGCCTGATTTCTTGACCGCGCTTTGCGTTTGAAGACGCCGGAGCGGCATTACTTCGGCGCCTTTGTGCCATCCGTCCGCGACCGGCTGTCGATACCAGTGAAACGCCTCTGGACGCGACGGACAGCGCCAAAGCCTCAACCTTCAGCCTGAATCCCAAGCCGGGTTTTTTGAAGCCCGTGGTTGCACGACGCTGCCCGGTGGCTTGTGCCGCCCTTTGGCGCGCCCCTTGCTCGGCCGGCCGCTACAACCTGCTCCATTTTTCAGTAGAGTTTCTATTTAATAAATTCAACAAAGTTTAAATATTGAAGCAAAAACATATTTTTTTTTAGAAACCGAGTACACTGATTGAGAACTACAACGGCCCATGTCGAAAAAAATAAAGAAACTATAAGGAAGACTCGTGCGTAGCTGTGAGTGCATAAGCATATGTCTGCTTTGGTTTGCTGGCATGTTGCAATGCACAAAGCAGAACGGCAACAAGGAGAGTGTCATGGTTAATATCACTCAGAAAATCGCTAGAGCACTGGCGGCGGGTGCAATTATCGTTATTTTTGCCGCTCCCGCGAATGCAGGAGGCGGAATTGGCGTCGGTGTCGGCGCATCTATCGGCGGTGCTGGCGGCATCAATGCAGGTGTTGGCGCTTCGATCGGCGGAAGCGGCGGGGTCAAGGCCGGTGCCGGCGCCTCGGTCGGCGGCAGCGGCGGTATCAAGGCGGGTGCTGGCGCAACGGTCGGCGGCAATAGCGGCGTTACTGCGGGCCTCGGCGCCTCAGTCGGCGGTAGCAGCGGCATCAAGGCCGGCGCTGGCGCGACGGTCGGCGGAGCCGGTGGCATCAAGGCCGGTGTTGGGGCCACGGTCGGCGGCAGCGGAGGTATCAAGGCCGGTGTCGGCGTCAACGTCGGCAGCGGCATCAACGTCGGCGTCGGCGTCGGCATTGGCGGAACGCCGGGCACGCCGGGTACGCCCGGCACTCCAGGAACTCCTGGAACACCAGGCACACCTGGGACACCCGGTGTCGTCGCCAGCATGTCGAACAGCCAGCTGACACGTATGAAGAAGCGCTGCGTCGATGTGCTCGCCAGTGAGGGCACCTACGACAGCGATCTGCGGCAGCTATGCCTTATGATCTCGCGTCGCTGAGACAGGTTTCGCCGGGAGTGTCGAACCAGCCGTGAGGCTTTACGGCACTCTCCTACCGCATGGCCCAGACTTCCCGAGGGACATGCGCTGACGAGAAGCCTCCGGCCAGTCGGAAAGCCCGCCGCGCAAGTGGCGGGCTTTTTGTGACCGCCGCCATCTTCACGGCAATCGGTCACACTTTCGATTAACCGTTAACCACATTAGAATTGAAGGCAAGGGTTTAGGGTTTCATTTGTGTTCCCGCTGCAAAATAGCGAACACAGTGGGAGAAATTGGCATGCGGGTCGATCTGTCGCCCACGAGCTGGGGCAGGGTCATAGCAGTCACGGTTGTCGGCACAGCGATCTGCATCGCGGCGGCCTTCCTTGTCGATTCCTACAATTTTCCGTCGCTGTCGCCCGAAGCATTGCGCTGGGCGCAGCTCACCGACCTGTTGCTGCCGCTCGTGCTGGGTGGGTCGTTCTTCTCTTTCCTTATGTACAAGATGCGCCAGCTGGCGATCGCCCAGAAGAATCTGAGCATCGTCGCGGCGACCGACAGCCTGACCGCGGTGTTCAACCGCGGCGCGTTTTCAATGCTGGTCGAGGCCTATCTCGAACAGGCGCGCAGCCAGGCCGTCGTCGATGCCGGCGCCCTGCTGATCGTCGACGCCGATCATTTCAAGACTATCAACGATCGATTGGGCCACGATTGCGGCGATCAAGCGCTCAAGCTGATCGCGCAGACGATCAAGGCTCAGCTGCGCGGCGCCGACATCGTTGGACGCATCGGCGGCGAGGAGTTCGCCATCTTCCTGCCTGGCGCCGACCCGTCGCAGTCCTGGCTGGTTGCTGAGGGGATCCGGCGGCGCATCCGCGAGGTCGAGTTTGCTCCGGGTGGACGGCCCTGTCCGCTCTCGGTGAGCATCGGTGGCGTCGCCTTCAGCGGACCGACCACCTATGCCGACATGTTCCTGACGGCCGACCGGCACCTCTACAAGGCCAAGTCCAACGGCCGCGACCAGGTCAGTTTTGAGACGACCGGGCCGCGCGCCCTGCTGGCCGGTGATCCGACGTTGCATTGAAATGCGGGCGCCAGGCGAGGCTCCGGTCGGGCACAGGCGCTTTTCAAACGGATCGCGGCAATGCGACCTGGAACACGCAGCGGCGCCGTCAGCTTCCATGGTGTCGACTGCAGCAGGCCTCGTTCCTTAACGCAAGTGTCTCGGTCTGCTGGTTGGCGCTGCGATCCGTTGGCCTGCCGCATCGATATGATGCCTTCAGATGTACCTAGTCCTCGCTTGGTGCGTCTGCCGCTGCTTGCGGGTTGGCCGTCCATTTCTGCTTCGAGGTGTGGATCAACGCGATGGCGAAACGGTGGCTGCAGCGTCGCTCGCTATCGCGCGTGGTACCCGCCTCGGCGGCTTGTACCGTTATCCAATGCTCATAGATCGGATGAGTCAGTGGATCCAGAAGTCGGCCTAAACTTGTTATTACTTAGAGAAGAAATAATCCGTAGAGTGGCGCCGGATTTTCCATTGTTCCATCCATTCATCAAGATGACGATATATTCAACTTCCTGATTGACCATAATGGATTCTGACGTCTCAAGGGGCAGTTAATATTTCAGAGATGGGGCAAGCATCTGCAATAAAACTCAAAGGAATTTTAACTCGGCATCTAGGCCGGGGCCTTTTACTCCTCGAGTTCGCCTCAGGGTATGGATGCGTGACGTGGCACCATGTAAAGGATGAAGACATCGATCTCGTCAGTTCCGATCATCCACAAGCGATTTCTTTCCTGGCGAACGAATTCAAGGTTAAAGCCATTCAGTCGCGATCGATACCGGAGGAGGCAGTTTTTGGCCGGCTCTATGATGCAGTCTTTGCGCTTTCATTCTTTTCCACATGCCGATAACAACTGGTCGCGATGGCTGGTTCGTCTGTTCAGCTTTGTGCGGCCTGTTTGCATTGAACAGTGAACAGGCCGACATCGCGGTTGAGGAATACGGCATGATGGCCATGGATCTTGGGTTCGTGATCAAACTATCTCAAGACGCTTCCAATGCCGAGTTACTCCAAGATGAAGTGGACGCTTGGTGGGATCACCAAGACGTGTTTGTCGTTCGACGTCTGCCGGCAAGTCCGAGTGATCTTTTTGCTGGGCAGGCCTGGTCCCGGCCGTCTCAGACGGCGTAGCCGCCATAACCGTGTGCGACCGGCTTGACCGAGACGGCCGGCTGGACCGCGGGCCAGAGGATGCCTGCCGTGACCGCAAAGGTGATCAGGGCATCGCGTGCGGCCTCGGTCGAGATTTCTCCGGCGCGCGCCGCCTCGCAAGCCCTCACGGCCGCGCCATAGCTCAGGCGCCGGCGTGACGGCGGAAATTCGGTCAGGAAATCATGCATCTCGAACAGCGAGGCGAGCATGCGTTTGTGGCCGGCGCCAACGCTAACGGCAACCGGGGTGAAGAACATCGCGTCGTGCATTCTGGCCTCTCTGGATGGGCGGAAGGCGGCGGTCGCCGCTCTCCGATCGCGGGTTGGACGCCAGAAAACGCGGCCGGCGGCCCGAGGTTCCCTGAGAGATGCCATGACAGGCCGATTTGCTTCTTGAGGTCGCTCCCCGGCGGCATCCGCGGTTGGCGGCTTCTATTTCCACATGCCGCGCATGCGGGCGCCGAGGTCGACGCGGACTTCAGGTCTGTGGCGCGGATCGTCCTTTGCGTGGACGCTCGCCCAAGAGGTCTGCTCGAAGGCGCCGAGGATCGAGGCCGGGATGAAACGGGTTCGCGAGGCATAGACGTGGCGGTCGCCGCGCGCTGCCTGGCCGTGAGTGAAGAAGCGCTGCGGCGTCACCAGATGCAGGCCGTCCTTGGCCCGCGTCATGGCGACGTAAAGCAGCCGGCGCTCCTCCTCGATGTCTTCCTTGGTGCCGACGCCGAGATCGGCCGGGATGCAGCCATCGACGGTGTTGAGCACGAAGACGTTCTTCCATTCCTGGCCCTTGGCCGAATGAATGGTCGACAGGATCAGATAGTCCTCGTCGCGGTGCGGCGGCCCGGCCTGGTCGCTGGTCGCATCCGGTGGATCCAGCGTCAGCTCGGTCAGGAAGCGCTCGCGCGAAGCATAGCCGGAACCGATCTGCTCGAGCTGCATGAGGTCGGCTCGCCGCGTCGTCGCATCCTCGTGCATGCGCTCGAGATGCGGCTCGTACCACAGCCTGACCTGTTCGAGATCGGCCGGCCATTTCCCCGACCGGGCGCGCAGGCCGGAATAAAGCGCAACGAAGGCTGGCCAGTCCTCAGCCGCGCGTTGCGGCGGCCGGTAGCGGGCCAGCCCCATTTCCTCGTCGAGCGATGTCGCCATGGTCTCGACGATGGTGCTCGCCGCCGAAGGGCCGATGCCGGGCAGCAGCTGCAGCACGCGGAAGCCGGCGATGCGGTCGCGCGGGTTCTCGGCAAAACGCAGCACCGAAAGCACGTCCTTGACATGGGCGGCGTCGAGGAATTTGAGCCCGCCGAACTTGACGAAGGGGATGTTGCGGCGCGTCAGTTCGATCTCCAGCGGGCCGCTGTGGTGCGAGGCGCGAAACAGCACCGCCTGCGATTTCAGCACCGTGCCGGCCTCGCGCTCGGCCAGGATGGCCTGGCAGACATAGTTCGCCTGCTCGGCCTCGTCGCGCACGCTGACCAGTTTCGGCCTTTGCGAGGATTTGCGCTCCGACCAGAGGTTCTTGGTGAAGCGCTCCGACGCCTCCGAGATGACCGCGTTGGCTGCCGCCAAAATAGTCACGGTCGAGCGGTAGTTGCGCTCCAGCATGATGACATTGGCGGCTCGCGCGAATTGTTGCGGGAAATCGAGGATGTTGCGCACTTCCGCGGCGCGAAACGAATAGATCGACTGCGCGTCGTCGCCCACCACTGTCAGTCCGGCGCCGTTCGGCTTCAGCGCCGAAAGGATCGAGGCCTGCAGCCGGTTGGTGTCCTGGTATTCGTCGACCAGCACATGGTCGAAGCGCGAGCCCAGATGCGCCGCGATCTCCGGCTCGGCGGCCATCTGCGCCCAGTAGAGCAGGAGGTCGTCGTAATCGAGCACGTTCTGCGCCTGCTTGGCCTCGACATATCCGGCGAACAGCTCTTTCAGCTGTTCTGCCCACCCCGAGCACCAGGGAAAGGCCGAACCCAGCACCTCGCCAAGCGGCGCCTGCGCGTTGACGGCGCGCGAATAGATCGCCAGGCAGGTGCCCTTGGTCGGAAACCGGCTTTCGGTCTTCGAGAATCCAAGCTCATGCCGGGCAAGATTCATCAGGTCGGCGGAATCCTCGCGGTCATGGATGGTAAAGGCGGGGTCGAGGCCGATCGTCAGCGCATAGTCACGCAGCAGCCTGGCGCCGATGCCGTGAAACGTACCGGCCCAGCTCAGCGCGTCGGCGATGACGGACGCGTCTCGGCCCAGCACCTCGCCGGCGATGCGTTCGACCCGCCTGGCCATTTCGGTGGCGGCGCGGCGCGAGAATGTCATAAGCAGAATGCGTCTGGGATCAGCGCCCTTGACGATCAGATGCGCAACCCGGTGGGCGAGCGTGTTGGTCTTGCCGGAGCCGGCGCCGGCGATCACCAGCAGCGGCCCGGCGATCTGGCCGTCGCCATGTTCGACAGCGAGCCGCTGCTCGGCGTTGAGCTTCGCCAGATAGGCGGGCCGCAAGGACGAATCATTGATGGCGATGGTCATCGCCTATCAAGCATCGTTTCCGCTTTGTTCGCAACGGGCGGAAGTCGCCCTTACCGCCGTGGCGCGACACCCGTTGCCGCCGACTGGCGCCGCAAGGCGGCGCGTTCGTCGCCAGGCACCGGCAACGGATCGAAATTGTCGGGCACGTCCTTGATGATCTCCTTGGCGATGCGATAGGTCGCGTAAGCGAAAAGGCCGGTTATGAGCAGACGGATCATGGCGCGATCTCCTTTAGGCAACCAACCTCAGAGCCGCCGTTTGGTTCCAGCCGACGCGGTGTCGTTTGCGAGCGTGCAACCAAAGCTGAATCCTCTCGTTGCCTTCACGAGGGGAGGGCAAACGAAGGAGGTTGCCATGAAGAAGCTCCCTGTTCTGTTGGCCGTCGGCTTGGCGCTCGCCGCCTGCGACAACAATATCCAGCCGACCAAAGCACCCTTGCTCGACCATGCCCCGCAGTCGGATTCGGCGCCAAAGCCGGCGGCCGGCGGCGATCAGCCCGCGCAATGATCGTTTTAGCGGGACGACAAGGCTGAAGGTAGCCTTCGGGAGAAGAAGGCCGGCGCCGCTTGGGAGGTGAGCTGATAGCGCCGGCCAGGCGGATATCAGGTCCGCCGCAACAACCGAAGATAGCTGAGTCTCTCGCCTGCGTCATGAGGTGGGCCGCATCGACCTGCTTCATGACGGCGCTTCTGCACAAAACAACTTCGATGTCAGATGGCGTGCGGAACGAAACTCGACGGGAGGACCTCAGGCAATGGCCTTGCGCAGCACCGGGCCGCCGGCAATCCCGGCGTCCAGCTGGCACTGCGTCAGCGCCGCCTCGGCCATGATCCACTGCTTGAACAGTTCCACCTTGCGCGTGTAGGGCGCGGTGACCGGGCAGACGAAATACCAGCCGGCGGTGTTGGGGTGATGCACGGCAAACGGCGCCACCAGTCTCTCTGCGCGGATCTCGCTCGCCATATAGGCGCGGTTGGCGACTGCAAAGCCCATGCCGGCATTGGCCGCCTCATAGGACATCATGCAGGAATCGAAATAGATGCTCTTGGTCTCGCCGAGCACGGAACTCGCGCCGGCAAAACCCAGCCACGACTGCCAGTTCTGCGTGCAGGTGTCGGAATGCAGCAGCGTGAAATGCCTGAGGTCGTCGGGCGTCACCTGTGACGGCGGCGTGTCGCCGAGAACCTCGTGGAACAGCTTCCTGCTGCACACCGGCGTCAAATCCTCCTTGAACAGCAGGTCCGCTTTGAGGTCGGGAAAGCTGCCGTCGCCATAGCGGATCTCGAGGTCGAACTCGGAGGTGGCGAACTCATTGGTGGCGTAGGAGGTCGAGACCCGCATTTCGATTTCGGGATATTGCCGCTGGAACAGCGGCAGGCGGGCAAACAGCCAGCGCGCTGCGAACGTCGGCAGTACCGAAATCTTCAGCACATGCGCCTGCGACTGTCCGGTCGCCTCCATGCTGGCCGCCACGATGCGCTCCAGCGCCTCGCGAACGCGCGACACATAGGTCTCGCCTTCGGGTGTCAGCGACACCGCATTGCCGCCGCGCTGGAAGATCTTGAAGCGCAGCTGGTCCTCGAGGCTTTTGACGCGCTGGCTGACGGCGGAAGCAGTAATAAACTGCTCTTCGCCCGCGCGCGTGAAGTTACGGTGCCGGGCGGCACTTTCGACAATCTTCAGCGAATTGAGGTTGACCTGACTGAGCAGACGCACGCGTTTCGACCTTAAGCTGGGCTTACACTAGCACCAGCATTCCTAATTTTACAGGGGTGGGGAAATTAATCGACAGTTTACCAAGTGATGCCCCCATCCTGGAGAAGTAGAATGAACGCCCATACCATACCTGAACTGCGCTACGCGATGAGCCGAGAAGCCATTATCGGCCATGAGACGGCCTGGAAAGTGTCGGGTTTCGGCGTTGCGCAGTATCTGCATGGCTACGACCCGGCGCTGCTGGCGGCGATCGAAGAGGCGGCGTTGAAGCTCAAGGCCAGCCACGCCGTGCACAAGCACCTCGACCTTACCTTCATCACCGGCGCCGACCGTTTTATCCCGGAGATCAAGGAACTGCTGCATGACAAGCTGCGCCTGGAACGTCTGTCCGACATGATGGGCACCAAGCTCGAGCCCTATCCGCTGTCGATCGTCGGCTCGACCGTCACTTTCATGAATCCCAAGGACGGCGCCGTCGATTGGCATTGCGACGGTGTCCCGGTCACCGAACTCATTCCGCTGTCGATCAGCAATCCGCTGGTCGGCGGCCATCTCGAAATCTACTGCGACGATTCCGAGACCGGCCGCGCCATCCTTGAATCCGGCCGCGAGATTCCGCGCAACCAGGTCATGCGCATCGACCACAAGATGAACTACGCCACGCTCGGCCAGTTTCTCGGTGTGCTGCACCGCACCGCGCCGATCCAGCTCGGCTCGCGCGTCACGCTGGTCCTCAACCAGCGCTCTGTGGCCAAGCCCTACGTCGACGACAATCGCATGTTCTATCTCGCAGCCGACAATGATCACGATCGCGAATGGGTCAACGAACTGGCCGAAGACGTCTGGACGAACCAGCTGCCGGCCTATCGCCGCTTCGAGGAAGAACGTCCGGTTGCGGCGGCGGCCGATGCACCGGTCCCGGGCGGGTCAAGGGATTCATGGTAGCCAGAGCATAGAAGTGGACGCCGGTTTGGTCGTCGGTAACATCATGGTCGGCGATAAGGACAAGGCACCGTCGCGCCGATTCCGGGATGAATCCGGCTCGCCATCGGCCCTGGTCTTCGCCGCCGGCGCGGTCGCCCTGTGGTCGACCAACGCGCTGGTCGGCAAATCCCTGCTGGCCAGCCATCCAGTGTCGCTCGTGCAGTTGCTGCAATTTTGTGGAGCGGCTCTGGTGTTCGCCGTCATCCATCTGGCGAGCCGGAAGAGGGGCCTGCAAGACGCAGCCTTTTCCAAGGGTGCTGACGGCACCCTGGCGCCGGTCGCGGTCGGCTTTATTGGCCTGGTCGGCACCATGGTGCTGCAATACATCGCCTTTGCCTCCATGCCGGTGATCGAGGCCAATCTCGTCGCCTACACCTGGCCGCTGATGGTCGCGGCGGCGGTCATCGTGCTGGGCAAGCGGCAACGCCCCGTGCTGCTGGGGTTGACTGCCGTGCTCGGCTTTGTCGGCGTGGCGCTGGTGATCTCGGGTGGTCGCGGCCAGCCTTTTCTCCAAGGCAGCATCGTCGGCTATCTCGCTGCCTTCGGCTCGGCGCTGTGCATGGCCTTCTATTCGATTGCGGTCGCCCGCCTGGCCACACCGTCGGAGCGTTTGCTTTTGCCTTCGGCGTTGGTCGGCGTCGGCCTGACCTTGCTGTGGTGTATTCACGACGGCGCTGCCTGGCCATCCAGCGAGCACCTCCTGCTTGGCCTCTATCTCGGTGCCGGCCCGATGGGGCTGGGATATTATTTCTGGTCGCGCGCCTTGAAGCTTGAAGGCGGCGGCAAGGTTGCGGTCATCGCCTATCTGACGCCGATCGCATCGACGCTGCTGCTGACACTTTCGGGCGAAAGGCTGACGCTGACCGCGATAGCCGGTGCGGTCCTCGTCATCGGCAGCTGTATTGCGGTGGGCATAGAACGCTCGGAGGCTGAACATGCTTGACGACGATGAACGCCTCGCCAGACAGGAAGCATTCTGGCTGCTCAAGGAGTTCGGCGCCGAGGCGCCGCTCTACGCCGCCATGAAGGCCGAAAAGGCGATAGAGCAAAAAGATTTCGGCCGGTGCGCCCGCTGGAAGCGCATTCTGGACATACTGGCCGACTCTAAACCTGCGGCGTCCGTGCAGTTGAAATCTGCTGGCGCGAAGTCGGCCGTTTCCAAGTATTAGATTTTCTAATTTGCAACGTTGCAACCTGTTGTGGAAACATCCTCCTGTTCCGATTCTTGATCATTTATTGAGACTTTAGCGACCCGTTGGGGGGTGCAGCTAGGTCGATACATCAAGAGAAGTCTTAAAAAAAGCCGGCAACTTCATGACCGGCGGGAGAAACAGAATTGCACACCATCGACAGCAAGACCGCTATTGAACTGACTGCTGACATCGTCTCGGCCTATGTCGGCAACAATCCTCTCCCTGCGTCTGGCCTGCCGGATCTGATCGCCAGCGTCAGCGCATCGGTGCGCAAGCTGGGCAGCATTGCCGCCGTGGAAAGCCCCGCGCTGAACCCCGCTGTCAATCCGAAGCGGTCGGTGTTTCCCGATCACATCGTCTGTCTTGAGGACGGCAAGAAATTCAAGTCGCTGAAGCGCCACCTGATGACCGACCATGGTCTGAGCCCGGAGGAATATCGTGGCAAATGGGGCTTGCCGTCGGACTATCCGATGGTGGCGCCGAACTACTCCGCGACCCGTTCGGCACTGGCCAAGTCCTCGGGCCTCGGCCGCAAGCCGGCCGTTCCGGCCGCCGCGGCCAAGGTGACGAAGCGCAAACCCAAAGCCTGAACCAGGCAGCCTCTGAAAAGTCAGTCTGCTGTTTGCAATGGACGGCGCGCTTAAGGCGCGCCGTCTTCATGCCTTATGCCCCCGCCAGCGCCCAGGCCCTTGCGAAGCGCCGCCCTCCCGTGCAAAAGCCCCGGCATGCTTATCATCAACGATCTTTCGCTCCGCATGGCCGGACGCTTGCTTCTCGATCATGCCTCGCTGACCTTGCCGGCCGGCACCAAGGCCGGCCTCGTCGGCCGCAACGGCACCGGCAAGACGACGCTGTTCAAGGCCATCACCGGCGACTTTCCCTCCGAGACCGGCTCGATAAGCCTGCCCAAGAACACCCGCATCGGCCAGGTGGCGCAGGAAGCGCCCGGCACCGAGGAGCCGCTGATCGAAATCGTGCTCAAGGCCGACCTCGAGCGCACCGCATTGCTCGAGGAGGAAAAGACCGCCACCGACGCGCACCGCATTGCCGACATCCATATGCGGCTGGCGGATATCGATGCGCATTCGGCGGAATCCCGCGCGGCCACCATCCTCGCCGGCCTTGGCTTCGACGACGCCGCGCAGCGCCGCCCGGCCTCGTCCTTCTCCGGCGGCTGGCGCATGCGCGTCGCGCTTGCCGCCGTGCTGTTTGCCGAGCCCGACCTTCTGCTGCTTGACGAGCCGACCAACTATCTCGATCTCGAAGGCACGCTGTGGCTGGAAAACTATGTTTCGAAATACCCGCACACGGTGCTTCTGATTTCGCACGATCGCGACCTGCTCAACCGCGCCGTCAATTCCATCGTTCATCTCGACCAGAAGAAGCTGACCTTCTGGCGCGGCGGCTACGACCAGTTCGAGCGCCAGTACACCGAGCAGAAGGAGTTGCAGGAGAAGGGCCGTGTCAAGCAGGAAGCCGCGCGCAAACACATGGAGTCCTTCGTCGAACGCTTCCGCGCCAAGGCTTCGAAGGCGAGACAGGCGCAGTCGCGCATCAAGGCGCTGGAGAAGATGAAGCCGATCGCGGCGATCGTGAACGACACGGTGAGGCCGTTCTCTTTCCCGGAGCCGGTGAAAACGGTGGCGTCGCCGATCATTGCCTTGAACAACGTCAATGTCGGCTACACCGAGGGCCAGCCGATCCTGAAGAAGATGACGCTGCGCATCGATGCCGACGACCGCATCGCGCTGCTCGGCGCCAACGGCAACGGCAAGTCGACCTTCGCCAAGCTTCTGTCGGGCCGGTTGAAGCAGGAGAGCGGCACCATGACGGTGGCGCCGGGCCTGAAAGTGGCTATCTTCGCGCAGCATCAGCTCGACGATCTCAGGCCTGATGAAAACGCCTATGAGCATGTCCGCCGGCTGATGCCGGAGGCGCCGGAATCCAAGGTACGTGGCCGCGTCGCCCAGTTCGGTCTCACCACCGAGAAGATGAACACCGCCGCCAAGGACCTGTCCGGCGGCGAGAAGGCGCGCCTGCTGATGGGCCTGTCGGCCTTCGAAGGCCCGAACCTGTTCATCCTCGACGAGCCGACCAACCATCTCGACATCGACAGTCGCGAATCGCTGATCCGTGCATTGAACGAGTTTCCCGGCGCCGTCATCCTGATCTCGCATGACCGCCATCTGCTGGAAGCGACCGCCGACCGGCTGTGGCTGGTCAAGGACGGGGCGGTCAACCCGTATGACGGCGACCTTGAGGACTACAAGACGCTGGTCACCGGCGTGTCCGGCGACCGACGCGGCAAGCGCGAGGCCGAGAAGGCATCAAAGGCCGATCGCCGCCGCGATGCAGCCGCGCGCCGCGCCGCCTTTGAGCCGCTGGCCAAGGAAATACGCGCCACCGAAGCGCTGATGGACCGCATCCGCAAGCGCATCGACCTGATCGAGGACGAACTCGCCAATCCGGCGGTGTACGAAAAGGATCCGTCGACCGCGACCCGGCTCGCCAAGGAGCGCTCGCAGCTGGCACAGCAGCTTGCCGGTCACGAGGAGAAATGGCTAACCATGTCGGCCGAGTATGAGGAAGGCACGGTGGAGTGATTACCCTCCCCCGTTGTGGGGAGGGTCGATCCGCGAAGCGGAGCGGGGTGGGGGNGGGGGGGGGGGGGGGTCCGCGCCGCACCCCACCCCGTCGCTGCGCGCCGACCCTCCCCATCAAGGGGAGGGTAAGATCTGGCCCTACACGCCGCCCGCGAAACCCGCTAAAAACGCCGCATGAACCAGCACGCCAAGCTCAGAATCGGCCACTCCGCCTGTCCGCATGATTGCCCTTCGACCTGCGCGCTCGAGGTCGAACTGCTCGATGGCAACCGCATCGGCCGTGTCCATGGCGCCAAGTCCAATACGTATACGGCTGGTGTGGTCTGCGCCAAGGTCGCGCGCTATGCCGATCGTGTCCATCATCCGGACCGACTGCTGAAGCCGCTGATGCGCGCCGGCGCCAAGGGCGACGGCGTCTGGAAGGAATCCAGCTGGGAAGCGGCACTCGACGTCGTCGCCGAGAACTTCATCGCGGCCGAGGAAAAATACGGCTCCGAGACCGTCTGGCCTTATTTCTATGCCGGCACGATGGGGCTGGTGCAGCGCGACGGCATCGACCGGCTGCGCCATGCGAAAAAATACTCCGGCTTCTTCGGCTCGATCTGCACCAATCTGGCCTGGACCGGCTGGATGATGGGAGCGGGCGCCTTGCGCGGTCCCGATCCGCGCGAGATGGCGAAGTCCGACTGCGTGGTGATCTGGGGCACCAATGCCGTGGTCACGCAGGTCAATGTCATGACCCACGCCATCAAGGCGCGGAAGGAGCGTGGCGCCAGGATCGTCGTCATCGATGTCTACGAGAACGCGACGATGAAGCAGGCCGATATAGGCCTTGTGCTGAAGCCCGGCACCGATGGCGCGCTGGCCTGCGCGGTCATGCATGTGCTGTTCAGGGAAGGCATGGCCGACCGCGCCTATCTCGAAAGATACACCGACGATCCGAAGGGGCTGGAAGCGCATCTGGAGACGCGCACGCCGGAATGGGCTTCCGCCATCACCGGTCTTGCCGTCACCGAGATCGAGGCTTTCGCACGCCTCGTCGGCACGACGAGGAAAACCTATTTCCGCCTCGGCTATGGCTTTGCCCGCCAGCGCAACGGCGCGGTCAACATGCACGCGGCATCCTGCATCGCCGCCGTCACGGGCGCCTGGCAATATGAGGGTGGCGGTGCCTTCCATTCCAATTCCGGCATCTTCAAGCTCAACCAGGATGTGCTGGAAGGCGCCGCGATGCGCGATCCCAATATTCGCCATCTCGACCAGTCGCGCATCGGCCCGGTGCTGACCGGTGCAGCGGACGCGCTCTATGGCGGCCCGCCGGTGACGGCGATGCTGATCCAGAACACCAACCCGGTGAATGTCGCGCCCGAGCAGCGGCTGGTGAAGCAGGGTTTCCTGCGTGACGACTTGTTCACCTGCGTGCACGAGCAGTTCATGACCGACACGGCAAAGCTCGCCGATGTCGTTTTGCCGGCAACGATGTTTCTCGAGCATGACGACGTCTACAAGGGCGGTGGCAACCAGCACATCACGCTCGGTCCCAAGCTGATCGAACCGCCGGAAGGGCCGCGCACCAACCATTTCGTCATCGAGCAATTGGCGCAGCGTCTCGGCGTCGCCGACCGGCCGGGCTTTGGCCTGACCGAGCAGCAGCATATCGACATCATCCTCGGCAAGCGCGGGCTGGGCTCCTTCGCCAGCCTCAAGGAAGACAAATGGGTCGACCTGCAGCCGGATTTCGAGGCGGCGCATTTTATCGATGGTTTCGGCCATGCCGACAAGAAATTTCACTTCCGCGCCAACTGGAGCGGGCAGGCGGCGCCCAACCGGCCGCCGAAAAGCATGGGCCTGTTCGGGCCGGTGGCGGAACTCCCCGAATTCCCCGACCATGTCGACCTGATCGAGGTGGCGGACGCCGAGCATCCGTTCCGGCTCGCCACATCGCCGGCGCGCAATTTTCTCAATTCGACATTCGCCGAGACACCGGTGTCGAAGGCCAAGGAAGGCCGGCCGGAATTGTTGTTGCATCCGGACGACGCTGCCGCGCTTGGCTTGGGCGACGGCGACCGTATCGAGGTCGGCAACCGGCGCGGCGAGGTGGTGCTGCACGCAAAGCTGTTCGAAGGCCTCAAGCGCGGCGTGGTGATCGCCGAGGGCATCTGGCCAAACAGCGCCCATGAGCGTGGCGAAGGCATCAATGTGCTCACCGGCGCCGACGCACCAGCGCCCTATGGCGGTGCGGCCTTCCACGACAACAAGGTCTGGCTGCGGCCGGCTGGCTGAAGCAATTCCAGGAAAAGTGTGAGCGGTTTTCCGTCCGGAATTGCGTAAAAGTGACTGGCTATCCCGGCAGAGGCACCGTCAGCCCCACCTTGACACGGTCCATGGCAACGAAGGTGCGGAATTTTCGGACATTCTTGCTGTCGAAGAACAGTCTGCGCGTCAGCGCCTCATAGGCCCCCATGTCGGCCGCGGTGATGACTAGGATGAAGTCGGCCTCGCCGGTGACGTAGTAGCATTGCTGCACTTCGGGCTCTGCCGAGAATTGCCGCTTGGCCGCGTCGATCAGGTCCGAGCGTTCGCTCTCCAGTTCCACTTCGACGAATATGGTGATGGGATGGCCGACCGCCGCCGGGTCGACCACGGCGACATTGCCCGCAATGACGCCGGACTGTTCCATGCGCTTGATGCGCCGCTGCACCGCCGGCGCCGACAGGTTGACGGCTTCGCCGATCAGCCGCTGCGGCGTCGTGTTGTCCCGCTGCAGGATGGCAAGGATGGCGAGGTCGAAACTGTCGAGCGAAGGCGATCGAGGCAAAGCGCTATCCTGGCGAAACAAACTTGCATTTCGAAGCGCCAATAACAGCGCTATTTGCGCCTCGGCTGCAATATGATTTCGTCACACCCAAAGGAGGCCACCCGTGTTCCTGCTCAACAGCAATGCCTTGCACCGTCGGCCGCTCGATCCGGTCGAGGCCGAAACGCTGGGGAATGCCGGCGCCGATACGGTCGAGCGCTTTCTGGCCCATCGCGACAATCACCTGGCAACTCCGTTGCATGCATTGCCGACGCTGGCCGGCGAACTCGGCCTCGGCGCCGTCCACATCAAGGATGAAGGCTTTCGCCTCGGTCTCGGCAGTTTCAAGGCGCTCGGCGGCGCCTATGCCGTTTTTCGACTGGTGCTGGAGGAGGCGAGCCGATCGCTTCATCGGCCCGTTGACGTGGCCGATCTCAACCGGTTCGACGTCCGGGCGGTCGCTGCCGGCATGACGGTTGCCTGCGCCACCGACGGCAATCATGGCCGCTCGGTCGCGCAAGGTGCACAGTTGGTTGGCGCGAAAGCGGCAATCTTCGTTCACGCCGGCGTCAGCGAGGCGCGCATTGCAGCAATAGCCCGCTATGGCGCCGAGATGATCCGCGTCGACGGCAATTATGACGACGCGGTCAGGCAGGCCGCCGAGGTTTCAGCGGAGCAAGGCTGGACCGTGGTGTCCGACACCTCCTGGCCGGGCTACGAGCGCATCCCCGGTCTGGTCATGCAGGGCTATACGGCGATCGTGCGCGAAGCGTTGGGCCAGTTGCCGCAGCCGCCGACCCATGTCTTCGTGCAGGCCGGTGTCGGCGGTATTGCCGCCGCCCTGGCCGGCCATCTCGCCATCGTGCTCGGTGACGCCAGGCCGACCTTCATCGTCGTCGAGCCGGCCCGCGCCGCCTGCGTTGTCGCAGCCGCCCGGGCGGGCCACGTGGTCAAGGTCGCACACGATCAGCCGACGGTGATGGCGATGCTCGAATGCTACGAGGCCTCGCAAGTTGCCTGGCGCGTTCTGGCGCGGGTTGCCGATGCCTTCATGACAGTGGATGAGGAGGAGGCGGTCGCGGTGATGCGGCGGCTGGCACGGCCGGCTGGCAATGATCCAGTGATCGTCGCCGGCGAAAGCGGCGGCGTCGGTCTGGCCGGGCTGATCCGGGCGGTGGCCGACCACAAGGCCGCGCTCGGGCTCGACGACAAATCCCGCGTGCTGCTGATCAACACCGAAGGCGCCACAGACCCGCATCGCTATACCGAGCTGGTCGGGCAGAGCCCCGCCGATGTGCTGGCCGGCAAGCTGAAGGCCGAGGCATAGCCATGATCGGGATCGATGCACAGCGTCTGCTTGGCCGCATCCGGGAACTCGGCGCCGTTGGCCGCGACAGTGAGGATAGGCTGATCCGGCTCGCCGCCTCCGACACAGACAGACAGGGCCGTGACCTCTTTGTCGGCTGGCTCAGGCAGGCCGGGCTGGAAGTCGCCATCGACCGGGTCGGTAATATCTTCGGCATCTGGCAAAGCCCCGACAATGCCGGGCAGGCGCCGCTGCTCATCGGTTCGCATATCGACACCGTTATCGATGCCGGCATCTATGATGGCTGCTACGGCGTGCTGGCCGGGCTGGAGGTGATCGAGACGCTGCAGGCTTCGGGCTTTTCGCCGTCGCGCCCGGTCGCGGTCGCCGCTTTCACCAATGAGGAAGGCGTGCGCTACACGCCTGACATGATGGGCTCGCTATGCCATGCCGGTGGCGTCAGCGCCGAGGCCGTGCTGGCCGCCATCGGCACGGATGGCAGCGTGCTCGGCCAGGAGCTCGCCCGCATCGGCTATGCCGGCGACCGCGAACCCGGCTTCCTCAAGCCGCATGCCTATCTCGAACTTCATATCGAGCAAGGGCCGGTGCTGGAGCGTGAAGGCGTGCCGATCGGCGCGGTCGAGAATTTGCAAGGCATTTCCTGGCAGCGCATCACCATCGACGGCGCCGCCAACCATGCCGGCACCACGCCGATGTCGATGCGCAGCGACGCCGGCCACGCCGCCGCCCGCATCATCACCTTCCTGCACGATCGGGCCAGGGCTTCAAATGGGCCAACCGTGGCCACGGTCGGCACGATGCGCTTCGAACCCAACGCCATCAACGTCATTCCCGCGCGCGCCGTCTTCACCATCGACCTGCGCGATCCCGACGAACAGCGCCTGCAGGCGCATGAGGCGGCCCTTGCTGCCTATCTCGAGGAGCTTGAGGTTTCGGAGAACGTATCGATCTCGGTCGAGCGGCTCGCCCGCTTCGAACCGGTGCTGTTCGACATCGGCATCGTCGAACTGATCGAGGCGGCCGCGAAGAACCGCGGTCTCGGCGTCAGGCGCATGACATCGGGCGCCGGCCATGACGCGCAGATGATGGCCCGCCTCGCGCCGGCGGCAATGATCTTCGTGCCGAGCGCCGGTGGCATCAGCCACAATTCGCGCGAACACACTGAAGATGCCGAGCTTGTCGCCGGCGCCAACATCCTGCTTGATGTCGCCAGTGAGCTTGCAAAAGAGGTCGGGGAGAAAAATGGCTGAACTCGATCGTGATGCGCTGAAGCGGGAGATGACGGGCTGGCGGCGCGATTTGCACGCGCACCCCGAGTTCGGTTTCGAGGAAAAGCGCACCGCTGGCTTTGTCGCCGCGAAGCTGCGCGAATTCGGGCTGGACGACGTTGCAGAGGGGGTCGGCGGCACCGGCATCGTCGGCACGTTGAAGCGCGGCAGCGGCAACCGGGCGATTGCGCTCAGGGCCGACATGGATGCGCTGCGGATCACCGAGCAGTCCGCGACAGCCTATGGCTCGCAGAACCCCGGCATCATGCATGCCTGCGGCCATGACGGCCACACCACCATGCTGCTCGGCGCGGCAAAGCTGCTCGCCGCCGAGGGCGGTTTCGACGGCACCGTGCGTTTCGTTTTCCAGCCGGCCGAGGAGTGGGGCAAGGGCGCGCTGGCAATGCTCGATGACGGGCTGCTGCAGCGCTTCCCCTTCGACGAGATCTTTGGCCTGCACAACATGCCGGGCCTGCCCATTGGACATTTCGAGACCCGTGCCGGCCCGTTCATGTCGGCGGAGGACAATTTCGAGATCGTGCTCAAGGGGATCGGCGGCCATGCGGCGCGGCCACATTCCGGGAACGAGACGCTGGTCGCCGCCTGCGCGCTGGTCACCAATCTGCAGACCATCGTCTCGCGCCGGCTGAGCCCGGCCGACATTTCGGTGGTTTCGGTGACCGAACTGATCACCGACGGCACCCGCAACGCATTGCCCGGCCTCGCCCGCATCCTCGGTGACGCCCGCAGTTTTCGTCCCGAGGTCAGCGCCGAGATCGAGCGCCAGATGCGGGTCATCACAGCGGGTACCGCCGCCGCCTACAATGTCACCGCCGACGTGACCTATAGCAGGGAATTCGTGCCGCTGCAGAACGATGCCGACCTGGTGGACGCGGCCTTTGTCGCCGCAAGGCGCGTGCTGGCCTATGGCGCCGCCAGCATCGCGGCGGAGCCGATGACCGCCTCGGAGGATTTCGCCCGCTTCCTCGATCACGTACCGGGCTGCTTCGTCTTTCTCGGCAATGGCGAGACCTCGCCGCCGCTGCACAATTCCAGCTACGACTTCAACGATGACGGGCTGTTGCACGGCACGGATTTCCATATCGCGATCGTCAGGCAAAGACTGGGCGGCGCGATCGGGAAGTGACGCCTGATCGCCTTCGCAACTGGCCCAAGCGGCACTGCTATCGCCAGCCAGATGCCGGGTTTAGGGAGATTGCCTGTTGCCGGAGATCGCACGCCGATGACCAGGGTTTCGCTTCTGGGAATACCACATGACGAGAACTCGTCCTATCTCAAGGGCGCGGCTGCAGCGCCGGCCCTGATCCGGCGCGAACTCAAAAGCGACGCGCACAGCTCGTGGAGCGAAACCGGCTTCGATGTGGCGGACAGTTTCGTCGACCACAGCGACATCGACTTTTCAGGCGCCGGCGATCCGTGGGAGCGAATCGAGGCCGAGGTCGGCCGCGCGCTGGATGCCGGCCACCCGTTGATCAGCCTCGGCGGCGATCATGCCATCGCCTGGCCGGTGCTGCGTGCCGTGCGCCGCCGCCATGCCAGGCTAACGATCGTCCAGATCGACGCCCATCCCGACATCTACGATGCCTATCAGGGCAACAGGCGGTCCCACACCTCGTCCTTCGCGCGCATCCTGGAGGAGGGGCTGGCTGACCGGCTGATCCAGATCGGCTTGCGCACCCTCAATTATGAACTTCGTGACCAGCTCAAGCGCTTCGGCGTCGAGGTGATCGAGGCGCGGCATTTCAGCGAGGACCTGCAGCTCGATCTCAAGACGCCGGTCTATCTCTCGGTCGATCTCGACGGCCTCGACCCGGCTTGTGCGCCCGGCGTGTCGCACCGCGAACCCGGTGGTCTTACAACCCGGCAAGTGATCAACCTGATCCAGCGGATCGACCAGCCCATCGTCGGCGCCGATGTCGTCGAATACAATGCAAGCCAGGACGTCTCCAATCTCACCGCGCTGGTTGCCGCCAAGCTGGTCAAGGAGATCGCCGGCATGATGCTCAAGACGCATGGCGCCGGCTGAATCAATCTGGCAGGGCGGCATGGTAGATCATTGTTGCGACTCGCATTTCCAGTGAAAGCCGCCATGCCGCATCCATTGAAAATAGCCATAGCCGGTGCGCTCGGCCGCATGGGCAGGGAGATGGCGCTGGCCGTCGAGACCGATCCCAGGCTGGCGCTCGTCGCCCGCTTTCACAGGCCGGGCAGCGCCGGCGAGGGGCTGGTCGAGCGCGACGAAGCACTGGCGCTTGCGGATGTCGTCATCGATTTCACCACGCCTGCGGCCTCCATCGAATTGGCGAAGACTTGCGCGGCCCGCGGCGGCCCTGCGCTGGTCATCGGCTCGACCGGCTTCGAGCCGGCCGATCTCGCCGCCATCGCTGCTGCTTCGAAGTCCGTCGCCATCGTTCGCTCAGGCAGCTACTCGCTGGGGCTCAACATGCTGGCTGGGCTGGTCGAACAGGCGGCGCGAGCACTTGGTCCCGCCGCCGACATCGAGATCCTGGAAGCGCATCACAGCATGAAGGTCGACGCACCGTCGGGCACGGCGCTGATGCTGGGCGAGGCGGCCGCTCGCGGACATGGCGTCAGGCTGGACGATGTGGCGAAACGCATCCGCGACGGCGTTACAGGTCCACGCCCTGCCGGCGAGATCGGCTTTGCCGTGCTGCGCGGCGGCAGCATTGTCGGCGAGCACAGCGTGAGCTTCCTCGGTGAGGGCGAAACGCTTACGCTCTCGCATTCAGCCGGCGACCGCTCGATGTTCGCGCGCGGCGCCATTGCGGCAGCGCGCTGGGTCGCCGTCCGGCCTCCCCGCGAATACGACATGCGCGACGTACTGGGCTTCACGACCTTTTGAGATACAAGGGTAACGCAACGAGGGGCGTTGCGAGGTCGGAGCCGCCTAGAGAATAGAATATAGCAACAACTACGCCATTCGGCGCCTTCCAAGACCGAACCGAACGGTTCGGTTCGCACATTTTTGTGATTGGCAATGGCAGCAACGCACACCCATTTCGGGGTGGTCCGAGCGACGCGAATTCCTCCCAAGGCACGCCACTTGACGGACAGAACTGAAAAATCTGGATTACCTGAAATGACCAAGATCGCACTTACCGCTGCTGCCATCCTCCTTGCCACCGGCACCGCTTTCGCAGGCAGCGACCACTACGGCTCCGACGGCGTCAACCAGCCTGCTGTGACAGCGCCCGCCGGCAACATCGATCACAGTTATACCGCCTCAATCCGCAAGCCGGCCAGCCTCGGCGATTTCACGATCAAGGGCGACTCGAACCAGCCGCAATCCGGCCAGGGCATCTGGGGTCGTTGATTTTCTGAGAAATCGACGACCACAAAGAGCGGGGGGCTTGGCCCACCGCTCTTAGTTTTATGCAAATTGACTCTGGGCCGCAAAGATCTTGAATCAATCCGCCAGCAGTTGGTCTTATGTCCTTGATTGCGTGGTCTTTTCAAAACACGGTTTGCGGCTGTCACCTGCGGCTAGCCCGTTAGGCAGCTTGGTCTAGCTTATATCCTTCGGCTTGATGCAATGCGTCAACCGGGCCGCGCCGAAGCCGAGATCCGCCCAATCGCCGTCGATGACAAAGCGGGCAAGGGCGCCGGTCGGGAGTTTCTCTTCAAGTTTCCTTAGAGCAGCCACACCCGATCGCGGACCGGCGAGCCGGCGGGCAAAGTCCTCCAGGCCGGGATTATGGCCGAGCACCAGGAGACAGCTAGCCGATGCGACTGCCTGCTGCACCTCGGCCAGAATGTCGCCAGCCGTGGCTTCGAAAAGCGCCTCGGCGAACTCCACCGTTACGCTCGCCGAAAGTTCCGCCGAGACCAGCCGCCATGTCTCGCGCGTGCGCAGCGCCGGCGACACCAGCGCCAGGTCAGGCAGCCAACTGCGCCGGGCCAGTTCGCGCCCCATCAGCGGCGCCGTCTTCAGCCCGCGCGGCCCGAGCGGCCGGTCGAAATCAGCAAGCGCCGGGTCGTCCCAGCTCGACTTGGCGTGGCGCAGCAGGAGCAATTGTCTCGGTGTCGCCAATGTCGGCCTACGGCGTGATCCGCGCCAGATGTTCGAGATCGCGTTCTTCGCGCAGCGGGTCGGGCGCCATCACCACGGAAGTTCCGTTTTCGGCATCGTCGGCGAAATGTGCCAGCACAGTGCGACCGCCTTCCATGTGCGCCTTGCCGTCAGCGACCAGCCCGAGCGCCAGCGCATAAAGCCGGTGCTCGGCCTTCAGCACTCTGGCGGCCAGTGTGTCTTCATTGTCGCCGACCATCACCGGCACCGCTGCCTGCGCGATGATCGGGCCGTCATCCATCTCTGATGTGACGAAATGCACCGTGCAGCCATGAATGCGAATGCCGGCGCGCAGGGCGCGCGCATGCGTATCGAGCCCTTTGAAGGCCGGCAGCAGGGCAGGGTGGATGTTGAGCATGCGCCCTTGCCACTTCTCGACCAGGCCGCGGGAGAGAATGCGCAGATAGCCGGCCAGCGCCACGATCTCGGCATTGAACGCAATCAGCGCGGCGTCGATCGCCGCATCATGGGCTTCCTTGCTGGCATGGTCGGCGCGCACGATGACCTTGGTCGGGATACCGCGCGCGGCCGCGATGCCGAGGCCGGCGGCGTTGGCCCGGTCGGAAATGACGCCAACGATCTCGGCGGGATAGGCCGGGTCGCTCGCCGCCGCGATCAGCGCCGTCATGTTCGAGCCGCGTCCCGAGATCAGAACAACCGTGCGTTTCCTGCTCATAGGCCGATCGAGCCCCGATAGATGACGCCGGCGTCGCGGCGCGGAACGATGCGGCCGATCGGCGTCACAGTCTCGCCGGCCTCCTGCAGCACGGCTGCGACCTGTGCCGCCTGGCCGGAGGCGACGACGAGGATCATGCCGATGCCGCAGTTGAAGGTGCGCATCATCTCCTCCGGCGCCACGCCGCCAGTCTTCGCCAGCCAGGAAAACACCGGCGGCACATCGATGGCATTGAGATCGAGTTCTGCGGAAAAGTCCTTCGGCAGGACGCGCGGAATGTTTTCGGGAAAGCCGCCGCCGGTGATATGGGCCAGCGCCTTGATGCCATGCGTGTTGCGGATCGCCTTCAAGATCGACTTCACATAGATGCGGGTCGGCTCGAGCAGCGCTTCGGCCAGCGTCGCCTCATCGTTGAACGGCGCCGGATCGCTCCAGGCAAGCCCGCTGACGCCAACGATGCGGCGCACCAGCGAAAAGCCATTCGAATGCAGGCCCGAGGAAGCCAGCCCAAGCAGCACGTCGCCTTCGACAATATCGTCGGTCGGCAGCAACTGGCCGCGTTCGGCCGCACCGACGGCGAAGCCGGCAAGGTCGTAATCCTTGTCGTTATACATGCCGGGCATTTCAGCGGTCTCGCCGCCGATCAGCGCGCAGCCGGCCTGTCGGCAGCCGATTGCTATGCCGCCGACGATTGCCGTCCCCTGGTCGGGGTCGAGCTTGCCGGTGGCGAAATAGTCGAGGAAGAACAGTGGCTCGGCGCCCTGCACGACGATGTCGTTGACGCACATGGCGACGAGGTCGATGCCGATCGTGTCGTGCTTGCCGGCATCGATGGCGATCTTCAGCTTGGTGCCGACGCCGTCATTGGCGGCAACCAGCACCGGATCCGTGAAACCCGCCGCCTTGAGGTCGAACAGGCCGCCAAAACCGCCGATCTCGCCATCGGCGCCCGGCCGGCGCGTCGCGCGCACCAGCGGCTTGATCTTCTCGACCATGAGGTTGCCGGCATCGATGTCGACGCCCGCCTCGGCATAGGTGAGCCCGTTCTTGCGCTTGGCCCGGTCGCCCTTGCTCATCGTCGGCGCATCCCTGTTTCCCTCGGCGGCTCTTCGCATGAATGGTTTCGGGGGGCAAGGATGACGACAGGATACCGGGCTTTTGCCCAAGATAAATACGTGGACAGTCGCCCCTTCACCGCTGGTCCTTGCAGCCACAATCCATCTCCATCATCTATCTGCAGAACAAGCATGGCGGGACATGCCTTTGACCATTCCCAACCTCGTCACCATCCTGCGCTTCGTGCTGGTGCTGGCGATGCTGAACATGCGCTGGGACTGGGCCTTTGCCGGATTTCTCGTTGCCGGAATTTCCGATGGCGTCGACGGCTTCATCGCCCGCCGCTTCAACCAGCATTCGAAACTCGGCGCCTATCTCGATCCGATGGCCGACAAGGTGCTTCTGGTCTCGGTGTTCGTGGTCATGGGCTTCATCGGGCAATTGCCGCTGTGGCTGGTGGTGACCATGGTGTCACGCGATGCGCTGATCATCTGCGCCGTGCTTTTGTCCACGGTCATGGCGCATCCGGTCGAGATGAAGCCGCTCTATGTGTCGAAGGCCAACACCGCCGCCCAGATCGTGCTGGCGCCGTGGTGCTGGGCGAACTTGCCCTTGGCCTCCACCTCGACCCGCTCAGGCCTGCGCTCATATTGCTGTCCGGGGTCTTGACCGTGGCTTCGGCCGCGGCCTATCTCGTGGCTTGGCTGAGGCATATGAGCGGCTATGGCGAAGGCTCCACCCCGGGTAGTTGACAAGAATGCCGCGACTGCCGCGTTAGCAGACGCGGCTGCGTCCCTGGCGTTTCGCCGCCAGATTTTCTTCTGGCTGGGCACGGCAATCTTCCTGGCGCTGTTCCTCTACATTTTTTCCAGCATCCTGTTGCCGTTCGTTGCCGGCATGGTGCTGGCCTATTTTCTCGACCCGGTCGCCGACCGGCTGCAACGCCTCGGCCTCTCCCGGCTGATGGCGACGGTGGTCATCCTGATTGCCTTCATCGTTCTTTTGGTGCTGGCCTTCGTCATCCTGGTTCCGGTACTGGCCACGCAGATGGCCGATTTCGCCAGCAAGCTGCCGGAATATCTGACCCGGCTGCAGTCGCTGATCACCAGCTTCGATCCGAAATGGCTGGAGCAGAAATTCGGCGTCAATGCCAATGGCCTGCGCGACGGGCTGAATTCGCTGCTCACTTCCGGTTTCGGCTTGCTGAGCACCGTCTTCACCTCGATCTGGAGTTCCGGCGTTGCTCTGGTGTCGGTGGTCAGCCTGTTCGTGGTCACTCCGGTTGTCGCTTTCTACATGCTGCTCGACTGGGATCGCATGGTGGCGGTCGTCGACAGCTGGGTGCCGCGCGATTATGTCGGGACGGTCAGGGCGATCTCCAGGGACATCAACACCGCGACCGCCGGCTTCGTGCGCGGCCAGGGCACGCTGTGCCTGGTGCTCGGCGGCATGTATGCCACCGGCCTGACGCTGACCGGGCTGAATTTCGCCATCCTCATCGGCCTCTTCGCCGGGCTGATCTCGTTCATCCCTTATGTCGGCTCGCTGACCGGACTGGTCCTGGCCGTCGGCGTCGCCTTCGTCCAGTTCTGGCCGGACTGGACCATGATCGTTGCTGTCGCGGTGGTCTTCTTCATCGGCCAGTTCATCGAGGGCAACATCCTCCAGCCGAGGCTGGTCGGAAAAAGCGTCGGCCTACACCCGGTCTGGCTGATGTTTGCGCTGTTCGCTTTCGGCGCCCTGTTCGGCTTCGTCGGCCTTTTGATCGCCGTTCCTGCTTCGGCGGCGGTTGCCGTGCTGGTGCGGTTTGCCATTGCCCGCTATCTCGAATCGCCTCTCTACAAGGGACACTCCACCGAGCCCGTCCCGCCGCTGCCCGCCGCTCGCGGCGGGGGCCACCGGTCGCCGCGCGGCTGAACGTGACGGATCATAAGACCGAACCGCCGCGCCAGCTGCCGCTCGACCTTGGCCACGGCACCGGCTACTCGCGCGACGAACTGGTGGTGTCGGCCACCAACCGCGAGGCGGCAGCCCTTGTCGATCGCTGGCCGGACTGGCCATCGCCGGTGATCGTGCTCGCCGGCCCGGCTGGTTCCGGCAAGACACATCTGGGCTCGATCTGGCAGGCGCGGGCCAACGCTGTGGCGGTCGATGCCCAGCGCATCGGCAATGCCATCACCGGGCTTGGCGGCAGGCCCGCGCTGATCGACGATGTCGACAAGACAGCCATCGAGGAGGCGGGCCTGTTCCATCTCATCAATGAAGTGCGCGGCGCCGGGGCCACCTTGCTGTTGACGGCGCGGCGCTTCCCCGCCGCCTGGAGGGTGAGGTTGCCCGATCTTGCCTCGCGGCTGAAGGCGGCGGCAACCGTCGAGATCCATGAGCCGGACGATTTGCTTCTGGCCGGTGTCATCACCAAACTCTTCGCCGACCGCCAGGTCGAGGTCGAGCCGCATGTCGTGCAATATCTGGTGCGCCGCATCGAGCGCTCGCTGGCCACCGCCATGCGCGTGGTCGAGCGCCTCGACCGCACCGCGCTCGAGCGCAAGACGCCGATCACCAGGGCGCTCGCCGCCGAAACCGTCAGCGCAATGGACGAAGGGCAGGGCGAGTTCGACGTGTAGGCAGTGGAAGGAGAAGACTCCGCTCCTGTCCCATTTCGAGAAGAAACCTCTGGCATCCATCTTGCAACACTGCGTTTGCCGGCTGACCCCGGTCCTGATCGCGTTCCTGATCGGGTTGTAGGCTCGCCGGGAGTGATGATTGGGGTTCTCGCCCGGCGAGCTTACCTTCAGATAGAATCGCCGCAAGGCCTACGATTGCGCGCCAGCTGTCATTCAGACTTCACCAAGCCGCAAGATCTCATCGTCCTGCATTGAAATGGACCATTAGATGGTCTACTTTTTGAATATGGACCAGAGCATGGTCCATAAAGGAGTGGTCAATGCAGGTATCCGTTACAGACGCCAAGGGGCAGCTCACCGAACTGGTGCGTCGTGCCGAGGCTGGGGATGAAATTATCCTGACCCGCCATGGTCATGCAGCCGTGCGCCTTGTTCCCGTGAAGGCTGCCCCTGACAGGAAAGGCCGCCGGGCATTGCTGGAGGCAATGCGAGCATCCGGCTCTGCCAAGGCGAAGGCCGGGCCGGATGCAGCGCGCAGTCAGGATTTCCTCTATGGCGCTGATGGCCTGCCCGAATGATCGTGGTCGATACCTCGGCCCTGATGGCGATCGTTCTTGCCGAACCTCAATCCAGTGCCTGCATTGCGGCGCTGGAAGCCGAAGACGATATTCTGATCTCGGCTGGCACAGTGGCCGAGGCGCTGATCGTGGCGGATAGGCGCAATGTCGGTGAGGAAATGGCCGGCCTGATCGACGGGCTCGGCTTCGAGGTCACGGCGGTGACACCAGCCTCTGGCCGGCGCATAGCCGAGGCGTATGGGAAATGGGGCAAGGGTATTCATCCGGCCGGGCTCAATTTCGGCGATTGCTTTGCCTATGAAGTGGCAAAGGATCGAGCCTGCCGCTTGCTCTATGTTGGCGACGATTTTTCGAAGACCGATATCGAGAGCGCTCTATAGAGCTACGTTTATGCCCACAACGCCGCCAGATACCGGACCAGCAGATAGACCACCGTATGCGCTGCCACGTAGCACGCGGCAACGACGACAAAGAACAGCACGCTGGCGGGCCACGAGCGGGGAGGGCCTTGCCTCTTGCTCGGCCGGTTGTTCCAGATCCACAGGGCCGCACAGATAATGGCCCAGACGACGACGAACGGAACCGTGATGCCGATGTAAGCGAAGTAGGCAGGGCCAATCAGCGAAAGCCATGCCTCGAGACCAAGCATCCAGAATCTCCCCTTGCCCGGAGTCTAATGCATGTCGCTCAAAAGTGGTCCCGGTTTTGAGGGAACGACATGCATCAAAACAAAAATCAAAGCGCGTCGCCTGGATACGTTTCAGCGCGACGCGCTTTTAGACCGGCGATAGAGGTGGAAGCGAGGGGATTATCCCTGCGTCGATTTTCAGCCAAACCCGCCGAAGGGATGCTGTTCGATGACACGGGCGCCTGATGCATGTAGCTCAAGTGGCCCCGGTTTTGAGAGAACCGCATGCATCAAACAAGACCTCAAGCGCGTCGCGTGAGTCCGTTCAAATGAGACGCGCTTTAGGTCAGATTGGTGCTCCGGTCGCCAACTCGGCCGTAGCAGGTCTAAAGCGATCGGATCAGCCGCAGACCCTGACCTCTTCGACGACCCTGTGGTGATGGCGCCAGTGCCTGACCAGTTCGATATGGCAGCGGTGATGGCGGTGGTGGCGCCTCCATTGG
Organism: Mesorhizobium sp. LNJC394B00; assembly: GCF_000502555.1. Classification (NCBI taxonomy): domain Bacteria; kingdom Pseudomonadati; phylum Pseudomonadota; class Alphaproteobacteria; order Hyphomicrobiales; family Phyllobacteriaceae; genus Mesorhizobium; species Mesorhizobium sp. LNJC394B00. Next base: position 616,429 of record NZ_AYWH01000001.1, read on the forward strand.
CCATCCTGGTTGTCGCTGTAGTCGTCGCCATAGTCGTCGCTATAGTCTTTGTGGCGCTGGTGATGGCGAAGAATCTGTATATCGCCATCGTCGGACGAATATTGATCGTCGTCATCGGACTGGATAGTCAGACTGGCGGCTTTCGCCGGTGCGATCAAAGCCGCCGTTCCGGCGAACGCGATCATCGAGGCGATGAGAAGGGTTTTCATTGTTTGCTCCTTGGGTTGAACATACACAACTCTCGGAGCGAACTGGTGTTCCAATGTAGGGTCCGATCGGCGAGCGGCTGCTGCTTGGGCAATGCGTGCCGCCATGCGCTACCGGCGAGGCAGCCATTGGCGACCTTGGGAGTGACCTTGGGCAAGGACTGGCTTTGTGGGAAAAAATGGTCGGAGTGGAGAGATTCGAACTCCCGACCCTCTGGTCCCAAACCAGATGCGCTACCAGGCTGCGCTACACTCCGAGGCCCTGCGGCGTATACGGTTCCGGACCCTGTCGCGCAACCCCTAAAACATCAAACGGGGCTTGGCGGTCTGCGCTCCCGCGCAATCCTGGCTGCGATCGCCTTGGCCTGGATGCGAGCATTGGCGAAGCAGCCGCGGATGCTTGGCCGCATGCCGGTGAACCACAGGCCCGGCAGTTTCGGGTCGCTGTCGGCGCCGTTGAACAGCGGCACGCCCTTTTGGTCGAGCACGCCGAGCTTGCCCAGCATGGCCTCGAGCCCGGTGCGGTAGCCGGTCGCGGCGATGACGATATCGGGCTGGATCGTCGCGCCATCGTCGAAAACGACCGTGTCGCCGGTAAATTCCCGCACGGTTGGCAGCACGATGATCCTGCCGTCCTTGATGGCATCGACGGCGCCGTCATCGGTGGCGATGGCGGTATAATCCGACGCCAGCCGGCTTGCGCCGCCCGAAGGCGTCGGCGGCAGGCCGTAGGCCGTGAGGTCGCCGAAGGCCCATCGCTGCGTCGCCGCCATCACCGCATCGGCGAGCTTGAACGGCAGCCGCGCCAGGATCGGCGAAAATCGGTGGACGGCGATCTGGCCGAGGCGCTTGGGTAGCAGTGCCGGACCGTTGCGCGCCGACAGCCAGATCTGTCCCGTGCCGGCTGCCGCCAAGTGATTGAGAACGTCGAAGCCGGAATTGCCGGCGCCGACGACCAGCACTTTCTTGCCCGCATAGGCCTTGGCGTCGCCGAATGCGGCCGAATGGATGATGCGTCCGGCAAAGGCCTTCATGCCTTTCCAGGCCGGAACGAAGGGCTGCCGGTCGCGCCCGGTGGCGATGACGACATGGCGCGCCAGCCGCGGCCCGGCACTGGTCCGCACAAGCCAGTGGTCGCCCTCGAAGCCTATCTCCTCGACCGCGATGCCGAACTCGACCGGCAGCCGGTGCATGGCGCGGAATTCGTTCAGATGGCCGATGATGGTGTTTCGGTGCGGAAAGGCAGGGGTGCCGGCGGGAAAGGAAACGCCCGGCAGCGCCGAAAGGTCGCGGTGCGTGTTGAGATGCAGTCGCTCGTGCCGCCCGTGCCATGGCTCGGCCAGCCGGGCTTCCTTTTCCAACACCATCACAGGCACGCCGGTCTTGAGCAGCGCATGGGCTGCGGTCAAGCCGGCTGCCCCGGCGCCGATCACGATCGCGCCGTCGAAAATCGCTTGGCTGCCGGCCTCGGCGTGCAAAATCCCTGCGTCCATGCCTCTTTGTGTCGCCATCATGACCATGACTTTTGATGCTACGCCAGTGTATCCAGCCTATGCCGCTGCCGAAGCGACCTGGTTGCAGGCCGCTTCGGCCTTGCCGTCGGCAGTGTTGCACAGTATTGACTGAAATAAGGCGGCGCTACCGCCAACGCAGCTACGAGGTGCCTATGTCCGCGCGTATTTTCAGCCCAGCCAAAACCGCGATGCAGTCCGGAAAGGCCAAGACCGGCCATTGGGTGCTGGAATTCGATCCCGCGCAACGCAAGAAGATCGACCCGCTGATGGGCTACACCACATCGGGCGACATGCTGAGCCAGATCAGGCTGACCTTCGACACCAGGGAAGAAGCGGTGGCCTATGCCGAAAAGCAGGGGCTGGCCTTCCGTGTCGAGGAGCCGAAAGAGACCAAGCGCCGGCAGATTTCCTATGCGGAAAATTTCCGCTATGACCGCAGGATACCCTGGACGCATTGACCGGCGGTCAGCGCCTGGCACATAGACATCAGCCGGCCAAGATATCAAATGCCGGCCAGCGGTCCCGTAGCTCAGCTGGATAGAGCACCGGCCTTCTAAGCCGATGGTCACAGGTTCGAATCCTGTCGGGATCGCCAATTTTGCCGGGTCCATTCCGGACACATAGGTTACGGTTTGTACCTGGCATATGGGTAGCACTCTGAAGGTGTACGAACGAAACAGAACGACCGAGCGCTGCCCTTCCCATCCTGGCGCGTTGCTCGACGACATCGTTCCCGCCACCGGCAAGACCAAGGTGGAAATCGCCAATCTGCTCGGAATCTCGCGCCCAGCAGCTCTACGATATCATCCGTGAGAAGAAGCCGGTATCGCCTGCCGTGGCCGCCCGCCTTGGCAAGATGTTCGGCGATCGTGCCGCGATCTGGCTCAGGATGCAGGCCGCGTATGATGCCTGGCATGCGGAGCGCGAAGTTGACGTTAGCGCCATCCCGACCCTGCATGCTGCCTGAAGGTAGGGCGCGTTCGCTGACGGCAGCGGTCCCGTAGCTCCGCCGGATAGAGCACCGGCCTTCTAAGCCGATGGTCACAGGTTCGAATCCTCCCAACAATTTCAATACCTTAGGTGAGGCGTCGCGGCGCCTGAAGGTCGTACTTGTTAGCCATCTACCGGTAAAGTTTCGGGTATTTGGCCCTCTCGCTTTGGCAACTTGCCGATCTCTGGGCCGCCATTGCGAAAGCCCTCTCATAGGTATGGATGGCCATGTTGAACTTTCGGGGGTCTGGGGTCAGGTGTTTGTCCCGCCCATCATACAAAAGGACCGGGACGGCGAAAATTGCTTTTCCGTCTTCCGTTGGCCTCAACGCCGGACATCTTTGCCTTACGCCAACGAGGTCACCGGCCATTCTGGCGGCCAAATTTAACCTTGCATCGGACATCCGAGCCAGGAAGTTGATGTTTTGCTGTTCCCCTTGTCCGGCCGAGGCAGCCGACAATGCGAAGAAAATTCCTGCGGTGAATACAGCGAAAGCTAGACGTAGTTTCATTGTGCCCTCCCAAGTTGAGCACAAGAGAGCACGTTTGGACTTGACAGGATAGCCGCGTGTCCAGTGCAAGTTACTGTACGGAGCCTTTGCCATACGTCGACTATCAGCCAGTTGTGCGGCCAGTCAGGATAGTCGGAACGCGGCGCGCCTTCGGGTGTTATAGGAGATGGCACCGAAGACGCCCACCATTGCGCGCATCTGGCGCGGCAGGACCTTGCCCGACAAGGCCGATGCCTATGAGCGCTACAATTACGAGGCCGGCATCAAGCCGCTGATCGAGAAAGCGCTTGGCGTGCAGACTTTTCGCGAGGACACGCCGACGCATTCGGAATTCGTCACCATGTCCTATTGGGAGAGCGTCGAGGCGATGGCCGCCTTTACCGGCGGCGATCCGCAAAGCATCCACCATCTCGACCGCGACAAGGAGTTCCTGATCGAATTGCCGAAGGGTGTCCAGGTGTTGCGCATCCTTTCCAGCCACGGAATGGTTGGCGGCAGCTGATGTTTGCGGGCTTTGACGCCAGGACCGTTCAAATGGAGGAGACATCGATCTTCGTCAGGGCCGGTGGCTCAGGGCCGCCGTTGCTGCTCCTGCATGGCTTTCCCGAAACGCATGTGATGTGGCGCGACATAGCGCTGGCCCTGGCCTCGCACTTCAGCGTGGTTGCCGCCGATCTCAGGGGCTACGGCCAAAGCGGCTGTCCAGTGTCCACTGCCGATCATGCCTCCTATTCCAAACGGGCGATGGCGCGCGACATGGTGCAGGTTATGGACGTTCTCGGTTTCGACCGTTTCATGGTTGCCGGCCACGACCGTGGCGGTCGCGTCGCCTACCGGCTGGCGCTCGACCATCCCGAAACCGTGTCGAAAGTCGCCGTTCTCGACGTCATCCCCACGGCCTCCGCCTGGGATCGTGCTGATGCCAGGCTGGCGCTGGCCTTCTGGCCGTGGAGCCTGCTTGCCCAGCCCGATCCGCTGCCGGAACGCCTTCTGGCTGCTGCACCGGATGTAGTCATCGACAATGCGATCGCCGGCTGGGGCTCGGCTCCAGATGCTTTTCCCGCTGAGGTCAGGGCCGCCTATATCGAGGCGCTGCGTGATCCCGCCCATGCCCACGCCATCTGCGAGGAATATCGCGCCGCCGCAGGCATCGACCGCGAGCATGACGCGCAGGACCAGGCTGACGGCCGTCGCATCAGATGCCCGCTGCTTGCGCTCTGGAGCGGCGAGGGCGGGTTGGAAAACTGGTATGCGGAGGAAGGTGGCCCATTGGCGATCTGGCGGCAATGGGCTGATAACATCGAAGGCGACTCGGTCAAGGGTGGGCCATTTCTTCCCGGAAGAGCACCCCGAAGACACGGCTGCAAGGCTGTCGAGATTCTTCGCAAGCTGACGGCGGACCGATTGCTAAATCCGGCCCTGTGTAGTCCTGTGTCGACTATCTCAGATGCCCGAGGGATTGCAGGATCAAAGTGCTCGAAAGACCAAGCAGGGCGATACCGTACAACCGGTCGATCCACACGGCGTTTGGCCCAGCCAGAAGCCTTGCAGCCCGCGCGCCAAGGGCTGCGTAAAACGTCAGCACAAACACATCGGCAAGCGCGGCGATAATGGCCAGGATGCCATACTGGATCGCGATCGGCTCATCCACGCGGACAAAATGCGGCAGGATCGCGGGGAAAAGCAGCCAGGCCGCCGGATTTGTGACCGCCACCAGGAAGCAGCGCCCAATGAGTGCCTTGGCTGAATGGCGTGTTTCGGGAAGGTTAGGGTTGAACGAAGGTCGGGATGCGGTGCGCAGGGTACCGATGGCGACGAAAAGCAGATAGCCCGCGCCGAACATCCTGAGAGCCGAGAGATAGAATTCCGAAGCCAGCAGAAGAGCGCCGAAGCCCAGCGCGACGATGCTGATAAGAACGAAATCAGACAGTACGACGCCGGCCATGCCGAGAAACGCGCGCCGAAAACCGTAGCGGGAGCCGTTGGTGATGGCGAGCACGACGTCCGGTCCCGGAACCGCCATTCCGAGCACCGACACGAAGGCAAATGTCACCAGCGGCAGGTTTCCCATGACGCCGCGTAATGTACCCGGCGCTCACCGTCCGTAACGCCCTTCACACAGCGGCTTGGCTATCGCCGATTGTTGTTGGCCACCTTGGCTCAGTGCCCGCCGCGCATCTTCACCACCACAGTCCTCACCGCCAGCACCAGCACGGTGATGATGATCAGGATCACCGAGAGCGCGGCGATCGCCGGGTCGATGTTGTCGCGCAGGCCCATCCACATCAGCCGCGGCAGCGTGATGGCGTTGACCGAGGTGATGAACAGGGTGACGCCGATCTCTTCCCAGGACAGCACGAAGGACAGCAGCGCGGCGGTGACGATGCCGAACCTGATGTTGGGCATGATGATGCGCGTGGCGCGTTCCCACACGCCGGCGCCAAGGCCGCGCGCGGCAAGGTCGATGCGGCGGTCGAGCTGGCTGAGCGCGACCAGGATCAGCACCGTGGCGAAAGGCACCGTCATCACCGAATGCGCCATGGCGACGCCGAGCCAGGTGTCGTAGCCGAAGAACGAGCTCATGCCCGAGATCGACGTCAGCAGGAAGTAGAGCGTGATCGCCGAGACCACCGGCGGCACCACCATCGGCAACAGCACGAAGCCGACAAGGGCGGCGGTAAATCGCGGCTGGAACATCCAGGCGCCAAGGCTGAAGCACAGCGCCAGCACGGTGGAGATGACGCTGCTGACGATGCCGATGCGGATCGACAGCAGGATGGCGTCGAACCAGCGCGGATCCTCGATCAGCGCGCGGTAGTGGCGCAGCGACAGTTCGCCCGTCGGCATAGCCAGCATGCGGCTTGGCGTCAGCGACACCGGGATGACCGCCAGCAGCGGCAGCAGCAGGAACAGTGCCACCAGCACGGCGAGGATCAGCGAGACGGGACCGGGGCGATAGGTCGGCATCAGATCAGTTGCTTCGGTCTGACATAGCGGAACAGCAGCGCCATGAGCGCGCCGACGAACAGCACCAGCACGACGCTGATCGCCGCACCCAGTCCCCAGTCGGGACTCTGGAAGATGCGGAGATAGATCAGCTCGGCGATCATCACGCTGCGGCCGCCGCCGAGGATCGCCGGCGTGACGAAGAAGCCGAGCGAGAAGACGAACACGATCATCGCCGAACCGATGATGCCGGAGCGCGTCATCGGCACGAACACGGTCCAGAAGGTGCGCATGCGGCTGGAGCCGAGCCCGCGCGCCGCGAGCAGCACGCGCTCGTCGAGGCTGCGCATGGCGGAGGCCAGCGGGAACACCGCGAAGGGAATGAGGAAATGCGTCATGCCGACGATGACGCCGAACTCGTTGCGCACCAGCGCCAGCGGCTCGGAGATGAAGCCGATCGATTGCAGCCAGGTGTTGATCAGGCCGCGGTTGGACAAAAGCGCCACCCAGCCGAAGGCGCGGGTAAGCACCGAGATCCAGAAGGGGACGAGAATGCAGAATTCAGCGATTATGCGCTGTGCCGGGCTGCCGCGCACCCACACCATGGTGATGGCGTATGCCGCCGCCACGGAAATCACGGTGACGATCAGCGCGATGCGCAGCGTGCGGATGAACACAGACTGCACCAGGGCATCGGTGGCGAGCGCGCCATACTGGCCGAGCCCCGGTGTCGGCAAGGTGACGCTCCACTTGACGACGCCGAGGAACGGCCAGGCGTAGGCCAGCACAAGGAACAGGAGCAGCGGCGCCATCAGCACCGCCGCGCCCATCCTGTCGGAGAGGGTGCCTCTCATCGAAGCTCGTGCCCGGCCTGGTCAGGCCGAGATGATCTTGGTGTATTCGTCGAGTGCTGCCCCGTAATTCTTGGCGTACCAATCCATGTCGAGCGCGATCTGCTTCTTCATGTTTTCGGGATCGACCGGGTTGATGCGCTTCTTGTCGGCGGGGATCAGCGCGTCGGCGGCCGGATTGGCCGGACCCTGTCCGAGCTTGTCGAACATCACCAGTTGCTTTTGCGGATCCTGGGCGCTGGCGATGAACTTCATCGCTGCGTCCTTGCCGCCGGGGTTGCCCTTGAGCACGGCCAGCGCGCCGGGCGAAATCAGGCCCTGATCCCAGATGAACTTGATCTTGCCGCCCGAGTCCTGCTCGATCAGCGAGGCGCGGGTCGACCACACGATCGCCATCGAGGCTTCGCCGTTGAGCAGCACGCTCTGGCTCTCGGCGCCGCCGCCCCAGTAAGCCACGACGTTTTCCTTGAAAGCGGCGATCTTGTCATGCGCTCGCTTCAGGTCGAGCGGGTAGAGCGAGGCCGGCGCGATGCCGTCTGCAAGCAGCGCTGCTTCCCAGCTCGACACGCCCCATTTGTAGAGCGAGCGCTTGCCCGGAAACTTCTTCACGTCGAAGAAGTCGGCCATGCCGGTCGGCGCGTCCTTGCCGTATTTCTCCGAATCATAGGCGATGACGTAGGAGAAGAAATAGGTCGAGGCCGCGTATTCCCAGCCGAAGCCTTCACGCATCTTCTTCTTGTCGACGATGGCGTAGTCGATCGGCTCGAGCGCACCCTGCGCGCCGAGCGTGATGGCCGAGAATGGGTCGACGTCGACGAGATCCCAGGTCGGCGCGCCGCTCTTGAACTGTGCGGCAATCGCGCCTTCGGTCGGGCCCGAACCGTCCATTTTGACGGCGATGCCGGTGTCCTTGGTGAAGGCCTGGCCATAGGCGGCGTCATAAGCGGTGAGGGCATCGCCACCCCAGTTGACCAGCACCAGTTCCTTGGCCTGCGCAAACGCGCCGGTCGAGCGCAGCAGCATCGGCGTGCCGGCCAGCACGAAGGCTGCAAGCTGGGTGAATTGCCGGCGCGAAATCTCGCCGCGCACTGCCCGGGCGGATAGCCCGTCCATGGCTTGTTTTTTGCTTTGGTCTGTCATTTTAGTTCCCCTTTTTCGTTGTTGGTTCCGGTGGTTATGGCGCGCTCCAGATTCTTTGCTGGAAGACTTCGCCGTTCTCGTCGTCATCCTCCGTCCGGAAGGAGGAAACCCTTTTCCGCCGGCCAGGTCAGCCAGACGGAATTGCCTTGGCTCAGCGCCGCCGCCGCGACCTCGTTCGGCACCGAGACGGTCACCTTGGCGCCCTGGCGTGTCGTCAGATCGAGTTTGGTCGCCGCACCCAGATAGGTCGAGCCGATGGCGGTGGCGGCAATGCCGTTCTCGCCGGCGGCGGCTTCGCGCGTGATCGACATATGTTCGGGCCGGATCGCCAATATGGCATCGCCACGGACTTTCTCGGCCTTGCAGAGCATGTTGACCGCGCGGTCCTCGCAGAGGCCCGTCGAGCCATTGTCGGCGGGCTTGACCCCCTTCAACGGCAGCATGTTGATCTCGCCAAGGAACTCGGCGACGAAGCGGTTGTCCGGCCGGTCGTAGACCTCGTCCGGCGCTCCGACCTGCAGCAATTTTCCGTGGTTGAAGATGGCGACGCGCGACGACAGCGCCAGCGCCTCGCTCTGGTCGTGGGTGACGAAGACGAAGGTGGTGCCGGTCTCCTGATGCAGCCGCTTCATCTCGGCCTGCATCTGGCCGCGCAGGCTCTTGTCGAGCGCCGAGAACGGCTCGTCGAGGAGCAGCACGCCGGGTTCGAACACCAGCGCGCGCGCCAGTGCCACGCGCTGCTGCTGGCCGCCGGAAAGCTGCGCCGGCAGTTTCGTCTCATGGCCCTTGAGGCCGACGCGCTCGATCATCTCGGCAACGCGGCGCTTGATCTCGGAAGCCGATTTCTTGCGTACCTTGAGCGGGAAGGCGATGTTGGCCTCGACCGACATGTGCGGGAACAGCGCATAGCCCTGGAAGACCATGCCGGCGGCACGCTGTTCGGCCGGCCGCTCGGTGATGTCGATGCCGTCGCTGAAAAGCTTGCCGGCGGTCGGTTGCACGAAGCCGGCGAGGATCATCAGGAATGTGGTCTTGCCCGAGCCGGAGGGACCGAGCAGCGTCAAAAACTCGCCGCGGCCGATATTGAGCGTCAGATCGTCCAGCGCCTGGAACGAGCCGAAGCTCTTGCCGATCCCGATTGCCTTGATCTCTGCGGCCCGGCCGGGTTGCTGCATCCTGCCTCTTCCTTGATCGTGGCTTGAGCGTAGGGCAGTGCGCCGGCTCACCGCAACCGAATAGTTTTCGCCAGATCGGCAAATTTGATTCACGGATGGGAGGCTAGTACGGGCTGATCCGGTTCTCCGACAGCTTCGACCTCAACCACCCATTGAATGCTTCCAGCACCGGGTGGCTGGCCTTGGCATGTTCCGACACCAGGAAATACGAGCGCGGCGAGGGGATCGCGATGTCGAAGGGGCGCACCAGACGGCCTTCGCTCAGCGCCCGGCGGCTGGTCAGCTCGTCGCCCATGGCGATGCCCTGGCCGGCGATCGCCGCGGAAAAAACGAGGTTCATGTCCGAGAAGAAGATGCCGCCTTCGGTGTCGGGGTTTTCCACCTTGGACAGCGCCAGCCAGCGCGCCCAGTCCTCGGTGTCGCCGAGATGCAGGAGATTGGCGCGCAGCACGTCGGCCGGTTTTGAAAAGCCGCCGACCTTGTTGAGCAGTGTCGGGCTGCAAAGTGGCGTGAACGAGATTTCGCACAGCAACTCCACCGAGCGGTTCGGCCAGTTGCCGACGCCAAAGGCAATGAAGGCATCGGCGTCCGGATTGCTGACATCGTCCAGCCGTCTGGGCGTCAGGATCGACAGCGCCACGTCCGGATACATCTGCCGGAACTCGCCGATGTGGGTGCATAAAAACAGAGAGGCGAAGCCCGGCGTGCAGGAAACGGCGAACGAACCGCCGACGCCGGTGCCGGCCTGGCGCGTTACCGCATCGCCAAGCACGGTCAGCGCCTTCCTCACATCGGCGGCATAGCGCTGGCCGCGCGGTGTCAGCGCCACGCCCTTGCCGATGCGCTCCAGCAGGTCGAAGCCGAGGTCGCGTTCGAGGAGCCGCAACTGATGGCTGACGGCGCTGCGGGTGAGGTGCAGTTCGTCGGCGGCGCGCCAGACGCTGCCGTGACGGGCAAAACTGTCGAGGGCGCGCAGCGCCTGTGTGGAAGGTATTCGCAAGAGGCCTCAGGTGAACCGAATTTGCATGAACCGGAAAAACATATCACTTTTTGCAATGCCGCTTCACTGCTTTCTTGGGCCGCATGGAGAAACCGGTGACGACCTCGGCGCAAGCCACCGCGCTTGCCTGTCTCGATGGCATCCAGCCCTCGCTGTCGGCGTGGACGCGCACCATTTTCGATTTCGGCGAAACAGCCTGGCGCGAATACCAGTCGGCGGCCTGGTATGTCGCGCGGCTGAAGCATGAGGGCTTTTCGGTCGAGGAAGGGTCGGCCGGCATGCCGACCGCCTTCTGTGCCCACTGGACGAATGGCCCAGGTCCGACCATCGGCATGTACAGCGAATATGACGCTGTGCCCGGTAATTGCCAGGATGCGGCAACGGTGAAGAGGCCCCGCCCGGGCCTCGGCGTCGAGGCCGGCGGCCACACCGATCCGCATTCCGGACTAGGCATTGCCAGCCTCGGCGGACTTCTGGTCACCAAGGCGGCAATGCAACGCCACGGCATCAAGGGGACGCTGCGCTTCACCGGCGAGCCGGCCGAGAAGGTCAGGGGCTCGAAGCCGATCCATGCAGCCAAAGGCTATTATGACGGCCTTGCCGGCATGATCTCGTTCCATCCCTTCTATATGCTGCCGCTCTGCAACACGGCGCGTTGGGACACGCATTGCGGCGCGGCCTACGCGATGATCTACCGATTTGTCTGCGACGAACCCGAAAACTGGGTTCGCGCAAGCGATGGCGCGCCGATCCCGCAGGCGCATTCGGCGGTGCGGGCGCCCGGCGCCAATGACGCGCTGATGACGATGTACATGACCTCCAAGGCGCTGCGCGATTCCATGCTGCCTCACCAGGGCGGCTGGTCGATCAGCGAGGCGATCCTCACCGCCGGGCAGGCGACCGCCGACAATCTGCCGGCGGGGCTGGCCGAGATCCAGTACATGATCCGCGTGCCGACCATTGCCATGGCAGAGCAGGTCACCGCGGTGCTCGACCGTAATGCGGCCGCGGCCGCGGCGGTCAGCGGTTGTCGCTATGAGCGCCATTGGGTGTCGAAGTCGAGGCCGGGCCTCGCCAATCACGCCATGGCGGGGATTGCCTATGAGGCGCTGTCCACCGTTGGCGCTCCGAGCTGGGACGAGGCGGCGAAAGCGATCGGTCGCGAGGTCCAGGTCAATGCCGGCGGCACCGCGACCGACAACCCTTTCATCGACGAGATGGAGCGGCTGGTTGCGCCGCAAGAGGCCGAGGCAATCCTGCGCCGCGATTTGCCTCCGTCGCAGATCAACTCGACCTCCGACGACTACACCGACATGTCGTGGCACACGCCGACCGCACGCTTCTATGTCGCTCGCCCGGCGCTGCGCTCGGCGAATGGCCATGCCTATCCATCCTGGGCGATGAACGCGCTGGGCGGTATCTCGGCCACCATCGACCCGATGGTCATTTGCGCCGCCAAGACGGTTGCGCTTGCAGCCCTCCGCCTGCTCGAGGACAAGGCCGCGCGCGATGCGGCCATGGACGAATTCGTCACCCGCAGCGGCGGCGGCATTGGTGGCTCCAACTGGATCGCGCCGCTTTGCGACTATGACCCGCCGATCAATTTCCGCTGGCCGGAATATGTCACCACCGCGCGGGGGCGCGATTGGTGGATTCCGAGCAGCCAATCCAATCAAGCTGCATAGTCAAATCGAGGAGAACCTTATGACCGTCCATGATCGCATCATCGCCGAACCGTTCTCGCTGCAGCGCCGCAATCCCGCCGGCGGCACCAAGCCGCTGACGTCATGGGGCTTTGCCAACGAGACCGACGTGCTGACAGACGTGTTGCTCGGCTCGCCAAACTTCCTGCGCCACCTCTCGACCAGCTCGCTGTCGCGCAAGCATTTGCGCGAAGCGCCCTGCAACGTCCAGATCGCGCAGGCGCAGCACAAGGACCTCGTCGCCGCCTACGAGCATTTCGGCGTCAACATCCACTGGCACGAGCCGACGCCGGAACTGCCGATGCAGGTCTATTCCAGAGACTCCAGCGTCATGACGCCCTACGGCGCCTTCATCACCGCCATGGCCAATTGGTGGCGGCGCGGCGAGAACTATGCCGCCATCCGCACCTATGAAAAGCTCGGCATCCCCATCTACGACATGGTCACGGCTGGCACCTTCGAAGGCGGCGACTTCAACGTCATCGAGGAGGGCGTGGTGCTGATCGGCTGCGGCGGCGCCCGCACGCAGGAAGAGGGCGCCCGCCAGGTGCAGGACTGGTTCGAAAAGGAAGGCTGGGAAACGCGCCTCGCCTTCATCGACGAATATTACGTCCATATCGACCTGATGGTGGTGCCGATCGCCGAGAAGCTCACCGCGGTGTGCCTCGCCTGCACCGAGCCCGGCATCGTCGACTGGCTGAAGGGCCAGGGCCACGAGATCATCGACGTGCCCTTCCAGGACACGATGGCGCTCGGCTGCAACTTCATGTCGCTCGGCAAGGACAGGGTGATCGCGCCGACGTCGAGCCAGTCGCTGATCGGCCAACTCAAAGCGCGCGGCTTCGAGGTTGCTGCCGTCGACATGAGCGAGATTTCCAAGACCGGCGGCGGCATTCACTGCATGGCGCAGGCGCTGAAGCGCGAGCCGGCGTAACGGCACGAATTGCCGCCGGGACCTGTGACGGACTGCTGCCAGATTTGACAAAACGGGCCCGGCAGACGAAATTGATGCTATTAAGGAGGGATTCTGTGAAAAAAACCTACGAAAGGCCGAGTCTGGCCAAAGCCGGCAAACTGGGATCGCTGGTCGCTTCGAACCCGTCGAAGCCCGCCCCCTGAGCGCAACCAGCCGCTGAAGGCCGAAATTCGGTCGTCCTGGTTATCGGCGACCGGATCGCGCTGTATGATTGAAGGGAGCCCGCCGGCTTTGAACGGCGGGCTTTTTGCTTTGCGCCAGAGCGCTGCCGCGTCTGCCGGCTAGTCCAATCTGCCCGAACCTGAGTTGAACTTGCGCCGGGCGTTTTCCAGATGCGCCCGCATCGCTTGGCCGGCCGCTTCCGGGTCGCGGCGCTCGATCGCCTCGAACACCGCCTGGTGGCCGGCAAAACTCGTGCGGTTTTCGATCTCCGTATTGGCTACGTGGATGCGCTGATTGATCAGCCATTCGACCTAGCCGTTGATTTTGAAACCAAGCCAGCTTCCCCAAAAGATCATGCCCAAACAAAGCCATAGCGCGAAGACCACATGCGCGCCGTTCCCGCCCGCCCGGCGATCAGGGAGTGGCTGGCGTGAGATGGCCGCGCTGACGACGGAACGAGATCGCCTCGTCTGGCCGGCCGGACTCGCGACGGCGTGGTCCGGCCGGAATTCCATCTGCTATGCGGGTATCAATACGGCGATGCGATGCACGCCGACCTCCTTGCTTGTATTCGTCGCTTCATCGGTCTTGCCCTTGGAGCAGGTGTACATATCACCCGTCTTGAGCTTGAATTCCTTGTCCGCTTTCTTGATCGTGAATGCACCTGAGGTAATGGTGCACACCATGTCGTTGTCCATCACGGTTTGAGGAGCATGTGCTCCGGGCTGAAACACAACGTCGATAATTGCGATGCTCTTGTAGGCGGGAATGTCTGCATTGCCGGTGCCGACCTCCACCACCCTGACACCGGGCGCAATCTCCTTGCCCTCTTTCGGGCCGTATTTCTTGATTTTTGCCGATGCCGCCAAGGTGAACAAAGGCGCTACCGCGGCGGTCGTCAGACCGAGGGCAATTGCAGACCTGCGATTCATGGTTTTCATTGCATCCTCCCGATGCTCGTCATGCATGGATATGCACGACCGGCGATATATTAGCACAAACGAATTTACTTGTATGCAAAGTGACTGTGGCGCGGGCCAGCAAGAAAATGCTCCGCCGGATAATGTCGCTTCACTGTACCTTTTGCCGGAATTTCGAATGACAGGTCGAGCAATCCTGCAGGATGAGATGCAGGATATGCTCCGCCGGCAGTTTGGTCGGATCGGCTTCCTCTGGAATCGAGCGCTTGCCGAGCAGGCTGCCGCCGCCCATCGCCAGGCCGGTGCCCATGCGCATGTCATCGGTGATGACGGCCGGCGCGCTTTCGGCCTTGGCGGCCAGAGCGTCGGCCAGCGTTCCGATATGATTTGCCAGGGCCTCGAATTCCGCCCGTGACTGATCGATCTCCAGCCTGGCCTGCGAAGGCGGTCCAAGCGAGCCGCTCGGAAATTCGGCAATCAGGGCAGGGCCGGTGCGAGCGCGCAGCGTGTCCGCTGCCGCCTTGAAGGCTGCGGCGTCATAGGGTTGCCTGCGGTCGAACATGCCGGCAATGGTTTTCGCAGCCGCCGCCATCTCCTTCATCGACGCCTGGCGGGCCGCGACGATCGGCCCGCTGCCGACGGAGGCGCCCATCGTAAGGGCACAGACCAGCCACAGCAGCGCCGCTTTCACAGTCCATCTCACGGCGCCATGTCCTTGCCCCATCCATCCGTGCTCAGCCAGCCGCAGCAGGGGTTCGACCTGCAGTCGGATTCTTCGGTCGTGATGCCGGTTCTCATCGGTAAATTTCCGTCGCCGGAGGTCTCCGTCTCTGAGCAGATAGACCTTCCAGCCACCGGAAGGTCAACTGATTGAGAAGGCCGATCAGCGGGCAATCAGCACAGGCTTGCAGCAAGCTGACGCAGCGTTTCCTTGACTTGGATCGCAAAAACGGGCAGCAAGGCGGGGGTGAGGGAGAGCATTCTACCGTGGCGCAGACCATGGAGTGCTCTTTTTTTCGTATCAGGCGCCGCATAATCGGTGGCTGATGGAGGGATTGGTTAACCAACTTTGTCCATCTTTTGATTCAATCGGCAACAGACGCGAAAGGTGCAGGGGGCACCAGCGAACTGTGGATGTCACGGATGCGAGGGTCGCAAGCCTGCATGCCGATTGAGAGTGGTTGTATGGCGTTTTTGCGTTTGAAAGACCGGGGCGATACTCCTGAACGGGGTTTGACTTCGAAGAGATCCGGCCAGCGCTGGGTGGTGGTGCCGGTTGTCGGCGCGGCCTTGGCGCTGTGGTCGGTGGCAACCATGGCCGGCCTCTATTCGCTCGGTACCTCGCTCACCGCAGCCTCCAACAGCCTTCCGCACAGTCTGCTTCTGCCGAACGCAGCACTTGCCGATTCGCGCCGCAGCCTCGCCAATTCGTGGGCGCCGCGGCTTTCGGCGCAAAAATCACAGGCCTCGCTGCTCAGCCAATGCGACGCCGGCTGCGCGCATGCCGCCGCGAACTTCGCGCATGACGGCAAGATGGCGCGGCTGAAGCCGGCCACGCACGCTGTGGCCCCGAGCAGTGTCGCCTCAAACATTGCGCCAAACACCAGCGTCGCTCTCGCCACTTCGCGCGGCATGCGCTTCGACGGCGTGGTGGCCAAGGCAGAACTGTCGCCGCAAAAGCTGGCTGCCGCCTTCGCCAAGGCCTCGAATGCGCCCTTCATGCTTGCCAGCCTTCCGGTCGCTGCCCGTTTCGCCGAAGTCCGGCTGCCCGATCAGCATGGCCCGGCCTCGGAACGCTTTGGGCCGGAAGTGGCTGAGATCGAACGCTCATCGCGCCTGGCGCTGGCGCTGGCCAACAGCTTGCCGGAAGACGCTGACATGCTGGCGCCGCCGCCGGCCGTTGAAGCAATCGCCGGAGGGCAGGATCCTGAGCAGGCCGAGGTCCAGGTCGCTTCGCTGCCGCCGCAGGACGATCTGCCCGACAACATTGCGTTGCCCGGTTGGCGTCCACGCGCCGAAACCGCTCAGCCTGCCGAGGCTCGGCAAGCCAGCAAGCCCAGGGCAGCCAAGCCACAGACCGACAGGACGCCCGAGAGCCCCGCACCCCAGTCGCCGGGCAATTCGTCGCCGCGCTCGCCACGCAGTACTTCGGAGGTCGCCGCACTGCCTGGCGTGCCAGACAGCCAGAGCATCCAATCAAGCCGGATCAAGCCTGGCAAACGGTCGAAGACACAGGCCGGCGAGATGCTGGCCTATGCCAAGCCGGACGTCCCGGCGGGCGGTGTCGGTCGCGCCTTCAAGGATCTGTTCGCCACGCCCGGAATGGGCGGCGGCGTCGCCGTGTACGATATCTCGGCCAAGACCGTCTATATGCCGGACGGCTCGCGGCTGGAGGCCCATTCGGGGCTGGGTTCGATGGTCGACCAGCCGCGCTTCGTGCACAAGAAGAATGTCGGCCCGACGCCGCCCAACACCTATGATCTGCGACTGCGCGAATCCCGCTTCCATGGCGTCGAGGCGCTCCGTCTCACTCCCGTCAGCGGCGGCAATAAATACGGCCGCGACGGCCTGCTCGCCCACACCTACATGCTGCGCGGCGGCCGTGCGGAATCCAATGGCTGCGTCGTCTTCAAGGACTACGCCCGCTTCCTTGCCGCCTACAAGAAGGGCAAGATCAAGCGCCTCGTCGTCGTGCCGCGCCTGACCAAGCCGCTGACGCGGGTCGCTCAGGAAGGCCGGGGAGCGTAAGGCAGTAGGCAGTAGGCAGTAGGCAGTAGGCAGTAGGCAGTAGGCAGTAGGGCCCAGGAGCGTCCATCGTCTGTTCCTTGTTTTTCTGCCCCTATTGCCTATTCCCCACTGCCTATTCCCTTTTCACCCCCAGGCAGACTATGAGTGACCCCTGCGGGTCGGCTTCACCACGAGGACATCCATGACAATACGCGCTGTCGTTTGGGGCGAGAACATCCATGAGCGGACCAATGAGGTGGTCGCAGCCCTCTATCCCGAGGGCATGCACACGACCATCGCCAAGGCGCTGAATGCCGACAAGGCGATCTCCGCCTCGACCGCCACGCTCGAGCAGCCGGAGCACGGCCTGCCGGCCGACCGTCTGGCCGAGACCGACGTGCTGGTCTGGTGGGGCCACAAGGATCATGGCGCGGTGGCCGACGAGATCGTCGAGCGCGTCGCCCGCCGCGTTTGGGAGGGGATGGGGCTGATCGTTCTCCATTCCGGCCATTTCTCGAAAATCTTCAAGCGGCTGATGGGCACGCCCTGCACGCTGAAATGGCGCGAGGCGGGCGAGCGCGAGCGGCTTTGGGTGACCAGTCCCAGCCATCCGATCGCCGAAGGCGTCGGCGAATATTTCGAGCTCGAGAATGAAGAAATGTATGGCGAGCAGTTCGCCGTGCCCGAACCGCTGGAGACCGTCTTCATCTCCTGGTTCCAGGGCGGCGAGGTGTTCCGTTCTGGGCTGACCTATCGCCGCGGCGCCGGCAATGTCTTCTACTTCCGCCCGGGCCACGAGACCTATCCGACCTATCACGACGCCAATGTGCACAAGGTGCTGCGCAATGCGGTGAAGTGGGCGCACAATCCGCAGGGCACCAAGTCGGCGATCCTTGAGGCGCCGAACGTACCGGTCGAGAAGGCGCTGGAGCCGATCGTCGAGCGCGGCGGCAAGCTGCACGCTTCGGGCGAGGCCGGCTTCCGCTAAAGCAAAATCCAGGAAAAAAGGCGTAGCGGCTTTCCGCATGGGTTTCCTAGACCGTATCTGCGCCATATGATTGAATCGAACCAATTCGCTCGGAGTGCAGAGAATGCGGCTTTTGATACTGGGTACCGGCTGGATGGCGCAGGAGCATGCCCGCCGCTTCGGCGGTATCGACGGCGTCGAGATCGTCGGTGCTGTCGACGTCGATGAACAGCGCGTTGGCGAATTTGCCGACGGGTTCAAGATACCGAAGCGATTCACATCGCTGGAAGACGCGCTGGCGTGGGGCGAGTTCGATGCGGTCGCCAACGTCACGCCCGACCGCATTCACCACCCGACCACCATGGCGCTGATCGCGGCCGGCAAGCCGGTGCTGTGCGAAAAGCCGCTGGCCGAAGACTTCGGCAAGGCAAGCGAGATGGCCAAAGCGGCTGAGGCCGCCGGCATCGTCAACATGGTCAATCTCACCTATCGCAATGTCGCTGCCTTGCAGAAGGCGCGGCAGATGGTGCTGGCCGGCGAGATCGGCACCGTCCGCCACGTCGAGTCCTCCTATCTGCAGAGCTGGCTGGTGTCGAAATTCTGGGGCGACTGGCGCACCGACCCGAAATGGCTGTGGCGGCTGTCGCGTGACCACGGCTCCAACGGCGTGCTCGGCGATGTCGGCATCCACATCCTCGATTTCGCCAGCTATGGCGCCGCACTCGACATCGACCACGTGTTTTGCCGGCTGCGCACCTTCGACAAGGCGCCAGGCAACCGCATCGGCGAATACGACCTCGACGCCAATGACAGCTTCGCCATGACGCTGGATTTCTCCAACAGCGCCTTTGGCGTCGTTCACGGCAGCCGCTGGGCGACCGGCCACATCAACGAATTGCGCCTGCGCATCTATGGCGACAAGGGCGGCATCGAAGTCGTGCACAATCTCGAGGGTTCGGAACTGAAGGCGTGTGTCGGCGAGGATATCGAGAACGGCAAATGGCAGGTGCTCGACGCCGGCACGGTGCCGACCAATTACCAGCGCTTCGTCGATGCGGTTCGCAGCGGCGTGCAGGCCGAGCCTTCATTCCACCATGCCGCCGAACTGCAGAAGGTGCTGGATCTGGCCATGGTTTCGGAACAGAAGCGGACGGAACTGAGGGCCAGCGCCGATACGCAGTGATGTGAAGGGGAGGAAGAAACTATGGTCTCGCGCCGCGCGCAATGTCTCTGCGGCCAGCTTTCAGCCGTCTGTTCGGGCGAGCCGGTGCGCATCTCGGTCTGCCACTGCCTCGACTGCAAGCGCCGCACCGGCAGCGCCTTCAGCTACAATGTCCGGTTTGCGCAAGCTGATGTATCGATCGAGGGGCGGGCGAAGCAGTTCACGCGCACCGGCGACGAGGGCGGCCGCGTCATCTACAATTTCTGTCCGGAGTGCGGCGCCGCCGTCCACTATCGCATCGACACGCAACCCGGCGTGATCGCCATTCCCGTCGGCGCCTTCGCCGACCCGTCGTTCCCGCCGCCATTTCAGTCTTTTTACCACGAAAGCCGGCGCTGTGAGTGGGTCGAGATCAATGCCGAGCCGCTGGCGACGTTCGACTGAAGGCCGCTTTTTGGATACCCGGAACCGTCCGCACGCTCCGCGCCTTCAAGAGGGCATCGCCCCTGATTGCCATTGCCGGGCCGTTAGCCATCGCGCTCGGCTGCCCCATGAATAGGCATAAGTCAAGACGAATCCGGCTTGCGGCCCGATTGCTGACATGCTTACCTGACGGCATGTGTTCAATGGGGGTATATGGATGGCTAAGGAATCTTCGAATTCCGCTTCTTCAGAAAAGAAGGCGGACGTAAATCTGATAGGTAACACAGAAGGAAACGGGCTGAACTTCATGGGAGTTCAGGCTCGCGAAAACGGAACCGCCGGCGACGCCGTCGGTGTCGACAAGATCCGTGACCTGCTGTTCGGCAACCAGATGCAGGACTATGACCGCCGTTTTTCCAAGCTTGAAGAACGGGTGTTGCAGCGCTTCAAGGATGTCGAGTCCGAGGCCAAGCGCAATCTCGAAATGTACGAGTCGAATGCAAAGAAGCAGATCGATTCGCTTGCAGGGCAATTACGGAGCGAAAAAGATTCACGAGCCGATGCCGACAAAGAGATCGACCGGAATCTTCGCGAGCAAAACCAGGCTCTTGAAAAGCAGGTGCGCACGTTGTCGGATCAGTTGAGCGCGCTCGAGCGCGACGTTTCGGACCGGATAAATCGAAACGATCATTTGCTGCGTGAGGAAATCAAGCAGAAGAATGAAGGCGTTCAGATGCTGATCGAGAAGATGTTTGCCGACCTCAGCAACGTCAAGACCGACCGAAATCTTTTGGCTGGCCTGTTTGTCGAGGTTGCAAAGTGTCTCAATCAGGATCCCGTCGGGAGCAAGAGCAACTCGGACCGTAGCTGGAAAGTGAGTTGATGGGACCTTGACGTCCACCGTCGACCCATTCAACCTTCCGCAAAGAACAGCCTCGAACGATACAGAGATTGATCGCGAGGCTCTGGCTCGTCTTTTGATCGAAATTGCCCGGAACGTTGATCCGGACTACCGTGCGCAGTTCGAGGCGGTTCCAACCGCCGATCCGCGCATGGAAACGCTGCGGCAGTTGCTGGTCAGCCGCGAAATCTCCGAGCTTTCACGCGTCACGCATCTGCTCGACGAACCCGAGCAGCTTGCGGCGGCCGTGGGCGACGTTCTTCCCAGTGCTGCCGGACGAGCGCCTTACGCGCAACTCGGCGAGGCGCTTGCGCCAGCTGTCGAACGGGCTGTGCAACGGTCGATCCAGAAGAGCCCGCGCACGCTGACGGACATATTGTACCCGGTGTTTCTGCCGGCAATTCGCAAGTCGATCGGCGAAAAGATCGACCAGACCTTTCAGTCGCTGAATGAAACTCTAAGGCACATATTCACCTGGCACGGGCTCAAGTGGAGACTTGAAGCCTGGAGAACAGGGGCAAGCTTCTCCGCAGTTGTTCTGAAGCATTCCCTTGTCTACCGTGTGGAACATGCCTTTCTCATTCATCGGAATTCCGGCCTTTTGATAGCGCATGTAACTGCCGACAATGCGACGAGCGAAGATCCTCAGCTCATTTCTTCGATGCTCAGTGCGATTCAGGATTTTGTAAAAGACTCATTTAACGAGAAAGAGCAGAGCGGCCTGGACACAATCCGTTTCGGCGAGCTTCGTCTCTGGTCGGAAGTTGGACCGTTTGCGACACTGGTTTCGGTGATCCGGGGAAATCCGCCGGAGGAATTGCATGAAATCGTTCGCGATGTGTTGCTTCGCATCCATGAGCAATCCTCAGAGGCTTTAGAGCAGTTCGACGGCGACGGTTCGCAGCTGGCCTCCGTAGAGGCGCAGTTGCAGACCTGCGTCGAGCTCAAGCAAGAGGAATCAAACGACGGATTTCCGTGGCTGGTGGCGGCCGTTGCCCTGTTGCTCTTGAGTCTGGCAGGCGTTTGGTACTTTCTTTCCTGGCAATCAGCGCAGCGCTGGCAGGCTTACGTGTCGCGCTGGCAGGCTTACGTGTCGCGAGTGGAGGCCCAGCCGGGCATCATCGTTGCCGAACAGCAGGTACGCGATGGCCAGTTCTATATTGCCGGCCTGAGGGACCCGCTTGCCGTCGACCCGCGGTCGCTGTTGTCAGGCACGGGAGTCGATCCGGCCGGGGTTCATTCGCAATGGCAATTTTATCAGAGCCTTGAGCCGGAGTTCGTGCTGAAGAGGCTGACGGCGTCGCTGGCTCCGCCGGATTCAGTGCGACTTTCGATTGTCGATGGCCGCATCGTCGCCGAGGGTGAGGCTCCCGACACCTGGATCAGCCGGGCGCGCGCGGCGGCCCAGCAGCTTTCGGCAGGCGGGCCGGTCTTCGATATCTCGGGGGTTCGTGACGTAAGTCCCCAAGTGCGCGAGGCGGAGCGCTGGCACGCCTATGTGTCGCGACTGGAGACCCAGCCGGGCATCATCGTTGCAGACCAAAAGATAAGCGACGGCCAATTCTATATTGCCGGCCTGCGAGACCCGCTTGGCGCCGATCCGCAGTCGCTGTTGTCGGGAACAGAGGTCGATCCCGCCCGGGTTCATGCGCAGTGGCAGTTCTATCAGAGCCTTGAGCCGGAGTTCGTGCTGAAGCGGCTGACGGCGTCGCTGTATCCGCCGGATACAGTACGACTTTCGATCGTCGATGATCGCATCGTTGCCGAGGGTGAGGCTCCAGACACCTGGATCGATCGCGCGCGCGCGGCGGCCCGGCAGCTTTCGGCAGGCGGACCCGAATTCGACATCTCCAAGGTTCGTGACGTGAGCCCCGAAGCACGCGCGGCGGAGCACTGGCAGTATTATGTGTCGCGACTTGAGGCCCAATCGGGAATCATCGTCGCCCAACAAAGCGCGAGGGGCGGACATTTCTACATTTCCGGCTTGAGAGACCCGCTTGCCGCCGACCCGCAAGCCCTGCTCTCCGGAACGGACGTTGATCCTGCCCGCGTTCATGCACAGTGGCAATTCTATCAGAGCCTTGATCCGAAGTTTGTGGTGAAGCGGCTGACGGCGGCGCTGTCCCCGCCGAAAACCGTTCAGCTCTCGATCATCCAGGGTCGCATCGTGGCCGTGGGTGAGGCTCCTGCCGGCTGGATCAACCGCGCGCGGGCCGCCGCTGAACAACTTTCGGCGGACGGAGTGGTTCTGGATGTCTCGCAACTGCGTGAGCTGAACCTTGCAGAACTTAATCATTTGAGGCAGGCCATCCAGACGACCGATATTTTCTTCTCTTCCGGCAAGGTTGTGCCGGGACCGGAGCAGACGCCGGTTCTCGACAGGTTGGCGGATCAAATAAAGGAATTCGCCCAGAGTGCCCGCAATTCCGGCGTAACGGCGCGGTTCATGTTGACCGGGCATTCGGACACCACGGGCCGTGAGACGGCCAACGCGTCGATCAGCGCCGCCCGCGCCGAGACAGTTCGTGCGCTTCTCAACAAGCGGGGCGTCGCTCCCGAATTGCTGCTGGTTCGGGGCGCGGGCACTTTTGAGCCGGCTGTACCTGAAAACAGTCTAACCGGTAGCTCCACCAATCGCCGGGTTTCGATTACCGTAAACCTGGACTAGCGGAGCTCAACATGTTGCAAAAAAAGATCTGCATGCTGGGCGGTTTCGCTGTCGGAAAGACGAGTCTGGTCCGCAGGTTTGTGCAGAGCATCTTCTCAGAAACCTACTTGACCACCGTTGGAGTGAAAATCGACAAGAAGAGCGTCGCGCTCCCGGACAAAACCGTGGATCTGATTTTGTGGGATTTGGCCGGCGAGGACGATATCGGCTCATTCCGCGTCAGCTATGTTCGCGGTGCAACCGGGCTCGTGCTAGTCGTCGATGGAACCCGCGCCGCTACTCTTGCCGTGGCACTCACGCTGCGCGAACGGGTCGAGGCCGAATTCGGCGCCATGCCGTTCGTATTGCTGTTCAACAAGTCCGATCTGGCCGATCGGTGGGCGATATCGGATCGTGAGATCAACGAGTTGAGGCAACGTGGATGGCAAATCTATCTAACAAGTGCGCTCTCGGGCGAGCAGGTAGATGACGCCTTTCGTCAACTTGCCTTGATGGTCACCAAATAGACCATGCATGAATTGCCAAAAGAAGTCAGAAATTGGTTTTTCAATTTCTTCTTCGACGGGCACGCTGTCGCTTATCTGAAAATCGACCCTGAGCTTTGCATAGCTGCCAAGGGCGGTAATGTTGAACATTACGGGCTGTCATCACTTCGCATCGGCAAGCCTGTTGCCGAGCAGCTTGAATTCATGGAGGGTTTGCTGCCTTGCCCGGAGCTTCCGTTTCGCATGGACATGGTTGAACTGCCCGGCGGGCGTGTCGCCGACCTCCATTTTTTTGCTGACAATGCGTTCGTGTGGCTGCTTTTTCTGGACGCCACTGCCGAACGAGACAACAGGCAGCGGCTTCAACAGAAGGCCTATGAAATGACGCTCCTGCAAGAGAGGGAGCGTCAACTCAACGAAAAATTGCAATCGACGAACGAGGCGTTGAGGAAGAGCCAGGAGGGATTGGCGCGTGAATATCAGCGCGCCGAAAACCTGCTCCTCAACATTCTCCCGGCCTCGATCGCGGAGCGATTGAAAGCGCAAAAGAAAATTGCCGACAACCACGCAGAGGTGAGTGTGCTTTTTGCCGACATCGTCGGTTTTACGGAACGAGCGCGCAGCGTCGGAGCGGTGACGACGCTCGCTATATTAAACTACTTCTTCAAGGCGGCGGATCGGCTCTCTGAGCGATACGGCTGCGAAAAGATCAAAACAATTGGCGATTGTGTGATGGTGGTCGCCGGCCTGCCCACGGCGCGATCCGATCATGCAAAGGCCCTCACGCGCTATGCGATTGAGCTGCGCAAAGCGGTCAAGCGGGAACGCTTCGCAGGAGAGCCGATAAGGCTGAGAATTGGAATTCACTCAGGACCGATCGTCGCCGGCGTCATAGGCAAGAGGCGGTTCGCTTATGACCTGTGGGGTGAGACCGTTAATCTCGCCTCGCGTATTCAAACGTCCGCGGAGCCCGATGAAATCCGTATTTCCGATGCAACTTACCAGCTGCTTGGACCGAAATTTGCTTGCGACCCACTCGAGGAAACGGAATTGCGCGGTGCGGGTCGCGTGCGAATGTGGCGGCTCCCGAGCTGATCCGTCGCCTGCAGTGCGACCGTGGAGCGCCGATAGCGGCGCCCGACAGGAGTTGGCGTGACCAGATCTTGCGATCGCAAAGCACCCTTTGCGCTTGCCCGGAAGGCCTCTATTCTGGAGCACAGTGGCCGCTGGTGGGCATAGAATGTCGGTACTGCCTTTCTTGAGAATTTACGCGCCGCTAAACGCGGTGCTGGCTGCGCCTGGGCTTCTGGCGGTGGCTGCGCTTACGATGCCGAACATGTCCGGACGAAGCAGACTGCTTCTGGCTGCCGTGCTCGCTGTAATTTGGGCCG
This sequence comes from Mesorhizobium sp. LNJC394B00, assembly GCF_000502555.1. NCBI lineage: Bacteria > Pseudomonadati > Pseudomonadota > Alphaproteobacteria > Hyphomicrobiales > Phyllobacteriaceae > Mesorhizobium > Mesorhizobium sp. LNJC394B00. Next base: position 641,248 of record NZ_AYWH01000001.1, read on the forward strand.
CCTATCTTCTGCAGATGGCTGAGACCCTGCTCAAGCGCTGGGCGGGAGACCTCAGGGACAGGACGCCGGCAATCGCGATCGATGTGCTCGCGGTTTTGGTTCCAGTCGCCGCATTTCTGCTCGACGGCACGCCCGACCGGAGCCTCTACTGTGCTGTCTGGCTGCTGAAGCCGCTGCGCGACTCGACCTTCTTCCCGCTGCTTGGCAGGGTTCTGGCCAACGAAGCGCGCAACCTGGTCGGCGTCACCACGGTCTTCGGCCTGGTTCTGTTCGGTGTCGCACTCGCGGCCTATGTCATCGAGCGCGACGTCCAACCGGAAAAGTTCGGCAGCATCCCCGAGACAATGTGGTGGGCGGTGGTCACGCTGTCCACTACCGGCTATGGCGACGACATTCCGCAAAGCTTCGCCGGCCGCGTCCTTGCCGGGGCTGTCATGATGTGTGGCATCGGCATCTTCGGGCTCTGGGCCGGCATTCTTGCCTCCGGCTTTTATCAAGAAGTCCGTCGCGAGGATTTCGTCCGCAATTGGCAATTGATTGCCGGCGTTCCGTTGTTTCAGAAGCTTGGCCCGGCCACGCTGGTCGAGATCGTGCGCGCGTTAAGGCCTCGCACGGTGCCGGCGGGCGCCGTGATCTGCCGCAGTGGCGAGACCGGTGATCGGATGTTCTTCGTCGTGGAGGGCCGCGTCAGCGTCGCGACGCCCAACCCGGTGGAGCTTGGCCCTGGCGCCTTCTTCGGCGAGATGGCGCTGATCAGCGGCGAACCGCGTATGGCGACCGTCACTGCCGCAACTTCTGTCTCACTCCTGTCGCTGCACGCGGCGGATTTCCAGATGCTGTGCAGCAGCAGCCCGGAAATCGCGGAAATCATCCGCAGGACCGCGCTCGAGCGGCGCGGCGCGGCGCCGGTGGCTTGACTGGTGGCCCGGCTGGAACTGGATGGTACGGCTCTATCGACCACGCGCGAAGGTTCTGGACGGCACGTGGAAGGTCCCAGAGGCGTAGCCGGAGACCTAAACGTAGCCGATCCACTCTACCGGCGGCTCGTTGTTTGGCGCTGTGCGTCGACAGTTCCTGCCCCGCGGCCTTTCGGACGACCGGCTTTGGCTAAACTCTAATGCCTTAGAATCTTGCTTAGAAAAGCCCGGCTGCGGTCGGTCTTCGGGTCGGAGAAAAACGCTTCCGGCGTGCCGCTTTCGACGATGGCGCCGGCGTCCATGAACACCACGCGCTGCGCCACCTTGCGGGCAAAGCCCATTTCGTGCGTTACCACCATCATGGTCATGCCTTCCTCGGCCACCGCGACCATGACGTCGAGCACTTCGGAAATCATCTCGGGATCGAGCGCCGAGGTCGGTTCGTCAAACAGCATGATCTTGGGGCGCATGCCGAGGCAGCGCGCGATGGCCACACGCTGCTGCTGGCCGCCGGACAGCTGTGACGGGTAGGCGTTGACCTTGTCGGCGAGGCCGACCTTGGCCAGCAAGTCGCGCCCGGCCTGCTCGGCCTCGGCGCGGGGGATCTTGCGCACATGGATCGGCGCCAGCGTGACGTTTTCCAGCGCCGTCTTGTGCGGGTAGAGGTTGAACGACTGGAAGACGAAGCCGATCTCGGTGCGCAGCTGCGTCATGTTGGTGGCGGGGTCGCCGAGGCGCTGGCCGTCGACGACGAGGTCGCCATCCTTGATCGCTTCCAGGCCGTTGATGCAGCGGATCAGCGTCGACTTGCCCGAACCACTTGGGCCGCAGACGACGACCACTTCGCGCGGCTCGACGCTGAGCGTGATGTCCTTCAGCACATTGAGCGAGCCGAACCATTTGTTGACGCCGCGAAAGTCGATCATGCCCGTTTTGGTCAGGTTTGTCTTGGTCGGGCTTGGATTGGTCATGGCGGTCAGCCCTTTGGGTTCGATGTCACAGCTGCACCTCGCCATGCGCCGCGCCCATGCGGCGCTCCAGCCGGCGGGCGAGCATGATCAGCGGATAGCAGACGACGAAATAGCCGACGCCGACCAGGAAGAAGACCAGCAGGCCGTTGGGCACACGCTGCACCACCAGCCAGCCGACGCGGGTGAGGTCGGTCAGCCCGATCGCCGAGACGACGGAAGAATCCTTGATCAACAGTACATATTGCCCGACCAGCGGCGGCAGCACGATGCGCATCGCCTGCGGCAGCACCACCTGGCGCATGCGTTGCCAGCGCGACAGGCCGGACGCCAGAGCTGCCTCGACCTGGCCGGTCGGCACCGAGCGGATGCCGGCGGCGACGATCTCGCAGATGAAGCACGCGGCGAGGTTGGTGAGCGCGATGATGCCGGCCGTGAAGGCATCGAGCTCGATGCCGAATTCCGGCAGGATGAAGAAGATCAGGAAGATCTGCACCAGGAACGGCGTGCCGCGGATCAGGTCGACCCAGGCGCCGATCACGCTCGAGATCAGCCGGTTGCCGCCGGTGCGCAATATGCCGAGGCCGAAGCCAAGCAGCGTGCCCAGCACCAGGCTGATCGCCGACAGCATCACGGTCATGCCAAGGCCGCGCAAGGCGAGGGGGTAGCTGCCGGCCAGGCTTTGCAGCTGTTGCCAGATCATGTGCTGCTCCTTGCCGGCTGCAGACCGAGCCAGCGACTGGACAGCCCCGCCAGTCCTTTGAGGCCGTAATAGAGCAGCAGATAGAAAGCGGCGATGGTGATGAAACCTTCCGCCGGCATGAAGCGGTCGGACGCCAGCAACTGGCCGGCGCGCGTCAGTTCGGAAACCGAGATCAGCGACAAAAGCGCGGAATCCTTGACCAGCACGATCGCCTGGCCGAGCAGCGGCGGGATCGTCACCTTGAAGGCTTGCGGCAGGATGACCAGGCGCATGCGCTGGACATAGGTCATTCCCGAGGCAACCCCGGCCTCGACCTGGCCGCGCGGGATCGACAGGATGCCGGCGCGGATGATTTCCGCGACATAGGCGCCGCTGTTCAGCGACAAAGCGATGATGCCGACGACGAGCTCGGGCAGGACGAAGCCGAGACGCGGCAGGCCGAAATAGAGGAAGTAGAGCTGCGCCAGCAACGGCGTGGCGCGCACGGCATCGATATAGCCCTTGGCCAGCACGCGAAACAGCTGGCCGCGCTGCAGGTTCATGGCGGCGAGCACGATGCCGACGGCCAGCGCGCCCGCAAAGGACAGCGCCGACAGCCACACGGTCGTGATCAGACCCTGCCCGAACAAAGGCAGATATTCGACGATGGTGCGGAAGCTGAAATTTTCGAGCATGGCGGTGAATTGTGAATGGTGAATGGGCAGTAGTGAGTAGTGAGTGGTGAGCAGTGAAGGGCGTCCGGAATGGCCGTTCACCATTCACCATTCACCATTCACTACTTCCTACTCACTACTCCCTGCTTACCTCTGCTTAGTGATCCTTCTTCCAGGCGTCGGAATTGACCCAGTAGTCGAGGTTCTTCTGCAAGCGGCCGTCGATGCTGACCTGGTTGAGGAACAGGTTCATCCAGATCAACAGGTCCGGCTCGTCGTAGCGGGTGGCGAAGGCAAGCGGCTCCTTCGACAACAGGTCCGGCATGATGGTGAAGGTGCCGGCGGGATAGGCTGTCGACTGACCCTTGACCGCCGAGACGTCGTTGACGCCGCAATCGGCTTGGCCGTTGTTGACTGCGTCGAGCAGCAGCGGGCCGCCGCCCTTGTAGCTCTTGATGTCGGCATCCGGGAAGGCGTTCTTGGCTTCCTTTTCGCCGGTGGCGCCTAACAGCACGGCGATCTTGGTGCCCTTGGCCTTGCAGTCCTCGGTTGTCTTGAACTTGCTGTCGGCCTTGGTGAAGACGGTGCTGCCCGTATACATGTAAGGTGTGGTGAAGGCGACCTTCATGCCGCGCGCCAGCGTCGGCGTCATGTCGGCGACGAGCAGGTCGGCCTTGCCCGAAAGCAGCGCGGGGATCAGCCCGTCCCAATCATAGTCGAGGAAGGTGATCTTGACGCCCATTTCCTTGGCCATCAGTTCGGCGAGTTCGACCGAACTGCCGGTGCGCTCGCCGGCCGCGCCGACCAGCGAGAAGGGAGGTCCTTGCGTCTGTACCGCGACGCGCAGTTCGCCGCGCTTGGTGATCTCGTCGAGCGTTCCGGCACTGGCAGCAGCGGTCAGGCCCGCAAGCGCAAGTCCGGCGATGAAAAGCTTGGCAATCTTCATTTGGCATTCCTCCTGTTATCGTTGTTGTTCCACTTTGTTATTCCACCCTTTCGGGTGTTTTTTGAGCGGCGGCACCGTTTGCCGGCGGCAGCCACCGTTCGAAAATCCTCAGTCCCAGGCCACCGTCTCGGCAACCTTGATGCCACGCCTGGCCAGCTCGTCGAAGAACGGCCCGTCCGGCACATGCAGCAGCGGGTTCAAAAGCCCTGGTGTGGCGATCTCGCGCCGCGCCAGCATCTGCGCCACGATGCTGGCGGGATAGCCGACGCCAAGGCTCATGCCGAACAGGCCTGATGCCAGGTCGCGTTCGATGATCAGGTCCGACGTCACCGTTTTGGCGCGGCCGCCTTCGAGACCGGAAAAGACATTGCGCATCACGCAAAGGTCCTTCTCGTCGGCGCCATATTGCAGTTGCGGGCCGAGCAGACGGCCGAGAAATTCGCGTGGGCTGGCGCCGGTGCCGGGCACCTTGTCTTCGGAGAGGAAGCCGAGTTCCTTCAGCGGCGCCCAGAACGCCGACCATCCCGGCCAGCGCAGCGTATAGCGGCCCGAGCGTTGCAATCCCTTGGCGGCTGCCAGCATCTCGACATAGTGCAGAGCGTCGCCATTGGGGAAAGCTTCCAGCCGGCCGAGGCCCGCGACCTCGATCTCGTGGATGAAGGCATTGTCGTGCTGTCGGCCGGCCGGCACTTCGACGCGCTTGCCATGCTCGATCATCACGCTGTCGCGGTTCTGGCTGACCAGAACCATGTCGAAATTCCAGCTTACCTTGTAGCAAAGCGGCTTCGCCATCGCCTTCGGTTCGGGGATGCCGCCGCAATAGGAATCGATCGAGGAGATCGTAGAGAACTGCTTTGCGGCGCGCGCATAGAGCACGAGGTCGATGCCGGGATCGAGCCCACATTCGGTCATGATCGAAACGCCGGCCTGTTCAGCCTCCGGCGCCAGATCGGCAATCGCCTTGCCGTAATTGGTAGTGACCAGCGGCGTGCGCGTTGCGATCGCGGCCTGCACCGCCTCGCGCATCAATGGCTGCGGCAACAGATCGATGGCGGCGTCGACATCCGCCAGCACGGTGGCAAGCGCCGGACCGATCGCGCCCTCGGGCATGACGAAACGCACGCGGGAAAGGTCGGTCAGCCCGGCAAGCCGGGCAGGGCCGTCAGCCGACGTATCGACGCAGACGACTTCCTCGACACCGGCGCTGGCGACGAGATCGGCGATGGCCGCCCGTCCCTGCAGGCCGAGGCCGCCGAGAACAGCTATTCTCATGCCGGCTCCTTGCGTGACGGTGTTTCTTCCGACCAGCAGCCTTCGGGAAGGCTGACCCATTTGTTGCATGAAGCCATGACGACGAAGGTTTCGCTGCGCACGACTTCCCCGGGAATGCCGGCGCCCGGAATCAGCTCGCTGGTGATGCGGTAGAGGTCGGCGACATCGCCGGCGACGGTCACGTCGACGATGATGTCGAAGCGCCCGGTAACCACCGAGGCCGAGTTGACGAAAGGCAGTTCGGCAATGCGCTGCGCCAGTTCCCGGGCGCGGCCACGTCCCTGAGCGTTGATGCCGACAATGGCCGAGATCAACTCGGGGCGTTCGGTCAGATTGAGCAGCCCGACGATCTTCAAGAGGTTGCGGTCGAGCAGATTGCGCAACCTTGAGCGCACCGTCGGCACCGAGATCGCCATCGTCTCGGCGAGCCGGTTGATGCCGGGCTGGGCATCCTGCGACAACAGCTTTACCAGCCGTCGATCGGTTTGATCGAGATGCTCACGCAAAAGGCAAGGCTTTCATAAAGGGAAAGAAACGATCGGATTTTCTTTCGGATATGAAAAATACCTTATGGGGAATTTTTAACAGCAGCAAGAGCTATGTCATCCCTCTGTGTCCCTTCCGTGTGCGTTCGGGCAAGACAGGATGCATGTCGTCCCAAAACCGCTGCGCATTTTGGGGCAGTCGAGGATGTGCGCGACAGCACTAGGCGACGGAGTGCGAAGACGATCTTGCCGCCGCCGTGGTCGCTTGAACGCGACGCGAGGTCGTAGTGAGCAACGCACCCGCATAACAGGCCGACCAAGTTGCGGCGTAGCCGCAACTCACGCCTTCACCTGATAAGCGGAGAGGCTCATTCGCGACATGGCCAAAAGCGGCCTTTCAATAAAACTATAACTCGCCAGGGACACGGCGATGCAGGCGGTGACAATAGCTATGCCTGCAAGCCATGGTGACACATTGGCGGTTGCAACGACAGGAGCGATCGCGAGCAGCACGATAGGATGGGTCAGATAGAGAGAGTAGGAAGCATCTCCCAGCCTTGCCAGCACGCGAGGAGCAAAAAGTCGGAAGTAGCTCTCCAGGCTGATGCAACCCGCGACAAGGATCAGCGCCGGGATACCTTGAGCAAGGGTTCGCGGCAAGTTGAAGCCAAGTACCATCACCAGTGTGGACACAATAGCGAACCCGACAGCCGAGGCACCCAGGAAAGCGGGCAAACGCAGCAGTCTGCCGACCAGACGGCCGACAGCCATGCCGGCAAGGAACTCAAACAGGATTGGCGTGGTATAGAAAAACAGCACAGTGTCGGCGGCGGGTTTGAAGATAATGCGTGCGGCTACGGCGATTGCAAAGACAACGCCAATCGTGGCCATTTGCGTCAGCGCACCAAAACCCATAGTCGCCGCGAACAGAATGTAAAACAGGATTTCCAGATTGAGCGTCCAACCCACGCCAAGCACTGGCTGGACATAGCCTGTGGCCGTATCGAGATAGGGCACGAAAAACAGGCTATTGGTAATCTGCTCAAAGGACACTCCACGACCGGCAAACAGCCAAAGTGCGGCGACCATGAGGAAGGTCATGACCCAATAGAACGGAACGACGCGCGTGAACCGCTGCATCAAAAAAGCACGGTGGTCGCGATGTCTGTTCTCCGTCGAGAGAACCATGACAAAACCGCTGATGACGAAAAACAGGTCGACGCCGCTGTTTAGAATGGGAATAGGCAAATCGAGCACGCCTAGTGCGGCCGGAAGATGATAGATAACAACCATAAGGGCTGCTAGCCCCCGCAGGGTCTGTATCGATGTATATTGTTGAATCCGACGCGGCGCAGCGTGATCATTATCCGGAATGACGTTCATTAAAAAATGTCCCCGATGCCGGAGAATATTAACACAGATGAGATCGTTGATGCGACGATTAACTGCCGGTTTAATTAATACATAAAATTTGAATAGCTTTCACCGACTTTCGCGGCCCGGGCCTTGCGATCGCCATCGTCTCGGCGATGCCTTGGCGCGCTGCTTGTATGCGCTATCGCCCGGCCTGGAAGATCGCCACCGCTGCCGCCGTCAGCGCGGCATTGCCGGCCGCAACCGTGCCATCCGGCAGATGCTTCCCATCCTCCAGCCCGACGCGCGTCGACCAGTCGCGATCCGCGGCACGGCGCACGAACGGCCACACCGTCGCGTTCTCGCCATGCAGCAGGATGGCACGGCGAATGCCGGCGCGCTCCAGGACCTGTTCGATGCCGTCGGCGACCGCAAAAGCCTCGTCTAGCGTCTGCTCGGAAATCTCGATCAGCACGCGCAGCACGCGCCCGCCATGGTCGAGGCCGACCAGCCGCTCGGCGTCGGCGACCGACGCCAGACCCGCCTCGATGCCGATGCCGCGCTGCCGCAGGCTCTCCATGACGATAGGCGCGGCCGCCTCGCTGAGATTGACCGAGGCATAGTCCGGCAATTCGCGCCAGCCGGCGATGGCGACCAGCGTGCTTGTATCGTCATTCTCGATCCAGGCGCCGGTGGAGACGCCGATCAGCGTACCGGGGCAGGCACGGCGCAGCCCTGCGATGGTCGGATCCATCGCTGCCGGCGCAAGGCTCTCGCGGCGGTCCGCGCTGCGGGCATGGACATGCAGCTCAGCTGCGCCCGCGGCAATCGAAGCCGCCCCGTCGCGCGCCATAGCGTCGGAGTCGAGCGGCAGTGTGGGGTGAAAATCGGCGGCGCGCGCGCCATTGATGCAGGCCTGGACGATCATGGCTCTCGCGATCCTGTTGCGGATCGCGCGAGCCTACCGCAGGGCAGGGCGGAGAGGGAACGGGCGTGGTGAAGATTGCTGACAGGGTGCCGCTTCTGCGGAGGTTGCGGTATCGGCCCAGGACATACCATATAGCGGGACAGGACACGCCACGGGCGATCCTTACCCCTTTGCCGGACTGCCGGCCAGAAGGATTTGCGATGGCTGAGTTGAAGGTCAGAACCCGCGTCACCGGCGCGACGGCGACGCTGCAGCCCGGCGGCTTGCCTTCCATCACCACTCCGACCGGCGGTGCAGTCGATGTCGTCACCGGCGTCAGCGCGCCGGGCTTCAATCCGCTCGACCTGCTCTACGCCTCGCTCGCCGCCTGCATGGTGCTGAGTGCGCGCATCGCCGCCTCCCGCCTCGGGGTTGCCGCCGCGCTTGGCGAGGTGCGCGCCGAGGTCAGCGGCGAGAAGGCCAAGGACGAGCCGTCGCGCGTCGAAAGGCTCAACATCAGGCTCGACATCTCAGGCGATCTCGACGCTGCGACCAAGCAGCGGATCGTCGAGGACGCCGAAGCGATCTGCACGGTGTCCAACACGCTGCGCGCCGCGCCGCAATTGCATACGACGCTTGGGTGAGGGCTTCGCGGAATGCCTCGCTGCCACCAACCAAGGACCGTCCCAAGGCCATGATCCCGCCGATCGACTACGCCTCGGCATCGCATGACATCCGCGCCGAGCACGACAGGGAGCTTGGCCTGCGCGGGCGCATGACCAACATGAAGCGCATCCTGCTGCATTCACCGGCGGCCCACCGCATCTATGCCGAATGGTTCACCCTGCGCGATCTGCTCAAGCCCGCACTCGACGACCGCGCTGTCTGGCTGTTGTCGCTGGCGATCTCCGAGAGATGCCGCGCCGAGATACCGCTTACCTTCTTCCGCCGCGCGCTGATCGATGGTGGCCTTGATCCCGAGGCAATCCAGCCAACCTCCGACGAGGCGTTGCTGATCGAATTTGGCAAGGCAGTCGCCGCCGATGCCAATGTCATTCCGAACGACATCTGGGCAGCGCTGAAGGCTCGCTATGACGACACGCTGCTGGTCAACCTCGTCGCCTTCGCCGGCATCATGGTGGCGACCTGCCTGTTCACAAACGCGGTGAGGGTCGATCTGGACCCTGAGTTGGAGGCGTATCGCCGCAAGGGTGCCGATCCGGTCTGATGCGATCGATACGCAGTCGATCTGCAGTGGATATCGCCCGGAAGGATCAGCCGTAGTAGCCGGCTCCAAACAGCAAAAGTGTTTCCACCTGGGAGTCCGCTTCTTTTCCTATGGCTGTCCAGATGCTGATGCCGAGAGCATTCGAAATCGCGCTATCGATCTCGACCTTCACATTGGGGTCGGTTTGTCTCAAGAACCTCAGCGCAACCTCCATGGAAATCGGAAACAGCGACGCGCCACCCAGTTCCAAGATCGCAGGCGAGGTGAATTCTAGCGCTTCGAGTGCGCCATCGGCCTTGTAATAGGCGAATACTCCAAGGTCCGGCCAATAGTCGGCCGGAACGCTGGTTGGGCTCCGCCGGAAGACCTTGAGCTCTCCTGAAAAGAAGGATCTGACAGTCGCCTTAGACGATCCGAGAGGAAGCCCTTTGACGCCATTTAGCGGTTCGATCGAAAGATGCATGTACACAGTTAATCGCTGCCGGCAGCAGATGACAATGTTCATCGCAGGAATCGGGTGGCCCAGGCGCCTCGTTCGCCCCACTTTGACCGCAAGCAAAGGAGGCATCCATGACCATCCATTCGATAAGCACCAAACGCGCAGCCCATTCGGCCGAAGCGCGCATCGCAGCGCAGGACTGGAGTGCTCTGATCGGCGAACTGAACAGCCACGGCAGCACCGTCATGCCGGCGCTGCTTTCACCCGAGGAGTGCACCGAGATCGCCGGTCTCTATCCGCATGAGGACCATTTCCGCAGCCATGTGGTGATGGCCCGCCATGGCTTCGGCAAGGGCGAGTACCGCTATTTCCGCTATCCGCTGCCGGATCTGGTCGGTGGCCTGCGCACCGCGCTCTATCCCAGGCTGGCCGGCGTCGCCAACGACTGGAACGAACGCATGGGCGCGGCACGGCGCTATCCCGATGACCACGCCGCCTTCCTCCAGCTTTGCCACGAAAGCGGCCAAACGCGGCCGACGCCGCTTCTCCTGCAATATGGCCCCGGCGACTTCAACTGCCTCCATCAGGACCTCTACGGCGATCTCGCTTTTCCCCTGCAGGTGGCGATCCTGTTGTCGCAGCCCGGCGAGGATTTCACCGGCGGCGAATTCGTGCTGACCGAGCAGCGCCCGCGCATGCAAAGCAGCCGAAGTGGTGCCGCTGACCCGAGGCGATGCAGTGATCTTTGCTGTCCACAATCGCCCGGTGCAAGGCACGAAAGGGCACTACCGCGTCAATCTCCGGCACGGCGTCAGCCGCCTGCGCTCGGGACGGCGGCATACGGTGGGGATCATCTTCCACGACGCGAAGTAACGTCGTCCGCTTCGGCGCGGCTCCTTCGTTCCACTCCGAGATCGGCTAAGATTCACACTTCGTCGACGTCGAACAGCAGCATCGTCAAGTCATCGTCTCCTGGGGCGAGTATACGCCGGTCAGCGGCGCAGGCAATGCCGATTTCGGTGGCAAATGCGCTCTGCATATCGGCGAGGCTGTCGAAATAGAGTGTCCCGACCAGATACGGAATCTCGCCCGCCGAGCGCTTGATGATGGGCCGCCTGCTGATGTCGTAGCGCCGCAGGCCGGGAAGCTTCTTGGCCAGCGGCACATGAGCCTCGAAATAGTGCCGGTCGAACGCCTCCGGATCAGCCGGGGTTTTGTAGATCACGAGCATCTTGGCCATCGTCATATTCCTGCCTGTTGGTGTCGCTGTTTGGGGGCCATGCAGGCCGCCGTGCCAATGTCGGTCCGCGAGGGCGGTTTTCGACAATCGCTGGATTTTTGTTTTCGAGCGCGATGACGGGGTCCTCGCCACCATCTGTGGCGCTTCTGCCTCTTTCCTCCTTGCGCTCATTCGCGTATGGCCCCGGGCAAATCCCTCAACTTTGCACCAACTCCCCCGGACCGCCTCATGATCCGTCTTGAAAGCATCAGCAAACAGAACGGCCGCCAGCTTGTCTTCATCGAGGCCTCGGCCTCGCTACAGAAGGGCGAGAAGATCGGCCTTGTCGGTCCGAACGGCGCCGGCAAGACGACTTTGTTTCGCATGATTACCGGCCAGGAGCAGCCCGACGAGGGCCAGGTGCAGGTCGATCGCGGCGTCACCATCGGCTATTTCAGCCAGGATGTCGGCGACATGGCCGGCCACAGTGCTGTGGCCGAAGTGATGAACGGCGCCGGGCCGGTCAGCGACGTGGCGGCCGAAATGGCCGAACTCGAGGCGGCCATGGCCGATCCCGAGCAGGCCGACCGGATGGATGAGATCATCGAGAAATATGGCGAGGCGCAGCACCGTTTCGAGGAACTCGACGGCTATGCGCTCGATGGCCGCGCCCGCGAAGTGCTGGACGGCCTGGGCTTCAGCCAGGAAATGATGGACGGCGATGTCGGCAAACTGTCCGGCGGCTGGAAGATGCGCGTGGCGCTGGCCCGCATCCTGTTGATGCGGCCCGATGTCATGCTGCTCGACGAACCGTCCAACCATCTCGATCTCGAAAGCCTGATCTGGCTGGAGCAGTTCCTGAAAGGTTATGAGGGCGCGCTGCTGATGACCTCGCACGACCGCGAGTTCATGAACCGCATCGTCAACAAGGTGGTCGAGATCGACGCCGGTTCGCTCACCGCCTATTCCGGCAATTACGAATTCTACCAGCAGCAGCGGGCGATCGCCGACAAGCAGCAGCAGGCGCAGTTCGAGCGCCAGCAGGCCATGCTGGCCAAGGAGATCGCTTTCATCGAGCGCTTCAAGGCGCGGGCGTCACACGCCGCCCAGGTGCAGAGCCGGGTGAAGAAGCTCGACAAGATCGATCGTGTCGAGCCGCCCAAGCGCCGTCAGATCGTGAATTTCGATTTTCAGCCGGCGCCGCGCTGCGGCGAGGATGTCGTGACGCTGAAGAACGTCCACAAGGGCTATGGCAGCCGCTCGATCTATGAGGGGCTGGACTTCCAGGTCCGCCGCCGCGAGCGCTGGTGCATCATGGGCGTCAACGGCGCCGGCAAGTCGACACTGCTGAAGCTGGTGGCCGGCGCGTCTGACCCGGATGCCGGCACAGTTGCTCGGGGGCCGAGTGTGAAAATGGGCTATTTCGCCCAGCACGCCATGGAGGTGTTGGAGGGCGAACGGACCGTGTTCCAGACGCTGGAGGACGCGTTTCCGCAAGCCGGCCAGGCGCCGCTCAGGGCACTCGCCGGCTGCTTCGGCTTTTCCGGCGACGAGATCGAGAAGAAATGCCGGGTGCTGTCGGGCGGCGAAAAGGCGCGCCTGGTAATGGCGCTGATGCTGTTCGACCCGCCCAACCTGCTGGTGCTGGACGAGCCGACCAACCATTTGGACATCGCCACAAAGGAGATGCTGATCACGGCGCTGTCGCAATACGAAGGCACCATGCTGTTCGTCTCGCACGACCGCCATTTCCTGGCCGCACTCTCCAACCGCGTACTGGAACTGACGCCAGAAGGCATCCACACCTATGGCGGCGGCTATACCGAATATGTGGAGAGGACCGGGCACGAGGCGCCGGGGCTGCGGACCTGACGCAGGTCCTGCGTCCGCATTTGCGTCCAGCAAAGCCAGGATTTGTCAGCTCGCCGCCAGCCATTTGCGCGACTGCGCGAAGGCCTTGAAGGCTTTGGCATCCATCGGGTAGCCGAACAGGAAGCCTTGCAGGATGTCGCAGCCAAGCTCTTTCAGGATGCGCGCGTGCTCCATCGTCTCGACGCCCTCGGCGATCACTTCGATCCCGAGCGACTTGCCGATGTCGATGATGGACGACACAAGCTGCCGCTGTGCGGTTGAGCTGGTGATGGGGGTGACCAGCTGGCGGTCGATCTTGAGGCGACGGGGCCGCAACTTCAACAGCGAGACGATCGAGGCATGCCCGGTGCCGAAATCGTCGATCTCGACGTCGATGCCGAGCCCCTTGATGTGTTCGATGTTCCAGCTGACCAGCTCGTCGTTTTCGTCGAGGAAAATCGACTCCACCAGTTCGAACGACACGGTCCCTTCCTTGATCGGAAGCTTGCGCAAACCCTTGATCAGGTCCCTGTCTTCCAGGCGCCGTGCGGAAACGTTGACCGAGACGCGCGGGATGTTGAGGTGGCTGCGCGACCAACGCTCAAAATTATCGAGCGCCTGCTCCAGGACGGTGCGGTCGATAAGCGCCACGACATTAAGTTCTTCAGCCACCTTGATGTAGGCGTCGGGGGTCAGCATGCCGCGTTGCGGATGATCCCAACGCGACAGCGCCTCGACGCCGACGATCTCCAGCGTCTTGGCGTCGAACTGCGGCTGATAGTAGACGATGAATTCGTTCCGCTCGAGCCCGCCCAGAATCTCGTCGGCGGTTTGCTTGGTCCGCACGATCTCGCTCTGCAGCTCTTCGTTGAAAAACTCGTAGCGGTTGCGGCCGCGGCCTTTCGCCCGGTACAGCGCCAGATCGGCATTGACAAGCAACTGCTTGGCATCGACGCCGCTATTGGCCGCAATGCCGATGCTGACGCCGAACCGGCACTGGTGACCCAGATAGTCGACCGGCTGGCGCATCGCATCGATAATGTGGTCGGCCAGCGCGGCGAGGTCCTTGTCGTCGCGTCCATGGCTCAGCACGACAAACTCGTCGCCGCCGATGCGCGCAACGAAATCGGCACTGCCGACGCTGGCCTTGATGACTTTCGAAGCATGCACCAGCAATGCATCGCCCGCTGCATGGCCGAGCGTGTCGTTGATCTGCTTGAACCGGTCAAGGTCGAGATGCAGCAACGCCGCACGGCCGTCGGCTTCGCGGTTTTCGGCAAGCATCTCGTCCAGATACCGACGGTTGGGCAGACCGGTCAGCGAATCATGCATCGCGACATGCTCGATGCGGGCTTTGGCCAGGTTCAGTTCGGCATTTTTCGATTCTGAAAGGCGACGTTCACGCACGAGATTCTCGTTGAGCAGCACGTCGCCTGTCACATCCCATTCGGCGCCGATCATTTTTGGCGTGCCGTCGATGTCCCGGAAGAAACTGGCGCGGGTGCGCACATGGCGAATGGTGCCGTCCGGCCGCACGAGCCGATACTGCGAAGAGTAGGGGCCTTGTGTTGCAACAGCCGAATCGAAATCTGCTTTAGCCCGTTCGAAGTCTTCGGGATGAATCGCCAAGGCCCAGTCGTCATAGCTACGGGACTTGCCGCCTGAGGGTTTGCCATAGATTTCGTTGATGCGGTCGTCCCATACGAGTTCGTTGCTGACTGTATCGTGCTCCCACACGCCTATAGCAGAGGCTTCCAACGCCAGCTCCAGCCGCCGGGACAGGCGCCTCAACTCGGCGTCATTTTTCTGCCGCTCACCGAAAAGACGTCCTGCCACGAGGATCGGCAGCACCACCAGCGCGCCGGCAAGCGCCATGAGCAGACGCAACAGCCACTCATTTTTCGGAGCGGTCGGCCAACCGCCCTTCGGTATGGCTGAAATTTGCCAGGAGCCTGAAGGCAATTGCACCTCTGCCATCACCGGATTGCCGGACACGACATTATCGCCGCCGAAGAACAGTTCCCCGCCGCCGCCGAGCGCATCCTTGCCGATAAGCGCCACATCGATATCCAGATCAGGGTCGGTCAGTCCGCTGGCAGCGTAGAGCCGATCGACATCGATCACGGCCGAGACGATACCCCAGAAACGGTCGCCGCCACCCGCCGTCGGCACGAAGACCGGGATACGGCCGATGAAGCCACGTCCGCCTTGCGCCAGTTTGACCGGCCCGGCGAGCACCAGCGCGCGCTGGTCACGAGCGCGAAGCGCGGCCATGCGTTGCGTATCGCTCTTGCGGTAGTCCAGCCCGATGGCTTTTTCATTGCCTTCCAGCGGATATATCAGCGCGATGACGAGGTCGGGCGCACCGGCAATATCGCGCAACTGCGATTTTTGCTCGAACAAATTACGGGCGAGTGCCGCAAATCTTTGCTGGCCCATATAGGGCTCGGTAACGATTGTCGAAACGAGACCCTGAACCAGCTGGAGATTGCCGCTTATGTTGCCTTCGAGCTTGGCACGTATGATGTTGACCTTGGCCAGGACGTCGGCGCGCGCCAGCTGATCGGAGACCTCTCTGTTCCTCTGGTCGGCAACCAGGGCGCAGACGAGAAGCACGACAAAGGCAATCGCCGCCGGCAAGTTGGCGGAAGAAAAAACGGCCCGTTTCAACCGGCCGGAATTGAGCATTGCACCTGCCAACTCGATCCGAAGACCTTTCCAGGACAGTAGTCCTTCGGTCGACCATAGTAGCTAAAGCTTAAGTTTGAGCTTCGAGACGAATCCGAGAACAAACGGTAAGCTTTTGGCTGCCAGGGTCCAGCCGAAATCTGAATGAGTGTCCGAAAGTAGGACGCCAGGTTGCAGCGTTCTGCAACCCAGCGGCGAAGTCATATTCGCCTCAGATTGCAACAAGCCGCCTGATCTTGCCGCGCGGGCCCTTGCGGGAGGCTTACTTCCCAGCCATTTGATCGGCCAGCGCCTGCGCCTGGGCGAGCAGCGCCGGGAAAGCCGGGTCAGCCGGCAGGCGCTGCGCCATGCAGGCCCGGTAGTCGCTGTCGCCCTTGTCCCAGGCGGCGTTGGAGGACTCGAACGCTTTTTCGTCCTTCAGGTCCGATGCCTGGTAGGCCTCCTGGAATTTCTGCGCGGCGGCGTCCGCAGCAGCCCACACGGCGTCGCAGGCGGCGATCTTCGGAACGGCAGGGGCTGCCGGCGCTGCGATAATTCTCACGCTGTTGCCTTTGACGAGCGTAACGATGACTTCCTGCTCATAGATCGGCCCGACGTCCTGCGTCCAGCCGCCGAGCCGTGCGAAGGCGATGTCGGCGCCTTCGGGTTTCTTCAATGGAAAGTCGAGCGTTCCCTCGAAGGCGGCGTCGCTGTTGATCGCCTGGGTATAGAAGGCATCCAGCTTAAGCGCCTCATCGATGCCGGCGGGCAGTTTGAAACTTTCGTCGGTCTCGGCGGTTCTGGACTGGAGCCAGCGCTCCAGCAGCCCTCGCGTCGTTGCCACTAGGCTGGGGCCGTCGTCGCCCTTGGTGTATCGCAGCCCATCGAGCATGCCATAGCCGATATCGGAGTCGCTGAGGCTTTCGATATTGATTGTGCCGGTTGGCGGAAAGTCCTTGACCGCCAGCGGACCGATGATGCCGGCAAGACGCTGCTGGAGGTCGGCCAGCGCCTTCTCGTTCTCAGCGTCGATGGTCTCGATTGCCGCGTTCGCACTGTTCAGCGCTGCGATATCAGCAATCGCCTTGTCACGCGCGGCCACATAGTCGTCCTCCGGCGAGGCCGCGAAAGCCACGCTGCTCACCAGTGCAAACAGAAACGTCCAGACCCACCGCATGATATAAACCCTGCTCTACGTTCGATTCCAAGGATACATGACAACATTGGGCTGAAAAAAGACGCCGTTGGAGCTGCAGATCTCCCCACATGAGGGGGAGATGGCCGGCAGGCCAGAGGGGGTCGCCGCGCGTGAAGCGCTGACTCCTTTTGCAGCGCGAGACGACGTTAGCGCTTCACGCGCAACGACCCCCTCTGTCGCCTTCGGCGACATCTCCCCCTCGAGGGGGGAGATTAGCCGCTTCGCCCGCCCTACCGCGTNCCCCCTCTGTCGCCTTCGGCGACATCTCCCCCTCGAGGGGGGAGATTGGCGCCTAATCACGCCTTGCGCTTCTCCACCTCCGCCTTCCTCAGCAGGAAGCGCTGGATCTTGCCGCTTGGGGTCTTCGGCAGTTCCGTGATGAACTCGACCTCGCGCGGGTAGGCGTGCGCCGACAGCCGTTTCTTGACGTGCTGGGCCAGCTCTTCGGCGAGCTCCGAATTGCCCTTGTAAGCCGGCGCCAGAACGACGAAGGCCTTGACGATCTCGGTGCGCTGCGGATCGGGCACGCCGACGACAGCCGCCTCGTTGACCGCCGGATGCTCGATCAGCGCGCTTTCGACGTCGAACGGGCCGATGCGATAGCCGGCCGAAGTGATGACATCGTCGGCGCGGCCGATGAAGGAGACCGAACCGTCCGGCTCGTACTCCACCGTGTCGCCGGTGCGGTAGTAGCCGCCCGTGATCGCTGGCGTCTCGGCTTGGTGATAGCCGTCGAACCAGCGCAGCGGCGACTTCGCGATGTCGACGGCGAGGATGCCGGGCTGGTTGGGGCCGAGCTCGTTGCCGGCCTTGTCCAATACCACCATGCGATATCCGGGCATTGCCAAGCCGGCCGAGCCCACGCGCACGACGTGCGAGAGCCCATGATGGTTGTTGACCATCATGCCGTTCTCGGTCTGGCCGTAATGGTCGTGAATGGGCGCGGCGAGATTTGCGTCGAACCAGCGGATGACTTCCGGGTTGAGCGGCTCGCCGGCGCTGCTCACCACGCGCAGTCTGCCTTTGACTCGGGCCGCAGCTTCCGCGCCTTCCGCCATCAGCAGGCGATAGGCGGTCGGCGAGCCGGCAAGGCTGGTGACGCCGAGCCGCTCGATGATGTCGTAAGTGCTCTTGGCGTTGAAGGCGCCTTCATGGAAGGTCGTGGCGATGCCGAGCTGCAACGGGCCGGTGATGGCGTAATAGAGGCCGTAGGCCCAGCCGGGATCGGCGATATTCCAGAAGATGTCGTCGGGCAGCAAGCCGATCGCGTCGCGCATATAGGCGCCGAAGGCGAGCAGGGCGCGGAGCGGCACCGGGACGCCCTTGGGCAGGCCGGTCGTTCCCGACGTCGACATCATCATGAACAAGTCGTCGCCCTTGCGCATCACCGGCTGGCAGTCGGGCGAGGCGGTGCCAAGCGCGGCGCGGAAATCGATGTCGCCTGCAGGCAGCACATCGCCATTGCCAAGGATGTTGGCGATTTGCGCTGATGTCTCGACCTCGTCGAGCTTGCCGCGATTGGTCGGGTTGGTCACCACGATCCTGGCGCCGCTATAGCCGAGGCGGTGCTCGATGGCTTTCGGACCGAAGGCGGTGAACAGCGGCTGGTAGACCGCGCCGATGCGCCATGTCCCGAGGATCAGCGCCACCAGTTCGGGGACGCGCGGCAGCATGCCGGCGACGACATCGCCGGCACGGACGCCGGCGGCCTTGAGCACATTGGCGGCGCGCCCCGACATGTCGGCGAGATCGTCGAAGCTGAATTCGCGAAGCTCACCACCGGCCGAGATCGCGCGCAGCGCCAGCCGGTCTTCTCCGGTGTAGCGGCCGCAGCATTCGACATAGGCATTGATGCCGGTCCCAGGGTTGCCATACAACCGCGCGATCTCATCTTCGATGCGAAAGCGCTGAACGGCATCCTCATAGCGCGGCATTTTGCTCATCGCGGTCCTCCCTAAGCGGCGCCCATCTCCCCTTGGAGCGCCTTATCGGTCAGATTGCCTGAAATTGCTGCGCTGGTCGATTACGGCGATAGTCGGGGGATGCGAAGGACCGCAGCGCAGCGACAATCCGCGCCGAGCCACTGGAGTTGACCGAACCGTCCATCCGGCCGATAGCACCGCCAGAATTGCCCCGAGGCCCCAATGACCCCAGACTCAACTTTCGATGACGCGGCCATCGCCGACGAAGGACGCGATGCCGACACCGCCTGGCAAAACGACATCCGCGCGGGCGTGCGCCACGTCCGCGATCTCGCCTCCCTGCCGCTGTCACCCGCCGAGCGCGCGGCGGCGCAGGAGGCGGCTACGCGCCACAAGGTGCGTGCCCCAAAAACCTATCTCGACCTGATCGACTGGAACGATCCCGCCGA
Organism: Mesorhizobium sp. LNJC394B00; assembly: GCF_000502555.1. Taxonomy (NCBI): domain Bacteria; kingdom Pseudomonadati; phylum Pseudomonadota; class Alphaproteobacteria; order Hyphomicrobiales; family Phyllobacteriaceae; genus Mesorhizobium; species Mesorhizobium sp. LNJC394B00. The sequence continues at coordinate 660,425 of NZ_AYWH01000001.1, forward strand.
TCCGATCCGCGCCCAGGTCATTCCATCGCCGGATGAGCTGACGGAAACGGAAGGCGAGCTCGACGATCCGATCGCCGACCATGCCTTCAGTCCGGTGCCGCGACTGACGCACCGCCACGCCGACCGCGTGCTGTTGTTTGCGACCTACCAATGCGCGGTCTATTGCCGTTTCTGCTTCCGCAAGGAATCCCTGACCTCGATCGGCCGCGGCTATACGCGAGAAGCGCTCGAAGAGGCTTTTGCCTATATCGAAGGCCATACCGAAATCCGCGAAGTGATCCTGACGGGCGGCGATCCGCTTTCGCTGCCCGACAAGGCGCTGGCTGAAATCCGCGCCCGCATCGAGGCGATCGCGCATGTCAGGCTGCTGCGTATCCACACGCGCGTGCCTGTCGTACTGCCCGCGCGCATCACGCCGGGGCTGGTTGGCGCGTTGCAGGGCCGGCTGATGGTCACAATCGTCACCCATTTCAACCATGCGCGGGAGATCACGCCGGCCACCGAATTGGCCTGCCGCGTCATGCGCCAGGCAGGCTTCGTGCTGCTCAACCAGAGTGTCCTGCTCAAGGGCGTCAACGACACGGTCGAGGTGCTGGAGGAACTCTGCCGCGAACTGATGTACCGGCTCGGCGTCAAACCCTATTACCTGCACCATGGCGACCTCGCGCGCGGCATGGCGCACAGGCGCACCACGATTGCGCAGGGACAGGCGCTGGCCGGCGCGCTGCGCGCCCGCCTGTCGGGCATCTGCAATCCGGTCTATGTGCTGGACCTGCCGGAAGGCGGTGGCAAGGTGCCGCTCGGGCCATGCCATGTCGAGGGCCGGGACGGGCAGGACTGGCGCATCCGCGGCCAGGACGGCGAGGTGAGGCTGTATCGGGACGTCGTGGTGTAGGCAGGGCGCAGCGGCGACGATGACCGCCGCCGTCACATTGTCGATCGGGATGACCATCGCACCAAACTCTCGCCACGACGCGTTCGCCTGCATTCCGTATGTTGACATAAAGATATCCTTATGTGATGGTTGTCGCCTCAAGGATAAAAAATGTCGCAGAATTCTGCATCGCTGGACGCATTGTTCGGCCCCGTCGCGGCAAAGCCCGATGGGTCCGAAGTGCTTGCGGCGCTGACGGCAGCGGCACGCGAGCGCATCCTCATCCTCGACGGCGCCATGGGCACGCAGATCCAGGGTCTCGGTTTCGACGAGGAGCATTTTCGCGGCGAGGCATTCGCCGGCTGCGCCTGCCACCAGCAGGGCAACAACGACCTCTTGATCCTGACGCAGCCGAAGGCGATCGAGGAGATCCATTATCAATACGCCATCGCTGGCGCCGATATCCTCGAGACCAACACCTTCTCCTCGACCTCGATCGCCCAGGCGGATTACGGCATGGAGGATGCCGTCTACGCGCTGAACCGCGACGGCGCGCGGCTGGTGCGTCGGGCAGCGGCGAGGGCACAGCAGGAGGACGGCAAGCGGCGCTTCGTCGCCGGCGCGCTCGGGCCGACCAACCGCACCGCCTCGATGTCGCCCGACGTCAACAATCCCGGCTATCGCGCCGTGACCTTCGACGATCTGCGCCTGGCCTATGGCGAGCAGTTGCGCGGACTGGTCGACGGTGGCGCCGACATCATCCTGATCGAAACTATCTTCGACACGTTGAACGCCAAGGCGGCGATCTTCGCCTGCAATGAGATTTTCCTCGAAAAGGGCGTACGGCTGCCGGTGATGATTTCCGGCACCATCACCGATCTCTCCGGCCGCACCCTGTCGGGCCAGACGCCGACCGCCTTCTGGCATTCGGTGCGCCATGCGAGCCCCTTCACCATCGGCCTCAACTGCGCGCTCGGCGCCAACGCCATGCGCGCGCATCTGGCTGAAATATCGGGCGTCGCCGACACCTTCGTCTGCGCCTATCCGAATGCCGGCCTGCCCAATGAATTCGGCCGCTATGACGAGAGCCCGGACTTCATGGCCGCGCAGATCGAGGATTTTGCGCGGGAAGGGCTCGTCAACGTCGTCGGCGGCTGCTGTGGCTCGACGCCGGACCACATCCGCGCCATCGCCGAGGCTGTCAAGAAATATCCGCCACGCGCCATCCCCGAGATCGAGCGCAAGATGCGCCTGTCCGGGCTGGAGCCGTTCACGCTGACTGATGAGATTCCCTTCGTCAATGTCGGCGAGCGCACCAACGTCACCGGCTCGGCCAAGTTCCGAAAGCTGATCACGGCGGGCGACTATGTCCCGGCGCTCGACGTGGCGCGCGACCAGGTCGCCAATGGCGCACAGATCATCGACATCAACATGGATGAAGGCCTGATCGATTCGAAAAAGGCGATGGTCGAGTTCCTCAATTTGATCGCCGCCGAACCCGACATCGCCCGTGTTCCGGTGATGGTCGACTCCTCGAAATGGGAGATCATCGAGGCCGGGCTGAAATGCGTGCAGGGCAAGCCACTGGTCAACTCCATCTCGATGAAGGAAGGCGAGGAAGCCTTTCTGCATCATGCGAAGCTGGTGCGCGCCTACGGCGCGGCGGTGGTCGTCATGGCCTTCGACGAGGCCGGTCAGGCCGACACCAAGGCGCGCAAGGTCGAGATCTGCACCCGCGCCTACAATCTGCTCACCGAACAGGCCGGTTTCCCGCCCGAAGACATCGTCTTCGACCCCAATGTCTTCGCGGTCGCCACCGGCATAGAGGAGCACGACAATTACGGCGTCGACTTCATCGAGGCCGCCGGCGAGATCACCGCCACGCTGCCGCATGTGCATATCTCGGGCGGCGTCTCGAACCTGTCCTTCTCCTTCCGCGGCAACGAGCCGGTGCGCGAGGCGATGCACGCGGTGTTCCTCTACCATGCCATCCAGCGCGGCATGGATATGGGCATCGTCAATGCCGGCCAGCTTGCCGTCTACGACACGATCGAACCGGGACTGCGCGAGGCTTGCGAGGACGTCGTGCTCAACCGCGCGCCCAGGGCCGGCGGCACCGCCACCGAACGCATGCTGGAGATCGCCGAGCGTTTCAAGGGCACGGCCGGCAAGGAAGCCAGGGAGCGCGATCTCGCCTGGCGCGACTGGACAGTCGAGCAGCGGATTTCGCATGCGCTGGTCAACGGCATCACCGAATTCATCGACGCCGACACCGAAGAGGCGCGGCTTGCGGCCGAGCGGCCTCTGCATGTCATCGAAGGCCCGCTGATGGCCGGCATGAATGTCGTCGGCGATCTGTTCGGCGCTGGAAAGATGTTTCTGCCGCAAGTGGTGAAGTCGGCGCGCGTGATGAAGCAGGCGGTGGCCGGATTGCTGCCGCACATGGAGGCGGAAAAACTGGCGAATGCCGCCAATGGGATCGACAATGGCGAGCGCCAGACGGCCGGCAAAATCCTGATGGCGACGGTGAAGGGCGATGTCCACGACATCGGCAAGAACATCGTCGGCGTCGTTCTGGCGTGCAACAATTACGAGATCATCGATCTCGGCGTCATGGTGCCGGCGGCGAAGATCCTGCAGACGGCTCGCGAGCAAAATGTCGACATCATCGGCCTGTCCGGCCTGATCACCCCGTCGCTGGACGAGATGGTGCACATGGCCGCCGAGATGGAGCGCGAAGGCTTCGACATTCCGCTTTTGATCGGCGGCGCGACAACCAGCCGCGTGCACACGGCGGTGAAGATCCATCCCCGCTACTCCAGGGGACAGACGGTCTATGTCAATGACGCCAGCCGGGCGGTCGGCGTCGTCTCGTCCTTGCTGTCGAAGGAGACCAAGGGCGGCTACGTCGACACAGTGCGGGCCGAGTACAAAAAGGTCGCTGACGCGCATGCCCGCTCCGAGGCCGACAAGCAGCGGCTGCCGCTGGCCAAGGCCAGGGCCAATGCGCACAGGGTGGACTGGTCCGCCTATGAACCGCCGAAGCCGTCCTTCACCGGCGTGAAAGTGTTCGAGAACTGGGACCTGACTGAGCTCTCGCGCTACATCGACTGGACGCCGTTCTTCCAGACCTGGGAGTTGAAAGGGCGTTACCCCAAGATCCTCGACGACGAGAAGCAGGGACCGGCGGCACGCCAGCTTTTCGAGGATGCGCAGGCGATGCTGACAAAAATCATCGCGGAAAAATGGTTCGCGCCGCGCGGCGTCATCGGCTTCTGGCCGGCGAACGCCGTCGGCGACGACATCAGGCTGTTCACGGATGAGGCGCGCTCGCAGGAGCTTGCCACTTTCTTCACGCTGCGCCAGCAGCTGATCAAGCGCGACAGCAAGGCCAATGTCGCGCTGTCGGATTTCGTCGCACCGGCCGACAGCGGCAAGCCGGACTATATCGGCGGCTTCATCGTCACCGCGGGGATCGAGGAGGTGGCGATCGCCGAGCGCTTCGAGCGCGCCAATGACGATTATTCCTCGATCATGGTCAAGGCGCTGGCCGATCGTTTCGCCGAAGCTTTTGCCGAGCGCATGCACGAGAAGGTGCGCAAGGAATTCTGGGGCTATGCATCAGACGAGAAGCTGGCGCCCGACGAACTGATCGGCGAGCCTTATCGCGGCATCCGCCCCGCGCCCGGCTATCCCGCGCAGCCCGATCATACCGAGAAGGCGACCTTGTTCCGGCTGCTCGACGGCGAGCGCAATGCCGGCGTCGGCCTGACCGAGAGCTATGCGATGTGGCCGGGCTCGTCTGTGTCCGGCATCTATCTCGCCCATCCCGAAAGCTATTATTTCGGCGTCGCCAAAGTCGAGCGCGACCAGGTCGAGGACTATGCCCGCCGCAAAGCCATGCCGCTGGCCGATGCCGAGCGCTGGCTTGGGCCGATCCTCAACTATGTGCCCGTGGATTATGCCGAGGCGGCGGAATAGCCGGGACGTGATCTGGCCCAATGGCTCGACCGCTCCCTTGATTTTCACCGTCGAAAGAAATCGCGCCGCACCCGGTTCTCGGCGAGCTGCCGGTTGTGGGTCGGTCAGACTTAGGTCCCTCGCGCCTGCTTTTCTGGAACAAGCCGTGATGTCCCGCATTTTATTGGCAGGGACACAAGGAGTGTCGAGTGAAAGCGATTTTGGGACTGGTCGGCGGCTTCGTGCTGACCCTTGCGGTGTTCGGCAGCGGGCTGGTTTTCGCAGCCTGGCTGCTTGCCGCCAAGCCTGTGCGGGAGGCAAGGCCCACCGTCAGCGTGGCGGAACTGTGGACCCGGAAAGCGCGGCCCGTGGACAAGACGGCGCAGGACTTCGAACGTGTGCCCGAGCAGTCCGCGCCTGCCGACATCGCCGCCAAGGAGCCAGCCCAGGACCCGGCCAGGCAGCAGCCCGATCCCACAGTCACCGGCGCCATCGCGCGGACCGAACTGCCGCCGCCGCATCTCGCCTGGTGCGCCAGCCGCTACCGCTCCTACGATCCCTACGACAACAGCTACATGTCCTATAGCGGACAGCAGCGCACCTGCGTCTCGCCCTATCTCGCCGCCGACCGCGCCGCGCCGCGAGAGGCAAGCTATGTCGAGGGCGCGGGCGCCTACGCGGCCGCCGGCGGCGAACCGGACCATGTCGCCTCCTGCTTCAGCCGCTATCGCTCCTACCGTCCGGAAGACAACAGCTACCAGCCATATTCCGGCGGGCCGAGACGGCAATGCGAATAGCCAGCGCGAAGGGCGCCGCGAACGATTGCGACCGCGCGATTTCTGGGGTCGTTCGGATCGTCCTCAAAGCCCAGGGAGAACCACCATGGAAGACGACCGGCATCACAAGATACAGCAGCGCGCCTACCAGATCTGGGAGCGCGAAGGCACTGGCGACCCCGAGCATCATTGGCACCGGGCCGAGGCCGAAATCGACCGCGAAGCAGCCCTGCCGCTAACCGCCGACGACGCCCTGCCGCGCGAGATCGCCAGCACCGACATCCTGGCGGTCGAGGAACTCGCCGTGCGCACCGGCATATCGGGTGATGAGGCGCAGGAGCTGATCGACAGGCTGGGCACGGATCGGGCGGCGGTTGAGCAGGCGGCGAGGGGGAGCGAGGGGAGGCGGAAGTCCTGATTGCGAGCTATGTGCAGGCCGAAAGCGGTGTCGAGCGTCGAGGCTTTGGTGCACCATTTCGGCATGCGCGCCGGGCGAAGGCATGGATGGCGCGCTGTCGATCACAAGGCCGGATCTACTGCGGCGCCCGGGCACTCTGCCAAAACCAGATTGCGAGCGAGCCGGATCGTCCACGGATATGTGTCTCCACAGGTCCTCTTAAAGCACCGGATTTGAACAACGCGCAGTCGCGACCGGCGACTTCGAGCATTTCGTAACTCACCGCCACTTCGGCATTCTGGTCGGCAGCGATTTCCATCAAGCGACTTGCAACGTTGACGGTGTCGCCGATGGCCGCGATGTGCTGACGCCCTTCGCCGCCGAGTCGAGAGGCCACGATTGTTCCATGATGCGCCCCAATCTTGAAGCCGATCCGGGATGCGGTCGACGCAGGCAACGAGGCGAGCCAATCGTTGGTGCGGCTGGAGAGCCCGACACAACAGCGGGCGCCATTGAAGGCGTCGTCTGTCGCCGGTTCCGGCAGGCCGAACAGGATCATGGCTCCGTCACCCATGAAACTCGTGACGACGCCACCGCAGCTTGTCACTTCTTCGTCCACCAATGCGTGAAAATTGTTCAGGAGTTCGCGTGTGGCGCTCGGTCCCAATGTTTCACTCAGTCCGGTGAAGCCGGACAGGTCGATGAACAGGATGGCGGCTTCTGTCCGGACGGGTTCCGAGAGGAAGTCGCCATGCTTGGCGAGCCATGCCCCCAGTCCTAGGGCTTCAACGCGTTGAAGCAATTGGCTCTGCGTGGCGAAATATTGGGCCCGGCTCCTGCCCAGCCAAAGCTGCGCGGCCCCAAACAGGATTGCCGGCGGAATGGCAGCGGTCATCGGCAGCGCGGCGCTCAGCCAGATATGGTGCAGGAAAGCGGTCATGTTGACCACGACCCAGATCAGGACCACGCCGGCGATCGCCGCCAGGCCGATGGCGTTTCGGCGCCACGCCAACAGGCCGACAAGAAGCATGGGCAGCGCCACTGCAAAGCCCGCGTCTGCAACGCGAACGTTCTGGTCGCGCACTACGCCGTCGCCGGTCATCAGATGGGCAATCGCCGTCGACATGACCTCGACGCCCGGCAGTATGGGATCGAACGGTGTCGGAAAGACATCGCCGGTGCCGGTTGCGGTCGCTCCTATCAAGACAATCCGACCCCGGATAGTGCCGGGATCGAATCGGCCCTCCAGCACCGTCGCGGCGCTTATCGTGCGGATCGTGCCGCGCGGGCCATAGAATGTCAGGGGCAGGATGTGACCAACGTCCGTTCGGATCGACCGTCCGTCCAGCGATAGATCATCCGGCGCAATTCCAGCGTCCTCTCCCGCCGCCATGGCGGCGACACCCAAGGAGAAGGACGCTTGCAACTGGTCTCCGGCCCGAAACAGCAACGGCGCGAACCGGGGCGTTCCAGTCCTGTCGGTCACAACGTTCACGACGCCCACAGCGGCGGCGTCCGAAAAGGTTTTCAGGGGCCACAGAAACCGCTCGGCGTTCGGCACGCGGGCCAGCGGTCCTTCGCCCAGCGTCCATTGTTTGCTTCCGGGGTAGATCGCCGCTGCAGCGATTACGCTTCTGCTCCTGCTCAGCGAACGCGCGAGCGCCTCGTCAGTATCTTTTGTCCCGGGGTCGACCAGCAGCAGGTCGAGCGCAATGGCTTTCGGCCCAAGCGGCGCTATCGTATCGATGATTCGGGCAAGCGTGGCGCGGCTGAGGGGATAGCTGCCCTCGCGCCGCACCGCTTCATCGTCTATTGCGACAATGGTGATCAGCTCCGGCGGCTTTGCCGTTCCTCGAACAAGCGTTCGAAGATCGGTCATCGTTGCCTCGACGCGATCGAGAAACCACAAATTGCCGCGCCAGTGCGCGAAGCCCAGGCCGGCGCCCCAAAGCCCCGCCAGAATGAGCGCGATCAGCGTCGGAAGCCCTCGTCGGCTCATTGCAAGCTCACTGGGCCAGCTCACTGGGCAAGCTCACTGGCCGAAACGGGCCAGCAATGCGGAAACGCGCTTGGCGGGCCAGCGCTTGACGATGAGTTTGCCTGTCCCGGCCTCGACGTCCACGCCATCGCCCGGTGCGAGGACCACGACGGCGGTGGATGCCGGTCTTTGCACGGCGACGCGACCTCTCAGGACAAAAACAGACGTCTTGCCGTTGCCGACGTCGACTGCCCATTTTGTGCCTCGCACCGCGGCGATCGCCTGCGGGGTGGTCACCGCGAAGCCACCCTGGACCGCGCCGGCCGGAGCATCGAGCAGCAGCGCCTTGCGCCGCAACCTGACCGCGTCGGGACTGCCGTTTCGATCGCGATCCTGCAGCGTAAAGCGAGCGCCACCTTCCACAATGACGGCAAGGCCTTCTCGACATCTCAGAATCTGTCGGGACGTACCGGCCACCGGCTCGAACGTACACCCTGCATCCTGCGCATGGGCGGCATCCACCCAGAAGACACCGGCAAACAGGACAGCCACCAGGCTACGGCAAATTCGGCCCCTTGCGCTCATCATCGTCTCCTTGCTTTGCGAAGCGGCAGGAAAATCTTCTGCCGTCATGTTTGGCAGTATATTCACGAGCCGGCACTTGCAGCCGCGTTAGGGCAGCAGGCTGCCGACGGGCAATCGTAACACGACAAGCTGCTCCGGCGTTAGGCACGTTGCGGTGGGTCGCGTTCGCCGGGCAGGTGAGGTGAGGGAGGCCTTGAACCAGATCCTGGAGGCTGCTCGGCCGCGTTGGAGATTGGCGAAAGCGGAGATGACGGCCAATCTCCCTCGTCACAGGACCTATCCGCGCCCTAGCAAAATCGACGCTTCAGTAGCCCTCAGAAATAGTAAAGTTATTTAGCCCACGAAGCGTTTCGAACATCTTGGCAACGGCGAAGGCATTGCGCACGCTTGCGCCGCGGACTGCTTTGACTATCTTCTCTGACTTTTGAACGTTCTTTTTTGGATCATAGAAGACTACGTTTCTCGATGCCATCGGCTTGAAAAATGATTTAGCCATAAGGCCCTTTTTATCATTGAGCCAACCATGCCGAAAACCCTCATACGCCAACAACCAGATCCAGTCCGAGCGCACTCTGTCATCAGTAATGGAATTTTCCCATTCAGCCTTTGGCAGCGATCTAATGCACAAGCCCTTGCTCTGCATGTCGAGTAGCACGAGCCCTAGTGAACTCGAGGCAGTGGTTTCTGCCGCGTCTGAAATTACCTTCGACGAAAGGGGACATTTGAGTCCTCGTAAAGTGTATAATAGCCAAATTACTTCGAACGAGTGGCCCCTTTCCATGTAACGTTCTGCGAGCGTTGTGAATCGGGACGTAACTCTCTGCTTCGATAAAGCCTTGGTCCGATGCTGGAGGTTCAAAAATATTCTGCAGACACGATCCATTGACATCGGGGAGATTGCCGCAGCCTTGAGGAGGAACGACTCCAATATCTCCACCTCTGACCGTGCGCTAAGTGAACTCTCAATTACTGAAAGAGCGTAGCTGACGACAGGCTCGCTCCGGAACTCGGTCTGAAGACGAAGGCATAATTGCAAGAACTCTCGGAGGCGCACGGAATTGAGCTGACCGGGCCGGTGAGACAGGAAGGCGCCGATTTCAGCGATCCAGCTTGTAGTTTTTGATGCAACTAAGCTTTCGATGGAAGTTTTACTACCATTAATCTCCAATCCATAATCGCGATAAACTGAACTTATTATCGAGAGTACTTTCTCTGCCTTTTCGAGGCTGTCTACGCCAACGAACCAGTCGTCCTGGAGGCGATCAATGCATTCTCTCGGTATATGCCTACACCTACTATGGAATTCAGTGTCTATCCTAGAGGATATGACTTCCGCTATTATTCGTGAGCTTTCCGGGCCGATTGGAATCCCTATTGTTTGATTGCGGTTGCAAGATCTAATCAGCAAATCGACGATCAGCGAGAGATCCTTTATACTTGTTAATTTCTTGCTTTACGCGTGTTTTCCCATATGCCGCCCAAGAAATGGAATGAGTATATATGGTGGGAGAGAAGCGAGATATGTCTGTCTTGACCACCCAGTCTGAAGTTGCCTCTAGGTACGCCTTCTTCGCTCCGTGAATAGGAAAATTTATACCTTTGATAGATCGTTCGTACTGACTCGAAACACGTATCTCGTCCTCGGAGAACGTTTGTCGGCAAAGCCATTTCTGGACGGCTTTCCAGTTGTTTGATAATTCGTGAATCAAAAGAGCCTGAGGAATCGGATGCGTAATGTGGATATTCCGTCTCTCGTAGCCCTTCTTGGGTTTTGAGATAATCTCGGCTTCTGCGTCCCAAATTTTATATGTATATGCGTTACGGCGTATCTTCTTTTCGGACGTCTTTCCCAGAGATTTCGTGTCCGTTGAGAATACAGCGCCTACTTTCCATTCGGACAGTATCTCCGCGGAATGAGTTCCGAAGTCGCTCGTCGTGAAGACCGCAGGAAGCTCCTTTGGAAAATACCCTTTGGCAAGCAGTGCAATCCGAATTTGATTATGTCCCAATGACTACGTACTTTCCAGCTAAGTGAAGTCGGAGTTTCTCATTATCTGTTGGTGAAAGCTACGTCCATTGGGCGAACGCTTTTTAAGCTGTACACTTAACCTGCCTCGCGCCGACGTGTTGGTATCGTTCGGTATTTTTTCCTCTCAACCGCCGATGATTCCATCCGGCAGCCTTGGATAGGCTTGGCGGGTGGGCGCCAGACTGGTGTCATCACCCCCCTTCCCGTTAACCTTTCATTAACCATACCACCGCTAGCGTTTACCTCACAGTAAGGAATCGCCCGCCGTGACCTTTGCCGCTCCCCTCGAGGCCAAATCCATTCGCTTTCGCGCCCGCTCCTTCGTCGCGTTCACGCTGACGCCGGAGGCGCCTTTGGATGTTTGGCTGGAGAGCCTCGATCGCTGGGTCGGCAATTCGCCGGGCTATTTTGCCGGGCGCCCGGTGGTGCTCGACCTGAACGTGCTCAAGCCCGATGTCGTCGCCATCGAAGCGCTGGTCGATCTGCTCGGCCAGCGCGGCATCCGCATTTATGCCATGGAGCTCGATGGCGGCGCCGAGCTTGGCGCGCATCTGCCGCCGGTGCTGGTCGGCGCCAAGGAGGCGACCACCGACGGTCTGCTGCTGCAGCCGAGCCGCAAGGCGGGCAGGGCGGAGGACGCCACTGCCGTAAGCGACATGAAGGCGACCGGTGGCATCAAGGCTGAGGCCGGCGATTTGAAGGCAGGGGAGTTGAAACCGGCGGGCGATGCAAAGCCGTCGCATGACGCCAAAATTGCCGCACCCGACGCTGGCACGTTGATGATCCGCTCGCCGATCCGTTCGGGCCAGCTGATCTTCCATCCGCATGGCGATGTCATCGTGCTGGGCTCCGTCGCGTCCGGCTCCGAGATCGTCGCCACCGGCTCGATCCATGTCTATGGCACGCTGCGCGGCCGCGCTTCGGCAGGCGCTCAAGGGAACACGGCGGCGCGTGTCTTCTGCCGCAGGAACGAGGCCGAGCTTCTCTCGGTCGATGGCTGGTATTGCACGGCCGAGGAGATGGACCCGTCAGTCCGGGGCAAGCCTGTGCAGGCATTTCTCGACAACGGCATGCTGCGCATCGCCCCTTTCAGCTAATGCGTCGCCCGACAACGACATAACGAACAACAACGGAGGCTTTATTGATGGGCAAGGTAGTGGTGGTCACCTCGGGCAAGGGGGGCGTCGGCAAGACGACCTCTACCGCGGCTCTGGGGGCGGCGGTCGCCAAGACCGGCAAGAAGGTGGCGCTGGTCGATTTCGATGTCGGCCTGCGCAACCTCGATTTGATCATGGGCGCCGAACGGCGCGTGGTGTTCGATCTCGTCAACGTCATCCAGGGCTCGGCAAAGCTGTCGCAGGCGCTGATCCGCGACAAGCGGGTCGAGACGCTGTTCCTGCTGCCGGCCTCGCAGACGCGCGACAAGGATGCGCTGACCGAGGAGGGCGTGGCCGAGGTCATCGGCAAGCTGCGCTCGGTGTTCGACTATGTCTTCTGCGACAGCCCGGCCGGTATCGAGCGCGGCGCGCAGCTTGCCATGCGCTTTGCCGACGAGGCGGTCATCGTCACCAATCCGGAAGTGTCGTCGGTGCGCGATTCCGACCGCATCATCGGCCTGCTCGATTCCCGCACCTTGCGCGCCGAGGAGGGCGAGCAGATCGCCAAGCATGTGCTGGTCACGCGCTACGATGCGGGACGCGCCGCGCGCGGTGAAATGCTGTCGATCGACGATGTGCTGGAAATCCTGTCGGTGCCGCTGCTGGGCATCATTCCGGAAAGCCAGGATGTGCTGCGCGCCTCCAACCTCGGTTCGCCGGTGACGCTGTCGGAGCCGCTGAACGCCGCCGCCAAGGCTTACATCGACGCGGCCAAGCGCCTCGAGGGCGAACAGCTGCCGGTCATCGTGCCCTTCGAGCGCAAGGGCTTCCTCGATCGTCTTTTGGGAAGGAGGGCGGCATGAACCTGCTCGACATCTTCAAGCGGCGCACCAGCGCGCCGGTGGCGCGCGAACGGCTGCAAGTGCTTCTCGCCTATGAGCGCCGCAACCGCAGCCAGCCCGATNCAGCCCGATCTCGTCTCCATCCTGCGCGAGGAGATCATGGCGGTGATCGCCAAGCATGTGCAGATCGACCAGGACTATCTGCAAGTCTCGATGGACCGCGGCGAGACCATGTCGACGCTGGAGATCGACATCCAGATCCCCAACAAGAGCGCAGTGCCGCTGGCCATGGCCGGGTGAGATTGAAGCTGCTGATCTCCCCCACGAGGGGGGAGATTGCGCTCCTCGCGCTCGCCTGCGCCAAGCACCCCCGCCCGGACCTACGGTCCGACCTCCCCACAAGGGGGAGGTAGGGGGCCAGCGCCTCTCCCCAAAACATTCAACCAACTAGTTGACTATCTAAAATCTCGCCTCTATATTCAACTACATGGTTGAATTAGAGACGCCCCAGATGGACCAGGTTTTTCACGCCCTTGGCGACGCCACGCGCCGGAACATGCTTAACCACCTCGCCGGCGGCGAGCGTACGGTGAGCGAGTTGGCTCAACCCTTTGCCATGTCGCTGGCCGCCGCCTCCAAGCACATCAAGGCGCTGGAGCATGCCGGGCTGATCCGGCGCGAAGTGCGCGGCCGCACCCATGTCTGCCGCCTCGAGGCCCGCCCGCTGGCCACCGCCTATCAGTGGCTCGGCCAATACGCGCGTTTCTGGAACAGCCGCCTCGATGTCCTCGAACAGCTTTTGCGCGAGGAGGCGGGGCGCAAAACGTCGACAACGCAGACAATGCCGGCACCGGCAAATCCAGAACCATCCAAGCCGGAATCACCCAGGCCAACACCTTCCAAGGGAGACGACCGATGAATCAGATGAACAGCTTCGACGGCTACGCCCAGCTGATCCAGCCGGCCACTTTGAGGATCGAACGGCTTTTGCCCGGAACCAGGGAGCGCGTCTGGGAATATCTGACGCAGAGCGATCTGCGCTGCAAATGGCTGGCGGCCGGCGACATGGAGATGGAGGAAGGCTCTTCCTTCGAGCTGGTCTGGCGCAATGACGAACTGACCGACCCGCCCGGCGACAGGCCGGCCAGCTTCAGTGGCGGCGAGCAGCGGATGCACAACCAGATTGTCGAGTGCGATCCGCCGCGCAAGCTCACCATCACCTGGAACGGCAGCGGCAATGTCACCTTCGAATTGGCGCAGCGCGGCGACGACGTTCTGCTCACCCTGGTCCACCGCCGCCTGCCAGACCGCTCGAGCCTGATGATGCATGCCGCAGGCTGGCACGTGCATCTCGACCTCCTGGTTGCCCGCGTGGCGGCCGAGAAGCCCGAACCGTTCTGGGACAGCTTTAGCCGTATCGTGGCGGAATACGACCGGCGCCTGCCGGCCTGACCTGACCTGACGCATCGCCCGGTCCAACCGGGCACCATCGATCCCTTGCGCCGGATGCCGGCGCAGGGGCCGGCGAAACACGCGCCTTCGCCAGACACCGCGGCGCGCCAGCGGAAATGAAACCAGGCAACGTGCTTGCATCCCGCAAGCCCGAAGGAGGAAGTCATGCGTAAATTGATCACCGGAATGAAGATCTCCATCGACGGCAAGATCGAAGGCCCCGAAGGCTTTGCCGACTGGGTCGACAACTGGTCGGAGGAATACGGCCTGATGCCTGAGATCGACGCCTGCCTGCTCGGCGGCGTCATGTATGCCGGTTATGAGCGCTACTGGAGCGCGATCCAACAGAACGAGCCGGACCAGCCATTGCCGATGACCGGCAGGCTGGTCGACCCGGCCGAACTCGAATGGGCGCGCTTTGCCGCGAAAACCCCGCACTATGTGCTGTCGAACACCATGACTTCGGCCGCCTGGGCCTCGACGCGCTTCCTGCGCAGCCTCGACGACATCGCGGCGCTGAAGCGCGAGCCCGGCAAGAACATCTATCTCATGGGCGGCGCCCGCATCACCGCCAGCCTGATCCAGGCGGGGCTAGTGGATGAAATGCGGCTCATCGTCTACCCGCTGCTCGCCGGCGACGGCAAGGCGCTGTTCGGCATGGTGCACGCCCGGCACAGACTGGAACTGCGCAAGGCCGAGGCGCTTTCGGATGGACGTGTGAGCCTGGTGTATGGGCTGGCGAGCTAGCTTCTTTTCCTCTCCCTCCGGAGGGGGGAGAGGTGGCGCCGCGAAGCGGCGACGGAGTGGGGGAAGGCGGCCATGAAACCCACGGTCGCCGTAAACAGGAGCGACGGAAGCGAGCGCGAAACGCCTGCAAGCAGGCAATCAGGCGGATGAACGGTCGACCCCCACTCCGTCGAGCTACGCTCGACACCTCTCCCCCGATCGACGGGGGAGAGGAAGGGCGCGAGCTTATGCGAGCTGGCATTTTCCTCTCCCTCCGGAGGGGGGAGAGGTGGCGCCGCGAAGCGGCGACGGAGTGGGGGAAGGCGCTCATGAAACCCACGGTCGCCGCGAAACAGGAGCGACGGAAGCGAGCGCGAAACGCCTGCAAGCAGGCAATCAGCGGATGAACGGTCGACCCCCACTCCGTCGAGCTACGCTCGACACCTCTCCCCCGATCGACGGGGGAGAGNAATCAGCGGATGAACGGTCGACCCCCACTCCGTCGAGCTACGCTCGACACCTCTCCCCCGATCGACGGGGGAGAGGAAATGCGTCGGCGTTCGCCTTTCCACGTCTTGCCCCATCAACAGTCTGCCCGTGCCACACGACAGCCAGGCCTATTATCCATATCTCGGGCCAACGCTGCGGCGCACCGCGTGGGGAGGGACTGGAATTGACGTCGACGCCGATTGCCGTAGCTGAAGCGAAGGGCTTGCCGATCGGCGCGTTGCTTGGCGCAATGGTGTCGATCCAGATCGGCGCCACCTTCGCCAAGGGCCTGTTTCCACTGATTGGCGCCAACGGCACCACGGCGCTGCGGCTGGTCGTGGGCGCGCTGATGCTGGCGGCGGTGCTGAGGCCGTGGCGGGTGCGGCCGTCGCGCGCCGTGCTGCCCTGGCTCATCGCCTACGGCGTCAACCTCGCGGCGCTGAACCTTTTGTTTTACGCAGCGCTCGCCAGAATTCCGCTCGGCGTCGCGGTGGCGCTCGAATTCTCCGGCCCGCTGCTTGTGGCGACGCTGTCGTCGCGGCGCGCCACCGACTTCGTCTGGGTGGTCCTGGCCGTTTCCGGCATATTGCTGTTGTCGCCCTTCATCCACTCCGGCAGTGCACTCGACCCGCTCGGCGTGATGCTGGCGCTGGCAGCCGGCTGCTGCTGGGCGCTCTACATCGTCTTTGCGCAAAAGGCGGGCGCCGAGCTCGGCAGCCAGACCACGGCTTACGGGCTGGTCATAGCCGCTGCCGTCGCCCTGCCGTTCGGCCTCGCCGAGGCGGGTACCGGCCTGATCGCACCCGCGATCCTGGTCAGCGCGCTGCTGGTCGGGCTGTTCTCCAGCGCCTTGCCGTTCTGGCTGGAGATGGTGGCGCTGACCCGGATGCCGGCCAGGCTCTACGGCACGCTGACTTGTCTGGAGCCGGCGCTGGGCGCGCTGGCCGGCTTCCTGTTCCTGCACGAGATCCTGAGCCCGTTGCAATGCGCGGGCATCGCCGCCGTGGTCGTCGCCGCCTTCGGAGCCGCGCTGACCACCAGGCCGCCGGTGCCATCGCCGGAATAGGTGCCTGAAATGGGTATGTGACGCCGATGCCGTGTCCGCCAGTCCCGTGTCCGGTTGCTCAAGCGCCTGCAGCATCGATATATGATCGATGCATGCGCAGGAGATCCAGATGCCGACAGCATTGCTTGAGCCGTCCGTGATCAAGGCAATACTCCTTGTCGGGCTCGCCGCTGTCGTTGCGGCTTTGGCCTGGCGGCTGGCGCGGTCTCGTCGCAGAGCCCGGCTTCGTGAAGATCCGGCCAACGACTACGCCGTGCGCCGCGACTGGTCGGGCAACCACGGCAAGCTCAATCATTCGTCCTTTGTCTATTTCGATGCCGATCGCGACGGCCGCTACGGGCTCGGCGACCGCCCGATGGCCGGCATCATGGTCAGACTGCATGATGGCCACGGCCGCTTCGTCGCCGCGGCGCGGAGCAATCGCGGCGGCTTTGCCAATTTCCTAGCGTCGACGAAACGTCGCGCCGCGCCCATCCATGTGCCGGGCAGCTACCGCTTCAGCGTGTCTGTGCCGCCCGGCTGGCGCTCGAGCAGCGCCAACGAGGTCCAGTCGCAGCACCTCCGGCCGCTGCCGGGCTCGCCCACCGGGCTGGTCTCGGAATCAATGCTGCAGCCGGTCGGCCTGTTTGCGATACGCCGGCTCAGCGGCCGCGTAGCGGACGGTGTCTCGGCGAGCATCTCGGTGATGGCGAAAGGGCAAGAGGTGGCGGTGCATCCGCTCAGCGATGGCTTCCGCCTCGATCTGCCCGATGACGCCGACGCGATCGAAATCACCGGCGGTGGCATGGAACGACGACTGGCCTTGTCGGCCTACCCGACCGAACTCGGCCTGCTGTCGCCCGAGAACGCGGCTGTCGACAGCGCCGCGTCCTTGCAGGCCATCGGTTTCGACGATGTCACGACGCGCGGCCTGCGCAAGGTGCCGTCAGGTTATGCCGGGTTGACCTGGTTCAACCTGAACGCACTGGCGCGCGATCATACCGAAGGCAGCGAAGGCTACGTCAACGGCAATATCTCGGGAGACCATGTCTGCTATACGAGCAGCGGACACCCGGCCGAATTCTCGAGCGACAAACCGTTCGGGTTCCATTCCGTGATGCTGACAGCGGCATGGTTGAAGTCCGAAGGCGAAACCGCACTGGTCGAGAGCTGGCTTGGCGACCGGCTGATCGCCAGCGACACGATCGTCCTGTCGGCACTGGCGCCCGTCCACTATGCGCCGATGCTGGCGGCGGTGACGCGCGTGCGCCTCTCCACGAGTCACTATTGGCAGCTCGTGCTCGACGATCTGGTGGTTGTGCGCTGAAGCGTGTCGCGATTAATCGGGGTGAAAGGGTTTATCGCGGATTGGAAGCACCGTTCGCGGTGACCTGCGAGAGCTTGCCTTTTTTGACCAGCACCGGTTTCAGATAGGTTTTCTTCATTTTCCACTCTCCACGTCGGGCACCCAAAGCCCTGTTCCCGGCCAGACGGCACGAGGCGTCGGATAATCGGCTGCTAGACTGCGACCGGCCCGGAGCCGTTACCATTGTCGGCTGTAACCTGCGAGAGCTTGCCCTTCTTGACCAGCACCGGCTTCGAATAGGTCTTCTTCATGCCGCATCTCCAGTGTCAGGCGAGGCCGCCAGATCAGGCGACAGTCCGACTCAACGACCTCACTCGATCGGGCCGGAACCCGCTCCATTGGCGAGCGCCGTAACCTGCGAAAGCTTGCCTTTTTTGACCAGAACAGGCTTCGAATAGGTTTTCCTCATAGTGAATCCTCCAAGCTTACGCGATAATGCCAGACGGATCGGCACTGTCAACCTTCGCGGCCTCGCTGTCCCATCCCGGTTTTTCTTGGCGCCGATGCGCTAACTGCAAGTCCACCTTCATCGACAAAGCGTTGTTCTTGGGCGTGCATGGCGTGGCCGGGTTGCGGTGCGAAAAATGTCCGAAACTGCGGCGGGTCTGGCCTGGTTGGTCGGCTTGCTCAAACAGAGCGGCAATGCAGCGCGGACTGGCCCAGCCTAAACATTGGCCTTGCCGTCGCGCCGCACTCAAAGCTCCTTCTCCGCCAGTTCGCGGAAGGCATCGGGAACCGAGCGCCGGGCTTCCAGCGCCACGGCGCCATAGCCGACAGCCTCTCTGCAAAAGCGCTGGCGGATCTTGTCGATGGCGCGGTCGGCGCCAAAGCGCGCCAGGCCTTGCCTGCTGCCGGGCCGCTGCTTTTCATCGGCAAGCCCGAGCGGCAGCTCCAGCTGCAGCTCGGCACTTTCTTCTAGCTGCGACACCGAGATCGCCAGCAGCGAGATGGTCTTCTCCCGAGGGTTGGCGGCCAGCACGCCGCGCACCAGCTCCCCGGCGATTTCGGCCAGCATCGCGGTTGCCGAAATCGGCTGATCGAGCGTCAGCGAGCGTGTGACCGCGCGCAGATCGGCGAAACGCACGCGCACCGTCACCGTGCGGCCGGGCCGTGATTTCGCCCTGAGCCGGCTGGCGACCCGGTCTGCCAGATGCAGCAGGACGGGTCCGAAGATACGCGCCTCGGCCGGCCGTCTGCCAAGCGCCGACTGCGCGCCGGCGGAATGCGACCGCCTGTGGGTTTCGAGCTTTCGCGGGTCGCGGTTCCATGCCAGCGACGCCAGCTTTTCGCCGGCGGCGGGCCCGAGCAATCTTCGCAGCGCCCCACCATGCGTCTTTGCCAACTGGCCGATGGTCTCGATGCCGATCTCGGCCAGCCGCGCTCTGGTCGCCGGGCCGACGCCCCACATCAGCCCGACCGGCAGATCATGCAGGAAGGCAAGTTCGGTGTCCGGATCGACCACCACCAGCCCGTCGGGCTTGGCCACCTGCGAGGCGATCTTGGCCAGATGCTTGGTGCGCGCCACGCCGATCGAGATCGGCAGGCCGAGCTCTGCCCGGACGCGCCGACGCACCGTGGCGGCGATCTCGGCCGGCGGCCCGAACAGATGCGTGCAGCCGGCGACGTCGGCAAAGGCTTCATCGATGGAAATCCGCTCGACCAGCGGCGTGAAATCGTCGAGCACCTTGATGGCGGCGTCGCCCAGCCGCTGATAGTCGGCGAAATGGCCGCCGACGAAGATCAGTCCGGGGCAAAGCTCGCGCGCGCGTCGTCCGGGCATGCCGCCGCGCACGCCGAAAGCCCTGGCTTCGTAGGAAGCGGCAAGCACGACGCCGCCGCCGACGGCGATCGGCTTGCCCCTGAGCGCCGGGTCGAGCAGCTGCTCGACCGAGGCGTAGAAGGCGTCGAGATCCGCATGCAGGATGGCGGGCTCCATCCCGACCGTTCCCTTTGCGGCGTTGCAGCATTAGCCGCGTCTGTTGTGAGAGGCGTTTTTGCCGAACAAATAGAGAACAAACAGGGCCTATTGTCAAGCGAAGCGGTTGTCGCCGGCCGGCCCGTTCCAGGTCGGGCTGTCGAGTGCTCCGCCTGGGCATCGGACCTGCGGAACATTGTCTCTCGCCTCGGCGTTCATATCCGCGACGGGACGCTGTTTTTGTGGAGGCCGGTATGGGCCATTTCGAGATGATCGACCTCGTCAGCGTCATTGACGCCTGCACGAGCGATCGCGTTGCCGGGCACTGCGTGTCAATGGCCAGGGCGGTGGAGGAGTTGCGAGTGCTGACCGGTGATTTCGTATCGCCGGACGAGACGGTGGCCAACGCGCTGTCGGCAGTGGCGCTGGGGCGCGGCTGCGCGGTGGTGTTCGACGAGCGAGCGGGCGCCGACATCTTGCTGACGCCGTAGCGGGGCGGCGCCGGGTTGTGGCAGCCAGAAAAGTCGAACAGCGTGCAAAAAGCTGTGCAGGCATGGCCCCATAACCGGGGCGTGGAAAATTTCTGCGCGTGGGTGTATTCTCCAGGTCGCAAGCGGTCGCAGACCGCATAGGGGGAGAAATGACATGCCGAGGGTTTCAGAACTCTTTTTCAAAACTGCCATCTTGTTCCTGATGTTGGGGATTGCGGCCGGCCTGCAGATGGCGATCTCGGGCGACCACGCCGCTTTTCCGGCGCACGCGCATATCAATCTGCTCGGTTGGGTGACGAGCGCCATCTTCGGCGGCTACTACGCGCTCAATCCGCAAAAGGCGGCGCGTCGCGTCGCCATGATCCACTACGGGCTCTACACTCTCGGCTTGGTGATCATGCTGCCGGCGCTGTATGTGATGCTGCAGGGAAACCCGGCGCTTGAACCGATCGTCGCCGGCGGCTCGCTCATCGTCGCCGCTGCCGTTCTGGTTTTTGCTTTCGTGGTGTTTTCGCCCGAAACGGCGCGCTCGGTGTCCGGCGTGGTGCCGGCTTCTCGCTGACTGTTCGCGCAGCGATCAAGTCCGACCCGCGTTCGCGACCCGCGACGCGGGTTGGCCAGCCCGATGGACAGCCGCTGGTTTGCGGTGTCTACCGTCGCGTGGGCGACCATGAGCCCCACACGTATTATTTCGTGACTATTTGGCGCCGGAACCTTCCCAGATATCGCGCGTTGCGGCGACTGTATTCGCGCTGCCTTATATATAGGCAGCCTTGAGTCCACAGCATGGGTTGGGGGAGGAGCAGGACACCATGTCGAACAGAGAAATCGGAACGTCGGCCTCACTGGGCCGACGCATCGCCGATCTGAAAGCCAGGATGCGAGACGCCAGCGTTACTGAACACGAGATGCAGACCTTCCAGAAGGTCGCAGCCATCATGGGAGGTGTCGAAGGCTCCCTACGCCTCGACGCCGACGACCTGATCGCGGCGTCCTTCGTCACCGAGGCGCTCGGCGATCCCGGGTCGAATTGAAGCCATGCGCCCGTCGGCACTAAGTGCCGGCGGTCGATGGGCCGTTACGCCGGTCGTCTGCGATACTGGAGCGTGTGCGCACCGCCTGCGGCGGACAATCTCTTGCGCACTTTGAAGATTTCAGGCGAGCGGCCTCAACGGCGCTTGGAACATTGGACTTCGCGTTCGTGCTCTCGGCTGCCTCGCGGCTGTCGAAGGTGTGTCGCCGTCGCCGTCCAGTCCTTGACCACAAGGGCTAAATTTAACCAAACCGCCAAGGCGCCTTAAACGAAGGATCCGACCAGCCGGATCCTTCGAAATATCAATCGCGATGCTCCGGCATCGCCTTCAGCTCATCCTTGGTCCAACTGGTGACGGCGTGGACGTCCCGGGAAACCTCTCGAAAGTCCGCGGTCGCTGCCTTACACGTCGTCGAACGGGCCGCCGCGCCTCGCCAGGTCGTGACCAATGGCGGCTTCCTCGGCGTCGTCGGGCAAGGCATCGTCACTGTCCTGGTAGGGGTTGTCGTCATCCTCCTCGGGCAGTTCGCCTTCCTTCTCGACACCGGTGGTGTCCGGCAGGCTTTCCTCATCTGCTCCGTCGGGCAGGACCGTTGCGCCACGCAGCGCGTCCCAATCCTGCCGACCCGGCGTCGGCGCTTCCACTTCATCATTGGCGATCCTGTCGCGGGCATCGTTTTTGCTCGGTGGCGCCTCGACCTCGTCATTGGGTTTTCTGTTTCGTTCCATGATTGCCTCCTCTGGGCGGCTTAGCGTCGAGAAGGTGGAACTCACTTCCGGCTGCCAGGTTCCAGCAACCACCATCTCCGTGGAACCAATTGCCGCCAGTCTGCTTTGCCAAGGACTAGTCTGCTTTGCCAAGGAGATGAATCCAGAGGAGCTGGACCATGAAGACTTTCCCCCTCATCCCATGCGTGCTGCTCTTGGCGCTGGCCGACCCGGCGGCTGCGCAGGACAATGGCGACCGGAACGGCCCTGCCGCGCCTTGCCAGGCGCAGCCTCAGGACGATGCTCAGAAGCCGCCGGTCGCCAATGGCGGTGGCGAATCGACCAGCACGCTCGGTCCCTGCGGCGGCGTGCTGCAGCCGCCGCCCAGTGGTGACCAGGGTATGACGCAGCCGCCGCCGGACCAAGGCAAGACGCCGGTGATCAAGCCTGGCGAGGTGCCTGCGCAGCCGCCGAAGCAATGACCTTTGCTTGAACTTCACGGCGTGGCACGAAGGCGGTCGGTTCCGGTCTTGGCCGGGCCACGCGGTCACCGGATCAATGCCGGCGCCGGCCGCGATCGCCACCGGAATTTGGAGCCGTGCATCGTCCACGTCGAAGGTCTCCTGAGGGATTGTGCTTCAATGCGAATCTTGCGGGTGCGGGTTCTGCTGGCATGACCGGAAGCCGATCAATTTAGTCTCCGCTTGCGGAACAAGACCGTACCGGCTGCGTTTGCCTCCAGGAGCCCGCCACCTCGATCTGCGCTGTTTTCGCCTCATGCGGGAACACGGCGGAGCTCGCCAACAACGACAGGAGACGAAGATGAAAACCATCCTTATTCCCGCCGTCGCCGGGCTCGCCATGATCGCTGGTATCGGCATTGCCGCCGCCGACGAGGTCATCGTCACGCAGCCGGCACAGCAGCAGGTGATCATCACCCCGGAACAGCGCACGGTCGTGCACCAATACGTAAAGAAACATCCGCTTGCCTCGGTCAATCTGCTCGGCGTCGAATTGAATGTCGGCACTGCCTTGCCTGACACTGTCGAGCTGCAGGAGGTTCCCGACGTTCAGTACAGATACGCCGTCGTCGACAACCATACCGTGTTGGTCGACCCCAGCACGCGCAGGATTGTCGAGGTGGTCGAGTAACGCTCGACAACCTAACCATTCATCGGTGATACGGCCCTGTCGTTCTTCCCAAAAGGGCGGCAGGGCCGAATGACGAACATGATGAAAGGAGAATTGCCATGTTGCCGCATGTCGAGACCCCGAACTCCGCCAATGTTGCGGCGTGTTGCGACAAGTTGTTGGCCGAGCGCAACACGGCGCTGTTATCGATGAAGGAAGCGATCGCGCTCCTGCGGGAGCGCACCGGCACCGATCGTTCGGATGCCGACCTCGCCGGGCTGATCGTCAAGAAAGCGGCGCTGCTCGGCGTTGCGGTGATTTCCGACCCGCGCTGAGATGTCTCGTCACTCAAGACGCCGGTCGAATTTTCGGCTAATGTTTTCGTGGAATCTGGACCAACCGACCGGACCCAACCACGGAGGCTTAAGTGACGGACGACAAACAGGACCGCATTCGCCAGCGCGCGCACGAGATCTGGGAAAAGGCCGGCCGGCCTGAAGGCGCGCATCAGGAACACTGGGAGCAGGCCACGGCTGAAGTCGATGGCGCGGTCGCCAAGCCCAAAAAGGCGGCGAAGAAAGCTGACGCCAAGCCCGCCAAGGCAGCCGCCAAGCCAAAGGCCGCGAAGCCTGCCGCCGCAAAGTCCGGCAAAGCCAAATCGAAATAAGGCCAGAAATAAGGCCAGTCGAAATAAAGCAAGGCCGGAATTCGCTGGCCGGGCCATCCTTCGCGCCCGCCGTTCAGGCGCGCCCGAGCCTCTCAACCTGACGAATTGCGCCTGCGACGGGCAGCGCAATTCCTTGTGTTTGGCGACAGCCGCCCCTCATGCCTGCCAGGCATAACTCGACAGCGCAAAGCGAATCCCGGCAGCTGTCATGGCCAGTTCGCATTCGGTGATCTGGCGCAGGTGGCGCAGATAGCGCGTTACAGTCTGTGGCAGCCAGCCGGCGCAGGCCTCGACATAGGCGCGGCTGTGAACAAGGGTGCCGGTCGACAGCCTTTCGTCCTTCTCGGCAACGACTTTCAGATATTGGCGGATGAAGCGGATGTCGTCGGCGATGTCCTGGCTGGCCATTCGCCAGGCCCCGGCGAGGCGTTGGCACTGATCGAATGACAAGGGCAACAAAGGGGGCGGCAATAAAGGCGGCGGCAACGACGGGGGTGACAGCAAAGGACGAGAGAGATCGGCGAAGGCAACATGGTTCGCTGTGCTCAAGGACATTCCTCTCTGCGAAAAGAGATATCGTACTTTATGTACGAATCAGCGTCAAGCCAATTTCGTACAGTTGGGACGATGGCAATGAATATAGCAGCGGTCGCTTCAGCTAATCACGCATCGTGAATCCTTCAGGAGTCGCACCAATCTCGCGGAGGGCTTTTCCCAGGACGGTGTTGACTGTTTCCCTCGAACAGGTTCAGGCCGCGCCGGATCGTCTCGCGCCAGTTTTCGCCCTTGTCCCACGCTTCCATGAAGGCGAAGGCAAGGTCGTCCTGGCGACGTGTGGCTTCGAGCGCTTGGGTCAGCAGGCGCGCTTGATGGAGATCCTTCTCCCGCTTGGCCCCAGCGCTCGGCCCGAGTCGCGAGGCGACGATCAGCTTGTGGATGGCGTAGCGCTGGGGCGAGGGGACCAGCACAGGCAAGCCCGAGCGATGCAGGAGCGCAGTCCGGATGGGGTCGCGGATAAGGAGATCCAGAAATCTGCCGTTTTCTTATAATTACGTTTATCAGCTTGAATTTCAACGCAGTTATAAGAAATTCGTGGAAACCTTATAACGCAACGAACTGACGAGTCGTCTGTTAACGCCCGGGCGCCCGGCACGTCTGGCCCAAAACACTTTGCCGCAGTGCCTCAACAAACGGCTTCCCCAATGCCGCGAACGGTGCTTTAACCCGCTCATCCACAGGGGTGCTCCGTATGGTCGGGGCTGAGATGAGGGCGGCAAGCCTTCGGACCCTAAAGCTGATCTGGATAATACCAGCGGAGCGAGGCGGGCGATGTTTTCAGGCGCACAGATTTCCCTTTATCCCATGACCGACGATTTCGTCGGCGTCATCCTTGGCGCGCTCGGCGCGCTCGATCCGTGGCGCGACCGGCTGCGGATCGAGATCGACGACATCTCGACGCTTATGGTCGGGCCGCCCGAGGTGCTGTTTCCCGCTATGCGCGACCTGTTCGTCGCGGCGGCCAAAAGCGGCAAGCACTGCGTGCTTTCGGCGGCGGTCTCGCGCGGCTGTCCGGGCGAGCCCGACGATCCGATCTGCCGCTCCGACGAGACCGGCGGCCCCGCCATTCCGCTGGACGAGCGCAAGATCGCCGCGATCCGCGCTGTCCAGGCCACGCCGTCGACCGGCCAGCCGGTGGCGGCGCAGTTCTCGCTCTACGTTATGGGCACGGGCGACCATATGGACGAGATCTACGGCTGCATCGATTTCCTGAAACAGTCCGGCGTCTTTGAGCGCTCAAAGAACTTCTGCACCAAATTGCGTGGCGATGCCGGTGCCGTGTTTGCCACGCTCAACGAGGCCTTCTGCCGCTTCGGCCCCGGCGCCGGCCACGTCACCCTCGACATCACGATCTCGGCGAACAGCCCGAGCGCCGTCTGAGCCGCGGCTCAAGCGTCGTTCCTTGAGGATATTGCCGTGGCTGGTTTATCTGACCCATTGCGTGGAGGAGATGCCTCTGACCCCTCAGCACAAAGAGGAGGGGAGCCATTGGCGATTGGCGAAGACCGCGATGCCCACGAATCTCCCCCCTCGAGCGGGAGATGGCTGGCAGGCCAGAGGGGGTCCCAGCGCGTGGAGCGCCGACGTCCTTTTCGCATCGGCAAGGCGTGGGCGCTCTATGCGAGACGACCCCCTCTGTCGCCTTCGGCGACATCTCCCCCTCGAGGGGGGAGATTAGCCGCCGGCATCGCCAAGACCATCCCCGCCGCCTTCGCCTTCGCCCTGCTCCTCGCGGCCTGGGAGCTCTACGCCCGCTATGGCGGTGTCGCCCCCACCGTGCTGCCGGCGCCGTCGCGCGTGCTGCAGCAGGCCTGGGAGCATCGCGCCGCCCTGGCCGACAACACGCTGCCCACCATCCGCGCCACATCAGCCGGCTTCGCCTGCTCGTTGGTCGCTGCCTTCGTGTTTTCGGCGCTGGTCGATTTCTGGGCCCCGCTGCGCCGCGCGCTGTTTCCGCTGCTGATCGTCAGCCAGACCTTGCCGCTGGTCGCGATCGCGCCGCTCATCGTGCTGTGGTTCGGCTTCGGGCTGATGCCAAAGATCCTGCTTGTGGCGCTCGTCACCTTCTTCCCGATGATGGTCGCGCTGGTCGAAGGTTTTGCTGCGACCAGCAAGGAGATTTCGCAGATGCTCGCCGCCATGGGGGCAGGGCGCTGGCGTATCTTCTGGCTGGCGCGCCTGCCTTCGGCGCTGCCCTATTTCTTCGCCGGGCTGCGCATCTCCATCACCTATGCCGTCGTCGGCGCGATCTTCGCCGAATATGCGGGGGCGGCGAAGGGGCTGGGCATCTACATGCTCAATGCCAAGAACAACTTTCGGCCCGATCTGGTGCTCGCCGCGGTCGCCGTCAGCGCCGCGCTCACGCTTGTCTTGTTCGCCATTGCGGTGCTCGTCCAGCGCTTCGCCATGCCTTGGGAGAATGCAGGGAGCGAAAGCCGCGACCGCAAGGTTGAAGCTGCAGAAGAGAACCGTCAATGACGCGGCTCGAACTCCGGGACATCAGGAAGAACTTCGGCGCGCTTGAGGTGCTCGCCGGCATTTCGCTTCATGTCGCGGCCGGCGAGTTCGTCTCCATCCTCGGCCCTTCCGGCGCCGGCAAGTCGACGCTGTTCCAGTTGCTGACCGGCGCGCTGAAAGGCGAGGGCGACATGCGCTTCGACGGCGCGCCATTGCAGGGCAGCCCCTTCGCCTTCATGCCGCAGCGCGACGCGCTGATGCCGTGGCGACGCGTCATCGACAATGTGACGCTGGGGCTGGAGGTGCAGGGCATGAAGCGCCGCGAGGCGCGCGCGTCCGTTGCGCCATTGTTCGCTGAGTTCGGCCTTGCCGGTTTCGAGCGCGCCTGGCCGGCCGAGCTTTCCGGCGGCATGCGCCAGCGCGCCGCCCTTTTGCGCACCGTGGTGCAGCAGCGCGACATGCTGCTACTCGACGAGCCCTTTGGCGCGCTGGATGCACTGACCCGCGCGGGTATGCAGCGCTGGCTGGAAGGCATGTGGCAGCGCCACCGCTGGACCGCGCTGCT
Source organism: Mesorhizobium sp. LNJC394B00 (assembly GCF_000502555.1). Classification (NCBI taxonomy): domain Bacteria; kingdom Pseudomonadati; phylum Pseudomonadota; class Alphaproteobacteria; order Hyphomicrobiales; family Phyllobacteriaceae; genus Mesorhizobium; species Mesorhizobium sp. LNJC394B00. Next base: position 687,566 of record NZ_AYWH01000001.1, read on the forward strand.
GATCACCCATGACGTGCGCGAAGCCGTCTACCTCTCCGATCGAATCTATCTGATGTCGGCGCGGCCGGCCCGCATCATCGGCGAGATTGCCGTGCCGCTGCCGCGCCCGCGCACCACCGGCAGCGATGCCGCGCGCCAGGCCGCCGCGCTCGAAGCCGACATCCTCGACACGCTGCTCAATCCCGGGACTGACCGGGGCTTGTTTCCGCAGACCGCTCAAAGGAGTTTTTCATGACCGAATTCACACGCCGGCAGGCTTTGCTGCTGACGCTGGCCGCCGGATTGCCGCTGGCCTCGCGCGCTCATGCGGCTGCGCAAAAAATCACCGTCGCGCTCGACTGGACGGTCAACACCAACCATGTCGGCCTGTTCGTTGCCCGCGACAAAGGATTCTACAACGAGGCCGGGCTCGATGTTGAGATCCTGCCCTATGGCGATACTGGCGCCGGCACGCTGGTCGCCAACCGCATCGCCGATTTCGGCATTGCCGGCGTCGGCCTGTTCACCCAGCGGGCTGCCGGCGCCGATCTCAAGGCGGTCTACGCCGTGGTCCAGCAGGAGACCGGCCGGTTGGTCTTCAACGCGGATCGCGGCGAGATCAAGAGTCCCAGGAATCTCGACGGTCTGACCTATGGCGGCTTCGGCAGCGCCTGGGAAAACACGCTGATCTCGACCATCATCCGCCACGATGGCGGCAAGGGCGTTTTCGAGACCGTGACGCTCGGCACCTCGGCCTATGAGGCGCTGGCCAACGGCTCGGTCGACTTCACGCTGGAGGTCTCGACCTGGGAAGGCGTCGCTGCCGAGTTGAAAGGCGTCAGGCAGCGCGGCTTCCGCTACGCCGATTACGGCGTGCCCGACGAGCACACCACCTTGATCGCCTCCAGCAATGCATATCTCCAGGCAAACCCGAAGGCCGCATCGGCCTTCGTCGAGGCAACGCGGCGCGGCTACCAATTTGCCTGCGATCACCCGCAGGAAGCCGGCGATCTGCTGATCGCTTCCAACAGGGATGCGCTGACCGACCCGGCGCTGATCCACGCTTCGCTGAAAATGCTGGTCGACGGACACTTCTTGCGCAGCCAGGACGGCGTCATCGGCACCATCGACAGGGCCAAGATCGAGGCGATCGGAACCTACCTCTTCAGGGCCGGCATATTGCTCGATGGCGATGGCAAGGTTCTGAAGGAGAAGCCGGATTTTAGAGCGTATTTCACGAACGAGTTTTTGGGCGCGTAATCTCTCCCCTCGAGGGGGAGATGTCGCCGAAGGCGACAGAGGGGGTCGATACGTCCTGACGCGACTTCCTATCGCGGACAGAGGACGTCAGCGCCTTACGCGCGGCGACCCCCTCTGGCCTGCCGGCCATCTCCCCTTCGAGGGGGGAGATTGCGCCTCACCGCCTTCTCCCTCACATATCGATCATCGAGCGCTTCACCCGGCCGATGATGGTGATGGCGCCTTCCAGCGCCGGCGGCGGGATGTCCATGTAGGAGGCCGGCTGGAAGGGCGGGTTCTCGTTGGGGCGGTAACGCTTGTAGGTGGCCTGGCCGGATTCGTCCGAAATGACGTAGCAGCCATTGGTCACCAGCCGCTTGTCCCTGAGGTTGACGAAGATGATCGAATCCGGTGGCGAGATCTTGTTCATCGACGGGCCGTCGACGCGCAGAGCAATCCATTGGCCCTGCTCCAGATCGGTGGTGGGGATGGTCGGATAGTCGCTGAGATTGACCACCATGTCCTGGCTGCCGAGTTCGCCGGCGCTGATCCATGAGACGATGGGCACATCGACGGTGGCCAGCGACGGCATCGGGATCTGCCGGCCCGACTCGTCAAAGCCGAAATGGCCCCCCGCAAGGCTGCCGCCGTCACCGTTGAACAAGAGCCAGCCGGGATCGACGCCGAACAGGCGGCCGTATTTCTCCGCCGCCTTGCGCGACAGCGGCCGGTTACCATTCTCGTGACTGATCAGCGTGTTCTTGTTGATGTCGCGCAATGCCCGCGCCGCGTCGCTCGGCGAGGCATAACCCGCCTCCGCCCGCGCCTGCTGCAATCTGTGCCTCGGTTCCTGCATCGTACAAATTGCCTGAAATTTATCGTCCAATATGTACGATTTCGCTTGCGTACGTTTCGTACATATCGTACGCTTAGCGCATGATCGAACAAACCGCAAGCGTTTCCGCAGACATCGTCAGCTTTCTCCCATCGTCCGGGCTGTCCTCCTCCCCGGTCCGGACGCAAACCGGGGCTCTTGCCCCGGATCCGGTCGAACCGTCGTCCCCCCGATCGACCGGAACGGCCGGAGCCGCTCCTCTCCCGGCTCCGGCCACCTCTTCAGCCCATGGCGCCGCCGGTGCGCCAAGGGCTGTCTCCGGCGGGCAGGGTATTTCCTGCATCCGCACGGAAGATGGCACCGTCATCCTGTTCGACCGGCTGACGGGCAGGGCGGTTTCCGCCCTCACCAAAGCGGCCGCCGAAGCCGCCTTGCGGCATCTCGCCGGCTCGCTGCCGGCCGCCAGTATCGGCTGACCGCACCGACCATCCGCTCTGATTTTTTCCCGTGGGCCCTCGGGGCCGGCGCTCGGCCTTTGCGCGCGCAATCAATGGATACCGACATGACTGCCTATACCGACACCGAATTGCAGGAGATCGCCGTCTGGCTGAGGGATGGCCTGTCGGCCACAGGGATCGCCGTCCGCTTCACGGCGCTGCGCGGCAGTCCGGTCTCGCGCAATGCCATCATCGGCATCGTCCACCGCAACAGCGCGTTGAAGACCATCGGCTTCGCCAACCCCAGAGGCGGCAGGTCCGGCGGCCGACCGAGGAAGAATGCGACGGGGAAGACTGCGGCAAACGAGAATACCGCCAAGAGGAATCCGCCGGCGCAGCCAAGCAAGCTCGTAAGGGAAGTAGGAGTTTCGAAGCAGGCCGCGCCGGTCAAACCGGCCGCCAAACCGAGCCGTCAGCCATCGGCCAGGCCTCTGTTGCCAGCCCGTCCGGCGCCCTCGATCCCGGGCGAAGGACGGCTGGTGGTGGACGGCGAAATCTACCGCTTCAATGTGCCGGCGCCGCGCCCTGCCTCGCTCGGGCGTCAGCCGCATGTCGCCGCCATGCGCTTCATCGACTGCCTGTTCGACCGCTGCCGCGCGCCGCTCGACCTGACGCTCGAGGAAGACCCCGACAACGATGCTCCCGGCAGTCGGCCGGGGCTCGAGATGCTGTGCTGCGGCCTGCGCACAAGGGCGCTGAAAAGCTACTGCGAATATCATCAGACGCGTTTCCACCGACCTGTGGCGGAGGTGGTGTGAGCGGCTGGGCTCCGTTCCTCGCCTCCGGACGACCCCACCAATGATCGAAAGCCGGCGGGACAGCGCCCCCCTCTGTCCTGGCGGACGTTCGTCGCTCGGGAAGCCAAGCAATTGGCTTTCCGTCCGCTTCGCGGACCACTCCTCAACCCCCACGCGGGGGGAGATTGGCAGCTCGCTCGCACTGCCTTCCAACGGCGGTGGTGATTGGCGAAAGCCGACGCGACATCCGATCTCCCCCCTCGTGGGGGAGATGCCCGGCAGGGCAGAGGGGGGCGCGAAGGAACGCCAACCTCCCGGCTCAACAACCCAATCCCACAAGAATCCCCCGATGAGCAAAAAAACCGCGCAGAAAGCCAAACCGCCGAAAGTGCCTGCGGGCGAAGCCGAGCAGGTGCGCATCCGCCGCGAGATCGGCCATGATTTCGCGCTGAAGGACGATCGCTTCGGCCGCAAGCGGTTGAGCGTCGGCACCGAAGAGGCGCGGCGCGTCTACGAGGTCTCCAATGACGGCTACACCGCGACCGGCGGCATCGTGCGGGTGCGCAATGTCGATCCGCTGGTCGGCATCACCTCGCTGACCCGCCAGCAGCGTGAGGCCGCCCAGCGGTTTCGCGACGATTTCGAGCGCGCCTCGCGTGACGGGCTGCGGCCGATGCCGTGGGAAGAGCGCATTGACGGCGGCCGCATCAATGGCGGCATCCCCGACCGCGTGCTCAACGCCGGCCGCGCCCACACCCATGCCATCGCCGCCATGGCCCACTGGGAAGTGGCGGAGGTGGTTCGCAAAATCTGCCTCGAAGGCCAGTCGGTGAAGGCGCTCGCCGAACGCACCGGCGAGGGACGAGATGTGGTGGTGAAGCTGTTGAAGGTCGGGCTCGACCTTTTGGCCGTGGGTTACGGGATGATGCTGATGCGGAAGCCGCGATAAGGCCGGCAGCCGCGCAGGAAGCGGCCGGCCGGCAGATGCCGGCCGACCGGTTTCACCCCATCGGATCACCGTTCGCAAACGCGAATTTCCTCGACGATCCTGTGATGATGGCGCCAATGCTTGACCAACTCTATACGGCAATGGCGATGGTGCCTGTGATACCTGTGGTACCTGAAGCCGTTGTCGTAGGCATCATACTGGTAGTAGGGGCGAGGAGCGAAGCGATCGTAATAGTCGCCATAGCTGTCATTGTAGTCATCGTCATAGTAGCCGTTGCCGATGCCGATCACGACGCGCCCGCCGGCATTCGCCGGGGCGATCATCGCCGCCGCCGCAGTGATAGCGATAGCCGAAGCAAGCAGGAGCTTTCTCATAGCTGCCTCCTATTCAAGGTTGCGCTAATATAACTCGCTGGGCACGACCTCGTTCCATAATTTTGCAAGATGCGAACGACCCCTGCGCCGTGCATTGCGAGGAAGTTCAGCGTCACCTCCTGTCAGCATCGTCCCCCGATTTTTGAACCCTTCGCCGCCCCAGCCATTAATCCGGCATGAATCAGCAAGGGAAGGACGAGACCATGCATGTCATTCTTGGAGGTACCGGCCATGTCGGCTCGGCGGCGGCAATGGCGCTGTTGCGGCAGGGCGAGGATGTCACGGTGGTGACGCGCGACGAGTCGAAGGCCGCATGGTTGGTTGAACAGGGCGCGGAGGCCGCGGTTGCCGATGTGCTCGATGTCGAGGCGCTGCGTGAAGTCTTGCGGCGCGGCAAGCGGGCGTTTCTGCTCAACCCGCCGGCCGATCCATCGACCGACACCGACGCCGAGGAGCGCAAGACGGTTGGCGCCATTGCGGCGGCGCTGGAGGGCTCCGGCCTCGAAAAGCTGGTGGCGGAATCGACCTACGGCGCGCAGGCCGGCGAGGGTGTCGGCGATCTCACCGTCCTTTACGGCCTCGAGCAGAAGCTGAAGGCCCAGGCCATTCCGGCAAGCATCAACCGCGCCGCCTATTACATGAGCAACTGGGATCAGGCCCTGGAGACGGCGCGGCGCGACGGCGTCATCACCTCCTTCTTCCCGGCGGATTTCGAGCTGCCGATGGTGGCGCCGCAGGATCTCGGCGAGGCCGCGGCGAGACGTCTGCTGGAGCCGACGGACAAGACCGGCACGCACTATATCGAGGGCCCTCGGCGCTACTCGGCCGCCGATGTCGCCGCAGCCTTCAGTGCGGCGTTGCGCAAAAACGTGCGCGTGGTCACGGTGCCGCGCGAGCGCTGGACAGAAACCTACGAAAAACTCGGCTTCTCCAAAGCGGCGGCCGAGTCCTACACCCGCATGACCGGGGCCACGCTGGACAAGCCGGCGGAGCCGGAAAACCCGGAGCGCGGCACGACCAGCCTGGAAAGCTATATTGCTGCGCTCGTCGAGGGGCGGCCGGAAGACCTGTTGAAGGGTGCCGCGTAAAGTGAAGGGTTGCTGTTGAGAAACAGGCGCTTCGACGACCTACGTGGCCCGCTATTCCTATTGCCTGACCGTTCGGCAGTTGCCCGCCGGCGGCGTGGTCTTGCAGATATCGATGGAGGTGCGCGTGTCGCCGTGACCGGTTTCGGTTATCAGATTCAGGTCCAAAAGTTCGTATGTCACGAGGTATCGTATGCTGTCGTCGGGTATTTTTTGCATGGCCGATACGATCCACGAACCTGCTTTCATCTCGGTGAAATAGCTGTCGACCTTGCTTTCATACCATTTGGGTATCGGAACGAGGACGATGGTCTTCTTGCCGTGGATTTTCTTGGCGGTCGGCAGCATGATCCGGTGAATGCCGACAAAGGCGCGGCTGTCTGCCAGGCGCCGTACGCCGCCCGCAAGAACCATCGTACAAGCTGACGAACAGACTGCGCCGACGGGGTTGGCGACGCCGAAGCGGAGGTCGCCCGGCCCGCAGGCTTTTGTGTCTGGCGCGCATTCGGAGAATTCCGTCTTGCCAACCATCGTGTCGAGCCCGCTGGCGCGGATCATATGGCCAAGCGCCATCGCCGCATCGGTCTCGCCGCCCGGGGAATTCAACGCCAAAGGCAATTTGCGGGGGCCGAGTTTTTTCAGCAAAGCCTTCAGCAAAGCTGGCGTGCCGGCCACGATGTGACCTTCCGCCGAAATCCATTCCGGGCATGTCGGCTCGCATCCCGGCGTGCTGTTGCGTACAACGACGAAGTGCATCTTGAGAAATGGGTCTTTGCAAGCATTATCAAAACAAGCCGAGCACGTGTTTCTATCGGCCGCGCACTATCTCTGCATGATGGACAGGCCGCTACTGGCGGCCCCTGTCTGAACCGTCGTCGCTTTCCGCCGCCCCCTCCCACCCAAACACACTGCGCCCGCCCAGCAGGTGCGACTGATCGAACTCGCCGGCGACGATCTCCTTCAGGCTCGGACCGGTGACGTAGCGCTCCAGCCGCCGCGCCTCGCCGTCCAGCCGCTTGAGCGCGCCAAGCTCTTCCTCGCGGCCGAGCTTTGCCTTGCCGACGGCCGATTTCAGCACCGCGATCGTCTCGTCATAGACTTTCAGCGGCACCGGGAAGGGGTGGCGGTCCTTGCCGCCATGGGCCAGCGAAAAGCGCGCCGGATCGGAGAACCGGCAAGGCGCGCCATGCACCACTTCCGCCACCATGGCCAGCGCTCGCACGGTGCGCGCGCCGATGCCGGGCACCAGCAGCAGTTCGGGAAAATCGGCCGGCCCGCTTTCGATGGCGGCCGAAATGTTGCCGTGCAGCCGGTGCATGACGATGTCGCTTTCGCGCACGTCATGATGCGCCGGCATCACCAGATTGGGCAGCATCGGCTGCGCCGGCGGTTCCGCAGGCGCTGCTTTCGGCGGCGGCTCCAGCAGGGCAAGCTCGTCAAGGATCCGCTCCGGGCTCATGGTCTTCAACAGATCGAGCTGCCCGGTCCGCGACGGCTCGGCGCGATGGTCGGTGAGGTTGACGATCTCGCCCTGCCGCTCGCCCTCGATCGCCGCATGCGGCTGGTCGACGAAGCTTGTCAGCCCTTCCGACAGCCAGTGATAGCGCCGCGCCTGGCGGCTGTCGCCGTTCATGCCTTGCTGCACCACCACCCAGCGGCTGTCGTCGGTGACGATGAAGCCGTGCAGATAGAGGTCGAAACCGTCCTGCACGGCCGCACTGTCCACCTTGGCGACCAGGCGGCTGGCGGTGGCAAGCGCCGCACCATCGATGCCGACGCGTTCGCCGATCGCCGTCAGCTCCTGCGGCGTCTTGCGCGAATGCGCGCCGCGCCCGCCGCAGACATGGATGCCGAGCTCCCGCGACATCGGGTTCAGCCCGCGCTTCAGCGCGCCGACGACCGAAGTCGTGATGCCCGAGGAGTGCCAGTCCATGCCCATGACGGCGCCGAAGGACTGGAACCAGAACGGATGCGCCAGCCGCCGCAACAGCTCGTCGCGGCCATAGTGATGGATGATCGCCTCGCACAACACCGCACCCAGCCGCGTCATACGATCGCCCAGCCATTTCGGAACCCGCCCGCCATGCAGCGGCAAGTCCGCACTGCCGCTTCGCTGCGTCAAGTGAATGCTCCGTGGATGCCGCGCACCGGCGGTGCGCCTGTGATGTAGATGGCATTTGGGGGGCGATTTGCAAGCGGGGTGGGGGCGGCGACTATCGTCGCCCTACGCTCTTCTTGGTGTCTCGCCGAAAGATGCAGTTACGCCGCCTGTCGCACCTGGCGATAAGGTCGGCTCCCTGCTTGAAGGCGAGACAGGTCTCGAATAGAGCTTATCCAACCGACGGCAACTATTAAAACCAAAACGATGTCGCAATTCTGGTGGGTAAATCACAGTCAGACCGCCCGCCAAGAGATCGACGGGCAATATCTCTGGTCGCCCAAAACTCAGAAGAATGGGGCACGCAGCGAGTTCTACAAAAATATGCGTCGGGCGACACCTGGTGACCTCGTGTTGTCTTTTTTCGGTCAAGCCGTGCGCTATATTGGTCGGGTAGCGGAGTTTGCATTCACAGCACCGAAACCACCGGAGTTCAAGAACACTGGAGCCAATTGGAACGAGGAAGGTTGGCTTCTCCCGGTGTATTGGGCGCCGCTCCTGCCGACGGTGCGCCCGTCGGACATAATTGGCGAATTGGGTCCGCTTCTGCCTCCCCGATACTCGCCCATCGACCCAAACTCCGGATCAGGCCGTCAAAACGCCTATCTCGCGAGCGTATCGCAAGAGGTGTTTCACACCATTGTCGCGGGTACAGCTTTCGACCGCGAAGCTCTGAGGCGTGGTGGCGCAAACAGTCTCACTTTCGAAGTCGTCAATGAAATTTTAGAGGACGTCGTTGAGCGCCGTATCCGAGACGACCTCCAACTCGAGGACACTGTAAAGACGAGCGTCATTCAAGCTCGTCGCGGCCAAGGTAAATTTCGTTCCAATGTCGAAGCCATGGAGCGCTCGTGCCGACTCACAGGGGTCACCAATCCCTCGTTGCTGATTGCAAGCCACATCAAGCCTTGGCGCCTATGCGCTTCCGCGCAGGAGCGCTTGGACGGCATGAACGGGCTGCTCCTCACGCCTGATGCCGACCACCTCTTTGACCGTGGCTTCATCAGTTTTGAAGATAGCGGGCAGGTCCTCATATCCCAGCGCGTCGACAAGACTGATTTGCGGCGGCTCGGTTTCGAGCAATTGGTGATGCAGAGTTTCGGCTTTGCCGAAGCCCCCGCCGTCTGGCGCACTAGCACCTTCACCCCGCCGCAGCAGGCTTACCTCGCTCACCATCGAGAGGATGTGTTTGTGGCATAGCTCGCATCAACTGAGCGGTCAGCCGTCAGGTCCCCCTACCTCGCCGCCCCCTAAAACACCGCCTTCTCCAAGACCGGCTCCAGTGATTCAGCAAATGGCGTCGCCAGGTGGTGTCGGTCGCGGAAGGCGAGTTGGCCGTTGATGAACACGTGGCAGGTTTGGGCGTCGCAGAACTGGCTGGTCAGGTCGACATAGGTGGCGCCGGGCACGCTGCGCACGACGTCGCGCTCGGCCGCGGCGATGTCGTCGTTCGCCGCCGCGTCCCTCGGCGTGTCGCAGACTTCAGGCACCTGCCCGCGCCACAGCGCCCGCGCCACGCATTTGTCGGCATAGCTTCCATTGTAGGGAACGTCCCGGATTACCGCGACCTTGATCCCGGCCCGGCTGAATGCCGCCAGCGTCCAGCGCAGGCCGGCCTTCCACTCCTCGTTCCAATCGGCGTGCTTCAGTTCCTCGGGCGATTCCTTCATCACATTGCCGATCGAGAATTCCGAGATCACCACCATGTGCGGGTGCAACGCGATAATGTCCTTGACCGATTGCTCCCGCCACTGGTCGCATTCGGTGTAGTCGCGCTTCAGCCGCCAGTTCCAGGTCGTCACCCGCGAGGCACGGCAGGACGATTTGAGATAGGTGACGAGGCGATAATTGTTCTTGGCCGCCGCGTCGATCAGCGGCGTCGACCAGTGGTCGGCATGCGAATCGCCGAACAGCGCAATCGAGCGCCCGGCGTCCTTGTTGCCGAACACGCAGGCCTTCGGCGTCACCGTCTCAAAGGAGAGAATACAGCCGGCCGCGCGCGCCGTGGACGGCTGCGCGGCGCTGGCGGCAATGCTGCGCTGCTCAGGGTCCAGATCGTGGACGGCAAGCCTGGCATTGGCGTAGGCGGCTGCGACGCCGGTGCCGGTCAGGAGGACGGCCGGCACCAGCGCCCGCGCCGCACTGGCCATCAGCCAGCCATTGCGGCGGATCGGGTTTTCGATGACATGATAGGTGAACCCCGACAGCGCCAGCGTCAGCGCCAAGCAGCCGAGCCGCTGCAGCGGCGAAAGTTCCGGCGTCAGCATCGTGGCATACACGATCACCGGCCAGTGCCAGAGATAGAGCGAGTAGGAGAGTTTGCCGACCCATTGCAGCGGCGCCAGCGCCAGTGCCTCGATCGGGCTTTTCTTAGCGCTCTCCTGCTGCGCGTGCGCCGCTCCTGCCAGCAGCAACAGCACGGTGCCGGCCACCGGCACCAGGGCGAGGAAACCCGGGAAGGGCGTTTCGTCGCTGAAGGAAAGATAGGCGCCGGCAATCAGCGCTAGGCCGAGCCACGCCAGCGGCGTGGCGAGCCGCGGGCGGTTTTGCCAGACTTGCTGCGGCACCATGCTGGCCAGCCCGCCGGCGGCGAACTCCCAGGCGCGTAGCGGCGAGAAATAGAAGGCCCAGGGCTGCGAGACCGTGGTGAGCCACGCGCAGACGGCGAACGAGACGAGGCCGGCAATGCCGATCACCAGGATCGCGCCGCGCTTGCCGGGGCGCAGCCATGCCGCCAGCACAAGCAGCGCCGGCCAGGCGACATAGAACTGCTCCTCCACCGACAGCGACCAGAAATGGACAAACGGGTTGCTGGCCGCATCGGCGGCGAAATAATCAAACGACCAGCGGATCAGCCACAGATTGATCATGTAGGCCGAGGCGAACATGGCGCCTTTGGAATAGAGCGATTGTTCCTCCGGCGACAGGATGAAGGCGCCGGCCACCAGTGTGGCGAGGATGACGAACAGCGACGCCGGCAACAGCCGCCGAGCGCGCCTGGCATAGAAGCGCCACAGGTTGAGCCGCCCGGTCTCGGTGATTTCGGCAAGCAGGTGTTTTGTGATCAGATAGCCCGAGATGACGAAGAAGATGTCGACGCCGGTGAAGCCGCCGGGCAGGCCGGTGAAGCCGAAATGAAAGGCGATCACGCCTGCCACCGCCAAGGCACGCAGTCCTTCGATATCGGGCCGGAACGATGCTGACACGATTTGCCACCTCGTGCTGGTGCATGACCCCGCCTCGGCGAGTAACGATCGCGCCGGGATCATACGTGCGGCAGCTTTGCGCCCAACGGGACACGGCGCTGCAACCGTTCACAGTCGGACCAAGACTCCGCCCTATGGGTCGATATCGCAATGCAACAAATCTAACGCAGTGCAACATTGGAGGAGGCGACGCCGCTGATCTCCCCCCTTGAGGGGGAGATGGCCGGCAGGCCAGAGGGGGTCGGTTCGACCGGACTCGGCCCAATCCTGCAAGTGAAGGCAGGCGCTCCACGCGCGGCGACCCCCTCTGTCGCCTTCGGCGACATCTCCCCCTCGATGGGGGAGATTAGCTCCCCGCCTCCTTCGCCAAATCTCCGACATCCGGGGTCGGCCCTTGCGTTGCCCCCGTCACACGCATCGGCTATCCAACCGGCAGCCATGCAATTCAAACGGAGCCTCCCATGACCAACACCACCATTTTCAAATTCGGCGCTGTCGAGCATGCCGAGGGCGGCGACTTACCGGGCTGGATCGTTGTCGCGGGCCGGCCGACCATGCAGACCGCCGTGCAGCACACCACCGCCGACGGCAAGGTGCTGTCGGGCACCTGGCGGGCCTCGCCCGGCACTTATCACGCCACCTACACCGACTATGAGTTCGTGCACATGATCGCCGGCCGCATCATCATCACGCCCGATGGCGGCACGCCTGTCGAGGTCGGTCCGGGCGATGCGTTCGTGGTCGAAGCCGATTTCAAGGGCACCTGGCAGATCCTCGAGCCGGTAACCAAGCACTTCGTCGTCAAGCTTGCTTGATCGACGTAGTCAAGCTTGCTTGATCGACGTCGCCAGGGTCGCCTGATCGGCTCGTCGTCAGGCTTGCTTGATCGCGTCGTCAGGAGTGCCTGATCGGTGCCGATACACGTCGGCCGGCGCGGTTCATCGCCAGCGTCCCCCTCGCCCAGCAGGGGGAGGGGGACGTAGCGAAGCGAATATCGGTTAAGAGGGCGTCACCTCGTTCGCTTCGAACCGATGCGGATCGAAAAGCTGAGACGATGGCGTTCTGCGGAGCCTGGTCGAGATAACGCAGGCCAGGACTGCTGCCGGGTCGCCGGCGCGTCAGCCAAGAGCGAGCGGCGCACTTCGAGAGTGCATGCCGCCCGTCCGGCGCCGGGCCGTCAATGCTGTTGTTACGAAACCCCCCAGCCCCGTCTCAACCGCCACGGCCATGGCGTGACCCATGGCTTGCTATACGCATGCAGCACCGCGGTCTGTCAACGCCGCCCGCGATGGCCGCGGGGGGTCGCCTTTGCACCTCCCGGCCAGCTTCCAACCGGCCGCGCGGACGCCATTCGCCGCTACAAAATGCGCTTGAAATGGCGGTTTTCCGGGTGTTCCGGCCGCTCCGGAGCGGCCCTTTGGCGCGACAGAGGTCGCGATCTAGGCGATTGGATGAATTTGTCTTTCGCGGCTGAAACGTTTCAGGAGCCGATTTGTAAACCTGACTTTTTTTGGGTGTATTTCCCTCACGTCAGTTTTGCACTCCAGCCGGCCCGATCGACCCGCCGGAGGGCAAGCCTCAGGGGCCGGCGTCGGCGCTCTGAGTCTCTCGGACCGACGGGCGCCGGACCATGCCGCTGACGACATAGGCCGCCGCGCCCAGCGCCGTGATCCAGAAGCTCGTCGGCCAGTCGGTCAGGAAGGCGAGCGTCAGGCTGATCCAGGCGATGATCACGGCAAGCGCGATGGACGTCAGCACGCCGGCTCCGACGCCGCTAGTAAGCCTGAGCGCGGTGGCTGCAGGCGCCACCATCAGCGCGAAGACGAGCAGCACGCCGACGATCTGCACCGCCTCGGACGTGGCGACGGCGACCAGCACCATGAACAGGGTCGAGACAAGAGTGAGCGGCACGCCGCGCGCTTCGGCGAGTTCCGGCTGCAGGCTGGCGAACAGCAGCGGCCGCGCGATCAGCAAAAGCGCGACAAGGATCGCCACCGCCAGCACCGCAAGCACGATAACGGTGCGCAGGCTGATGCCCAGCACATTGCCGAACAGCACGTTGGTCGCCTGCGAGGCGAAGGCGGTGTAGAAATGCAGAAACAGCAAGCCCAAGCCGAGCGACAGCGTCAAAACGATGCCGATGGCGACGTCGCGATGCGCGCGTTCGCCGAGCAGGCCGATGCCGATGCCGGCGGCGACGGTAAACACGGTGAGGCCGAGAAACGGCGACAGCCCGATCAGGCCGGCGCCGGTGGCGCCGGGAAAGCCGACATGGGAGAGCGCATGACCGGCGAAGGTCTGGCCCCGGAGCACGAGGAAATAGCCGACCGCGCCCGAAACGATGCCGACGATGGTGCAGGCATAGAAGGCGTTGCGCATGAATTCATAGTCAAAGATCGTGGACATGCGCCCCGCTCTCCAGTTCGACATCGTCGGCCATGACGAAGATGCGGCCGGCAACCCGCACCACATTGATATGCGTGCCGTAGAGTTTCGACAGCACCGGACCGCTGATGACCTCGTCGACGGAACCGATCGCCGCCTTGCGGTTGCCGAGATAGAGCACGCGGTCGACGGCGCGCAGCAGCGGGTTGATCTCGTGCGAGCAGAACAGCACGGCAATGCCGAGCCGTTCGCCGATCTGATGCACCAGGTCGATGATCGCGCGCTGATGGCCCGCATCGAGGCTGATCAGCGGCTCGTCGAGCAAAAGCAGTTGCGGATTGCCGATCAACGATTGCGCGATCAGGATGCGCTGGCGCTCGCCACCGGAAAGCTCGCCCAGCGGCCGCCGCGCAAGGTCGCCGGCGCCCACCTCTTCAAGAGCCTTCCACGCCGCCTCCTTCTCGGCAGCCGATGCGACGGGCCAGCCCCAGCGATGCCCGCCGGCGGCACTCAGCACGAAGTCGAGGCCGCTGACGCCGACATCGCCAAGCGCGCGCCGCGCCTGCGGCATATAGCCGATGTCGGCGTTGCCGCGCGTCGGCGATTTGCCAAGCACCGAAATGGCGCCGCCGGCCGGTTTGATCAGGCCGAGAATGGCGCGCAGCATCGTCGTCTTGCCGGCGCCATTGGCGCCGAGCAGGCCGACAAAGGCGCCTTGCGGTAGAGAAAAGGAGACGTCGGATAAAACCCGGCGTCCCCCATAGGTCAGCGTGACCTTGTCGAATTCGATTGCGTTCATTTAGTCACATTCATTCGCAGTCACATTCATTGTGTGCGGGCGGCGAGCGCCTTCTGGACCGCGTCGATCTGGCCGCCGAACCAGGTCTGGATCGTCTGGCCCGCCGGTTCCGTCTCGTTGACGCCGATGACCGTGACCTTGTTCTGCTTGGCGATGTCGAGCAGCCTTGTCGTTGCCTCGTCGGTCACCTGCGAATTGTAGAACAGGATCTTGGCCGAGCCGTCCTTCAGGCTGTTTTCGAACGCCGCCACCTGCGTGGCGCTCGGCTCCGCATCGTTCATCAAGGCCACCTGGAAATCGTAGTTCAGCATCTTGAGACCGAGCGCTTCCGCCATGTAGCCGAAGACCGGCTCGGTAGCCGTCACCTCGGTGCCGGCATAGGTGTTCTTGACGTCGGTGATTTCCTTGTCAATGGCCTCGAGCGAGGTCTGGAATGCCTTCAGGTTCGTCTCATAATACACGGCATTGGCCGGATCGCGCTTGGCAAGGTCGGCGCTCAGCGCCTTGGCGATGGCCGGCAGCGTCGCCGGGTCGTACCACAGATGCGGGTTGTCGCCCGACTTCTTGCCGATCAGGTCGGCGGCGACGATGGTCGTGCGATCCTTGGCTGTCGAGGCCGACAGCAGCTTGTCCATCCACGGATCGTAGTCGGCGCCGTTATAGATGACGATCTTGGCGTCGGCGATGGTGCGCGCCGTCGACGGGCTGGTCTCGAACAGATGCGGATCGTCATCGGGATTGGCCAGGATGCTGGTGACGGTGACGTTGCTGCCGCCGATCTGGCGGGCAAGGTCGCCATAGAAATTCTCGGCCGCCACGATGGTCAGCTTGTCTTCGGCGCGGGCAGCCGTGCCGGTCAAAAGCGGCACCGCGACGAGCAGCGCGGCGAGAAAGGGAATGCGACGCATCCGTGGTCTCCTTGCAGTCTGAAATGTATGTCGCCGGAGAGGCGGGCTGTGTAACTGTATAACAGTAACAATATAACGTTTGCGTCGAAAATACGGCTGATGTCAATGGGCTTTTCGAGCCGCGCAGTTTTTCACGCGCACAAACCGTGAGCGGCCTGCGCCGATCAGGCGGAGCCACTCATGCGTGTCGGCTATATGCGAAAGGGCAGGCGATCGCCGGCACCGCGAGGCCGCCGCGAGCACACCGTCGTGGCGGTATCCTGATGAATTCGCGGCGGGTAAGTTCCTTGCTTGTTGCCGTCAGTTTTGCGGACGCCTTCCCTCCCACGCGTCCTGCAACAGGGCGCGGATTGCGGCGCGGTCGAAAGGCCGCGGATTCCAGTATGGGTTCCTGGTCGCGATCTCAGCGGCGCGGTCGAGATCGGCCTGCATGAGGCCGAGTTCTTTCAATGTAAGGGGCGCGCCGACCGCCTTGGCGAAATCGTGGAGACCGCCGCCCGCACTGCCGCCAAACAAGTCGGCGACCGGCTTCAACGAGTCGGGCACCGCGACGGCGTTGAAGCCGATCGTGTGCGGCAACATCACCGCATGGGTCTCGGCATGCGGCATGTCGAAAGAGCCGCCCAGTGTGTGACAGATCTTGTGATGCAGCGCCATGCCGACGGCGCCGAGCACCGTACCGCACAGCCAGGCGCCGTAAAGCGCATCGCTGCGTGCATCGATATTTCCAGGCTCCTTGGTCAACACCGGCAGCGCCGCCGTCATGGCGCGCAATCCTTCTTTCGCCATCAGGGTGGAAATCGGATGGCGATCCTGCGCGTAAAGCGCTTCGGCCGCGTGCGCCATGGCGTTGAGTCCTGACGCGACGCTCATCGCTATCGGCAGGCCGACGGTCAGCTCTGGATCGTAGATCACCACTTCCGGCAGGATCCTTGCGTCACGCATTGTGGTTTTTTCGCCGTTCTCGGTCTGACCGAGGATCGGCGTCACCTCCGAGCCGGCATAGGTGGTCGGGATGACGATCTGCGGCAGGTCGGTGCGCCAGGCGATCGCCTTGCCGAGACCGGTGGTCGAGCCGCCGCCAAGCGCGACAACGCAGTCAGCGTTGACCTCGGTCGCCTTGGCCATTGCCGTTTGGGTTACCTCGACCGGCGTGTGCATGGCGGCGCCCGAAAAGGTGCCGGCCGCCAGCGCGCCGAGGGATTTGGCAAGCGCCTCGCCGTCGGCAGCCCGATGCGGCGTCGACAGCACCAGCGCGCGATTGCAGCCGAGCTTTTCGATCCAGGTGCCCACCTCGGACGACGCGCCATTGCCGAAGACAATATGCGCAGGGCTGCCGGAGTAGGTGAACGTCCTTGTCATGCCGATCCGCTCCCTTTGCATATTGTCACTGTGACGGAGCCGAAATCGAGCGACCAGCTCTCGCCGCCGGCGACATCGTTTGCGTCGTCACCGTCTCGCAAGCGGGGCCTGATCTCTCCCGCGTACTCGCAAACGTATCGCCTTGACCACAAAAACGTCAAAAAAGTATCAGTGAGGTGGACACACCGTGGTGGCGGCTGCATGAATTGCCGCCTAAGCTTCGATCACTGCAGAGAGCGGCAAACGCGGCCTGCGGGAGATGGCACTGCAACTGGTCGCATGACCGGACCGGCGCCGGGAGGAACTGACATGAATCCGGACTTGGAAGTCGTCCAGATCAGACGCGGCGAGTCGTTCAAGGCCTGGGCCCACGGCTACCCCTTCCACACGGTGCGCTGGCACTTCCACCCCGAATACGAAATCCATCACGTCGTCGCCACCACGGGCCATTATTTCGTCGGTGACTTCATCGGCGAGTTCGAGCCCGGCAATCTCGTGCTCACCGGCCCGAACCTGCCGCACAACTGGGTCAGCGACGTGCCGGCAGGCGCCAGCGTGCCGCTGCGCGGCCGCGTCGTGCAGTTCTCGCAAGAGTTCATTGCCGACGCCACCGCCGCGTTGCCGGAACTTGCCGGTTGTGAAAACATTCTCGAGCTCAGCCGCCGCGGCGCGCTGTTCTCCACCGCTACCGCCAAGCTCGCCGCACCTGTGCTGGCCGAACTGGTCGAGGCGCAAGGCGTTCGCCGCATCGCTTTGTTCATGGAGCTCATCGACATTCTGAGCCGCGCCGCCGATGTGCGGACGCTGACCAGCGCCAGCTATCTGCCGGATCCCTCAGGCTTCATGTCGGCCGGCGTCAACAAGGCGCTTGCCTATATCAACGCCAACCTGACCGAGCCGTTCAGCGAAAGCGATCTGGCGGCGATCGCCGGCCGCAGCCCGAGCGCGTTTTCGCGCAGCTTCCGCCGCCATACCGGCATGGCGCTGGTGCAGTATGTCAACCGGCTGCGCATCAACCTTGCCTGCCAGTTGCTGATGAGCGAGGCCGACATGCCGATCACCGAGATCTGCTATGCCGCCGGCTACAACAACATCTCGAATTTCAACCGCCAGTTCCTGACCCAGAAAGGCATGTCGCCTTCGCGCTTCAGGGCCCTGCTGGCGGAAAACGTCAGCGCGGAGATTGCCGCCTAACAGGGAGGACCGGGAGGAGCCTAGACATTTACTGAGGTAAGAACGCGGGGTGCGTTGGAGGCGCTCCGTGCTGGAGATCGCTTGTCCCGAAATCCAGAGATATCTAGAGGATGCGCAGCACGGATCAAGTGCTCCGTTGTTCCTCGCAACAGCCCGACTGCAGTCAAGGCCCGGTGCCATATGGTGTCCAGGGCTTCATGAAACCATTCCTTGAAACGGAGCTATCGAAATGACCAGATTTGCCTGGAAATCGACGGGAGCCATCGCGCTCACTCTTTCTCTTCTTGGCGGCACCGCTGCCTTTGCTGCCCCGGTTACCGACGCCACGATCGCCTTCTTGATGCCCGACCAGGCCTCGACGCGCTACGAGCAGCACGACTATCCCGGCTTCGTCGCCGAGATGAAAAAACTCTGCCCCGGCTGCAAGGTGATCTACCAGAACGCCGATGCCGACGCCTCGCGCCAGCAGCAGCAGTTCAACTCGGTGATCTCGCAAGGCGCCAAGGCGATCGTGCTTGACCCTGTCGACTCGACCGCCGCCGCCTCGCTGGTCAAGCTGGCGCAGAGCCAGGGCGTCAAGGTCATCGCCTATGATCGCCCGATCCCGACTGCACCTGCCGACTTCTACGTCTCGTTCAACAATGAAGGCATCGGCAAGGCCATTGCCGACTCGCTCGTCGAACACCTCAAGGCGCTGAAGGTCGACCCCGCCAGCGGCGGCCTGCTGCAGATCAACGGATCGCCGACCGACGCGGCCGCCGGGCTGATCAAGAAGGGCATCCATTCCAGCCTAGACAACAGCGGCTACAAGATCCTTGCCGAATACGACACGCCGGAATGGGCGCCGCCGAAGGCGCAGCAATGGGCAAGCGGCCAGATCACCCGCTTCTCCACGCAGATCGTCGGCGTCGTTGCGGCCAATGACGGCACCGGTGGTGGCGCCATCGCCGCCTTCAAGGCCGCCGGTGTCGATCCGGTGCCGCCGGTGACCGGCAATGACGCGACGATCGCCGCACTGCAGCTGATCATCGCCGGCGATCAGTACAACACCATCTCCAAGCCGAGCGAGATCGTTGCGGCGGCTGCCGCCAACGTCGCCGTCCAGCTTCTGTCGGGCGAGACGCCGAAGGCCGAAATGACCCTCTACGACACCCCATCGCAGCTGTTCACGCCGGCGGTGGTGACGCAGGAAAACCTAAAGGCCGAGATCATCGACAAGAAGATCAACACCGCCGAAGAGCTCTGCGTCGACCGCTATGCCGAAGGCTGCAAGAAGCTCGGCATCACAAAGTGACAATGCAGGTCGCCCAAAAGTGCGCAGCGGTTTTGGGATAACGACATGCATAAAAGGAGACCTAGAATCCTGATCCTGCTTTCCGGCCGCCCTTGCGGTGGCCGGAAGTTCGCAGTCACTCTTGACCGCCCATCCGGAAAGGTTTGCCACCATGTCTGACATCTCTGACGGACCGGTTTCGGCAGGCGAGCTGGTGCTCAGCCTGCGCGGCATCTCGAAGAATTTCGGCGCCGTTTCGGCGCTCACCGATATCGATCTCGATGTCCATGCCGGCGAGGTGGTGGCGCTGGTCGGCGACAATGGCGCCGGCAAGTCGACGCTGGTCAAGATTCTGGCCGGCGTCCACCAGCCGAGCTCGGGGACCATCAATTTCCGCGGCAGGCAAGTGACGATGCCCGACCCGAGCGCCGCGCTGACGCTCGGCATCGCCACCGTTTTCCAGGATCTGGCGCTGTGCGAAAACCTCGACGTCGTCGCCAACATCTTTCTCGGCAAGGAGCTCAACCCGCTGCGGCTGGACGAGGTGGCGATGGAGATCCGCGCCTGGACGCTGCTCAACGAATTGTCGGCGCGTATTCCAAGCGTCCGCGAGGCGGTCGCCTCGCTGTCCGGCGGCCAGCGCCAGACGGTGGCGATCGCCCGCTCGCTGCTGCTCGACCCCAAGGTCATCCTCCTCGACGAGCCGACCGCCGCGCTTGGCGTCGCCCAGACGGCGGAAGTGCTGAACCTCATCGACCGGGTGCGCGAGCGTGGGCTCGGCGTGCTGATGATCAGTCACAATATGGAGGACGTGCGCGCCGTCGCCGATCGCATCGTGGTGCTCAGGCTCGGCCGCAACAACGGCGTCTTCGAACCCGACGCCTCGAACCAGGAACTGGTCAGCGCCATCACCGGCGCCGCCAACAATGCAGTGTCGCGCCGCGCCGAACGGCGCAAGGCCGCCGAACAAGCGAACAATCAGGAGCAGCGGCCATGAGCGCGGAGCCCAAGCAGGACACCTCCTCATCGACGGCGCTCGACCGCAGCGACGTGCGCGTCAAGCACCAGGCCGGCGTCGGTGGCGCCATCAGCGCCTTCTTCGACCGCGTCCGCTCCGGCGACCTCGGCTCGTTGCCGGTCATCGTCGGCCTGGTCATCATCTGGAGCGTGTTCACCGCCCTCAATCCGGTCTTCGTCTCGTCGAGCAATCTGGTCAATCTCCTGTTCGACTGCTCGACCGTCGGCGTCATCGCGCTCGGCATCGTCTGTGTGCTGATGGTCGGCGAGATCGACCTGTCGGTCGGCTCGATCAGCGGCTTTGCTTCGGCCATGGTCGGCACACTGTGGGTCAACCAGGGCTGGCCGGTGGCGCTCGCCATCCTCGCCGCGATCGCCGTCGGCGGTTTCATCGGCGGGCTCTATGCCTTGCTGTTCAACCGGCTCGGCATGCCAAGCTTCGTCTCGACGCTCGCCGGCCTGCTCGCCGTGCTCGGCCTGCAACTGTATATTCTGGGCTCCACCGGCTCGATCAATCTGCCCTATGGGTCGAACCTGGTGAATTTCGGCCAGTTGCTGGTCATGCCGGACTGGCTGTCCTATGCACTGGCGGCATTGCCCGGCATCGTCATGCTGATCAGCGGCCTGCGCACCGTCAGCCGCCGCCGGGCCGTCAATTTGTCGGCGCCGTCTGTCGGCGGCCTCATCGTGCGCGTCGCCGCCCTGACCATCCTGCTCGAACTGATCGTCGGTTATCTCAACCAGGCGCGCGGCATACCGTGGATGTTCGGCCTGTTCGTCGGCCTGGTGGTGGCGATGAACTATGCGCTGACCCGCACCCAATGGGGGCGCTCGATGACCGCCGTCGGCGGCAACCGCGAAGCGGCGCGCCGGGCCGGCATCAAGGTGCGCTCGATCTACCTCAGCGCCTTCGTCATGTGCTCGATGTTTGCCGCCCTCGGCGGCGTGCTGTCGGCGGCGCGGCTGGCCTCCGCCAGCCAGCAGGCCGGCACCGGCGACGTCAACCTCAACGCCATTGCGGCGGCGGTCATAGGCGGCACCAGCCTGTTTGGCGGCCGTGGCAGCGCCTATTCCGCGCTGCTCGGCATCATCGTCATCCAGTCGATCGCCAGCGGGCTGACCTTGCTCGATCTGTCATCGTCGCTTCGCTACATGATCACCGGCGCCGTTCTGGCAATTGCGGTCATCGTCGACTCCCTGGCACGCCGCTCGCGGGTTTCCCACGGCCGCGCCTGAACGCAACCGCAATCGATACGAGGATAGAATGGCTCAGGATTTGAGTGGAAAGGTCGCGGCGATCACCGGCGCCGCGTCGGGCATAGGCCTGGAATGCGCGAGAGCGCTGATTGCCGCCGGCGTTCGCGTTGTGCTCGTCGACCGCGCCGAAGACGCGCTGAAAAGCGTCTGCACCGAACTCGGTCCCAACGCGATCCCGCTGGTGATCGATCTGATGAAGCCGGCCAGCGTCGCGACGATGATGCCGCAAATCCTGGACAAGGCCGGCCAGCTCGATATCTTCCACGCCAATGCCGGCGCCTATGTCGGCGGCCCGGTGCTCGAAGGCGACCCGGATGCCTGGGACCGCATGCTGAACCTCAACATCAATGCGGTCTTTCGTTCCATCCACGCCGTGCTGCCGCATATGGTCGAACGAAAGACCGGCGACATCATCGTGACGTCCTCGATCGCCGGACTGGTGCCGGTGGTCTGGGAGCCGATCTATACGGCATCCAAGTATGCCGTGCAGGCCTTCGTCCACACGGTGCGCCGGCAGGTCGCCCCGCACGGCCTGCGCGTCGGCGCGGTGCAGCCGGGGCCGGTGGTGACAGCGCTGATCAGCGACTGGCCGAAGGACAAGCTTGAGGATGAACTGGCCAAGGGCGGCCTGATACAACCGGTCGAGGTCGCCGAAGCCGTGCTGTTCATGCTGACTAGGCCGAGAAATGTCACCATCCGGGACCTGGTGATCCTGCCGCAGAGCAATGATTTGTGAGGCAGTAGGCATTAGGCAGTAGGGAATGGGGAGAGGCTCTTGCAACTGGCCGTTCACTGCTGACCATCTCGCCTACTGCCTACTGCCTACTGCCTACTGCCTACTGCCTAACTTCTGAGGTTTCCCATGTCCCACTTCCTCGGCATCGACGTCGGCACTGGCAGTGCCAGGGCGGGGGTGTTCGACAGCAAGGGCACCATGCTTGCCTCGGCGAAGCGCGACATCGCTCTGTTTATCGAGCCCGGCGAAATCGCCGAACAGTCGAGCGAGGACATCTGGCGCGCGGTTTGCGCCAGCGTGCGCGAGGCGGTGACGGAGTCGGGGCTTGCCGGGCGCGACATTGCCGGCATTGGCTTCGACGCCACCTGTTCGCTGGTCGTGGTCGGCCAGGATGGCGCGCCGTTGCCGGCCGGCAGTTCCGGCGACAGCCAGCGCAACATCATCGTCTGGATGGATCACCGCGCGCTCGACCAGGCGCAGCGCATCAATGCCGGCAAGCACGCCGTGCTCGACTATGTCGGCGGCACCATCTCGCCGGAAATGGAAACGCCGAAGCTGCTGTGGCTGCGCGAGAACCTGCCCGCCACCTTCGATGCGGCCGAGCATTTCTTCGACCTGACGGACTATCTGACCTGGCGCTCAACCGGCAGCCTGGCGCGCTCGATCTGCACGCTGACCTGCAAATGGACCTATCTCGGTCATGAGCGGCGCTGGGACGATGCCTATTTCCGTGCCATCGGCCTCGGCGCGCTCGCCGATGAAGGCTTTGCCCGCATCGGCACCGAAATCGTCGAGGGTGGCACGGCACTTGCCCAAGGCCTCACTGAGGCCGCCGCGGCCGATCTCGGCCTGCTGCCGGGAACGCCGGTTGCGGCCGGCCTGATCGATGCCCATGCCGGCGGCGTCGGCACGGTTGGCGGGCAGGGCTCGGTCGGCACCTTGCGGTCGCGCATGGCCTATGTGTTCGGCACTTCGGCCTGCACCATGGCCAGCACCAGCGAGCCGGCCTTCGTGCCCGGCGTCTGGGGTCCGTATTTTTCCTCGATGGTGCCGGGGCTTTGGCTCAATGAAGGCGGGCAATCGGCGGCGGGTGCCGCAATCGACCACCTCGTCGCTTTCCATCCGGCCACGGCTGAGGCATCCGCAAAAGCCAAGGCGGAAGGTCTCGGCCTGACCGCTTGGCTTGGTCAGCAGGCGGCGAAACAGTCCGCCGACCTGTCCGCAGTAGCGCACCTGGCCGATGGACTGCATGTCGTGCCGGAATTCCTCGGCAACCGCTCGCCCGTCGCCGATCCCGAGTCCAAGGCCCTGATCGCCGGGCTTGGCATGGACACGTCCCTCGACAGTCTGGTCGCGCTCTATGTCGCCGGCCTGCTGGGCATCGGCTACGGCGTTCGCCAGATCCTGGCGGCGATGGCCAAAAAAGGCATTGCCATCGACACTATCGTCGTCAGCGGCGGTGCGGCGCAAAGCGAGCTGGTACGTCAGCTTTTGACCGACACCACAGGCCTGACCGTCGCCGGTTCGACCTCGCCCGAACCGGTGCTGCTCGGCTCGGCCATATTGGCTGCGGTGGCGGCGCAAAAATATCCCGATGTGACCGCGGCGATGACCGGCATGTCGCGCATCGGCGACATCTATCGCCCGGCCGGTGGCGACCTCGTGCCCTGGCACGACAAGCGCTTCGCCGCCTTCGAATTGCTGCAGCAGGCAGGCCGCGCCATCCGCGATTGAACGGCTTAGCTCACGTCCAGAAATAGCGGACGATGTGGAAGAACACCGGTGCGGCGAAGACCAGGCTGTCGGCGCGGTCCATCATGCCGCCATGGCCTTCGATGAGGTGGCCCCAGTCCTTGACCCCCTGGTCGCGCTTGATCGCCGACGCCACCAGCCCGCCGAGGAACCCCATCAGGCAGGCGATGAAGGCGACGCCTGCCGCCGCCAGCGGCGAGAACGGCGTCAGGAACGACAGCAGCGCGCCGAGAAGGCTCGATGCCACCAGCCCGCCGACCAGCCCTTCCCAGGTCTTCGAGGGCGAGACGGAGGGCGACAGAAGATGCCTGCCGAACAGCTTGCCGAAAATGTATTGCAGCACGTCGCTGCCTTGCACGGTGATGATCAGGAAGGCGATGAGCAGGAGGTTGCGGCCCTCGAAACCGGGCACGTTGAGGGTCAGCAGCGCCGGCACATGGCTGACGCAGTAGACCGAGATCATGACCGCCCATTGCTGCGCGGACACGCGCTCGAGGAAGCGCTCGGTGTCGCCGTTGAGCGCGGTGACCGCCGGCATCAAGAGGAAGCAGTAGACGGGGATGAAAATGGTGAAGAGCCCGTACCAGGCGGTCCACACCAGCCAGTACTGGAAGGGAATGATGATGCCGAACATGCCGAGCAGCACCCAGTGGTCGCTGCGCCGGCTGTGCGTCAGCGTCACGAACTCGCGCAGCGCGGCAAACGAGATCAGCGCAAACAGGATGGTCATGCCGGTGCGGCCGAAGAAGAAGGCGACGGTGATCGCCAGCACCATCACCCACCAGGCGTTGATGCGCTGGTTCAAGTTGACGAGCGTCGAGGGCAGCGGCTTCGGCGCCCGCCATGAGAGGATACCGGCAATAATGCTCGCCATGGTCAGCACGCAGATCAGGCCGGCCAGCAGGATGACGGTTTCATGCATTGGCGGCAGTGTCATACGAAGTCTCTTTGCCTGGTCATGCTAGTGGTCCCGATCGGGACGCGGGTTGAGCGACAGCAGCGTCTGGCGCGCGCGCTCGAGGAAGGTGCGGCGTTCTTCGCCGGGCGCGATCGCCACCGGCGGACCGAAGACGACGCGGCACAAAAGCGGCACCGGTAGGAACTGGCCCTTGGGCAGCACGCGCGACATGTTCTCGATCCAGCACGGGATGAGTTCCACATCCGGCCGCGCCATCGACAGATTGTAGAGGCCGGAGCGGAACGGCAGCAGATCCGCCTCCGTCGTGTTGCGAGTGCCTTCGGGAAACAGGATCAGCGAGTGGCCGTCGTCGAGCACCGACAGCATGATCGAGATCGGGTGTTGCGTTTCGTCGGTCCACTGCCGGTGGATGAGCACGGACGACAGCATGTCCTGCGCGATGAAGCGGCGC
This sequence comes from Mesorhizobium sp. LNJC394B00, assembly GCF_000502555.1. Classification (NCBI taxonomy): domain Bacteria; kingdom Pseudomonadati; phylum Pseudomonadota; class Alphaproteobacteria; order Hyphomicrobiales; family Phyllobacteriaceae; genus Mesorhizobium; species Mesorhizobium sp. LNJC394B00. The sequence goes on from NZ_AYWH01000001.1 coordinate 712,678, forward strand.
AGCCGCGACTTGCCCCAATATTCGGCCGCCGCGATCGCATGGGTCCGGGCGCGCACCTTCTCACTCAGACAGGCCGACAGCAGGATGAAATCACCATGGCTGGCATGGTTGGCGAAGTAGATGCGCTGCCGCTCCGACGGCTGGCTGCCGTTCCAGATTGGTCTGACGCCGGTTACCACCCAGGCCGCCGCCGACAGGCCGACCGACGTCACCGTCTGCAGCAAGGTGAAGGTGTTGGCGCGCAGGTGAAGTTTTGTCATGGCTCAAACAAATGCTGCGAAAAGGGATGCCGCAGCAGACATGGCGAGCGCCATGCGCTGCCTTGTCAGCAGGCGGCGCGTGCCTGCAATGCGACGGTCAAGCGAGCGGCCGCCGGCAGCGGTGGGCTTCAGGCGCATGCGCGCCAGCACATCGTCGACCGCGGCACCGCCGGCGGCCTCGCTGGCGTGGCTTGCCATCAGCCGGAACAGCAGCGCATCGAACAAAAGCAAGGCCGAAAGAGCCAGCGTGGCCACGGCGCCCGCCGCCGCGACCAGCCAGGCCGCCGCGGACAGCGCTGTCGTCTGCGGTCCGGCCACCAGGCCGATGACCGGCGCTGCCATCACAGCCGCGACCACCAGCAGGATCGGCCACACCGCCTGCACCATCAGCCCGGCGGCGAATATTTCGGCCTTCTCGGGAAAATTGTCGCCACTCATGCCGGCCAACTCATGTCGGTTCTTCCAGCCCCGGTTCATCCAGCCCGATCTGAAGGTGCACGGGCCTGCCCGACGCGGCGAGTTTCTTGCGCGCCTGTGCAGCTGTGTACGAGCGCCCCGTCACCACCAGCCAGTCGGCGACGATGGCCGCACTGCGCTGGAAGCCGAGCGCGCAGCAGACCAGGACGGTGCCGCGCCGGCGCGCCAGCTCGATCGCCGCCACCGCTCGCTCCAGCCTGTCGTGAGGCGGCGCCACGAGGTCGAGCATCGCGTAGCTGATCCAGCGGCAGGTCACGCCGCGCGGCCGTTCCATCTCGCCGGCAAGGTCGATCACTGTGCCGAAGCGGTTGGCCTCGTCGGCACTCGGAAACCGGCCGAGGAAAACACCGTCGGTGATCTCCACTTGCGGCGCCAGTTGGCGGGTCCATACCCACACATTGATCCGGGCGCCAAGCCGGTAGGGCAGGAGCAGGATACGGTTGGCCAGTGAGACGCTACCATGGGCTGCCTTCTGGAACACTTTGGCGCCGGCCCCAGCATAGCCGAAGGCGACGATGGCCAGCGCCAATGCCGGCCACAACAGGATGAGAAAATCGGCGGAGACCAACGCGCCCTCGGCAGCGCCGGCCAGGGCAAGGGCCGCCCCCAGCCCGTAATAACCCGCCAGCCGCCGCGCCCTTGGGTCGGCGGTCAACCGAAAACCCCAGAATGGCAGCTCGCCCTTGGACGGAAACAGCCACAGCGCAAACAGGCCGAGCAGGGCGCCGGTCGGAATGTCGATGAAATGATGCTGCCAGGTCGTCAGCACCGAGGCGCCGATGAGAAAACACCAGACGTGCCAGACCGGGCGGAGAATGCCGCCGAGACGGGGACGTGCCAGAACGTGACGCCAATGGTCCCAGATGATCACCAGGAGTGCGATGTGCAGGGATGGCGCCTGGTTGAACGGCTTGTCGAAACCACCGAGCACCGCAAACAGGAAACCCGGCAGGCCGGTGGTTTCCGGCCGCACGAAGGTCGCCGTCAGCGGGAACGCGATGAAGCAGGCGACGGCAATGATCTGCGCCGAGAGATAGCGGCCGGCGAGCCGGTCGACGCCGCGCCTGGTCGTGTTGAGCAGCAGCGACAGGCCGTAGAACAGATTGATAGACCAGTAGGGCACGATCGTCCAGGCGACGAACGGGATGGCGTGTTCCCAGGCAAACACGATGCTGCCGACATGGTCGCGCCGCGACGCCAGCCAGTTGGCAAAGCCATAGGTCGAATAGAAGAATGGCGCCAGCAGCGCCAGCCAAAGGGCTGCCCTCAGCACGATGCCCAAATAGGGTTCCCGCGCCGGGGCAGGGTCAGTGACAGGCAGGGCCATGGTCTCAGACGCGCCGTGCGACCGAGACGGTGAAGATGCCCCATTGGTCGATGCGCTGGTCGATCTTTGCGAAACCGGCAGCCGTCACCAACTGGTCCATCTCGCCTTGCGTGCGCCGCCGCATCACCCAGGCCTGGCCGCCGCGATGCGAGGTCAGGCTGCGCGCGATCATCTCCAGCTGCGGATGCCATGGCTGATTGGTGTAGACGAGCAGGCTGCCGGACTGCATGGCGCTCGCCAGCCCGCCGAGCGAGCGGGAAATCATCGTATTGTCGGCGAACAATTCGTAAAGTCCGGAGACGATGGCGAGGTCCGGCGCCGGGGTCAACCCAGCCAGCATGTCGGCATCGAAGGCGTCGGCCTGATGGAAGGTAACGCTGGTCGGCAGACGCCGCTCGGCGATCAGCTTCGAGCCGAGCCCGACATTGAGTTCGGAATAATCCTGCAGCCGCACGCTTGCCGGCGGTTCAGTGCATTTTGCGACGGCATCGAGCACATAACGGCCGTGACCGGCGGCGATGTCGAGCATGTGGACGGGACGGCCGGCTGCCTTCAGGCTGGCGGCGGCGTTGCCGATCAGCTCTTCCAGATGCAGCTTGCGCTGGCGGATGCCGCGCCAGCCGATGGCGTCGAGGAAGGTGCGGTCTATCATGCGGCCGATGAAGCCGATGCCGCGCGCGTCGTTCTCGTAGACATAGTCGAGCGTCGAGCCGGAATCGAAGCCGGTGGCGATGCCGGTCTTCATGCCCGAAGACAGCCAGGCGCCGATGCGGATCGAGGCGCGGCTTATCGCCCAGTAGATACCCTTTGGCGACAGCAGCGCCAGCGGCGAGGCCAGCCTCTCGGCCTCGTCGCGGGTGTAGCCGGCGCGGTCGGCCTGAAGCAAGTCGATGGTTTTCTCCGGCGTTGCAAATTGCTTTTCGAGGAATGGCCGGATCAGGTCCAGCGCCTGCTTGCGATCGCGCTCGCCCAGCGTGTCGTGGAAGAAGCCGGGCAGCACATGCCGCTCCTTGGCGCTGCTGCCGAGATTGACGAAGAACTCGTGCTGCGGTCCATGCCGCACCACCCAATCGCTGCCGGAGATCAAGAGCTGCGTCGGCACGGTGATGGCGCGCGCGTCCGAGACGATGCGGGCAGCGTGGTCGTAAAGCTTGACCAGGATGTTGGAGGCGATCGGTCGCGTGATCAGCGGATCGGCGTCGAAGGAAGCGATGCGCTCGGCATCATGCGTCAGGAACTTCGCCTTGACGTAGGAATTGACGAAGAAGCGGCCCTTGAGCTTCTGCCACAGCGCAATGCCCTCCTTGGCGAAGGGCACGTAGAGCTTGACCGAAAAGGCCGGTGAAGCCACCACCAGCGCGCGGATGTCGGGCGCATAGTCATGCACCCAGGCAGCGGCCAGCACGGCGCCGAAGGACTGCGCGATCAGCGCGATGTCGCGCTGGCCAAAACCATCCCGGCCGATCTCACGCACCAGGCAGTCGATGTCACGAACCAGGGCGGCAAAGGATGGCGCATAGCCGCGCTCGCCGGCCGAGCGGCCATTGCCGCGCGCGTCCCAGGCGTAGAAGGCATGGTCGGGCATGGCGAGTTCGTCGACCAGATGCGCCATGCGGCCGCCATGCTCGTGGCCGCGATGGAACAGAAGGATCGCACCCTTTGGCGTCGACCCGGCGGCCGGCCAGTAGCGGTAGAAGATCTCGGTGCCGTCATGGCTCTTGAACGTGCGCTCCTGCGCGATGCGCTCGAGGCTTGCCGGTGCTCCGGCTGCAATGGTCTGGTGGATCATGGTTTCCCTCTGGCGGTCGGGTGCCTGACGCTTTGGCATCATGCGCCGCCCGCTCTAAGGCCGCCGCGTATCCGGTTGATGGCGGTTACGACTGACAGTGTAGCCATGACCGGAAACACAAAGGGCACAATCGCTTGGAACCACAGGCCGCAGGCGATGAGGAAGGCGATGACGCCGAGCACCAGGGCTCGGTCGCTCTTGCCGAACGGCCCGGCATAGTTGCGCCCGCTGCCTGCGGCAACGCCAAGCACGCCGGCGAACTCGACAAGCATGGCGGTAATAGCGAAGGCGACGACACCCCAGGCCGGGAACAAGGTGGCAAAGGCCAGGATCAGCGCCAGGTCCGAGACGACGTCGCAGAGTTCGTTGAGATACATGCCGAGTTTCGATGCTTGCCCATGTTCCCTGGCCAGCATCCCATCAACGGCGTTGAGCGCCATGCGCACGAACAGCACCACCGGCATCAACAGGAACACCAGGGGATGGAAGGCAAAGGCAGTGACCACCAGGCCTGTGGCGATGGAGAGCGCGGCGGCGAGAAGCGTGATCTGGTTGGCGGTGACGCCGGCATCGGCCAGCCGGTCGGCCAGCGGCCGCAGCCTGGCCTGAAAGGCCGGTTTCAGTTGATAAAGCGTTGGCATGTGCGATCCCCCCAACCGCGGCTCATGACAGTGTCGGCGAGATTGGTCAATCGGCAGGCAGGGCGCAAGGGCTCGCACCAGCATCCGCACCGTTGCGGGACTCGAAACTCCCGGCATGGATGCAGAGGCGCAGCCGAAGATCCCGGCCAAGCAGGATGCTGCGCGCTACAAACCGCCTCGCAAATGAGAACTTTACAAATATTCGTATTTATGTGAAGTAAATCACTGAAAGGTCGATCATGACAAACAGTCGCTTCGCCACCCGCCTGAATTCCTTCGCCTCGCGGCCGCAAGCCGAATGGCCTGATCTCACCGGCAAGCCGTCCATGCTGCAGATGGCCACTCGCGCCGCCAAGGTCGACGGGTTGACCGATCTTGATCTTAATTTCCCCGACCATGTCAGTGAAAAGCCGGCTGAAATCGCCCGAAAGCTCGGCGGCCTCGGGCTTTCCATCAATGGCTTTGCCATGCGTTACTACTCCAATCCGGCCTTCAAGCTCGGCGCCTTCACCAATCCGGACCCGGCGGTGCGCCGCGAAGCCATCGACCTGACCAAGGCCGGTATCGATGCGGTGCGCGCGGCCGGCGCCAGTCTGATGACCCTGTGGCTTGGCCAGGATGGCTTCGACTACGCCTTCCAGGCTGACTATGCGACGCTCTGGCAGCACGAAATCGATGGGGTTCGTGAAGTTGCCGCGCATGACCCTGGCTGCCAGATCAGCCTGGAGTACAAGCCTAACGAACCGCGCTCCTACTCGCTGATGCCGGATGCCGCGACCACCTTGCTGGCGATCCGCGAGGTCGGCCTACCCAATCTGGGCGTCACGCTTGATTTCGCCCATGTGCTCTATGCCGACGAACAGCCGGCCTTCGCCGCGGCGCTGATCGCTCGCCACAGCAAGCTGCTCGGCGTCCATCTCAACGATGGCTATGCCAAGCGCGACGACGGCCTGATGGTCGGCGCGGTGCACACGCTGCAGACCATCGAACTGCTGCGCCAGATCCGCCGCGACGGCTATGCCGGCGCCATCTACTTCGACACCTTCCCCGACATGACCGGGCTCGATCCGGTGCGCGAATGCGAAGTCAACATCGCCACCGTCAAGCGCCTGCTGTGCGTTGTCGACCGGCTGGAGAAGGATAACCGCCTGTCCGCCGCCATGGACAGCCAGGACGCCGTGACGTCGCAGGCTATCGTCCAGGAAGCCATGCTCGGGCCGGAGACGAGGGGACGTGGATGACGTTGAGCAATCTCGATCTGAAAGCCGTGGGGCCGCGCATCCGCATGATGATGCCGCATCTCACCCCGCTTGAGGCCAAGGTGGTGGAAACCGTCTTCGGCCGGCGCGGTTTCGACCAGACCATTCCGCTCAAGCAGATCGCCGAGGAGGCCGGCGTGTCCGAGGCGATGGTGGTCAAGATCGCCAAGAAACTCGGCTTCTCCGGCTACCGCGACTTCCGCACCGCCGTCTATGAATACAGCCGCCTCCCGACCGCCGAGATGCACCAGGAACTGTCGGTCGACGACAGCTCGGCCGAGATCGTGCAGAAAGTGTTCCGCACCTCGATCCAGGCGCTGGAGGAGACGCTCGCGATCCTCGACATGGACGATTTCGACCGTGCTGCCGATCTGCTCTACCGCGCCAGGAACCGCGATTTTTATGGCGTCGGCGGCTCCGCCCAGATTGCTCGCGACGTCTCGCACAAATTCCTGCGCATCGGCATCCGCGCATCGGTCTATGACGACTCGCACATGATGCTGATGTCGGCCTCGCTCCTCTGCGCCGACGACATCGCCGTCGGCTTCTCGCATTCCGGCAACACGTCGGCCGTCATCGACGCCATCCATCTTGCCCGCAAGAGCGGCGCCCGCACGCTGGCCATCACCAACTACGACAACTCGCCGCTGGCCCGGATTGCCGACATCGTGCTGTGCTCGACCGCGCAAGGCTCGCCGCTGATGGGCGAAAACGCAGCGGCGCGCATCGCGCAACTCAACATCCTCGACGCTTTGTTCGTGGCGGTGGCGCAGCGCGACTACCAGGCGGCGGAGCGCAATCTCGGCCGCACCATGTCGGCGGTCACCTCGAAACGAAAAGACCGGGGCACATGACGGTTCCGCTGGTCACCGTCTTCGGCAGCCTGCACTACGACATCATGGTCGACGCGCCCGACCGTCCGCGCAAGGGCGAGACTGTGGCCGGCCATGCCTGGCAGCCGAAATGCGGCGGCAAGGGCGGCAACCAGGCGGTCTCGGCGGCACGCGCCGGCGTGCGTGCGGCGATGATCGGCGCCGTCGGCGACGACGATTTCGGCACGGCGCTGCTGGCCAATCTCGATCGCGCCGGCGTTGATCGCCGCTTCGTGCGCGTGGCGGCAGGCGCACGCTCCGGCATCAGCGTGGCGATCTTCGACAGCGATGGCGACTATGGTGCGGTGATCGTCTCCGGCAGCAATCTCACCCTGGGCAGTGATGACATCGCGGCTGCGGGCGAGGTGGTGGTACAGACGGCAGTGCTGTTGCTGCAAAACGAAGTGCCCGACGCCGCAAACATCGCTGCCGCGCGCGCGGTGAAGGCATCCGGCGGCCGCGTCGTGCTCAACGCCGCACCGGCGCGAACACTGTCGGCCGAATTGACCGCGCTGATAGACATCGTCATCGTCAACGCCATCGAAGCGGAATTTTTGGCCGGCGTTCCGGTCGTCGATACGCTCGCCGGCGCAACCGAAGCCGCGCGGCGGCTGATCGATACCTACCCCTCGGCGATCGTCACCGCCGGCGGCGAAGGCGTCGCCTATTGCGACCGGATCGGCGCGGCCTTCGCGCTGGCGGCCATTCCGGTAAAAGTCGTCAGCACCCATGGCGCCGGCGACGAATTCGTCGGCGCCTTCGCGGCAGGCCTCGCCCGTGGCCATCCGATGGAAGCGGCGATCGCCACGGCCAATGCCGCCGCCGCCTCGCTGGTGGCGACACCGGAGGGAAAGCGCAGCTCGCGTTGAAAACTCAGGCCGCATATTGCCGCCTCCAAACCCGTGCCCCCGTCGATGAGCGAAACGGCAAACCGGGCGCGGCGAGAACCTGCTTGGCTTTGCCCTGATGGAGGCGCGGGACCAAGCTGCGTGGTCGAAAGTAGGGAGCTTCAGTCCGCTTCGCCGGCCGAACTTTTGCCGCACTGCGCCAGCACCTTACCGATCGCAGCGCTCGAGCCCGTCAGCGGAAAGCTGTTCTCGCCATATTTGTCGGCCGTAACCGTGACGTCGCCCTTGCTGCGCAACAGGCCGAGCAGTGGATCGTCTTTGCTCAGCTCAGCCGTGAAGTAATTATACATGGCCTCGAGGTCGAGCTTTTTGGTCACGCTCTTGTCACCGCCCTTGAAGGTGAAGGAAGCGCTGATGCCGGGTTCCAGCTGCTGGCCGGCCGCACCCAGATCGTAGCTCAGCACCGGCTTGTCGAAACAGACGAGCATCAGATGCGCATCGGCCTTCGGTCCGCCGCACACCGAAGCCGTCAGCACGCTGCCGCCTTCGTCTTCTTCCATCTTGGCGCTCCAGTTGCAGGACGCGGCAAAAGCCGGCTGCGCGGCTTGCAGCGCGGCCAGAACGGAACCTGCCATCATGAACTTCGCCAATGCACTTTGCATGATCCCCTCCCAAGCTACATTCAACGAGATCATACAGGACAAAAGGCCTGGTGACAGCGGCATATGCCGTCTTAGCCCCCGGCGCGCCCCATTGATCAAGCCTTTGAGACCGGCCTCGACGTCCAGGGCGGCTCCGGCGCGAAGCGCTTGCCGATCCACTCGGCGAAGGCGCGTGTCTTGGCGGCTTGTCCCTTGGCCGAGGGCATGACGACATAGACCGCGCCTTCGTCGGCCAGCGTCCAGTCCGCCAGCACCGGCACCAGCCGTCCGTCGGCGAGTTCGCGTCCGACAAGCCAGTCGGTGCTCATCATCAGGCCGAGGCCTTGCACCGCGGCTTCGACCAGCACCTCGGCATCGTCGCACACCATCGGCCCCGAGACGTCGACGTTGACGCGGCGTCCCGAACTGTCGGTCATCTCCCAGGTTGGAAAGGTCTGGAAGCCGGAGAAGCCGAGGCAGGCGTGTTCTGTGAGCGCTTCCGGCGCTTCCGGCGTGCCCCGGCGGGCGAGGTAGGAGGGAGCAGCGCACAGCAACCGCCGCCGTGTCGCGATCTTGCGCGCCACCAGGCGCGAGTCCTCCAGCGCGCCGAGACGGACGGCGACATCGAAGTTCTCTGCAACGAGATCGACTAACCGGTTGGAGAACTCGGCCTCGATGCTGACATCCGGGAACGTCGCTAGAAATTGCGGCAGCAGCGGCCCGATCCACATACGGCCAAAGGTTCCCGGCAGCGCCAGCCGCAGCAAGCCGCGCGGCGTCCCGCTGGCATGCGCGGAAGCAGCAGCCTCGGCTTCGTCTACCGAGGCCAGGATGGCGCGGACGCGTATCAGGAACTCCGCTCCCGCCTCCGTCAACGATACGCTTCGGGTGGTCCGGTGCAGCAGCCGCACGCCGAGCCGCTGCTCCAGCGATTGCAGGCGGCGTGACAGAACCGTCGAGTCGCGCCCGACGCGCAACGCTGCCTTGGTGAAGGAGCGCGCTTCGGTGATGGCCGCAAAGGCGGCCATTTCGGCAAGGCTGGCGGGGTCGTGTGATTGCTGCATAAAGCACAGGACTCAAATGTAAAAATTCCGGATTATCTGCTTGTAGCGCAGCAGATAGCTTCACTCAATCCTGACGATTGACCCCTTAAACAGGAATGCGTGAGCCATGAAAGCCATCGAACTGACCGCCGCCAAGCTGGACGCCTTTCGCGCCACCACCATTGCCACGCCTGAACCGCAGCGCGGCGAAGTGCTGATCCGCCAGCGCGCCGCGAGCCTGAATTTCGTCGATGTGGCGGTGGCCAGCGGCAATTATCGTGTGCCCGGCTTTCCGCTCATTCCCGTCGCCGACGGCGCCGGCGAGATCGTCGCGCTGGGGGAGGGCGTTACGGATTTCGCCGTCGGCGATCGCGTCGTTGCCCATGCCAAGCCGCGCTGGATCGGCGGTCCGCCCCGGCCTAACGAGATGACGCAGATGCGCGGAATTTCGCTGCCGGGGTCGCTCGCCGAATATGTCGCGCTGCCGGCCAACTCGCTCGTGCCGGTACCGGCTCGTCTCTCTTTCGAGGCGGCGTCGACCCTGCCGATCGCCGCGACCACCGCCTGGAACGCCGTCCGCGCCGCCGATGTCGGGCCGGGCTCGGTCGTCGTGCTGCTCGGCACCGGCGGCGTCTCCATCTTCACCCTTCAGCTGGCGAAAGCCGCCGGCGCAACCGTCATCATCACTTCTTCGTCGGACGAGAAGCTGGAGCGGGCGAAGGCACTCGGCGCCGATCATCTCATCAACTACCGCGCGACGCCCGACTGGGACGGCAAGGTGCTGGAACTGACCGGCGGCCTCGGCGCCGACCTCGTCGTCGAGACCGCCGGCACCGCCACCTTCGCCCGCGCCGTCAACGCCACCGCGCCTGGCGGCACGCTGTTCACCATCGGTTTCGTCACCGGCGCCGAGGCCACGGTCGACCTGCTGCCGATCATCATCAAGGCACTGAAGGTGGTCGGCAACAACACCGGGTCGGTATCTGACCTTCGCGCAGCCGTCCGCGCCATCGCCGCCGCCCGCATCGACCCGGTCGTCGACAAGGTGTTCAGCCAGGAGCAGGCGGCCGAAGCCTACGCGCACATGGCGGCAGGCGGGCAGCATTTCGGCAAGCTTGCGTTCAAGCTCGACTGGTAGCCGAGGCGCGCGAGCTGCCAATCTCCCCCCTTGAGGGGGAGATGCCCGGCAGGGCTGAGGGGGTCGGTCCGACCGGGCTCGACCTACTGCGGCGGAAGGAGGTTGGCGCTCTACGAGAGGCGACCCCCTCTGTCGCCTTCGGCGACATCTCCCCCTCAAGGGGGGAGATTACGCACGCCGCTTCCTAGATCAACTTCTCAAGCGTGATCGGGAGGTCGCGTATCCTTTTTCCAGTTGCGTGGAACACCGCGTTGGCGATCGCCGGCGCTACGCCGACGATGGCGAGTTCGCCCACACCCTTGCCGCCGAGCACAGAGGAGTGCAGGTCGGGAATGCCGACCGAGATGACCTCGATATCGGGGATGTCGGCATTGGTCGGCACCAGATAGTCGCCGAGATTGTTGTTGACGATGCGGCCATGCCTGCGGTCGACAATGCCTTCTTCAAGCAGCGCCTGGCCGATGCCCATGATGATGCCGCCCTTCCACTGGCTCTCCGCGAGTTTCGGGTTGTAGAGCCGGCCGGAATCCAGCGCCGACACCACGCGCGACACGCGCACGGTGCCGAAATCCTCGTCGACGCGCACCTCGATGAAATGCGCGCACCAGGAGTGGCGCGAATAGTCGCCCTCGGTGTGCGGCAGTGCCGCCGCGATGGTGGTGTAGTTCTTGTAGCGATCCTCGGCGGTCGAGTTCGCCGGCATGGTGTCGCCGGTGGCCTCGATGCGGTCGCGGCCGACGCTGGCCAGCAGGTCGGCGATCGAGACATCGGGACCATCGCCGCGCGGCGACCTGATGCGGCCATTGGCGACGACCAGCGTGTTGGCCTGCAGCGCGTGGAAGGGCGAGCGCGGATCGCTGATCGCCAGTCCGACAAGCTGATCGAGCGCCGATGTCGCCGCCTTGTAGACCGCGCCCGTCATCACGCCGGCCAGCCGCGACCCGCCGGCCACGCCGGCGCGGGGATACCGGGAATCGCCGAGCTTCACGACGACATGGTCGGCCGCCACGCCGACCGTTTCGGCCGCCGTCTGCGCCAGGATCGTGTACGTGCCTTGGCCCATGTCGATCGAGGAGCTTTCGACCTCGACCGAGCCGTTGGCAAGGATACGCACGATGGCCTCGCCATAAGCGCGCCGCACCGGATAGGTGCCGGCGGCGACGCCCCAGCCGATCAGCTGGTTGCCGTCGCGCATCGAACGCGGTTTGGACGTGCGCTGGGCCCAGCCGAAGCGTTCGGCGCCAGCCGCGAAAGCCTCGCGCAACTGCCGCGTCGACCAAGCCTTTTTTGCGTGCGGATCCTGCTCGGCGTAATTCCTCAGCCGGATCTCCAGCGGATCGATGCCGACCTCGTAGGCGAGCTCGTCAATGGCGCTTTCGATGCCGAAGGCGCTAGGGTTTTCGCCCGGCGCGCGCATGGCGCCGGGCACCACCGAATTCACCCGCACGACATTCTGCTTCGAGGAGAAGTTGGGCGTCGCATACATGATCGAGGTGACCACGCCCAAAGGCTCGACCCACATTCCGTCTATGGATGTTTCGTTGACGCCGCGATGCACGATCGACTGGATCTTTCCGTCACGGTCGGCGCCGATCGTCACCGTCTGGCGCGTCGCGGCGCGGCCGCCATAGCCGGTAAAAGTCTGCGGCCGCGTCATGACCACCCTCGCGGGCCGTCCCAGCATTTTTGCTGCGGCAGCCGCCACCGCGCCATGGCCGAGCGCCAATGCCTTGGAGCCGAAGCCGCCACCGATATAAGGCGAGACCAGCCGTACATTTTCGAACGGCACGCCGAACCATTCGGCATAGGTGCGGGCCATGCCGTCGAGCCACTGGCTCGGTTCCCACACGGTCAGCCGGTCGCCCTCCCAGCGCGCGATGAGGCCATGCGGCTCCATCGGCGCCTGGTATTCGCGCGGCGTGTTATAGGCGCCGCAGACGCGCACCGGAGCAGCGGCGAAAGCGGCCTGCGCATCGCCCCATTCCTTGGTCATGGCGGCGATCGGAATGCCGTCGCCGGCCTTGGCGTCGCTGAGGTCGACGATGGCCGGCGTCTCGTCATAGCTGACCTTGACCATCGCCGCTGCCGCGACGGCCTGCTCGAAAGTCTCCGCGATGACCGCGGCGACATGCTGGCCCGAAAAGGTGATGTCGCGCGCCAGCGGGCAGTAGGGTTTGTCCGGCGGCGGTGTGCCGAACCAGTCCGATGCGGTCCGCAGGCTCATGATGGTATCGGGCGTCAGCACCTTGAGCACGCCAGAGGCCGCCTCGGCAGCTGACGTGTCGATCGAGCGCACCTTGCCTGATGCGATCGTGCTTTCGACCAGGACGCCGTAGGTTAGCCCGTCGAGCTGCTGCTCGACGGCATATTTTGCCGCACCGGTAATCTTGGCCGGGCCGTCGACGCGCGACAGCCGCCCGCCAACCTGATCGGCAGTGCCGTCCGAAGCGTCGCCGTGCCGTGTCCTGGGGTCGTGAATGGTCATGCCATGGCTCCCGTCTTGAGGATGGCGCGGGCGACGACGCGCGGCGCCAGTTCGATCTTGTAGTGGTTGGCGCCGTGGCCGATGGCCCCTTCCACGGCGAGCAAGCTGGCTGCCCGCACCCTGTCTTCGCTGAGCACCTTGCCCTTCAACGCCGCTTCCACGGCGTGCGCCCGCCACGGCTTCGTCGCGACGCCGCCCAGCGCGACGCGCAGGTCGCGAATGGTGCGGCCATCGGCTTCGAAGTCGATGCCGACTGCGGCACTTGCAGCCGCGAACTCATACGACTGCCGGTCGCGGATCTTGAGATAGGTCGAACGCCGGGCCGTGCCGGAAGCCGGTATGCTGATGGCGGTGATCATCTCGCCCGGTTGGATGGCATGTTCCCTGTCGGGCGTGGCGCCGGGCAGGAGAAAGAAGTCGTCGACGGCAACCTGGCGTTCGCCAAGATGAACCACGGCATCGAAGGCGACCAGCGCGGTGGCGAGGTCACCGGGATACATGGCGATGCAGGCGTCGCTGGTGCCGAGCACGGCATGGCCGCGGGTGACGCCGCCGATCGCCGAGCAGCCGGTGCCGGGCGAGCGCTTGTTGCAGGCGGAAAAATTCGCGGGATCGCGGAAATAGGGGCAGCGCGTGCGCTGCATCAGATTGCCGCCGATGGTCGCCATGTTGCGCAGTTGCGCGGAAGCCGCCTGCCACAGCGCTTCGGAGACCGCGGGAAAGCGGCTCTTGATCTCGGCATGGTCGGCGACGTGGCTCATCTTGGCCAGCGCGCCGATCATGGCACTGTCAGCGTCGACCTTGATGGCGTCGAGCCCTTTGAGATGGGTGATGTCGACCAGGCTGTCGGGTTCGGCCACGCCGCATTTGGCGAGATCGACCAGCGTCGTGCCACCGGCAAGCAGCATGGCCCCAGGCAGGGCGGCTGCCTGTCGTGCCGCATCGATGCTATCGGCGCGAACGTAGGAAAAATCCCTCATGACGCGACCTCCAGTGCCGCCTGGCGCACGGCGGCAACGATGTGCGGATAGGCGCCGCAGCGGCACAGATTGCCGGCCATGTATTCGCGGATCTCGTCATCCGAGCCGGCATGGCCCTCGCGGATGCAGGCGACCGCCGACATGATCTGTCCCGGCGTGCAGTAGCCGCACTGGAAAGCATCCTGGTCGAGGAAAGCAGCCTGAACCGCGTTGAGCGTGCCGTCATCGCCGGCCAATCCTTCGATGGTGGTGATCTCGCGGCCTTCGACCTGTGCTGCAAGCGTCAGGCAGGACAGCACGCGCTGTCCCTCGACATGCACCGTGCAGGCGCCGCACTGGCCCTGATCGCAACCCTTCTTGGTGCCGGTCAGGTCGAGGCGATCACGCAAGGCGTCAAGCAGCGTGACGCGCGGCTCGACCTGCAGTTCGTGACTGTGTCCGTTGATGGTGAGACGGATTGGGATAGTGGTGGATTTGGTTTGGTCGGTCATGAGGCGTCTGGCTCCAGTTGCTTGACGCTAGGGGATTGAAATGGGCTCGAGTGGGAGAGGACAAGGGAAGAGGCGACGGTGCGCCTAATCTCCCCCACGAGTGGGGAGATTGGCAGCTCTGCCGCCCCAACTCTCCAGCGGGCAGGGATGCTTCAGTCTTCACAATCTCAACACGTGACATACCGGCTCCCCTGATTATATGATAAGACTGCTCCACTAAAACGGAGGCGCCTCCGTTTATCTAGTTGGGGACTTACCCCTTTGGGTTCAAGCCCCCATATATCGACAGTGGAGAAAAAATTGACCGAGCAGTCGCAAGCAATTGCCGACGAGAAGCGCGAAGCCGCAGCGCCAAGGCCGCTGCGCGCCGATGCGCAGCGCAACCGCGACCGGCTGGTCGAGGTTGCGGCAGCGGCCTTTGCCGAGCACGGTGTCGATGCCTCGCTGGAGGAGATCGCGCGCCAGGCCGGCGTCGGCATCGGCACGCTCTACCGGCATTTCCCAACCCGCGAGCATCTGGTCGAAGTGGTCTACCGGCGTGAAGTCGAGGCGCTCTGTGCGGCGGCCGATGACCTCGCCAGCCACCATTCGGCCGACATGGCGCTGGAACAGTGGATGCAGCGCTTCGTCGACTACATCGCCACCAAGCGCGGCCTGGCGGCCAGCCTGCGCATCCTGTTCAACACCAATTCCGCCGTGTTCTCCGACATGTCGGGCCGGGTGTCGCTGGCCTTGCGGCAACTGGTCGAGGCGGCGGTGGCCGAAGGCTCGATCCGCAGCGACGTCGACGCCTCCGATGTGCTGCACGCACTCGGCGGCATCTACTCGGCCCCCGACACCAAGGACTGGCGCGACCGCTCGCGCCGGCTGGTCAAGCTGCTGATGGACGGGCTGCGGTTCGGGGCAGGGAAGAGGTGACCTAGCGGCTCAAGCCGAACCATCGACCGCATAGAACCGAAACGCGCCGGGCAGCCCGCTTGCCGCCATTTCGCCACGCTCCTCGAACCGCAGGCCGGAGCCGACCACGAGATCGCGCACCGTCCTTGATGCGATGATTTCGCCCGGCCGCGCATGGTCAAGCAGACGCGATGACAGTTCGATCGCCGCGCCTGAAAATTGATGGCCCCGCTGCTCGCACTCGCCGATATGCACCGCCGAGCGGACCTCGACACCGGATTGCCGCAAGCGATCGCGGATGGCGATCGCGCACTGGATCGACCGCGTTGGCCGCTGGAACACCGCGAGCACCTTGCCGTCCGATCGGCTGATCTCTCTGCCTTCGGCCGCGAGGAGTTCGCCACGGAGCGCTTCGGCGTGCCGCTCGGCCGGGTCGATGCCGAAAGGCGAGCCCGTCATATCGAGGGACAGCACCGACACAAGCAGCCGTTCGCCTGGGGCCGCCGGCAAGGCGCCGGTGACGAAAGCCTGGATCTCGTCGACGATCCGATCGGAATTCTCGCCCCAGATGACGTGGTCGCGGCCGGCGAACTCAATGTATCGGGCGCCCTCGATGTGCGTCGCCAGGTAACGTCCTTCTTCCCGCTTCACCCAGCCGTCGCCAGTCGTCTGCATGATCAGTGTCGGAACATGGACAGCAGGCAGAATGTCGCGAACATCGATTTCGGCTCCCCAGCGCCACAGGGCGATCGCGTCGGCGGGCGAGGCAGAATTCCTGAGATAGGCGGCGAACCATTCTGTCTCGAACGTGTCGCTCATCAGACTGGGCGCCGCGTTGCTCATATCCGCCGCCGCTCCCCATTCTTTCTCGACGATCGCCAGATCCTCTTCCACCTGCTCGCTTGTCTTCGCCCACGGATAGTCTTGTGACCACCTGCCGCGGGCGTAGGCCCCATTGAGCACGAGTGCCGCTGTGCGCTCGGGATAGGTCGCCGCGAACAGCATGCACATCGGGCCGCCCTCGGAGCTGCCGAAAAGCACCGTGCGCTTCGAGCCAACCGCATCCAGCACTGCCCGCACATCTTCCATCCGCTCTTCCAGGGTCGGCAGACCGACATTGCGGTCCGAGAGCCCGGTGCCGCGCTTGTCCATGCGGATTAGGCGCGAGAAAGTGCCGAGCCGCCGGTGCACATGCGAAAGCCGCGGCGAGCCCCAGGCGTGGTCGAGGTTGGAGACCCATCCCGGCACATGGATCAGGTCGACCGGACCGTCGCCGGTCACCTGATACGCGATGTTGATCCCGGCCGATTTGACATAGTGGGTCGGGGGGGCTGCGAGTTCGTGGCTGAAGCCGGTAGCGTCATCCGCATCAGTCGTGGGTGGCCGTGCCGGCGCCATTGTGCGGCGTGTGCGCAGCGTCTCGAACAATTGCCGCGTCTCCGGCTCCGGCTGCAGCTTGAGATCGCGTAGAAGCGCGGTGCGGCAGTGCTCATATTGCTTCAGCGCGAGATTGGTCCTGCCTTGCGCCGCATAGGCGCGCATCAGGGCACGGTGGACATCCTCCCTCAACGGGTCCATGGCCAGCAGGCGCGCCGCCGCGCGCACGCATGCGGCAGGATCGTTCGTCGCGGCATAATGCGCGACGAGCCTGTCGAGCGCCGCGACGGCCAGTGCCCGCAGCCGCTCGCGTTCGATCCTCAGCCAGTCCTCGAATGGCTCCTCCTTCAGGCCGAAGCCGTCGAGCAGGTCGCCGCGGTAGACATTGAGCGCCAGTTCGAGGTCTTCGGGTGCCGGGCTGGCGACCAGCGCCTCGAACCGCGCGACGTCGAAATCAAGGCCGTCGAGATGCAGAGCGACGCTGTTGCCATCGGTGAGGAAGCGGCCGCCGCCGCACGTCTGCATGGCCTTCCTGACAGACGATACCGCTTGCCGCAGGCTCATTCGCGCCTGCGCCTCGCTGTTGATGCCCCAGAGCAGGGTCGCCAGCTTCTCGCGCGACTGCGAATGCCCCGACTGCAGCGCGAGATAGGCGACCATCGCACGCGCCTTGCGGCTGATGGCTGGAACCGTGGCCCCGACGCCACCAAAGTCGAAACCACCCAGCAGGTGAAGATAAGGTCCGGTCATCGGATCCGCCACGGTCACAGCGCGACGACGATCCGCTCAAGCTCGGTCCATTTCAACACTTATTCCGCCGCCGAGGCGCTTTTCACGATTCCATCACGCAGGTTCCCACGCGTTGCTCACGGCGCTTGAGGAGATTGTTCGCACTGGATCTCTTTTCGCAGGAGGATACCGTGCATCACCCTGGCCCGACCGAGTGGCCCATCTGGCATGACGACCCCGGGCGCGACCGGCAGGAGCTTGGCGCACCATCGCGTCACGATATTGCGCTGGCCCGCTATCTCGAAACACAACAGGCCCATCGGGCATTGGCGGCTCGCAGACTCGATCCGGCGGCGGTCGTGGCCTCTGCACTGGCAGCGTTCGTCCGCTGCCTTTTCCGTGCAGCGCTGCGCCGAATTGTCCGCTGGCCAACCGATGCCGCGACAGGGATGGACGATTTCGGCTTGACGTTGTCCAAGGCTCATGCGGAATTTAGCAAGACCCTTTGGGGCCGCTGAGTGCAGCGCCCTTGGTCGACGATCTCATCCCCAACCGCCGCCGCCGCCGCCAGCCCCACCGCCGCCTCCGCTGCCGCCGAGAGAAGGAATCACGGGCGGCTTTTGCGGGATCTCCTCGGCCGGCTTGATCACTTTGCCGGTGGCCGCCTTCTTGTATCTGACCACCTTTGGCTGAGGTGCTACGCGAACCACTTTGCGATGGTTCACCGGCGGCGCCGGCTCAAACATCGGCGACACCGAGGTGCAGCCCATGAGCCCGGCCAGAACGCCGGATAGAATTATCCCGATGAATGCCTGCCCGAATGTCTGCTTGAATGCCTTGCCCACCATGGCCTCCTTATTGTTCAGAACAAATCCCGACGCGGATTGGCTTCTTCCCAGACCCCCCGGGCCGCATTGACCAGTTGCGTGTCCAGCGAACCGGACGCGGGAATCTTCGACTTGAGCTCTCGACGCAGGGCGTCCAAAGCTGCCGTTTTCGGCTTGGTGCCGAACTGCGCCAGGCCCTTTTTGGCGTCCGGCAGCTCCTTGCGCAGATCGAGCGCGACGGCGAATGCCAGGAAGCGCACCGCGACAGCCTGATCGGCCTTGTCGCCTTTCGCCATTTCAAGCGCCGCGCGATCATAGGCGCTCGACGGATCGCCGCGCGTGGTCGCCAGTTCGAACAGCCTTTGCGCTTCCGCCGGGTCCTGGCGCACACCGGCGCCATCCCTGTACATGCGGGCGAGGCTGCCGGGCGCGTAGGGCTGGCCAAGATCGGTGGCCTGCTGGAACAGGGCCTGCGCCGTCTTCGGATCCTTGTCGATGCCCTGGCCGGCGAGGTAATTGCGGCCGAGCAGGTTCATCGAATACATGTCTTGGCGCTGCACCCCCGCTTGCAGGAAGGCGACGGCGCGGGCCGGATCGGCAGGCACGCCATTGCGGCCCTCGGTGAAGATGGCGGCAAGATCGTTCATGGCATAGGTGTGCCCCATGGCCGCCGCCTTGAGCAGCAGGTCGAGGCCCTTGGCCGTATCGCGGTTGACGCCATAGCCATTGAACAGCGCGCGTCCCCACGAGGTCATACCGTAAGGATCACCCTTGTCGGCGGCAGCCTTGTAGAGAGCGTTGGCCTGGGTGCGGTCTATGGTCGTTCCGGTTCCGGTTGCGTTGAGATAGCCGAGTTCGAAGACGGCGCGCACATGGCCTTTCTTGGCGGCGTCCTCGATGGCTGACCTGGCCTCGCCGACCCTGCCTGCCGCAAGCAGGGCGCGGCCGAGCTCGTAGTGGAAGCGGGCGACGTCTGGATAGGTTTTCACGGCCGCCTCGCAGGCTGCCACCGCACCGGCGCCGATCTCGTTCGGCAGCAGGCCGGGCACCACCCCTTGCAGGTCGAGAGGCTCGCCGGCGGCGGTATCGCAGGCATCGACCGTCGGCGACAGCTTCATTGTCGCGGGCTTAGCCGAGCTGCTGTCGGCCCGGATTTCGAAGCCGACCTCGACCGGCGCGCCGGCGCCGATCTGCGGCTCGTAACGGAGATGGTCGACTTCACCGGCCAGAAGGCTGGATTGCGGCGACAAGGTTCGATCAGGCAATGACAGCGTTCCCGTTGCCGGATACCCCGTGACCTTCAGGCTGACCGCCGGATCGTCGGTGGGGAAATCCAGATTGAGCGCGACCGGGCCGACGCCGACGGGAATATCAAGCTTGCGGTTCTCGATCGCTTCGGCAGCGCCGGTGATGTGGATGCCGCGATCCAGCACCTGCTGCTTCTGCTCGGCCTCGAGCGAAGCCATGATCTGCTGACCCGCCGCACCTTCGCCGCTCTTGACGCGGAACACGAGTATGCCCTGGCTCCCGCCGCCCCAATTGTCATGCGTGGCATAGGCCAGCATATCCACCTCGTCCTGCGTGGCGGCGCCTTTGGGGACATCCATTTGCAGGCGCGGCAGGTCCTTGCCGGCGATCGGTTCGCCCACCGCGACGTCTTTGCCGTCCAGCACCAGACGGCCCATTGCCGGCGGACGTTCGATGCTGACGCTGATAGCGCCGCCATCGACATCGACCGGCTCCGGCAGGCCGAGAGCGACAGGACCGACCCCCGAGAGCACTACCTTCTCCAGCACTGGCGGCAGCGAAGGCCGGTTGTTGCGGCGCACCAGCACCACGTCATCGATCAGCGAGGAATTTTCCCAGGGCACCTGCATGCCGTTGGTGGCCTGCACGACATCGCGGCGCACCGCCGACATGACCGTGCGGATCTCCTGGTTCGGCGCCAGCGCGCGCCGCGAAAAGGCCGATGAAAACGGGCTGAGGTCGCCGCTGCCGTCATAGGCGACCGCGCCTGGTTCGGTGGCGAAGGCAATCAGCGTGTTGAGCGAGCTTCGCACCTGCGCCAGCCCGGTATTGCCGGCGGTGACAAGCTGGTCGCGCAGCCAGTAATTGTTGCGCGGGAAGGGGTTGTTGCGGCAGGCATCGAGGATGATCACCTGGATCTTCGACTTCGAGCGCAGCTGCTCCAGCACGTCGTTGAGCTTGATGGCCTGGACCTCGATGTCGGCCGCCTTCTTCAACGAGGCGTCGACGGGTATCAGGAAATTCTCGCCGCCGATCTGAAAGCCGTGCCCGGAATAGTAGACGACGGCGAGATCGGCGCCGTCGGCGGCGGCCAGATAGTCCCGGAACTGGCCTTCGAACTGCTGCTTGGTGAGGTTCTCGGCGACGAAAACCTCGAAGCCGGCCAGCCGGAACGTGGCCGATACGTCCTGGGCATCCTTGGCCGGGTTCTTCAGCGCCGGGATGTCGCGATAATCGGAATTGCCGATGACGAGCGCGACCCTTCGATCGGCGCAGGCCTCGAAGCTTGTGAAGCCGGCAAGGATGAAGGCCGCGATGAATCCGCAAAGTCGGAGCATGACAAAACTCCTGGTCGCGGCCTGACGCCGACGAGAACACCGCTTGCGGCATCAAGGTCCGTTGAGAGTATGCAACCTGCCACAGCATAAAGTGAAAGGCCCGTCACCGCCAGACCATGGCAGGCGATTTCTTTCGGCGTCGACCGACCGCAGGGTGCAAGTAGCACGCGCTTCACGAGCAGGTATGTGACAAGTCTCACAGTTCGCTGTTTGGGGAATGCCTGGTGCCGGCGGCTGCGCGCCTATTCCTTGAAGAGCAGTTCCTTGTCGTTCGAATATTTCACCAGCAACGGAATGCTGGCGCCGCCGATAACGGGGCCGAGATGGCCAAACGTCCCCTCGATGACGGAGAACGGCTCGGGGCGATCGACAAGGATCCGTGCCAGCTTTCTGCGCATGGCCTTGGCGATCTCCTTGCGCACGCCATTCGGTATGGCGCCGTCGATCACCACATTGTCGATGTCGAGCAAGGCAACGGCACTGCGGGCGGCATAGGCAAGCCCGTCCGAAACCTCATCGATCCACGCGGTGAGCGGCTCTCCAAGGTCGCCCCAGTCGTCGGGCGACGACCAGATGCGGCCGGCGCCCTCGTCCCCATTGTCCTGGTCGTTGAGCTTGCCGGCCAGCGAATGCAGCGAAGCGACGCGCAGCAACGGGGTCATCCGGTCGCCCTTGCGCCCCGGCGCGGGCACCGGCATGTCGCCCAGCGCCCCGGCCAGCTTGTTGCGGCCGGGGAACAAGTGATGATCGAGCACCAGGCCGCCGCCGATGAAGTGCCCGACATAGGCATAGAGAAAGTCGGCGCGCGATCCGCCGGCGCCAAACATCAGTTCGGCCGCGGCCGACACCGTGGCGTCGTTGTAGAGGAACACCGGCCAGTCGAACGCCCGGTCCAGTTCGGCGCGAATGTCGATTTCCCTCCAGGCATCCAGCCTGCTCGCCGGCACCGCGCCCTCTTCGCTCAGGTTCCACTGATGGAATGGCGAGGCGATGCCAAGACCCGCGATGCGGTCTTGCTCTATCGATCTGTGCTTGCGGCACATGCGCGCGATGGCGCCCTTGGCGAATTTCATCACCTCGACGGGCGTCGGATAGTGGAACAGCGTGCGTTCGAACGCCATCACGTCGCCGACGAAATTGACCAGGGCGACATCGGCGCTGCGATGGTCGACCTTGAGGCCGAAGGCGTACGCGGCTTTCGGGTTCAACGCATAGGGAACCGAGGGTTGCCCCAGCCGTCCGCGCAAAGGCTCCAGGCGCAGCAGCAGCTTGTTGTCGGCGGCGCGGTTGACGATGGTGGTGATGGTTTGCGCGGCCAGCCCGGTCAGCCGCGTCAAATCGGTCTTGGCCAGCTGGCCGTGCCGGCGGATCAGCGAGACGATCAGGCGTTCGTTGTAGACGCGGCTCTCGGCCTGCGTGGTTCCGCCGCTGCGGCCCTCGGCGATCTTTTCGAGACTGAAGAAGCTGGTGCCGGTCACGCTTTCCCCTGCGCAAGGAGGTTGGCCGCAAGGCGAGCCGATCAAAGCGCTGACGTAGCAATGCGGGAACGGCAAGGCAACACTTAAATCCACCCGATGGAAAAATGTAGTTGACGCCGGCCGGCCTGCTGTCGTTCAAAGTATGCAAGCCTGGAGGAGCAATGCCGTGACGCAGACCCGGACAATCATGTGCTTTGGCGATTCCAATACCTATGGCGCCATTCCCACCCTGGCCCGCGTCGGACGGCGCCGCTTCACGCCCGACCGGCGCTGGCCGGGCATCATGCGCCGCCAGCTCGGCAGCGGATGGGATGTGATCGAAGAAGGGCAGGGCGGGCGCACCACCGTGCACGACGATCCGATCGAAGGTCTCCACAAGAACGGGCTCAAATCGCTCCCGGTGTGCCTGGAAACGCATATGCCGCTCGACCTCGTCATCCTTATGCTCGGCACCAACGATCTCAAGCATAGGTTCTCGGTAACGCCGAATGATGTCGCTGATTCTATTGAGATCTTGGCCAGAATTGTGCTGCGCAGCGAAGCTGGCCCCGCAGGCGTGGCGCCCGCGGTCCTGATTGTTGCGCCGCCGCCGATGCTGGAGGTCGACTGGTTCGGCCAGATGTTCCTGGGCGGCGCTTCAAAGTCGATGCACTTTGCCGGCTTGTTCCGTGATGCCGCCCGGCGCGCCGGCGCCGCGTTCTTCAACGCCGGCGACGTCGTCGAGTCGAGCGCGGTAGACGGCATTCACCTCGACAGCGACGCGCATCGCGTGCTCGGCACGGAATTGGCCAAAGCCGTCCAGTCGCTGATCGCCAAGGCGTGATCGCGTGGGCGAGTCACCCGACTATCTCTGATTAATTAATTCCACTGGAAAAACTTTTGACTTGCAAGCGGGAAGGTGGGTATCTGGGGAGACTGGGAAGAGTAGCGACCGCGAGGCTTGCGATGCGCGGCAACAATCAACGACAGGGAGGAAGTGAAATGCGATCTGACAGGAACATGATGCTGGCGACGCTGCTCGGCGTTGCCGGTGTGCTCGCGGGAGGTACCATTCTGGCAGGCGCGCAGGACGGCCCGGCCGGGCTCACCAAGCCGGCGGTATTTGCGCCGTTCGATCCGAAGGCGCCGGCCTGCAGCCCACCGCCCGGCCTGAACAAGGTGCTGGCCTTCGCGCAGGATAACGAGCGTGAATTCATGCAGGGCGTCGACCGCGGCCTGGCCGCCGCCGCCAAGGATCGCGGGCTGGAATATCGCCGCGCGCTTGCCAACAATGACGCCGCCAAGGGGGTCGAGCAGGTGCAATTGTTTCTCGCCTCCAAGATCGGCGGTCTGGTGGCGGCGCCTGTGGACCCGGCCTCCATGAGCCGCAGCCTGCAGGAGCTTATCTGGTCGGGCGCCTATGTCGGCACCATCGTGCCGCCGCCAGCCACGTCGCTGCTCAATGCGCCGCAATACGAGACCGGCAAGGTGCTGGCCGAAGCGGCCGCGGCCTACATAAAGGACAAGCTCGGCGGCAAGGCCAATGTCGTCATCCTGTCCCATGACAGCATGGAATTCCTGGCGCCGCGCTTTGCCGCCATGCGCGACATCTTCAAGGCCATGCCTGATGTCACCATCGTCGCCGACATCTCACCCAATCCCGTCAACAAGGAAGGCGGCTTTGCCACGATGAGCACCATTCTCCAGGCCCATCCCGACGTCGATGTCGTGCTCGGCGCCGACACGGTCGTGCTCGGCGCGCTGGCTGCCCTGGAAGCGGCGGGCAAGGCGCGGCCGGACCAGTTCCTTGGCGGCATCGACGGCGAACCGGAGGCAGTCGCCGCGATCAAGAAAGGCGGCGGTCCCTACAAGGCAAGCATCAGCCTGGCGTCGCCGGTCTTCGCTTATGCCATGGGCCAGCACGCGGCCGACTGGCTGGAGGGCAAGAGCATCCCGCAGGCGATGGATATCCTGCCCGTGGCGCTGACCAGCGACTACATGGCCCAGTACGAGGCCGATGTCGCCGACCCGGCCGCGGTCTACAAGGACCCGAAGCGCCGCGATATCTATCTCAGGATGTACGGCAACATCTGCTACGATACGCGCGACCAGTATGTGAATTTCCCCTGGTCATCCGAGGCAAAGTAGCGCCTGTTTTTCCCACGCGATACGGGCGGGTTCAGCCTGACCTGAAACCGCCCGCTTCAGTGAGAGGCAAGCATGAGCACAGACAGCTTTCGAACGGGGACGACACCGCTGCAAACGGGCCGGTTTTCATCCTTGCTGCCGGGCGTCAAGGCACCGGGCGAAGCCTCTGGCCGCATCGGGCTGGCGCTGGTCGCGCTGGGCTTGATCA
This sequence comes from Mesorhizobium sp. LNJC394B00, assembly GCF_000502555.1. Taxonomy (NCBI): domain Bacteria; kingdom Pseudomonadati; phylum Pseudomonadota; class Alphaproteobacteria; order Hyphomicrobiales; family Phyllobacteriaceae; genus Mesorhizobium; species Mesorhizobium sp. LNJC394B00. The sequence continues at coordinate 737,157 of NZ_AYWH01000001.1, forward strand.
TCGCCTTCTCGCTGTTGAACAAATCGTTCTTCGGCCTCGACAATTTCGTCGTCATTGGCGTCAACTCGACCTCGATCCTGATCGCCGTGCTCGGCACCTCCGCGCTGCTGATCGCCGGCTATGTCGACCTCTCCATCGGCAGCATGGTCGCCTTGATCGGCATCATCACCGCCAAGGTTGCGGTGGCGACGCAGAGTGCGCTGCTGGCGATCTGCGTCGGCCTGGGTCTCGGCCTCTTGCTCGGTCTGCTCAACGGTCTGCTGGTGCGCAGGCTGAGCATCTCGCCGTTGATCGTCACGCTGGCGATGCTGGCGCTCTATGGCGGCCTTGCCTTCGTCGTCTCCAGCACCGCGGTCTATGGTTTTCCCGAGGCTCTGCTCGAATTGGGGCGGGGCAAGATCTTCGGCATCCAGTACACCGTGATCATCGCCGCATCTGTCTTTGTCGTCGGAGCCTTTGTCTTGACCAGCACGGTCACCGGCTTGAGGCTCTACGCCATAGGCGGCGACCCGCGCGCAGCCGAACTCTGCGGCATTCCGGTGGGGCGCACGGTGGTTGGCCTCTACGCCGCCAATGGCTTGCTGATCGGCCTGGTCTCGGTTCTGATCGCCGGTCGTCTCGGCAGCATCACGCCGACCATCGGCGTTCGCTTCGAGCTCGACGTGCTCACCGCCGCCATCCTAGGCGGCGTCGCTTTTTCCGGCGGCTCCGGCCGGCCGCTCGGCATCGCCATCGGCGTTGCCACCATCGGCATCCTCAATGCAGGACTGATCTTCGTCGGCCTGCAATCATGGTGGCAATCCATTTCGGTGGGAAGCATGCTGTTGCTGGCGTTGGTGGCCGACCAGGCTGCGATCGGTTTTCGCGGCCGGCGCGCTCGGGCGGCCGCGACCAACTTCACGGTGGCGGACAATGGTGCCGTCGCCTCGGCCGGCCCTGCCGCGACGGCGGGCAATGCAGAAGCCCCGCAAGGTCCGGCATTCTCGATTGCCGGCGCCCGCAAATCCTACGGCGCGCTGACGGCCGTGGAAGAGGCGAGCTTCACGGTCGGCAAAGGCGAGATCGTCTGTCTGCTCGGCGACAATGGCGCCGGCAAGTCGACGCTGGTGAAGATTATTTCGGGCGCCATCCAGCCCGATGCCGGCGCGATGACCCTCGAGGGCCAGCCGATTTCCTTCAGGAGCCCGCAGGATGCACGCGGCGCCGGCCTGGAGACGGTCTACCAGGATTTGGCGCTCTGCCCAAACCTCAGCGTCGCCCACAACATGATCCTCGGGCGTGAGGAAACGCGGCGTTGGCTCGGTGTCTTCCCGGTTCGCGACGACCGAAAGGCCGCCGAGCAGTGTCGTGCCCGGCTTGCCGCGCTGGGCGTCACGCTTCGCGACGAAAACGTTCTGGTGCGCTCGCTGTCGGGCGGCCAGCGGCAGTCCATCGCCATTGCCCGCGCGCTTGCCGATCACGTCAAGCTGATCTGCCTCGACGAGCCCACCGCCGCGCTCGGCGTCAAGCAGACCGCGCAGGTCGTCAAGCTGATCCGTTCGATCGCCGCCAGCGGCACCGGCGTCATCCTGGTCACGCACGACCTGTCGACGGTCAGGGCGCTGGCCGACAGGATCGTCGTGCTCAGCCTCGGCAGGGTGGCTTACGACGGCTCGGCCAGACAGCTGACCGCCGATCAGCTCTGGGGCCTGATGGCAAGCGGGACGCTGGCGCCGGCCGCTGGGTAGGAATGCCGATCGCAGGATCTAAAGCTCGAGGCAGACCTTGCCGAAATGCCTTTGCGCTTCGTAGTGCCTGAAGGCGGCGGCGATATCCTGCAGTGGAAAGCTGCTGTCGATGACGGGCTTCAGGCGGTTGACCTCTATCGCACGGATCATGTCCTGCTGGTCGGCTTTGCTGCCGATGGAAATTCCGCTGATGCGGATCTGGTTTGAAAACAGCGCCGGGATTGAAACTTCTGCTGCAAAGCCGGTCAGGACGCCGATGAGTGCGATATGCCCGCCTGTCCGGCAGGCCGTTATCGACTGCGCCAGCGTCGCCGGTCCGCCGACCTCGATCACATGATCGACGCCGCGTCCGTCCGTCAGTTCCTTGGCCCTGCCGCCCCACTCCGGCACCGCCTTGTAGTTGATGACGCTGTCGGCCCCGAGTCGTCTGAGCTTCTCCAGCTTCTCTTCATCGGACGACGTGGCGATGACCCTTGCGCCGGCGGCCTTGGCAAATTGAAGCGCAAACAATGACACGCTGCCGGTGCCAAGGATCAGCACCGTGTCGCCGGGCTTTACCTTGCCGCATGTCACCAGGCCGCGCCAGGCGGTGACGCCCGTGCAGGTCAGCGTTGCCGCCTCGAGATGCGTATAGCCCGCCGGCGCCTTGGTGAAGGCCTGCGCCGGCATGCACACATACTCGCTGGCGAAGCCGTCGAAACTGTCTCCGGGAATGTCGCGGCTTGTATCGGATCTCATGTCGCCGGCCAGCCACCAGGGGTAGAAAACACTGACGACGCTGTCGCCCGGCTTGAACGTGTCGACGCCGTCACCGATCGCGATCACCTCGCCGGCGCCATCCGACAGCGGCACGCGGCCGTCAGCGAGCGGCACCTTGCCTTGTACGGCGAAATCGTCGCGCATGTTTAGCGCGCAGGCGCGAATCCTGACCAGCATTTCTCCCGGCCCAGGCCGGGGCTGATCCTCCTCGACCAGGTCGAGCTTGTCCAACCCGCCCGGCGCTCTCAGCCTGACCAGCTTCATAGTCTCTCTCCGACGTAAAGAGCGTTAGCATGGCGGCGGCGGTCCAGCCTATCGCCGGACCGGCCGGCCGGAAATCACGCGCAGCCAGGGCGCCAGATGGACGGCGCTCATCAAGAGATACATCAGCGGCATGCCGGTGAGCGGGGAGGCATCGGCCCCCAGGCACGACATGGCGCCGTCGCCAGCGTGAATGCAGGTAAGCAGCGCCATCACGGCGAAAACAGGGGCCGCGGCGAGGCACAGCCAGTCGGCGGTGCGGAGAGAAACTGCATCGGAGCGTTGAGGGACCTCACTGCCGGTGCCTGTGCCGATATCGCTCATGGTCATAATCCCTTGATGATCAATGCCCGGGTTTCCTGTCCCGTGAGGGACAGGAAACCAAGCTGGATGGGTCGCTCCAGGTCCTTACTTGCCGTCCTTGTTGCGGAACGCGGCTTCGCCGGCCGCCGACACTTCCTCCCACGTCTTGTCGGGTGCGGCGTCGTAATTGTCGTGCCAATTCCACCAGCTGTAGAGCTCGGTCTGCGGATAGCCTTCGGGCGAATCCTCCCAGATTTCCTGGCGGCCGAGCGGCGTTGCGTCGAGGTAGCTCCAGACCGTGCCCATCTGCTCGTCGCCGCGGTTGTTGATGAAGTAGGTGCGATACACTTTCTTGCCGTCCTGGATGAACACGTTGTGGCCGTGCCATTCGTCGACGCCGAAATCCTTGTCGAAACTGTCGGTGATTGTGTACCAGGGCATCTCCCAACCCATCCGCTGCTTCAAGCTGGCAATGTCGGCCTGCGGCGCGCGGGAGGCATAGGCAAGCGTGGTATTGCGGGCGTTCAGATGGGCGAGATGGCCGACCTGGTCGGCGCCGAGCGAACAGCCGCGGCAGGCATGTTCGGGCCAGCCGTGGACGCCGGGTTCGTAGAAGGCGCGGTAGACGATCAACTGCCGCCGGCCCTCGAACAAATCGAGCAGGCTCGCTTTGCCGTTGGGACCCTCAAACACGTAGGCCTTGTCTACTTCCATCCATGGCATGCGCCGGCGCTCGGCCGACAGCGCGTCCCTGGCGCGCATCGTTGCCTTTTCCTTCACCAGCATCTTTTCGCGCTCGGCTTCCCATTCCTGCCTTGAAACGACCGGTGGGGTCTTCATTGCCACGTGCTTGGTCATTGCTTGTTTCCTTTGCCAGTTGTTGAGCCGTTGTGGCTTGTCGTTGCCTGTTGATCGTGAGGCAGGCTAGGGCCGCGAGGCGGCGAGGGCGGAGTTACAAATGTGACGGCATTTGCAGGCGGGCCACCGCAGCAGGGGTGGCGAGGCCGCACGGTGGGCTCGAAGTCCTCGGAAGCAGGCATGGTCGGTTTTTCCTTATTGAGAAGCTTAACGCGACTGTCTGAGATGCTCAGGCTAGCGAATGCGAATATTGCCGTCAACGCAGGCCCGGGCGTCTTCAACCAGTCCAGATGGCTAGGTCGCCGTCCGCGGCTTGCTGCTTGGCGGTGGTGACTTAAGTTAGGGCCGATAAGGGGAGCGGTGGGAGTTACAAATGTGACGGGATTTGCATGGACTCGCTGATCACCGCGGCAGGGCTGGCGCTGGCGGCGGGCAACCCGCTGGCGGCACTCGACCGCGTCGCCTTGCGCGAGGATGCCCCGGCGCTGGCGTTGCGCGGCATTGCCATGGCGCAGCTCGGCGATTTCGATCGCGCCAAAGTACTGTTGCGTAGGGCCGGCCGTGCCTTCGGTCCAAAGGAGGCGGTGGCGCGCGCCAGGTGCGTTGTCGCCGAAGCCGAGATCGCACTTGTTTCGCGTGATCTCGGCTGGCCGTCCAAGGCGCTCGACGCGGCGCGGTCGACATTGGAAAAGCATGGCGACCGGCTGAACGCGGCGCATGCCGGGCATCTCAAAGTGCGCCGCCTGCTGCTGATCGGCCGCCTCGACGAGGCTGAAGACGTGCTGGCTGGGCTCGATCCGTCGCCGCTTCCGCCGGCCTCACGCGCCGCGCATGAACTCGCGGTTGCCGGCATCGCCATGCGGCGCCTGAAGACGAAGGCCGCGCGCGCAGCCCTTGAGTGGGCGCGCCATGCCGCCCGCCGGGCCGGCATTCCGGGTCTCATGGCGGAGGTCGACAGCGCCTTCCTGGCGCTGGAGACGCCGGCGGCGCGGCTGATCGCAGGCGGCGAGGAGCATCCGCTGTTGCTCGAAGAAGTCGAGGCGCTGCAGGCGTCGCGCGCGCTGGTCGTCGATACGTTCCGCTATATCGTGCACAAGCAGGAAACAACGATCTCGCTGGCAACGCGGCCGGTGCTGTTTGCGCTGGCGCGCGCGCTTGCCGAAGCCTGGCCGGCGGATGTGCCGAGGGCGACGCTGGTTGCCCGCGCCTTTGGCGGCCGGCATGCCGATGAATCGCATCGCGCCAGGCTGCGGGTCGAGATCGGCCGGCTGCGCGCCGAATTGCGGCCGCTGGCGGGCATCGGCGCGACCAGCCAGGGCTTTGCGCTAAAGCCGCGCGAAGCAGGCTCCGTGGCGGTGCTGGCGCGGCCGATCGAGGAGCGGCACGCCGCGGTGCTGGCCTTCCTGGCCGATGGTGAATCCTGGGCCAGCTCGGCGTTGGCGCTGGCGCTGGGCGCCGGACAGCGCAGCGTACAGCGGGCGCTCGAGCAGTTGGCCGAGACCGGCAAAGTGCAGTCCTTCGGCCACGGCCGGGCGCGGCGCTGGATGACGCCACCGGTCGCTGGTTTCACGACCACCTTGTTACTCCCGTCGCCGCTGCCGAACGGCTAGGAAAGGTGACCATGATCGAGGACCAGGACATGAAACATTCAGCAGCGGAAATCCTGCGCGAATACGGGCCCTTTCCTGATGTCGACACCGTGCACGGCGTGAGCTTCGACGGACAGAATGTCTGGTTTGCGACGGGCGAGCGGCTGACCGCCTTCGATCCGGCAAGCGGCGAGACGCTGCGCTCGATCGATGTCGCGGCACATGCCGGCACCGCCTATGACGGCCGGCATCTGTTCCAGCTCGCCGGGGACCGCATCCAGAAGATCGACCCCGATACCGGCAAGGTGCTCTCCACCATCCCGGCGCCCGGCGGCGGCCGCGATTCCGGCATGACCTGGGCCGAGGGCACGCTCTGGGTGGGGCAGAACCGGGAGCGCAAGATCCACCAGATCGATCCCGAGACCGGGAAAATCCTGCGCACCATCGACTCAAACCGCTTCGTCACCGGAGTGACCTGGGTCGATGGCGAGCTCTGGCACGGCACCTGGGAAGGCGACCAGAGCGATGTCCGGCGCGTCGATCCGCAAACTGGCAAGGTGCTGGAACGGCTCGACATGCCGGCGGGGGTGGGCGTTTCCGGGCTCGAATCCGACGGCGGCGACCGCCTCTTTTGCGGCAGCGGCCCTGGCGGCATGGTGCGATCGGTGCGTCGGCCGAAGTAAGGCCGTCAAGTATTGGGCCGGCAGCGTATTTCCTACGGTCATCCCGCCGAGATCATATCCCGGAGCCGTCGAGCAGCGGGACGTCTTCGCCTTGCCACGGACTTGGCATTGAAGCCCGGCTCAGATTGGCCGTCGGCAGCGGCATCCAGCATTTCAACTCCGGTTCGGGGTATTCGATCACCCGTCCTGGCGACGAATCGGAAGAGCGCCAGCCCTCCGTGCCGAACTGGTCGGCGCGCGACCAGTAAGCGAGGTCGACCTCGGCCGGCCCCTGTTCCGATGGCCTGACCGTGACCAGGATGCGGCTGCCGTCCTTGGGGGCGCTCGCCATGTGCCGCCAGCGATCGGGTTCGTCCATTCTCATGTCCTCCTGCACGTTGCAGGGATAGTCGCCGCGCGCTTGGCAGCGGTCAACCCGAACTTTGCCCAAGCACGAGATCTGTTTAGCACTCCCGCGCCGTCGGCCGAAACAAGATCTGGTTCATGTCGACCTCGTCGGGCTGGCTCACGGCGAACGCCCCCATGGCGAAAGAATCCGGATGCCGGGCCGCAACAGGAAAATCGAAACCGGCATGTGAACGGGCTCACATGCCGCCACTGCAAGGAACGCTATGGGACGTCCGGCCATGACAGGGGTTTCGGATGACACTTGCTGATCTGTCTTTTTATCTTTTCACTATTTTCAATGGCTTGCGGGTGGTGTCCTACCTGCCGCAGATCGTGCGGGTGGCCCGGGACAGGCACGGGGCGTCGGCGATTTCCTACGCGACCTGGCTGTTGTGGACAGGCGCCAACGCCACGACGGGACTCTACGCCCACATCAATCTGAACGATCCCGCTCTGGCGGCGATCAACTGGCTGAACGCCGTATGCTGCGTGCTGGTCATCGCGCTCACCGCCTACAAGCGCCATCGCGCACGGCTTCCGGTTGAGGAAGCCGCAAGCCGGTCGGAAGCGACCGCTCTGATGGTCGACAATGTCTGCTGAAGATCACCGCGGCAGATTGCGCTTTTCGAGGCCGCTCTCAGACATGCACGGTGCCATGCGAAAGCTCGCCCTCGTCGCTTGAGATGAGGAAAGCGGCTGCGAGTAGGCCGACATAGAACAGCCCGACCATGCACACGACATAGATGCCTGGAACCGGGCCGAGCTGCGCCACGCGCGCGGCGTCGAGAAATGACGCGCCCAAGCCTATCGGCGACCCTTCGCGCTGCAGACTGGGCGTCGTGATCTTCAGCACCCACGCCAGCATCAGGATCGTGTACATGAAAATGTAGTTGCGGCGCAGCCGGCGCACCAACGCCGCGCGTTGCGAGATCAGGAAGCGCGGCGAACGCAGGCCTTCGCCGACGATGGCCAGCCAGTTGGAGGCGTAGTCGGGCTGCGGCGAGAAAATCTGCGCGAAATAATAGCGCTCGAACTGGCGCACCCTGGCCCGGTAGACGTCGAAGAAACGATAGCGCCGCGCCTCGATCCATAGCAGCAGCGTGGTCAGCAGCATGGCAAAGAGCAGCACCCCATGATGGGCGCTGGGCGTCGAGAGTGAGACTGAGAGCATGGCGGCGACGACAGTAATCGCCCAGTTGCTGGTACGGTCCAGCCGGTCGCGCCAGCCGGCCATGCGGGCGATTTCGGCGCGGTGGAAATGCGACATGGTGGCCACGAATTCCGATGAGGTGAGCTTCAGCGCGAACGCATCAGAGGCCCGCGGCGCTGCAGCCGCTTCGTCGGTTTTCACGGTCTTGACCTGGGACATCCCTTGCCACGCGCCTCCCAACGCCATGGCCGGCCGAAACGACGCCGGTCATCCCCATCCGCGCAACGCGCAATCGGTTGAAAATGTTCCGTCGCCGGCCCGGGTCTCGGCGGTTTATCCGCAGTCAGATAGGCCCGTTATGCGATTCAGGTAAGGAGGAACCTGCGGCGCGCCAAGGGAGCGTGGCGTGCAACCGATCTCGCCCTTAAAACGTTATACCGGGCACAATGAGGGGGTGCATGTCCTTCGTGGTCAACCGGCGCCGGTCGGTCGCGCTAGCCGCGGCAGCTTTCGCATTCATGCCGGCCGCATCGTTGGCAGCCGAAAAGACCGGCATGTCCAGCGAGGGCATTTTCGTTCTCGAAATCCTCCTTCTGCTTCTCGTCGGCCGCGGCATCGGCGAGTTGCTGGAGCGTCTCGGCCAGCCGGCGGTGATGGGTCAGCTCATCGGCGGCATCCTGCTCGGGCCATCGCTGCTCGGCTGGCTATTGCCGGAAGCAGAACGCGTGATCTTTTCAGGCGACGCCACCCAAAAGAGCATGATCAGCGCCATCGCCCAGCTCGGCGTGTTGATGCTTCTGTTGCTCACCGGGATGGAGACGGATCTGCGGCTGGTGCGCAGGGTCGGCCGTGCGTGCTTTTCCATCTCCGCCGCGGCGTCACCGTGCCTTTCGCGCTCGGCTTCACCGCCGCGCAGTTCATGCCGGCCTCGCTGCTGGCCGACGGAACCGAGCGCATTGTCGCCGGTCTCTTCCTCGGCACGGCGCTGTCGATCTCCTCGGTCAAGATCGTCGCCATGGTGGTGCGCGAGATGAACTTCATGCGCCGCGATCTCGATCAGATCATCGTCTCGTCGGCCATCATCGAGGACACGATCGGCTGGGTGATCATCGCCATCACCATCGGCATCGCCACCAAGGGGCGCATCGAGCTCGGCAGCCTTGCCTTCACCATTGTCGGCGTCGCCGCCTTCATGGGGTTTTCCTTCACGATTGGCCGCCGCATCGTCTTCGACGCCATCCGCTGGACCAACGATACGTTCCGCAGCGAATACGCCGTCGTCACCGTCATTCTCGCCATCATGGGCGCAATGGCGCTGATCACCGATCTGATCGGCGTCCACACCGTGCTCGGCGCCTTCGTCGCCGGCATACTGGTTGGGGAATCGCCGATCCTGTCGCGTCATATCGAAGGGCAATTGCGCGGCGTCATCATGGCGCTGTTCATGCCGGTTTTCTTCGGCGTCGCCGGCCTTTCGGCGGATCTCACCGTGCTTGTCGACCACGAGCTTGCGCTACTCACGGCCGCTTTGGTGCTGATCGCCAGCTTCGGCAAATTCGCCGGCGCCTTCATCGGCGCCGAGCTTGCCGGCATGAGCCGCAAGGAAGGCATCGCCGTCGGTTGCGGCATGAACGCGCGCGGCTCGACCGAAGTCATCGTCGCCTCTATTGGCCTGTCGATCGGCGTTCTGTCGCACAATCTTTTCACCATGATCGTGACCATGGCCGTCATCACCACGCTCGCCATGCCGCCGACCTTGCGTTGGGCACTCGGCCGCTTGCCGATGGGCGAGAACGAGAAGAAGCGTCTGGAGCGCGAGGAGATCGACCAACGCGGCTTCATCGCCAATCTGGAACGACTGCTGGTGGTGACCGATGAGGGCGTTGTCGGCCGCTTTGCTGCTTACCTCGCAGGAGTCGTGGGCGCCGGCAGGCCGACGACGGTGCTGCATGCCCGAGGCGAGGGGGAGGAGGCCGAGCCCGGCACGGATGCGAAGCTCGGGCCGATCGAAAAGGGTGCCGAGGACAGCCGCGAGGCCGCCAGGAGTTCGGACGAGGAACTGGCCCGCGCGGCGCCTGTCACGCGGCGCCACGAGGCCGAGCTTTCGGCCGAAACGGTTGCCAAGGAGGCGCGCAAAGGCTATGGGCTGCTGCTGATCGGGCTCGGCCGCGCGGTCACGTCGAAAGGTGGGTTTGCCCGCCGCATCAACGAGATCGCCGGCGCCTTCGAGGGCCCGCTATGCCTGGTGCTGAAGGCGACCGGCGCCGGCCGCCAGATGCCAAGGCTAGGACCTGAAGGCGGGAAGATTCTGGTTCCGGTCAACGGCACCGCGATCGCCCGCCGGGGTGCCGAAATGGCACTGGCGATTGCAGCGGTCACGGGTGCGCGGGTCAAGATACTTTATGTAGCGCGCGTCGGCCGCGATGAACCGCGCGACACTGTCTCGCATCGCCGCAGGGAGGCGGTGCTGAAGGATACCGTCGCACTAGCCGACCGCTATGGCGTCGAGATCGAGACGGCCATCCGCAGCCGGGCCGCCGCCGCCGATGCCATTGCCCGCCAGGCCGGCAGGGGGGCGGCGTTGATCGTCATGGGCGTGGCGCGGCGCCCTGGCGAGGAACTCTTCTTTGGCGAGACGACCACAGGCGTGCTGCAGCGCTGCCAATGCCCGGTGGTGCTGATCTCGGACGCCAGGCTCAGCCGCGACGACGAGGTCAGGGAAGAGCTGCGCTCGGGAACGGCGACAGGGTGATGAGTATTTGCCCTCGAGGGGAAATTTCGCTCATGCCGCCTGCAGCCTCTCTCGGCCGGGCTGCGGCGGGAACGCGATGGCGATGCCGGCAGCACCGAGTCCGATCAGCGCCGAGCCGATGAACAGCCAGGAATAGCTGGCATAGGCGTCGAAGATCATGCCGCCGGCGAGCGGGCCGAACGACATGCCGAGGCTGGACAACAGGGTCGCGGCGCCAAGTATCGTGCCGATGATGCGCGGCCCGAAATAGTCGCGCGCCAGAACCGCATAGAGCGGCATGACGCCGCCATAGGTGGCGCCGAAGATGATCGCCAGGAGATAGAACTGCTCGAGATTGCCGACGGCGAGATAGGCGGCGATCACCACCGCCTGGATGGCGAGGCCCACGATCAGCACCGGCTTGGCGCCCAGCCTGTCGCCGAGCACGCCGTAGAGCACGCGCCCGCCAAGCCCGGCAAGGCCCTCGACGCTGTAGATCGACACGGCTGCCATCGGCGCCACGCCGCACGACATGGCATAGCTCACCATGTGGAAGATCGGCCCCGAATGCGCTGCGCAGCAGGCGAAGAAGGTCATACCCAGCACCAGGAATTGCGGCGAGCGCAGCGCCTGGCCGACTGACATGCCGGGGGCCGCGGCAGGCGCGGGCGCGCTGCCATCCGCTGCCGCGACCGCCGTCGACGGCTGGCGCACCAGGAAGACGGCCGGCAGCAACAGCACCCAGGCCATGATGCCGATATCGAACATGGCGGTACGCCAGTCGTAGGCGGTGATCAGCCAGCGCGCGAAGGGTGAAATGGTCATCGGCGCCACGCCCATGCCGGCCGAGACCAGCGACACGGCCAGGCTGCGATGGGTCTCGAACCAGGCGGTGGTCAGCGCGATCATCGGCGCGAAGAAGGCGCTGGCCGCCAGCCCGACGATGACGCCATAGCTCAGCTGGAAGACTAGCAGCGATTGGGCTCGGCTCGCCACCACCAGCGACAGGCCGAGCAGCACCGCGCCGGCAAAAACCACCGGGCGGGCGCCGACACGGTCATAGATGGCGCCCCAGGCGAAACCGCCTGCGCCCATCACCAAGAAATTCAGCGTCATGGCGCTGGAAATGCCGGTTCGCGACCAGTTGGTGTCGAGCGCCATCGGCTCGAGAAAGATCGCCAGCGAAAACATCGCGCCGAGCGCCACACAGGTCATCAGCGCGCCGCACGCGACGATCACCCAACGGTAGGAACTGTTCATGCTCTTCTCCCGAGATCGGTTTCGATGCGGCGCCACTCGCTCCAGCTCCGTTGCGCCGCTTGCGTCCGAAGGACGTTGGCGGGATTTCGAATCCGACAATCCGGTTGCATTTTTTATCCGGTCTGCGTGGAAGTCCATCCGGATATGACAAAAGCAGGGTGTAAGGCTGCCAAGCGCGCCGACAAATAGACTGCCGAATTGACGAGCCGCTCCGCGGCACTAGCTTTGTGGTCTCGCGACGGGAGAGATCGCTCATGGAACTGCATCGCGGCCGCCTCATCGACCACGTCCAGCTGGTGGTCAGGGACCTCAAGGCGAGCCGGGGCTTCTATGAAGCCGCCTTCAAGGTGCTCGGCATTCCGATCGGCGGCGAGGCCGAGGACTATTTCTGGGCCGACGAACTGTTCATCTCAAGCCTCGACAGCCGGGCGGCGAGAGGACAACTGACCGGGCGCCATCATCTGGCCTTCCAGGCCAGGGACAACGCCATGGTCGATGCCTTCTACAGGGCCGGCCTCAATGCCGGTGGGGCCGACAATGGCGCGCCGGGTGAGCGGCCCTACCACCCCGGCTACTACGCCGCCTTCCTGCTCGACCCCGACGGCAACAACATCGAGGCGGTGTTTCACGGGCCGGCAAAGCGAAGTGCCGCTTCGGTCGAGATCAATTTCTAGCGCAGGTTCACGAGGAGCGGGTTGCGGTGATCCGTCCGGAGTTCTCGTAAAAACAAAGAGTTGAAGCGGTCCACGGATTCAATCGCTGAACTGCTTCACATTGCCGGCGCGTAGCGGTTCACCACCATTCCGCAGGCATAGGCTTTAGAGCCGAGCAGGCGCAATTTCCGGAAGCCGCCACGGTCGAAAATCCGCTCGCCGTCGCCCAGCGCGGCCGGATTGATGAACAGCTGGAACTCATCGACCAACCCCGCTGCAATCAGCGCCGAGGCAAAGCCGGCGCCGCCGAATACCGCCATGTCGCCTTCACCTTCAGCTTTCAGCGCCTTGACCTCGCGCGGCAGGTCGCCGCTGGCAACCGTCGTGCGCTCCCACCGCGATGCCGCGAGCTTGTCGCTCAGCACCACCTTGCGCGCCTCGACGATGCGCTGCGCAAAAGCGTAGAAGGGATCGCGCGGATAGCTTTTTGCGGCATTGCCCCAATGGGTTAGATAGCCTTCTTCGGCCATCTTGCGGCTGAGCAGAATGGTGTCGATGCCAGCGAACACCGTGTTGAAATCCTGCTTCAAGTCGTCGTCCCACGGGCAGTTGGCGCCCCATTCCCAGAGCTGCCAGTGCTCATCGCCGGCCGCGCCGACAAAACCGTCGACCGATATCTGCATCTGCAGGATCAGTTTTCTCATCGTCGTTCTCCTGAGCTCTGGTGTCACCAGCGCCAGGTCAGGCGGCGTTGGTTATTGCTTTACTTTCGGAGCCATTGACATGAGTGAAAAATGATGTCAATAGTAAAGTGATTTAAAAATGGAAGCATTTAAATGTCGACCAGGGAAAGATCCGGCTGTCCCATCAGCCTATCGCTCGAATTGCTCGGTGACCGCTGGACGCTGCTGATCATCCGCGACATGATTTTCGAGGGAAAAAGGCACTTCCGGGAGTTCCTGCTATCAGGCGAAGGCATCTCGTCGCGCACCCTGGCCGAGCGGCTGCAGACCTTGCAGGATGAGGGCATCGTCACAAGAAGCGACGACCCCACGCACAAGCTCAAGGCGATCTACAAGCTGACGGAGGCGGGCATCGACCTGTTGCCGGTGCTGGCGACGCTCGGCGCCTGGGGCAGCAAATACCGCAACGCCGATGACAAGCTGGCAAGGAACGCCGATGAACTGGCGAGGGGCGGCGAGGCAGCGCTCGAGCAGATAAAGAAGAAGCTGCGCGCCGAGCATGTCGGCTAGGGAGGAACGCCAGCCCTCCCTTCGCGGCCGGGATGCTGCGCAACGGGTGACTTGTCCCGCCTGCGCCTCTGCGCATAACCTCTGCCAACCCGGCGGGAGGAGAATCGCTTGGACACCACTGTCGTTATTGTCGGCGCCGGGCCTGCCGGCCTTGCGGTCGGTGCCTGCCTGAAGCGGGCAGGAGTGGATTTCATCCTGCTCGAAAGATCGCAGGAGATCGCGCCCGCCTGGCGGCGGCACTATCGGCGACTGCATCTGCATACGGTCAAGTCGTTCTCGTCGCTGCCGTTCCTGCCCTTTCCCAAAAACTATCCGCGCTACGTGCCGCGCGAACTGGTGGTCCGTTACCTCGACGACTATGCGGAAAAATTCGATCTGCGCCCGCGCTTCGGCATAACGGTGAAAGCCATTCGCCGTACCGACAGCGGTTTTCTGGTCGAGACAGGTTCGGACAACCTGAAGGCGCGCCATGTCGTCATCGCCAGCGGTAACAATGCCGAGCCGATCGTCCCCCGGCTCCCTGCCATCGAGGCTTTCAAGGGCGAGGTGCTGCACAGCGCCGACTATACGCAAGCGGCGCCCTTTGCCGGCCGCTCGGTGCTGATCGTCGGCATGGGCAACACCGGCGCCGAGATCGCGCTCGACTTGGCGGAAAGTGGCGCGCGTCCGACCATTTCGGTGCGCAAGGGCGTCCACATCGTGCCGCGCCAGCTGTTTGGCGTGCCGATCCAGATGGTCGGCATCGCCAGCCGGCCAATGCCGCAGGCGCTGAACGAGTGGATGTTTCCGATCATCCTCGATTTCGCGCTGGGCAAGCTCGAGAGATACGGCATCGTCAGGCCGAAGCAGGGCATCCTGCAACAGATCGACGAAGTCGGCCGCATCCCGGTCATCGACGTCGGCACGGTCGACGCCATCACCAAAGGCGCCATCAAGATCGCACCCGACATAGCGGGCTTCACCGAGCGCGGCGCTGCGTTCACCGACGGCAGGCTGGAAAATTTCGACGCCGTCATCCTCGCCACCGGCTATCGCCCGGGCTACGAAAAGTTTCTGCCCGTGGAATTGCAGCCGGAGCGCAGTGGCGTCAACGCCCGCGCCTCGCAACTCGGCCTCTACCTCGTCGGCTTCTACAATCCGGTCACCGGTCTGCTCAGGGAAATTGGACGCGAGGCGAAGGCAGTGGCGGCCGACATTGCTCGGCGAGGCTGAAAGGGGCGGCGTCGGCCAAGCTGCGGATCTCCCGCCTTGCGGGGAGATCGGCTATCTATCACAGCCGCGCCGCATCGCCCTCATCCAGCAGCCATTGCCGCACGGCTTGCGTCGGTTCTGGGTGCCGTTGCTTGCGCGGCATCACGACATAGAAATCGTGCGTCCCACGCATCTCCGCGTTGATCGGCTGCACCAGCCGGCCGGCGGCAATGTCGGCAGCGACGAGGAAACGGCTGGCCAGTGCGATGCCTTGGCCGGCAATGGCGGCGTCGATGGCTAGGCCTGTCTGGTTGAAGCGCATGCGTTTGGCCCCGGTGGCCATCCTCAGGCCGAGCGCTCTCTCCATGAATTCCGGCCACAGATTGTGCGCGTCGTGCAACAGGACATGATGCTGGATATCGGCCGTCGCGATCTCGTTCGCCTCGGTAGGCAGCAGGGCAGGGCTGCAGATGGCGACGATCTGCTGTGGGAACAACAGGTCGACCATCAGGCCGGCGCCGAAGGGCGGGCGGCCTTGCCTGACCGCAATGTCGACGCCGTCGGCCTGAAAACTCGACAGGTTTTCGCTGGCCAGGATTCGCAGATCGACGAGCGGGTTGTGCGCGACGAACTCCGGCAGTTTCGGGATCAGCCATTTGGTGGCAAAGCTCGGCGTGACGCTGATCGTCAGCCGCGCCGGTTCGGGCCGCAGCAGCAAGGTGGCCTCCGAGATCAGCTCGAAGGCGCGGCGGATGTTGGGCATATAGGCGCGGCCCTCATCGGTCAGCGCCAGGCCGCGCGGCAGCCGGTCGAAGAGTTTTGTGCCGAGATCGGCCTCCAGCCCGCGTATATGCTGCGCCACCGCCCCTTGCGTCACGTTCAGCTCCTGCGCGGCGATGCGGAAGTTGAGATGACGCGCGGCGGCTTCGAAGGCACGCAGCGCATTCAACGGCGGCAGGCTCAGGAAGGCTTCGGGCATGCAGGAGTTTTTCTACAGCTTGATTTCAGGCTTTCTGGTTCGAACCAGATGGCAAGACCGGCTATATCATCCTTTGAAGTCGCGAGACACACGCCGCAAAACCCCAAGGAGAGAAAAATGAGTGTAGAAAAAGTGGCAGTCGTCGTCGCGGGTGGCAGCGGTATGGGCGCGGCGGCGGCCAAGCGGCTGGCGGCGGACGGGTTCAAGGTCGCGATCCTGTCGTCCTCCGGTAAGGGCGAGGCTCTGGCCAAGGAGATTGGCGGCCTCGGCGTCACCGGCTCCAACCAGTCGAATGACGATCTGCAGCGGCTCGCCGACCTGACGCTCGAGCGCTTCGGCCGCATCGACGTGCTGGTCAACAGCGGCGGCCACGGGCCACGCGCGCCGATCCTCGAAATCACCGACGAGCAGTGGCACACCGGTCTCGACGTCTATCTGATGAACGTCATCCGGCCGGTGCGCATCGTGGCGCCGCAGATGGTCAAGCAGAAGGCCGGCGCCATCATCAACATCTCGACCGCCTGGGTGGTCGAGCCGAGCCCGATGTTCCCGACATCCGCCGTGTTCCGCGCCGGTCTTGCCGCCTACACCAAGATCTTCGCCAACACCTACGCCGCCGACAATGTGCGCATGAACAATGTGCTGCCCGGCTGGATCGACAGCCTGCCGGCCACCGAGGAGCGCCGCGACAGCGTGCCGATGCAGCGCTACGGCACCTCGGAGGAAATTGCCGCGACCATCGCCTTCCTCGCTTCCGAAGGTGCGGGCTACATTACCGGCCAGAACATCCGCGTCGACGGCGGCATCATCGGCGCGATCTGACCGCGCCGGTCGCCTCGCGTGAGCCGGCGCGTCACTCCTTCACCGCGCCGGTCATCGACGAGACATAGTGCTCGACGAAGAACGAATAGAGCACCACCACCGGCAGCGAGCCGATCAGCGCTCCCGCCATCAGCGCCCCCCATTCGTAGACGTCGGAGCGCACCAACTCGGTCAGCACACCCACCGGCACGGTCTTGTTTTCCGAGGACTGGATGAATGTCAGCGCATAGATGAACTCGTTCCATGACAGGGTGAAGGCGAATATGCCGGCGGAGATCAGGCCGGGCACCGACAGCGGCAGCACGATCTTGGTGAGGATCTGCCACCGGCTCGCTCCGTCTATCAGCGCGCATTCTTCCAGTTCGAACGGGATGGAGCGGAAGTAACCCATCAACAGCCACGTGCAGAACGGCACCAGGAAGGTCGGATAGGTAAGGATGAGCGCGAAGGGCGTGTCGTAGAGCCCGAGGTTGAACACCATCACCGACAGCGGAATGAACAGGATCGAGGGCGGCACCAGATAGGCGAGGAAGATGCCGAGGCCGACCTGCCGCGCCCCGGAGAAGCGCAACCGCTCGATCGCATAGGCGGCGAACACCGACGCCAGCAGCGACAGGAACGTGGCGGCGGTCGAGATGATGATCGTGTTGAGCAGCCAGCCCGGATAGGAGGTCTCGAACAGGAGATAGCGGATGTGCTCCAATGTCGGATGCACCACCCAGAACGGATTGAACTGCGCATAGTCGGTCATCTCGAGATTGGGCTTAACCGCCGTGATCGTCATCCAGTAAAACGGAAACAACAGCACGAAGACGAACACCAGCAGCGGCAGATAGACCGTCACCACGCGGCGCGGCAGGCTCTGCAGGTAGCCCATGCCGCCTTCGTCGATATCCCCACGTTTCGCCTTCCTTGTCGCGGCCGTCTTGACCATGTCAGTCTCCGCCGCCTTGTTGCCATTTGCGGCGTTGCAGGCCGAAATAGCTGAACAGGATCGCCGCCAGCAGGAACGGGATCATGGCCACCGCGATGGCCGCGCCCTCGCCAAGCTGGCCGCCGGAAATGCCGCGCTGGAAAGACAATGTCGCCATCAGATGCGTGGCATTCACCGGTCCGCCCCGGGTCAGCACGTAGATCAGCTGGAAATCGGTGAAGGTGAAAAGCACCGAGAAGGTCATGGTGATGGCGATGATCGGCGTCAGCAGCGGCAGAGTCACATAACGAAACAACTGCCAGCGACTGGCGCCGTCGAGCGTGGCCGCCTCGTAGAGCGACTGCGGAATGGTCTGCAGGCCGGCGAGCAGCGTGATGGCGACGAAAGGAATGCCGCGCCAGACGTTGGCGGCGATAACCGAAGCGCGCGCATTCTCCGGATCGCCGAGGAAATTGATGCGGTGGTCGATCAGGCCCATTTGCTGCAGCGCCCAGGACAGGATGGAGAACTGCGAATCGTAGATCCACCAGAAGGCGATGGCTGACAGTACGGTGGGCACCACCCAAGGCAGCAGGACTATCGCGCGGAAGAACGATTTGAACGGCAGGTTTTCATTGAGAATGAGCGCCAGCCACAGGCCGAGCACGAACTTCAGGATCGAGGCGCTGACCGTGTAGAGCAAGGTGTTGAAGACGGACAGCCAGAAGACGGCGTCACTCCACAGATACTGATAGTTCTCGGTGCCAATGAAGATGCCGGGGCGGCCGATACGGGCATCGGTGAAGCCGAGCCAGACGCCCAGCCCGAGCGGATAGGTCAGGAAGACCAGCAGCAGCGCCGCCGCCGGCAGCATGAAGCCGAAGCCCAGCGCGTTGCGGCTTTCGGAGATCCGCGAAAGCATCGACGGACGCGGCTGGGCGGCAACGGACGGCACGGCCATGAAGGGCTCCTCATCGGGGAATCAGGTCACGGCGTCAACGGCCGCCATGGGATTGTGCGACGGGCCGGGCAGCGCACTAGACGCTGCCCGGCGGTGCCGTGATCAAACGCGGTAGTAGCGGTTGGCGCGCTTCTCCGCCTCCTCCATCGCCTCCTGCGGCGTCGCCTGGCCGGTCACCGCCTTGGCGAACATGTCGACCAGGACATAGTCGGCCATGGTCGCCGCCGAGGCATAGCCGAGCGGCCCGGCATAGCCGTTGGGGCGCAGCGTCGCCGAGGCCTTGGCATAGGCGGCATTGTTCGGGTCGGCCGTCCACACTGGATTGTTGTCGAAGGCCTT
Organism: Mesorhizobium sp. LNJC394B00; assembly: GCF_000502555.1. Classification (NCBI taxonomy): domain Bacteria; kingdom Pseudomonadati; phylum Pseudomonadota; class Alphaproteobacteria; order Hyphomicrobiales; family Phyllobacteriaceae; genus Mesorhizobium; species Mesorhizobium sp. LNJC394B00. The sequence continues at coordinate 755,976 of NZ_AYWH01000001.1, forward strand.
CAGCGTCTGGCAGCAATAGCCCGCCGAGGAGGTGATCCAGTCGGTCATCTGCGGATCCTCGAACATGAACTGCAGATAGGCCTTGGCCGCATTGGGGTAGGGCGTGTAGTTGAAGATGACGGCGGTGGTCACCTGGAACAGTTCGACCGATTTCCCGACGGGACCGATCGGCAGGTTGGTGGTGCGGATGTCCTTGGCGATCTCAGCCAGCTTCGGATCGTTGTCCTTGTTGATCTTGGCCGTATTGTAGGCGGAAATGCCGTTGGCGATGACGCCGAGTTCGCCGGCCAGGAAGGCGCGGTTGTTATTGACGTCGAGCCAGCTTTCGGTCCCGGGAATGAAGGTCTTGTAGAGTTCCTGCGCGTATCCGATCGCCTTTAGCGTCTCGGGGCTGTTGATCGCCACCTTGCCGCTCTCGTCGACCATCTGGCCGCCATGGCTCCACAGCAGCCAGTGCGCGTAATTGTTGCCGTCGCCGACGCCGTGGCCGTGCGTGAAGCCGGCCGGATGTCCCTTCGCCTGCAACGCCTTGCAAAGCTCGAGGAACCCTGCCGTGTCCTTCGGAAATTCGGAGAAGCCGGCCTCCTTCACCCAGCTTTCGCGATAGACGATGGCATTGCCGATCGTGGCCAGCGGCAGGCCGACGAACTTGCCGTCCCGCGTCGCATATTGCTTTGGTCCGTCGTGCCAGCCGCCATATTTCGAGCCCAGATACTCGCCGAGCTCGGTCACGTCGTGCAGCTTGTCTGGATATTGATGCGGGTCGTCGAACCAGACGAACATGAGGTCCGGGCCGGAACCGACATTGGCGGCGACCGCTGCCTTGGGGCGAATGTCCTCCCAGCTTTCCTTGTCGACACGAACCTCGACACCTGTCGCCTCGGTGAAGCGCTTGGTGTTGGCCAGCCATTGATCCTCATCGCCCTTGACGAAGGGCGACCAGCGCAGCAGCCGCAGCTTTGCGCCTTCCTCGGGCTTGTATTTCAAGCCCTCCTGGGCAAAAGCCGGCGAGCCGACGAACCGGCTTCCCAGAGCTCCCGCCGCGGCACCTGCGGTCGTGCGGATTACATCGCGTCTCGTGAATTTCATGGTCGTCTCCTCCGGTTTATCTTCCTTGCTATGCGGTCCTTACCATCCGTTACGCGTTTCAAATCGTGTTCCAGTCTTGCCGTCAAAGAGATGAATCAGGCCAGGCGCGGCAGAGAGCCGTATGGATTCGCCCGGTGTGAAGGCATGGCGTTCGCGGAAATTGGCGACGATCTCGTCGCCGCCGGCGGTGCGGCCGATGATCTGCACTTCCGACCCGGTCGGCTCGACCACCGCGACGGTGACTGGAATGCCTTGGTCTGACGATAGCCGCAAATGCTCGGGCCGTATTCCCAGCACCACCGGATGACCGTTGCCAACGGCCGGCGCGCCGGCCAGCGGCACGGAAATTCCCCCGGCGCCGCGAAAGGACGGAGACCCGTCGGTGACGATCTCGCCCTTGATCAGGTTCATGGCGGGCGAGCCGATGAAACTGGCGACGAAGAGATTGTTGGGCCTGTCGTAGAGCTCCAGCGGCGGTCCGATCTGTTCGACGATGCCGTCATGCATGACGACGATCTTGTCGGCCATGGTCATGGCCTCGATCTGGTCGTGGGTGACATAGACTGTCGTCGTCTTGAGCCGCTGGTGCAGTTCCTTGATCTCGGCGCGCATCTGCACCCTGAGCTTGGCGTCGAGATTGGAGAGCGGTTCGTCGAACAGGAAAACCTGTGGATCGCGCACGATCGCCCGGCCCATGGCGACGCGCTGGCGCTGGCCGCCGGAAAGTTGGCGCGGATATCGCGTCAGCAATGGCACCAGCCCGAGGATTTCGGCGGCGCGCTGAATGCTGGTAGCGCAATCGGCCTTCGAAACACCTTTGAGCATGAGCGAGAACGCCATGTTCTCGGCGACCGTCATGTGCGGGTAGAGCGCGTAGTTCTGGAACACCATGGCAACGTCGCGCTCTTTCGGGGCAACGTTGTTGACGACCCGATCCCCGATGGCGATCTCGCCCCGAGAAATCTTTTCCAGGCCGGCGATCATCCTGAGAAGGGTCGATTTTCCGCAACCCGACGGGCCGACCAGCGTGACGAATTCGCCGTCATCGATATCCACACTGACGCCATGCAGGACCTCGACGGTCCCGAACGATTTGTAAACGTCGCCGATCGCGACAGACGCCATCGATCTCCTCCCGAATGCTTCTTGCGACGCCCCGAAGGAAACCGCTCCTCTCCCGCCTCGCGACCGTCTCCCATTCCCCGAACAGGTCGCGCGACAATCAGACGGTAGCGCTACCAAGCCTGCCTGTAAAGCGGCCATGCGGCCGGTACTCTTGTCGTTCGGAACACTCGGCGCTATGACCGGCACACCGGCAAACTACCTCCCATTCACAAAAGCCAGCACCAGCTTCTGCAGGTTTCCGCCGGGGCCGAATTCGACTCGGTCGAAGTCGCGGCTCGCCTGCCGCTGTGCCAGCGAGATCTGGGCGAGTTGCCTCGTCAGCTCGGTTCTGATCTTGCTGCAGCCGGGGTCATCAGTAACGGTCAGGCCGACGCTCACCGCCTCGATCTTGCGCACCATCTCGGCGATGGCTGCGCCATGCACTCTCTCGTGGGCGGCGAGCCCGGCGATGAACACCGTCCAGTTCTTCTGGACGGAAGCCGGCAACGGTTCGGCCGGCTTCGGCAAGGTGTAGGTGATGATCAGTTTCGGCCGCGCCGACACCAGCTCGCAGGCGTCGCCTTTCGGCCTGTAGTCCCTGGTCCAGGTCAGCTTGAAATTGGTGTGCGCGATGACCCGGCCCTTGCCGAGCAAGGGGCCGGCTTCGCCGATCGCGGCATAGAGTTCCGGGCCGGTCCGCCCTGCGATGGCGTAGGTCTCGACCTTTTCGACCGGCTTCCAGTCGGCGCGTGCCGGCGACGCCAGCAGAGAGGCCGCGAACAGGAGAAAGAACATGGCTGGTTTCATGGAAACGTCAGAGACACTGGGCTGAGGCAAAGATCAACCCGGCGCAAATGCACTCAGGTCCCACGGCAGGCCGCGTCATAGTCGGCCAGCACCTGATCGACAGCTTCGAGAAGGATAGCCTCGGGATTGCCCGCCGACCCGAGTTCGGCCGGCAGCGCCGGCAGGAATTGCCGCATCAGCGTTTCGGGAATGGCGACCCCGTCCAGCGCCTTGCGCAGGCGCTCGACGGCCGCGACAGCGGTGGGGTTGCTCCAATAATAGCGGATGCGGTCGCTGTAGCTGTAATGCCGCTGCACATAGAGCTCTGCTTCGTTGCCGTGATAGTGGCTGTGCCAATGGCCGGGTGCTGCCAGCATCGCGCCTTCCATGGTCCGGGCGAGCGACCGGTCGCCATAGTCCCTGGCCATTTCGGATGCTATCAGGTCGAGCCCGTAAAGCGCCTCGCGCAAGGCGAAGGTCAGGCCGGGGCCGACCTTGAGGATGGGAAAGCCGTTTGCGACCAGCGCGGTCAAAGCCGCACGGCTCTGGTAGTCGGTCGAATGCGCCTCGTAGACGAGCGACGGCTGCTCATCGAGCAAGCCGGTCAGGCCCTTGGATTTCTCGGGCGCGTAGGCGACGACGTTCTGGCTGCCGAATTCCACGCCCGGCTGCACCACCACGGCCATGACGCGGCCGAACGCCTCGGTCAGGCCTTCGCGGGCAAAGATCTCCCGGTGAACCTCGATCGTGCGCCTCGCCGCCGCCGCCTCGGTCGGCTTCAACTCGCTGATCGCATGGTCGACGCCGCCGGGGGCGGGAACTTCGGTGCCGATGATGTAGACCGGCAAGGTGCTGCCTGCGGCGTGCGCGCCCGTTTCGGCCGCCTTTGCCAGCCGCGCCGCCCGGGTGGCGATGGTCTCGTCGTCAAGCGCCGCCGGCTCGCCGGCGCAGCCCATCGATGCGTCGAGATGGATTTTGGTGAAGCCGGCCGCGATATAGGCGCCGACCATGGCCTCGGCCTTGTCCATCGCCTGCGCCGCCGGCTCTGCGCGCCACGGGTTCGGTCCCAGATGGTCGCCGCCGAAGATGATGCGCGAGGCTTCCAGCCCTTCGCGGCAGGCAATCTCCAGCACGAAGGCGACGAACAGCGCCGGGGTCATTCCGGTATAGCCGCCGAACTGGTTGACCTGATTGCAGGTTGCCTCAATCAGCAGGTTTTTCTCCCTGTCGGCAACGGCGCGCCTGATCGCCGTCTGGATCACCAGCGGATGCGCGGAGCAGATCGAGGTGATGCCGTAGGGCGAGCCGTTTTTGCGCGCGCTGGCGAGGCCTGCAAGCGGGTTGGCGCTCATGTCCGTCTCGCTGTTCCCTTGATGAATTGGTCAAGCGCATCGAAGCCGGCGGTGCCTTCCATCGGGCCGCGCCGGGTGACGTTGCGGGCGCCGGCGGCATTGGCATAAAGCAGCGCCTTGCCGGGCTCCATCCCCTGGCGCCGGCAGGTCAGGTAAGTGGCGCCGAAACAATCGCCGGCGCCCGTCGGGTCGACTTCCTCGACCTGAAAACCGGCGCAGTCGGTCCTGGCGCCCTCGGCGCCGAACCAGGAAGATCCGTCAGCACCGCGCTTCAGCACGATCTCGCCGACGCCCCTGGCAAACAGCGCCGCCACCGCCTGATGCTCGTCATCGACGCCCGCCGTAGCGAGCAATTCGTCGCCGGACGGCAGCAGCAGGTCGGCATCGTCGATGAGTGCGGAAAACAGTGCGCCGTCGGAGCCGTCGATCAGCTCCTTGCGCACATTCGGGTCGAATGAGGTCGAGCCGCCGCGGGCACGAACCGCCTGCACTGCGTGGCTGACGATCTCCTTCAGCCCTGCCACCGACAGCGTCGATCCCATGATATGCAGATGGCCGGCCCTGTCCGCCAGCAGGCGCGCAGCAGTGGTCAGGTGGATCTGCCCGGCGGCGGATTCGGCGATGTTGTAGACGAAGTCCCTGATACCATCGGGCCGGTAGCGCACGAAGGCGCATCCCGTCGGGAAGCGGTCGCTGATATCGACGGCTGAGACGTCGACGCCGTCGAGCTCCAGCCTGTCCAGGTTGAGCGTGCCGAAATCGTCGCGGCCGACGCAGCCGATAATGCCGGCGCCGCCCCCCAGCCGCGCAACCTGATCGATGAAGATCGCCGGCGCACCGCTGGGGAATGGCCCGACGAGCGTTTGCGGCTCGAGGAAGCCGAAACCCCGTTCCGTCGCCATGATCTCGACCAGGATTTCGCCGGCGACGATCGTTGGCCCCACGGCCTCGGCGGCGATCTCGCTGCGGCGCGAAAGGCTCATGCTTGCGATTCCTCTCACACGCAGACTGATTGCTTGCCCGCGCAGTTATCCGACGCAAGTGTTTATCGGGTAAATCGCACATATAGCGAAGTCAATAAAACTTTACATGCGTATAGTTTATCTGTTTTCGCGCGTACACATTGCAGGATTCGGGTGGCTGGTATCGTGGCACCGTGCAAATCAGGCGTCGACCCCAGCGAAAGGACAGCCATGCTCACGCTTCATGATTATTTGCCGTCGCAAAACGGTTGGAAGGCGAGGGTCGTCCTCGGCCTGCTTAACATTCCCTATGAAAGCCGCCTGGTGTCGATTTTCGAGGGCGAGAGCCACACCGACGCCTTCCTGAAGCTCAACCCGGCCGGCGCCGTTCCTGTGCTCGAACTCGAGGATGGCCGTGCGATCGCCGAATCGAATGCGATCCTCATTTATCCCGCCGAAGGCACGCCCTTGCTGCCGGCGGATCGCTATGTCAGCGCGAAAATTATGCAATGGCTGTTCTTCGAACAGTACCATGTCGAGCCGGTCATCGGCTCCCTGCGCTTCTGGACGCTGGCCGGAAGGCTGGAGCGCAACCAGGCGATGGTTCCGGCCAAGCGCGAAGCCGGCGCCAGCACGCTGGCAGCGCTGGAGCGCAGCCTGAACGACACGCCGTTCCTTGTCGGCGACACGCTCACCATCGCCGACATTGCTGTTTATGCCTGCGGCCACCGTGCCGAAGATTGCGGCTTTGCGCTGGCGGCTTACCCGGCGGTCCTCGCCTGGACGGACCGGGTGCGCGACGCCATCGGTCCCGGCTATTCCGTGCATCTCTACAGCATCGATCCGCACTCGACTGCTTGACGGCAAAAGGCGCGCGCGTTCACCTTGCTTAGTCGAAAAGAAGACCCAGATTCTGCTTTGTCGGCGGTTTTTACTCGCAATCCGTTGGCTGGATGGCCGGGTCTCGGCGTCATCTCGACGACCGGCCGGCACTTAGCATGGAGGTGACCATGACACGCAACGACATCATTTCGGTGTTGGGGCCGGTAGACGAGGCAGTCATAGCCGACATCGCGCTGACCGGCGCCACCCTTGAAGAACTGCGCGAGGCGTTCGCCTGGCTCGGTGCCGACGAGGCGCTGGTCAACGAGGGCCGCCCCTTGCCGGGAACGAAGGTGGCGCGGCTGATCGAAATTCTCGATATGCCGGACGACGAGGACGGCCGGCAAGCGGCGGCGCAGTAGGCTGTAGGCGTAGGGTATCGGTCTGCGCCACCTTTTTCCCTATTCCCTACGGCCTATTCCCTCCCCTTACGCCCTCGACAGCAGCCGGCGCATGATCAGCGAGGCGTGGCCGCCAACGCCGTGCGCGGCCGTGCGGCGCTCGACCACTTCGAAACCGTGCTTGCGATAGAAGGCGATCGCCCGGTCGTTGCCCTCGATCACTTCCAGCGCAATGCTGGGGATGCCGGCATGCGCGACAAGCACCGCGTGCAGCAGGTCGGTGGCGAGCCCGCTGCCGAACTCTGTCTTGTCGATGTGCAGCCGGTCGAGCAGGACATCGCCACGATCGTCCATCGCCGCCATCGCGTAGCCGGCGATCGAACCGTCCGGCCGTTCGGCCACGAACGACATCTTGTTGTCGTCCGCAAGTTCCTCGGCCAGCCGCTCGGGCGCATGCTTGTCGTCCGAGAGCCGCGCGGTATTTTCAGGTCCCAGGATCGACGAATAGGTGCGCCGCCAAGACTCTCCCAGCAGCCGCGATACCGACGCTACATCGTTCTCTGTCATCGCCCTGATCTGAACCATGGCCGATCCCTTACCGCCTTACCCGCGACTTCAGCCAACGATCGAAGGCCACGGCCAGGATCAGGATCAGGCCGATGACGATGCTTTGTGTGTAGGAAGAGACATTGTTGAACTGTAGCCCGTTCTGCAGCACGCCGATGAGTGCTGCGCCCACCACCGTGCCGCCGACCGAGCCGATGCCGCCGAATAGCGAGGTGCCGCCGATGACCACGGCCGAAATCACCGTAAGCTCGTAGCCGATGCCGGCCACGGCTTCGGAGGAGTTGAGCCGTGCTGACAAAACGAAGGCGGCCAGCCCGGCGAAGAAGCCGACGATGACATAGACCGAGATCAGAATGCGGTCGACGCGCAGGCCCGACAGGCGTGCGGCCTCGGCATTGCCGCCGACGGCATAGACGGCGCGGCCATAGCGCGTATAGCGCAGCACGATGTGGCACAGGATGGNCCTCGGCATTGCCGCCGACGGCATAGACGGCGCGGCCATAGCGCGTATAGCGCAGCACGATGTGGCACAGGATGGCCGCCGCCGCGAAGATGATCGCCGGCACCGGCACCGGTCCGATGAGCCCGGTGCCGAACCAGCGCATCGAGGCGTCGAAACCGGAGATCGGTCCGCCATTGGAGATGGTCAGCGTCAGGCCGCGAAACACGGTGAGCCCACCCAGCGTGACGACGAAGGGCGGTACTTTCAGCCGGGTGATGGCAAAGCCCTGGACGCCGCCGGCCAGCGCCCCGACGATGACGGCGGCAAGCAAGGCGGCGAACCAGCCATAGCCTTGCGAGCCCGTGGTCGACAGCGACAGCGTGTTGGCGGTGCCGCCCTTGGCCACCACCGCGGCCACCATGCCGCAGAAGGCGAGCAGTGAGCCGACCGACAGGTCGATGCCGGCAGTGAGGATGACGAAAGTCATGCCGAGCGCGATCAGCCCGGTGATCGAGATCTGCCTCAAAATGTTGAACAGGTTGATTGGATCGATGAAGCTCGGCTTCAGCACGGTGAAGATGACGATCAACACCGCCAGGAACATCAGCGGCCCAAAACTCATCAGAAGCCGCGCGATGTTGATGCCGCTGCGCTGGGTCTGTTCGGTGGTGCTGGTCATTGCGTTGCGTCCTGCTTGCGGTCGAGCGCCATCAGTTCCATCAGTTTTTCCTCGGTCGCTTCGATGCCCGGCATTTCGCCGGTGATACGGCCGCGCCGCATCGTAACGATGCGATCCGACACTGCCAGCACCTCCGGCAGCTCCGACGAGATCATCATGATGGCGATGCCGCGTGCGGCAAGCTGCACCAGGATCTGGTGCACTTCGGCCTTGGCGCCGACATCGACGCCGCGCGTCGGCTCGTCGACGATAAGTACTTTCGGGTCGCGCGCCAGCCAGCGGGCCAGGATCACCTTTTGCTGATTGCCGCCGGACAGGCCCTCGATCGCCTGCTCGGGCGAGGCCATGCGGATCGACAGTGCCTTGCGATAGCCGGCCAGCGCCTCGCGCTCGCGCCGTTCGGCCATGAAGCCGGCCCCATTGCTGTAGCGGCCGAGCGAGGCGATGGAGAAATTGTTGAGAATGCCAAGTGCTGCAAAGATCGCCTGGTGCTTGCGGTCTTCCGGCACCAGCCCGATGCCGAGTTTGATGGCGTCGGCGGGGGAGGCCGGGGCGATCGGCTTGCCGTCCAGCGTGATGTTACCCGCCGCGATGCGGTCGGCGCCGAAAATGGCGCGGGCAAGCTCGGTGCGGCCGGAACCGACGAGACCGGCAACGCCGAGGATTTCGCCGGCCTTCAGATCGAGGTTGACACCTTCGAGCACGATGGCGTGCGGCGCCAGCGGATCGCGCACCGTTCGCAAGCCTCGCACCGAGAGCCGGACCTCGCCGGCGACGTCGCGCTGCGTCGGCCGCGCGTAGAGTTCGGAGGCGGCGCGGCCGACCATCTTCTCGATGATCTTCGGAATCTGGATCGGCTGCCCATCGCGGTCGAGATGACCGGCCAGCCTGCCGTCCCGCAGCACGGTCATGCGGTCGCAAATGGCGGACGCTTCTTCCAGCCGGTGGGTGACGAACATGATGGCGACACCGTCCTTGCGTAGCCTGTCCATGATCGACATCAGTTTCTGCACCTCGGTCTCGGTCAGCGCCGAGGTCGGCTCGTCCATGATGATCAGGCGGCTTTCCAGCGACAGAGCGCGGGCGATTTCGACCAGCTGCTGTTCGGCTACCGACAGCGAGGACACCGGCGTCGCCGGATCGATGTCGAGACCGACGCGGGCGATGATCGCGCGCGAGGCGTCCTCCATCCTGCGCCAGCTGACCAGCCCGAGCGGCCCGAGCGGCGCGCGGCCGATGAAAATGTTTTCCGCAACCGTCAGCGTCGGGATCAGGCTCAGTTCCTGATAGATGGTGACGATGCCATGCCGCTTCGCATCCTGCGGACTGGACGGCGCGTAGTCGGCGCCGTCGAAGACGATGCGGCCGCTTGACGGCGGCATCACGCCGGACAGGATTTTCAACAGCGTCGACTTGCCGGCGCCGTTCTCGCCGAGCAGGCCAAGGATCTCACTGGGCCGCACCTCGAGCGAGACATCGCTGAGTGCGGTGACGCCGGAGAAATGCTTGGTCACGCCTTCGACGGAAAGGAGCGGGGGCGATGATGCGGTGGGTTCAACGGCGGACAAGCATTGCTCCCGGATTGCGATAGGCAGCGGGACAGCGCCCCCCTCTGTCCTGCCGGACATCTCCCCCACACGGGGGGAGATCAGCAGTTTTGCCGGCAGCACTATTTCTATAACGTTGGCGATTGGCGAAAGCAGACGTGACGGCCAATCTCCCCCCAAGTGGGGGCGATGTCCGGCAGGACAGAGGGGGGCGCGACAGAGCGCGACCTCCACCCGTCATGGGCCCTACTCTCACTTCGTCTCGTTCAACCTCTCCGCCTTGTCGAGATTGTCCTTGCCGATGACGATCGGCGTCAACAGCACCAGCTTCTCCTTCGGCTCGGTCTTGTCCCTGGCGAAGGCGACCGCGATCTGCACCGCCTTGCGCGACTGTTCGCCGGGGAACTGCTCGACCGTGCCGGCGAGCTTGCCGTCGCGCACGGCGACCAGCGCTTCCGGCAGCGCGTCGAAGCCGTAGATCTTGACGTCGGTGAAGTTGCGCGCGGCACAGGCTTCGAGCGCGCCGAGCGCCATGTCGTCATTGGCGCAGATGATGGCGTCCGGCTTGCCGTTGGCGGCAAGCCCGGCCTCGGTCACCGACAGCGCTTCGGCGCGGGCGAAATTAGCGGTCTGCTCGAAGATGATCTGGTACTTGTCCTTGAGCGGATCGAGCACATTGTGGACGCCTTTGTTGCGGTCGATCGCGGGCCCGGCACCCGGCTGGCCCTGCAAATGGAACAGCTTGGCGCCGTTGGGGAACGCCGCCACCATGGCTTGCGCCTCGGCCTCGCCGCCCTTGACATTGTCGGCGCCGACATGGGCCAGAATGCCCTCGACGCCGTCAACGCGGCGGTCGATGGTGACCACGGGAACCCCGGCCTTGACCGCTTCCTCGATCGCTGGCGCCAGCGCGTTGACGTCAAGCGGCGAAATCACGATGGCGTTGACCTTCTGCACAAGTGCGGCCTCGATGTCGGCGGTCTGCTTCGGCGCCGAGTTCTGGCCGTCGCTCTCGGTCAGATTGACGCCTTGCGCCTGCGCCTCCGCCTTGATCTCGTTCAGCATGTGCACAAAGAACGGAAAGCCGAGATTGGGCACCGAGCCCAATATGGTCAGTTTGTCGGCGGCAAAGGCCATGGGCGCGGCCAGCGCCATGGCGCCGGTCGCCACGGTCGACAACAGGAATTCGCGTCTGTTCATCAGATATCCTCCACATGAACGCAGGAGCCCGAAACCGGGAGCGGCTCGGGACGGTCCTTGCGTCAATTCAAAAATGGAGTGTCCTGTGAACGCCCCGAGGGGACGCGAGGCGCTCCAGCCGGTCCGCCGCAACGTTCTCCTCCGCACGGCGCCGACCCGAGGATGCTAGCCAAGGAAAATCGATTACGCAAGGTGAGGCGAGGGGCTGAAACTGCTAATCTCCCCGCTTGTGGGGGAGATGTCCGGCAGGACAGAGGGGGGCGCTGTCCCGCCGACATTGGCCAATTTCACTTACATCTTTGAGCTAACCCCTACGCAGAATACTTGATGCGGGCGATCCTTCGCGCCCCCTCTGCCTTGCCAGGCATCTCCCCCACGAGGGGGGAAATTGGCAGCTTAGACGCCTCTACCTGTCGATGGTCGTCATCACCCGCTCATTGTAGCGCGGCCCTGAGACCTTGCCCGGCGCGAGTGCCGCGTCGAGCGCAGCCATCTCGGCGGCTTCGAGCGTGATCGCTGCGGCAGCGACATTTTCCTCCAGATACTTGCGCCGCTTTGTCCCCGGGATCGGCACGATGTCGATGCCGAAGCCGTCGCCCTTGCCGAGCACCCAGGCCAGCGCGATCTGTGCGGGCTTTACCCCTTTGGCCGCGGCCACCTCTTGCACCGCAGCCGCTGCCGCGACATTGGCGTCGTAGTTTGCGCCCTGGTAGCGGGGGTCGCCGCGCCGAAAATCGCCTTCCGGATAATCCTCGGCGCGCTTGACATCGCCGGCGAGGAAACCGCGGCCGAGCGGCGCGAACGGCACCAGGCCGATGCCGAGCTTTTTGAGCAGCGGGATGATTTCCGGCTCCAGATTGCGCTCCCACAGCGAATACTCGCTCTGCAGCGCCGAGACCGGATGCACGGCATGTGCGCGGCCGATGTTGGCCGCACCAGCCTCCGACAGGCCGAAGAAGCGCACCTTGCCCTCGGCGACGAGCCGGCCGATCGTGCCGGCGACGTCTTCCATCGGCACGGCCGGATCGACGCGATGCTGATAGTAAAGGTCGATATGGTCGGTGCCGAGCCGCTTCAGCGAGCCCTCCAGCGCCTCGCGGATATGGTCGGGCCGGCTGTCACGCTCCGTGCCGACCTGTCTGCCGTTTTCGATGCGGAAGCCGAATTTGGTGGCAAGGGTCACCTCATCGCGCCGGCCCTTCAGCGCCCGCCCGAGCAGTTCTTCATTGGCATAAGCGCCGTAGACTTCCGCCGTGTCGAGGAAGGTACAGCCGAGTTCGATGGCTCGGTGCAGGGTGGCGATCGATTCCGCCTCGTCGGCAGGGCCGTAGGACTGGCTCATGCCCATGCAGCCGAGGCCGATCACCGAGACCTGCAGCCCCTGGCTGCCGAGTTTGCGGGTGCTGAGGGTCATTGCCGTTCTCCTTGGGGCTGAGGAAAGCTATAGCGGCCGCTCCTCCAGTTTCCATAGCTGTTCGGCGGAAGAACAGCGCTTCCCTTGACAAAACCCCAGCCGCAAGCGCCTTTGCCGGCGGCCATTGGGGGCCATGGGATACCAATGAAGAAGATCTACGAGAAGCCGACGCGGAACCGGCGTCAGCAGCTCTCGCGCGTCACCGCGCTCATAATTCCTTCGGACCACTAACCGAATATTGTCGTCGCCATTGCAAAGCCCACTGCCGAGGCGCAGCGGTTTTTTGCTGCCGCCGGATCGTAGCGCTGCCAGAAGCAGGCGGTCAAAATTGACAGAGCAGCCGATCTCCAGCATCCTTAGGCCGCCGCCATGTCTTGCGGTCTTGTGTATGAGTGAGCCATGGCCAGTTCCGTCACCAGCCAGAATTCCAAGCGCGCCGCGGTGCGCAAGGCGCTCGACCGCCACAAGGTCTACGTCACCGCGCAAAGCTTTTCCGGCGGCGTCTACTCGGCCCGCGTGCTGGTCGACGGCGAGGCCTACTGGGTCGACGAGTTCCGGCTGAGCCAGCTCCAGCAAGGGCTGTCCCCGGCCGAGCTAGACCTGACGCCGGCCACCGACGATTGAGTGTGAACGCCGTTCCTTCGCACCGCGCTGGGAAATTTGAAATGTTGGCGGGACAGCACTGTGCAGGAACGCTGCGCAGGGAAGGTTCGTCCGCCGCCGCCGCACCCGCCTGACCCATGCCAACCCCGCCAACACTCAAGGCCTATCGCGCCAAGCGCGAATTTACGAAGACGCCGGAACCGGCGGGCGGGGTCATTTCAGGCGACGGCAACCGCTTCGTCGTCCACAAGCATCACGCCACCGCCGACCATTACGATTTGCGCCTGCAGGTCGGCGGCGTGCTGAAAAGCTGGGCGGTGCCGCGCGGGCCCTCGCTCAACCCGGCCGACAAGCGGCTCGCAGTCGAGACCGAGGACCATCCGCTCGAATATATCGACTTCGAGGGCGTCATTCCCGAAGGCGAATATGGCGGCGGGCCGATGATCGTCTGGGACACCGGCACCTGGGCACCGATGGACGATGTCGACAAGAGCCTGCGCACCGGCGCCTTCAAGTTCCGGCTGGCCGGCGACAAGTTGAATGGCGGCTGGATGCTGACCCGTCTGAAGCCCAAGCCCGGCGAAGACAGCGAGAAGAAAAACTGGCTGCTGTTCAAGGAGCGCGATCTCGCCGCCGATACCGGCCTCGACATCCTGGAAGCGCGGCCGGAAAGCGTGAAGTCCGGCAAGCGGATCGAGGAGCTGGTGGCGCCGCCGAGGAAGCCGGCCCGCCTGCCGCCCAAGCCCGGCGCGCTGAAACCCGGCGCGTTGTCCGGTGCGGTCAGGGGCGATCCGCCGTCGCGCATCGAGCCGCAGCTCGCCACGCAGGTGCCGAAACCGCCGGGCGGGCCGGTGGAAGACACAGGTGAACTCTGGCTGCATGAAATAAAATTCGACGGCTATCGTACCATGGCGCATGTCGGAGATGGCGAGGTCAGGTTGATCACCCGCGGCGGCATCGACTGGACGAAGCGTTACGGCGACCTGCCGCAAGCCTTTTCCCGGCTACCGCTCAGCCAGGCGATCATCGACGGCGAGATCATGGTGCTGGACGAGAAGGGCATCTCGCGTTTCGCGCTGCTGCAGGATGCGCTGTCGGCGGGTGCGGGCAGCAAGCTCCATTTCTATGCCTTCGACCTGCTGCATCTCGACGGCTGGGACCTCCGCAAGGCACCGCTCGCAAACCGCAAGGCCCTGCTCGCCGAACTGCTAGCCGGGCAGGGCGCCACCTCCGCCATCCAGCTGAGCGACCATGTCGAAGGCGACGGACAGGGGCTGTACGATCAGGCCTCGATCCTTGGGCTGGAGGGCGTCGTCTCCAAGCGCGCCAACGCCATCTACCAGAGCGGCCGCACGAAGAGCTGGACCAAGGTCAAAGCGCTTGAGACCGGCGATTTCATCATCGCCGGCTACACCGTTTCCGACGCGGCCGAAGGACTGGCGGCAATCGGCATGGCTGAATTCGCGGATGGTGAACTGCACTATCGCGGCAAGGTTGGCACCGGCTTCGATGCCGCGACGGCGGGCGACTTGCTGGCCCGGCTGCAGCCGCTGCGAGACGGCGCGACAGCACCCGAGGGTGTGCCGCGCGAGATCATGCGCGAGATGAAATGGGTGCGGCCGATGCTGTCGGCCCGCATCCACTACGCCAACCGAACGGCGGACAATTCGCTGCGCCACGGTGTGTTTCGGGGCTTGCGCGATGTCGGCCTGTCGACGCCGGTGTCGCCGAAGCGCAAGCGGCTGATCGCCGAAGCCGATCTCGCAACCATCTGGGTGACCAATCCGGAGCGGCGGCTGTTCGGCAAGACCGGACCGACCAAACTCGACATCGCCGTCTATTACGCGCTGGTCGGCGATTTCATGCTGCCGCACATTATGGGCCGCCCGGTGTCGCTGGTGCGCTGCCCGACGGGCCTGCCGAAGGACTGTTTCTTCCAGCGCCACGCCTTCACCGGCATGCCGCCGTCGGTGGTCACTTTTGACGCCACCAACTTCGAAGGTGAAACCAAATCCTATCTGTCGGTCGAGGGAGCAAAAGGCTATCTGGCACTCGCGCAGTTCGGCGTCGTTGAGTTCCACACCTGGGGCACGCATCGCTTGAGCCTCGACAAGCCCGACCAGATCGTTTTCGATCTCGATCCGGGTGAGGGCATCGCCTGGCGCGAGGTGGTCGAGGCCGCCGTCCACATCAAGGGCGAATTGGAGCGGTTCGGCCTGGTGCCGTTCGCCAAGACATCCGGCGGCAGCGGCATCCACATAACCGTGCCGGTGACGCAAAAGCAGAACTGGAAGAAGCTGCACCAGGCGACCAGCGCCATCTCCACGCACCTGGCGGCCACCGCGCCCGACACTTTCACCACCACAATGGGCAAGGAAAACCGCAAGCGCCGCATCTTCATCGACTATCACCGCAACGCGCGCGGCCACACCTCCGCGGCGCCTTATTCGCTGCGCGCCCGCACCAACCTGCCGGCGTCGACGCCGGTGAGTTGGGCAGACCTTGAGACGATCGATGCGCCGCAGGATCTGAACTATTCGTCCTTGCCGGGGCTGTTGGCGACGTCGGGCGATCCGTGGGCGGACATGGAGGATTTCGCAAGAGATTTGCCGTTGTTTTCGGGGAAGTAGATCGGGAGGTGTTGGCGATCCGGCACACCCCCCCTCTGTCCTGCCGGACATCTCCCCCGCAAGGGGGGAGATCGGATGTCGCCTCTGCTTTCGCCAATCGCAAACCTTGCAAGAGGAGCGATAAGGTTGAAGCTGCCAATCTCCCCACTTGCGGGGGAGATGTCCGGCAGGACAGAGGGGGGTGCTGTCCCTCCGGCATGACTTACTTCCCCAAGTCCATCGACCATGCGGACAATTTGAATTATCCTCCGTCGGTGCCCTCCAGCTCACCTGGAAGGTTTCGTCAGGAATTTGCCGGTATGTTTGGGGCCGGTGTAGGATTTGCGCAGTGCCAATCGTCCTCGGAACGAAGCGCTGCAGTAAGCATGACCCCGAAACGTGGGAACCGGTTTTCGGTTAAGATCATGCTCAGTCTGAAATGTCAGTGCATGGCCGCGTAGGAGAGTATCATGGCGCCCAGGGCAAGTTGGAAGGGTTACCTCAAGCTCAGCCTCGTCAGTTGTCCGGTCCGGCTCTATCCGGCAACGACGACCAGCGAGCGCATATCGTTCAACCAATTGCACAAGAAGACCCACAACCGCATCAACATGAAGCCGGTCGACCCTGAACTCGGCCTCGTCGAGCGCGCGGACTTGGTCAAGGGTTACGAATACGAGGACAAGCAGTACATCATCATCGATGAGGCCGACCTCGAAGCAGTGCGCATCGAATCCAATCACACGATGAACATCGAGGCCTTCGTCGACGAAGACGAGGTTGACGTCATCTATCAAGATGCGCCGTACTATATGGCGCCGGATGGCGCCATGGCGGAAGAAACCTTCGCCGTGCTGCGCGAGGCAATGCGCAAATCCGGCAAGCTGGCCATTGCCCGCCTTGTCCTGTCCAGCCGCGAGCGCGTGGTGACGATCGGCGCGCGCGAGAACGGCATGTTCGTGTGTACGTTGAGGAACCCGAACGAAGTGCGCGGCACGGCTGAATATTTCGGCAACATCCCGGCTGGCAAGCCGGATCCCGAAATGCTGCAATTGGCCGAAGCGCTGATCAAGCAGAAGGAAACCACCTTCGATCCGAAGAATTATGAGGACCGCTACGAGATCGCGCTGATGACGATGATCCGCGAGAAACTGAAGGGCCATAAGCCGATCATTGCGGCGGCGCCCGAGCGTGGCAATGTCATCAACCTCATGGACGCGTTGAAGGCGAGCCTGTCGCAATCAGCCAAGCCGCCGGCCAAGTCGAAGAGCAAGGCCGACGACGCTGAAAAACCTGCCGCCAAGGGTAAGGCGGGTGCGGCCAAGGAAAACCCGTTGAAGGCCAATCTGCTCAAGGCCGTCGGCAAGAGCAAGGGGTGACGGCGCCGACCGGTATAATCCCGGGCGCCGTCTTCGNCGTCTTCGGCGCCATCGGCGCGCTGGCGGCATTTCCGCTGCGGCTCGCGGCCCGTGAGGTGGAGCGTCAGCACGGCCAGTTGCGGCGCGGCGTCACCAGGCGCACCAGCCATGTTGTGTTCGGCCGAACGCTGATCGCCAAGGCCGGCACGGCGAAGGGCGGCGATGCCGAGATCGAGCGCCGGGTTGCAGCCGAGGGCTCCGCTGGCCGAACACTCCTTAGCGAAAATGGCTTCCTGCGCCTGCTTGGTCTGATGAAGGCGCCGGAGGCGTCTTCGCTGTCCAGGCAGTCTCTCGTCGACCAGTCCAGACTGTCCGGTGCCGACCTCGACCTGCTCAGCCTGTTCGACGCCTTCGAGCACGATTGTGAACCCTACTCGTTCCGCGATCTGATCCTTGCCCGCAAATATGCCGGGCTGGTCGCCGGCGGTGCATCCTGGGGCGCGATCGCGCGCTCCGTGCATCGCTCCGGTCCGGTCGCTTCGCTCACCGCCAAATCGCTCAATGTCGGCTCGCAGCATGGCCGGCCCGGTGCGATCTATCTCGAAGGCGGCCAGAGCGAACTCGACGGCCAGCTGCTGTTTGATCTCGGCAGTGCAGCCGGCGACGACACGCTGGAGGACCTGTTCGCCGAGGCTGAAAGCGCGGAGGAACAGGGCGATCACGAGCAGGCGGCGGCCCTTTACCAGCGCTGCCTTGCCATCGATCCGAGCGACGCCATCGCCGCCTTCAACCGCGCCAACTGCCTGCGCGGCGCAGGGCGTGTCAGTGAGGCCGCGCACGACTACGCCCGCGCGATCAAGCTAGATCCCGCATTCGTCGAGGCCTGGTTCAACCTCGCCGGCCTGATGAGTGAGCAGGGCAAGGTGCCTTCTGCGCGCCGCCATCTGCAAAAGGCGATCACGCTCGACAGGACTTATGCCGATCCAGTGTTCAACCTCGCCCGACTGGAATTCGACGCCGGGGATCTACTGGAGGCGCGGCGGAACTGGGTGCGCTATCTCAAACTCGATGCTGAGTCCGAGTGGGCGCGGATGGCGCAAAAGGGGATACAGTTCGTGGATCTGCAGACGGCGCGGACGGCGGGGTGAGATGTTGGCGCGCGAGCACCCCCCTCTGGCCTGCCGGCCATCTCCCCCTCAAGGGGGGAGATTGGGTGTCGCCATCGCTTTCGCCAATCACTATCGTCGCGAGGTCCGTGAGGCGCTGAAACTGCCAATCTCCCCCCTTGAGGGGGAGATGTCCGGCAGGACAGAGGGGGGCGCGAAGGAACTCGGCCTTTACCGGCAGCGCACCCCATGACCGCCTTCCTCTTCGACGGCAACGACACCGCCCCCCTCACCATCCTGCTTGCCCATGGCGCGGGCGCGTCGATGGATTCCCCCTCGATGACCGACACCGCCAAGGCGCTCGCCACAGCCGGCTTCCAGGTTGCGCGCTTCGAATTCCACTATATGGCGGCGCGACGCTATGGCCAGCGCAAGCCGCCGCCGCGTGCCGAGACGGTCAACCCGGAATACATCAAGGCAATCGCGGACCTCAGGGCGAGGGGCGTCACCGGGAAGCTGATCATCGGCGGCAAGTCGATGGGCGGGCGCGTCGCCTCGATGGTTGCCGACGAGATGTTCGCCAAGGGCGAGATTTCGGGCCTCGTCTGCCTCGGCTATCCCTTTCATCCGCCGGCCAAGCCCGAGCAACTCAGGACAAAACATCTCGCCGACTTCAAGACGCCGACGCTGATCTTCCAGGGCACCCGCGACGAGTTCGGCACGAAAGAAGAGGTCGGGACCTACGGCCTTTCCAAAGCCATCGAGGTGATCTGGCTGGAGGATGGCGACCACGACCTGAAGCCGCGCAAGAGCGTGTCGGGGTTTTCGACGGCGGATCATCTGAAGACGCTGGCCGGGACGGTGAAGGCGTGGACAGGGCGGATCGTTTCCTGATCGCCAAATGAAAATCGCCACCTTCAATATCAACAACGTCAACAGCCGGCTGCAAAACCTGCTGGCGTGGCTGGCGGCAGCCAAGCCCGATGTCGTCTGCCTGCAGGAGCTGAAGGCGCGCGACCTGCAGTTTCCGCGCACGGCACTGGCCGACGCCGGCTATGGCGCGGTGTGGAAGGGCGAGCCGACCTGGAACGGCGTAGCCATACTGGCGCGAGGAGCCGAGCCGGTGCTGACCCGTGACGAACTGCCCGGCGATACCGCCGACAAGCAGAGCCGCTACATCGAGGCGGCGGTGTCGGGCGTCGTCATCGCCTGTCTCTACGCGCCCAACGGTAACCCGCAGCCGGGGCCGAAATTCCAGTACAAGCTGGCGTGGCACGCGCGGCTGGAGGCGCATGCCGCAGAACTGTTCGACACCGGCCTGCCGGTGGCGCTGGTCGGCGACTACAACATCGTGCCCGAGCCGCGCGACATCTACGCCACCCGCTCCTATGACGACAACGCGCTGGTGCAGCCGGAAAGCCGGGCGTCGTTCCAGCGTCTGCTCGAGCAGGGCTGGACCGATGCGCTCCGCAAGAAGCATCCGAAGGAAACGCTCTACACATTCTGGGATTATCGCCGCAACCGCTGGCTGCGCGATGCCGGGCTGCGGCTCGACCACATCTTGCTGTCGAAGAAACTGGCGCGCCGCCTCACCGCTGCCGGCATCGACCGCGATGTCAGAGGTGAGGACGGCGCCAGCGACCACGCGCCGGTATGGGTCGAATTGAAGTGAATTTGGCTGCGTGATCGCGCCCACTTTCGTGGGCGCAGTTTTGCGCTATTTGTTTCGCTGCGGCGGCCGCATGATGAGCAAGGTGCGGCACCGGAGGGGGAGTCCGATGGACAGGTTGGCCGAAAGGCTGTTTGCGCTTCCGCTGCTGGCGGCCGCTTTGGCTTGTCTGGTGCGGGCGTATCTGCTGCTCGGCGACAGAGATTTCAGCTGGAGCGGGATCGACCACATGCTGCACGGCCCAGCCACGCTGCAGCCCGTGGTGTTCCTGACCGTCGGCGGGCTTTGCCTGCTTGGCGCCCTGTTGTTCTGGGCTGGGCTGCTGCCGGGTCGGCGAAGCCAGCCTGCTGGAACGCCGCTTTTTGGCCGCGACGCCGGGATCGAATCTAAGGGTCGCCCGGGCTGGCGGCGCGCCTTCCTCATGTTGCCGGTGCTCGCCGTTCTGGCGCTGCTGGCCGACCACTTCCCTTGGGCGCGTGACGCCGGCCCGGGCGCTGAGGTCGTCGCCCCGAAGGAGCCCAAAGCCGAGCCGAAGGGCCAGGATATCGCCGGCGTCCCACCGGACTTGGCGACGCCGGCGGTTCCACCGAGTTCCCCGCCGCTCGCCATGCCTCCCGAGCCAACCCCGCCTGAGCAGGCTGCCAAACCGCCGGAACCGGCGCACCCTAGGCCTCCGGCTGCTCCCCCTCGGCCGCCACAAGTCGCACTCGCTCCGGCGACACCGCCACCGGAGACTGCTCCACCACCGGCTCCGGCCACGCCACCGCAAACCGTCGCGCCCTTGCCGCCGCCTCCGCCGGCGCTGCCGACCGAGCCCGACGGCCACCGCGACGCCGTCGTCTGGCTCGCCGTCTCGGCCGATGGCCGCGACATCATGAGCGCCAGCACCGACCATATGATCAAGCTCTGGGACGTCGCCGGCAAGCGGCTGATCCGCAACCTTGGTGAACACAAGGACATGGCGCGCACGGCGCTGTTCATGCCCGACGGCGCCACCGCGCTGACCGCCGGCGACGATGGCGAGATCGTGCTGCGAAAGCTTGCCGACGGCGCGGTGCTGCATGTCTTCTCGTCGGGCGCGAATGGCGGCGTGCGCAAGCTGGCGATCAGCCCGGACGGCAAGCGCGCCGTCAGTGGCCACGACACCGGCAACGTCATCGTCTGGGATCTCGTCAACAAGTCGGTGCTGCATGTGATGACCGGACATGACTGGCCGATCAGCACGGTCGCAATCTCGCCCGACGGCACGCGCGCGCTGAGCGGCTCCATCGACGGCACGCTGAAATTGTGGGACGTTGAAAGCGGCAAGCAATTGCGAAGCTGGCACGGCCACGAGCAAGGCACCTACGGCGCCGTCTTCACCGCCGACGGCCATCATGTCGTCACCGGCAGCGGCGACTACACGATCAAGCTCTGGGACCTCGACACGTTTAGGGAATTGCGCCGCTTCGAGGGCCACGAAGGCACCGTCTATACGCTGGCGCTGTCGGCCGACGGCAAGCGCCTGGCCTCCGGCTCGCTCGACGGCACGGCGCGGCTGTGGGATCTCGGCACTGGAGACCAGATCGCCATGTTCGACAGCCGCACCGGCCCGATCTACGCCGTTGCCTTCGCCACCGACGGCACACTGGTCACCGGCGGCGACGATCGCACCATCAGGGATTGGCCGGCGGCTGGCGGCGATGGCGAAATCCTGTTCGCCGGCGCACCGCAGTAGCGACATCAAATGCTTTGGATATTCCAGAACAGCCTCGCTTGCGCTATGGATTACTGGTGGCTGCAAATGGATTGGGGACGGTGAGCAACAACGACTGGGCGCCCAAAGTGGATACACCTGTCTACAGCCCGCCCAAGTCGCGTCGCCGAGGGGTCCTTACCGTCGTTCTGGTGTTGCTGGCGGCTTATGTGCTGCTCGGTCCTGGCCGAAATTATTATGTGCAGTGGTCGGCCATTAAGAAGATTCAAGCGGCTGTCCTGGCAAAGGATTATCGCGAGCAATTCCATCAGATCTCCGTGCTGGCCGACCTGGGAAATGCTGACGCACAGTACAATCTGGGATTAATGTACTGGCGTGGCCAGGGTATTGCCCAAAATGACAGGCAGGCGACCTACTGGTGGGGCAAAGCAGCCGAGCAAGGAAATGCAGATGCGGCATCCTTGCTCGCCCAGGCCTATTCCCATGGCCGAGGTGTCGAAAGAAACGACCAGCTGGCGTTAAAATTTGCCACACAGTCGGCCGACAAGGGCAACGCGAATGGTTACTATGCCATCGGCACCCTGTACGCGCAGGGCCAAGGTGTTCCGCAAAGCTATGAGCAAGCTCTCTCCTGGTGGCGCAAGGCAGCCGATGGCGGCAGTACCGAAGCTGCCTACTGCATCGGTCGATCCTATTATCTCGGTGAAGGCGTCGAGAAGGACGATCAGCTCGCCGTGACGTGGGTGCGAAAGGCGGTCGACAAGGGTGAGCCGAGTGCCCAGTCTCTGTTGGGCACGCTGTATTCGCTTGGCCACGGCGTCGGTCAGGATGACCGCCTGGCCTTCGAATGGTGGATGAAGGCCGCGGTCGCCGGTGTGCCGGAAGCGCAATACTCCTTAGCAAACGCGTATGAATTGGGAAAAGGCATCGGCAAGGACGACGCCCAGTCGTTCGCCTGGTTGGTCAAGGCGGCGGAACAGGACAATGTCCCGGCGCAGTCTGCGCTGGCCTATGCCTATGCTACGGGCAAGGGCACTGCCAAAAGTGATGCCGAAGCATCGTCCTGGTGGCTGAAGGCGGCGAGCCAGGGAGACGCTTATGCGCAGGCGAACCTCGGCCTTGCATATTGGACGGGCGCCGGACTGACCCAGAGCGACGCTGATGCCGTTTCGTGGTGGCTCAAGGCCGCAAAGCAGGGGGACGTTTCGTCTGAACTGTACCTGGCTGTTGCCTATGCCCGCGGCAGAGGGATAGCCAAGGATGACAAATCCGCCGAATTCTGGTTGCTGGAGGCAGCCAAGGTGGGAAATGTCGAAGCAGAACTCAACCTTGGCAAGCTTTATTACACCGGCATCGACGGCAAGCCGAACTATCCGGAAGCTGCCAAGTGGTTTTCCACATCGGCAAGCCACGGAAACGCCGAGGCCAGGATCTTCCTCGAAATGATGAAGGAAAAAGGCCAGTTCGACAGCAAGACGCTGTGAGCTGAGGTCAGGCAACTCCGCTGAAATCGCCGAGATCGTGTCATATAACGGACATCGGCAGCGGACACCAAAACTGTCTTTCATCAGTCAATTTCGGAGGCCACTTATGCCTACCGGCCCATCTCCTAAATTGGGGGGAGACCAGCAGCGTCGCCGTCACGCCTTCCGTTTGAGGCATGACACTCGCATCGCACGATGCGAAGACTCATTTGCCGCTGCATCTCGAGAATCCCATGCCCAACCTCCACATCGTCGAAGCCTCGATTGCCGATCTGCGGCATGCCCTCGAAGACGGCACCGTCACCAGCGTCGAGCTGGTGGGCGCTTATCTCAGGCGCATCGCGCACTACGACCGCCATGGCATCGCGCTCAATGCCGTGCCGGTGCTTAACCCGGCAATGTTCGAGGAGGCGGCGGCGTCCGACCTGCGGCGGCGCAATGGCGCCACCCTCGGGCCGCTCGACGGCATCCCCTACACCGCCAAGGACAGCTATAAGGTGAAGGGCCTGACGGTGGCCGCCGGCTCGCCCGCCGTCGAGCATCTCGTCGCCAATGAGGACGCTTTCACCATTGCCAGGCTGAGGGCCGGTGGTGCTGTGCTGATCGGGCTGACCAACATGCCGCCAATGGCGAATGGCGGCATGCAGCGCGGCGTCTATGGCCGGGCCGAAAGCCCCTACAATGCAGATTACCTGACCGCCGCCTTCGCTTCCGGCTCGTCCAACGGCTCGGGCACGGCCACCGCCGCCAGCTTTGCCGCTTTCGGGCTGGGCGAGGAGACATGGTCTTCCGGCCGCGCGCCGGCGTCCAACAATGCACTTGTCGCCTACACGCCGTCGCGCGGCGTCATTTCGGTCAGGGGCAACTGGCCGCTGGTGCCGACCATGGATGTGGTGGTGCCGCACACGCGCGGCATTGCCGACATGCTGGAGCTGCTCGACGTGATCGTCGCCGACGATACCGAGACGCGCGGCGATTTCTGGCGCGCGCAGCCCTGGGTGTCGATCGCGAAAAGCGCTGCTCTCAGGCCGCCAAGCTACACTACACTCGCCTTGGAGGGCTCGTTGAAAGGCAAACGCCTCGGCGTGCCGAAAATGTATATCGGCCGCGACGGCGGCGCGCCCAAACCCATCGAGACCCGCGCCTCGGTGCTCGACCTCTGGCGGCAGGCAGCGCGTGACCTGGAAAAGCTCGGCGCGGAGGTGGTCGAGGTCGATTTCCCCGTCGTCTCGAACTATGAGCGCGACCGTCCGGGCACAAAAACCATGGTCGAACGCGGGCTGGTGCCGGAAGCCTTCGCCGAGCGCGAAATCTGGGATCTCTGCATGTGGGGCTGGGACGATTTCCTGCGCGCCAATGCCGATCCGGCGATCCCCGATCTGGCTGCGGTCGACGGCCCAAAGATTTTCCCGCAGCCGCCGGGCGCGCTGCCGGACCGCTATGGCGACGACGGTTTCGATCTGGCCGACTACGTCACGAGCGCCAAGCAGGGCGTGATGCCATTGCTGGACATTCCAGCGCTGGCGGAAGGTCTGAGGGGATTGGAGGCGACGCGGCGCATCGACTTCGAGGACTGGCTGGACGAGCACAGGCTCGACGCCGTCGTGCTGCCGGCGGTCGCCGATGTCGGCCCGGCCGATGCCGACGTCAACGAGACCTCTGCAGCAATCGCCTGGCGCAACGGCACCTGGGTTGCCAATGGCAATCTGGTGTGGCGTCATCTTGGCATCCCGACCGTTACCGTGCCGATGGGAACGATGGCCGATATCGGCATGCCGGTCGGGCTGACCTTTGCGGGCAAGGCCTATGATGATGCGGAGTTGCTGCGCCTCGCCGGCGACTACGAGCGCGCCACCCAGCGCCGCACCAGCCCGCCGCGCACGCCGGAATTGCCGGACGATGTCTTTGCGGAACGCGGTGATTTGCGGGTCGGCGATGCGCTGCCGCCGGCACTCAGGCTTGCCGCTGAAACGATGCGGCGAGGAGACCAGGCCGAGATCGCCGTGACGGTTGAACTCGATGCGGAGACCGCTGACCTCAAGGTTCACGTCAATGGCGAACCGGTCGCTCTGCGGCGCAGCGGCACAAGCTTTCACGGTCGCATCCTGGTGCCGGCCGGCGAGCATGAAAGAATGCACAGTGTGCGGCGAGGCGCTTACGGCTCGATCGTTACGGCCGTCATGCGGCTGGAGGATGGACGCACGGCTGGTGCTTACGTGGTCGCGGGTGGAATCGGGTGAGGGTACAGGTAATCTCCCCAAGGGGGAGATCAGCAGCTTCGCCGTCTTGACCCTCCCATCGCCCGCGTTATCTTCGCGCCATGTCAAAACTCGCTCCCCTCATCGTCATCGATCTCCAGACCAACATGTTCGACGGGCGCGTCGAGCCGCCGATCCATGATGCGCCGGGCATAGCCGAGCGTACCCGCTCGCTGATCGGCTGGGCGCGGCGCGAGGGGCGCCGGATAGCGTTCGTGCGGCATGACGGGCCGGCCAGCGATCCGCTGGCGCCGGGCGAGCCGGGTTGGCCGGTATGGCCGGAACTCGGCCAGGCCAAGGACGAGCCGACATTCTCCAAGACCGTCCGTAACGCCTTTTCGAATGCCGAGCTTGGCGCCTGGGTGGCCGGGCAGGGGGCCGGCGAAGTCGTGCTCGCCGGAGCGCAAACCGATTTCTGCATCGCCGGCACCGTCAAGGGCGCCCTGGCCGAGGGCCTCGGCGTTACCGTCGTTTCCGATGCCCATTCCACGCTGGACACTGAAGGCGAAACCGCGACCGAGATCATCGCCCGGTACAATGCGGACTTCACCGATGCCGGCGCCACGCTGGTGACGACGAAGGCGCTGACCGGCGACTGAAGCGCCGGCGCTTCGAATACTGGGAGACTACCGTGCCAACCCTGAAATTGCCGGCCGAAGGCGGGTGCCGCTGCGGACGTGTGCGGCTCAAGATTTCCGCAAAACCGCTTTTGACCATGGCTTGCCATTGCACCGGCTGCCAGCGCATGTCGGCCAGCGCCTATTCACTGAGCGCCGCCATTCCCTCGGACGGCTTCGAAATCATGCAAGGCGAGCCGGTGATCGGCGGGCTGCACGGCGCCTCGCGTCATTACTTCTGCCCGCATTGCATGAGCTGGATGTTCACCCAGCCCGAAGAGCTCGACTGGTTCGTCAATCTGCGCCCCACCATGCTCGACGAGCCCGGCTGGTTCACGCCGTTCATCGAGACATGGACCAGCGAGAAACTCCCCTGGGCAACGACGCCTGCGGTGCACAGTTACGAGGCGCTGCCGGCCTTTGAGGAATATGAGGGGCTGGTGGCGGAGTTCGGTGAAACCGCGAATCTCCCCCCTTGAGGGGGAGATGGCCGGCAGGCCAGAGGGGGTCGGTGCGACTGGGCTCGACGTCCTTGCTGCAGATGGAAGGTTGGCGCTTCACGCGCGGCGACCCCCTCTGTCGCCTTCGGCGACATCTCCCCCTCGAGGGCATAGGCGCTAAGATAGGTATTGCCCTGCGGAATCGGGTGTGATTCTACACTGCGATGACACACGAATCGCTTGTTGATGACGGNAAGATAGGTATTGCCCTGCGGAATCGGGTGTGATTCTACACTGCGATGACACACGAATCGCTTGTTGATGACGGCTGGGCCGAGACGATTGAGCTTCTGGGCGGCGAAGAGTTGATCGCAGGAAGTGCCCGCGAGACGAAGGCGTTCCTGCGCCCGCGGGGCGTCAGGTCGGCGAGCGATCTGTTGCGCCTGACACTGGCTTACTGCCTTGGCAAGGTTGGCATGCGGGGCGTCGTGGCCTGGGCGGCGGCGAGCGGGATTGCCGACATTTCGGACGTGGCGTTGCTCGGCCGGCTGCGCAATGCAGGACCATGGCTGCAGCAGTTGATTGGGCACCTTTTGAAGCGCGAGGATGCAGGTTTGGCCAAAGGCCGACTGGTTCGCATCCTCGATGCGACAGCGGTTGCCAAGGCCGGTGCGTATGAGAAGAAGAACAATGGTCTTTGGCGCATGCACTGCGCCTTTGAGCTTGAGCGCGAGCAGTTCGACTTCCTCGAGATCACCGACCAGAGCGAAGCCGAGCTGATCGACCGCGTGCCGGTGGTGCCGGGCGAGATCCGCATCGGTGACCGCGCCTATCTGCAGGCCGAGCGGATCGCAAAGGTCATGGCGCAAGGCGGCGATGTTGTTGTGCGCGCGTCGTGGAAAAACGCGCGATGGCTCGACGCCAACGGCAGGGCGTTCGATCTCATCGGCTACCTGGAGAGCTGCCGGGAGGAAGTCTGCGAAACGCCTGCCCGGCTGGCACTCAAGAAGGGCGAGCCTGTGAAGATGCGCCTGATCGCCTTGCGCAAATCCGAGGCCGCGGCACAAGAAGCGCGGCGCAAAATCAACAAGGAAGCCAGGGCCAAGGGCAACAAGGTTCAACCGCAGACGCTGATTGCGGCCGGCTTCGTCCTGCTTGTGACCTCGCTTGACCGGGAGGAGTTTCCCGCCGATACGGTCCTCAAGCTCTACCGCATGCGCTGGCGCATCGAGCTCGCCTTCAAGCGCCTGAAGAGCCTGATCGGGCTGCGCTCTCCTCCCGCCAAAGACCCAAGGATCGCAAAGCCTTGGATCCTTGCACACTTCCTCATCGCGCTCGTGACCGAACCCCTCTCGCAGGAGTTGGGTGTCTCTCCCCCTTGAGCGACGGGCGCCCGCTGCTGTGGCGCGCCACCCGCCAGATCGTCGCCTCTCTGATCGCAGCGATCTTCGCTCAACCTCCCTTGGCAACCCTGCGCCACAATCTCCGTGCCTTGCGATATCGCTGGCGTGAGCCACCACGAAAGCGCAAGTTTCAGTCCATGCCAAAGCTATCTTAGCGCCTATGCCCTTGAGGGGGAGATAAGCCCCGCTAAAAATTTCCATCGAATCGATTGCGCAAACGTTTCGATCACCCTAAGCTCCCTTGAAATCCGCCATCAGAGCGGACGGGAAACGCATAAGGGAGGAGCGCTTGCAGGCGCTGATATGTCTTGCCGACAATGGCTGAAGTGGCGCGGCGCGCCGGCGTGTCGGTGTCGACCGTCTCGCATGTCGTCAACAACACGCGCTTCGTTTCGCTGGAAAAGGCGAGGCTGATCAACGACGCCATTGCCGCCATGGGCTACCAGCCCAACGAGCTGGCGCGCTCGCTGAAGGCCTCAACCACCAACAGCGTCGGCCTGGCGATCTCGGCAATCTCCAACCCTTATTTCACCGACATCATCTGCGCGGTCGAGGCCGAATGCGCACGGCTTGGGCTGATGGTGTTTCTGTCGGATACCCAGGAGGATCCCGACCGCGAACTGCAGGTGGTGCGCGCTTTCCATCAGCGCCGCGTCGACGGCGTCATCCTGGCCCCGTCGGGCTCGCCGCAGCGCGCCATCGATTACCTCGCCGACAAGAAGATGCCATGCGTTCTGATCGACCGTTTCGCCGACGAGCGCTTCGACCAGATCGGCGTCGAGAACGAAACGTCGATGCGCGCGCTGATCGACCATGTCGCCTCCTTCGGCCACAAGCGCATCGGCTATATCGCCGGACAGCCGGGCCTGACGACGACGCGCGAGCGCATCGAGGCGTTCCAGGCTTCGCTCGCCGCCAATGGACTTGAAAGCGTGCCGCACTATCTCTCGGCCGAGAATGTCGACACGGCGGCGGCGACCGCATCCACCCACGCCATCCTGTCGCTGCCGTCGCCACCAACCGCACTGGTCACCGGCAACAACATGACGACGATCGGAGCCGTCCGCGCCATCCGCGAAAAAGGCCTCACCATTCCGGGCGATCTGTCGCTGGCCGGCTTCGACGATTTCGAATGGGCCGATTGTTTCGAACCGCGCCTGACGCTGGTCGCGCAGCCCTGCACCGAGATAGGCAGGCAGGCCGCGGCCCTGCTCAGCGCCCGCATCGCGGCGACCGGTTCCGCGCCGCGTTCGGTGCGGCTGCAGGCGACGCTGCGGGCGCGCGCCTCCTGCGGGAGGCCGACCCACACGAGGCTAACATGACCGCGCCGCTGCTGGTGATGACCGGCGCCGTCAAACGCTTCGGCGGCGTGCAGGCGCTGCGCGGCGTCGACTTCGACCTCAAGGCGGGCGAGATCCACGCGCTGCTCGGCGAGAACGGCGCCGGCAAGTCGACCCTGATGAACCTGTTGTCGGGCGTCTACACGCCGGACGAAGGCACGATCGAGATCGACGGCAAACCCGTGCGTTTCAACAACCCGCGTGAGGCGCAAGCGGCCGGCATCGCCACCATCTTCCAGGAGCTCGACCTGGTGCCGTCGCTGGATGTCGCCGCCAATCTGTTCCTCGGCCGCGAACTGATGCGTCCGGGCGGCTTCCTCGACGTGCCGGCAATGCGCCGCGAGGCCAAGAAGCGGCTGGAAGCCATCGAGATCGCCATCGATCCGGCCGCCATGGTGGCGGATCTGTCGATCGGCCAGCGCCAGGTGGTGGCGATCGTCAAGGCGCTGTCTTACGCCTCCCGCGTGCTGATCATGGACGAGCCGACGGCCGCACTCACCGTCGGCGAAGTCGAGCGGCTGTTCGATATCATGCGCAAGCTCGCCGCCACCGGCGTCGGCATCGTCTACATCTCGCACCGGCTGGAGGAAGTGCCCGGCATTGCCGACCGGGTGACGGTAATGCGCGACGGCCGTGTCGCCGGCATCACCGAGCCGCACGCGCCGCAGGCCGAGCTGGTCAGGCTGCTGGTCGGACGTCCGCTGGACGAACTCTATCCGCAACGCGCCAAGGCCGCGGGCAAGCCGCTGCTCAGCCTGAGGAACGCCAGCTTCAAGCTCGCCCGCGACAGCGCCGGCTGGCAGGCGCCGCAAGGCGTTTCGCTCGATGTCCATGAAGGCGAGATCGTCGGCCTGGCCGGCATTATGGGGGCAGGGCGCACCGAACTGTTGTCCGCGCTCTACGGCACCGGCCTGTCCGGCCGCTGGGAGGGCGAGGTCGCTGTCGGCGGCAAGCCGGTGAAACTGGATTCGATCAGCGCTGCCCGCCACGCCGGCATCGCCTTCGTCACCGACGACCGCCGGGGCTCGGGCCTGATGCTGCGCATGGCCGTCGGCCTCAATCTGGTGATGTCGGTCATATCCCGAATCTCGCCGAACTGGCTGGTCTCGCCGCGCCGCCAGGCCGAGGCGGTGAAGGAATCCTTCGGTCAGTTCGATATCCGGCCGAAGAACCCCGATATCGCCGTCGGCGCGCTCTCGGGCGGCAACCAGCAGAAGGTGGTGCTGGCCAAGGAAATCCTCGGCAACCCGCGCCTGTTGCTTCTCGACGAGCCGACACGCGGCGTCGATGTCGGCGCCAAGGGCGAGATCTACCAGCGGCTCAGGGCACTCGCCGCGCAAGGGCTGGGCATTCTGGTGGCGTCCAGCGAGATGCCGGAGCTGATCGGTCTGTGCGACCGCATCGTGGTGCTGCGCCAGGGGCGCAATGTGGCGGAATTTTTGGGCGGCGTCGACGAGCACACGGTGCTTGCCGCGGCTAACGGCAGGGAGGCCTGATGTCTGACGAGAAGATTTCCGTGGCAGCAAGCCCAGTCACAGCAGCAGCGCAAAAGCATCGCGACCCGCTGGCGCTGATCGTGCGCTTCCAGAGCCTGATCGGCCTGGTGCTGGTGGCGATCGGCGGCATCATCTTCTCGCCGCGCCGCCACGGCGAGATCCTGTTCCTCAACCCCGACAACATCGCCAACATCGTGCGCGCGGTGTCGGAGACCGGCATCATCGCCATCGGCATGACCTTCGTCATCATCACCGCCGGCATCGACCTCTCCGTCGGCGCGGTGCTTGGCCTGTCCAGCGTCGTCACCGCATCGATGATGATCTCCGGCGGCTTCGGCCTGATCCCCACCATCCTCGCCGTGCTCGCTTTGGGCATCGTCTTCGGCGCCATCCAGGGCACCATCTCGACGCGCTTCCGGCTGGAGCCGTTCATCGTCACGCTGGCTGGCCTGCAGGCCGCGCGCGGGCTGGCGCTGGTCGTCTCCGGCAACCAGTACATCAACATTTCCTACGGCGAAGGGCCGGGCTTGGCGCCGCCGGTGTTCGCCGTGCTGGGCGAGCGGCTGTTCAACAACACCGTGCCGGTGGCAACGCTTGTGTTCGTCGTCTTTGCCGCGATCGCCACCATCGTGCTCAACACCACGCGCTTCGGCCGCTATGTTTTTGCCGTCGGCGGCAATGAGCGCGCCGCGCGCATATCCGGCGTGCCGGTCTCGATGGTGAAGATATCGGTCTATGCCATCACCGGCTTTGCCGCTGCACTCGCAGGCATCGTCCATGCCGGCCAGTTCAATTTCGGCAGCGCCAATGACGGCATGGGCTATGAGCTGACGGCCATCGCCGCCGTGGTCATCGGCGGTACCAGCCTGTTCGGCGGCGCCGGCTCGATGGTCGGCACCGTCGCCGGAACCATCATGCTTGGCGCGCTCGCCAACATCCTGCAGCTCAACAACATCACGCCCGCCATGCAGCTGCTCGCGACCGCCGCGATCATCGTGCTGGCGGCAGTGCTTCAATCCCTCGTTCGCCGCCGCGAGGGGTTGGGTCGTTAGTGCATGTCGCGCAAGAGGTTTTGCGATGACGACATGCACCAACAAACAAGGAGGAGACGGCAACACGTGAACGTCAAACCAAGGTCTGGCCCCCCGGCCAGACGAGGAGGAGAGTGAGTTATGAAAACGACACTAAGAGGATCGACCCTCAAGGCCGTCCTGCTGGCAGGCGCTGGCCTGTGCATTGCAGGCTCCGCTTACGCCGCCGAGCCGCTGGTGAAAGCCTGCGCCAAGGACGGCCAGTTCGTCATCGGCTTTTCGCAGGCCAACAATGCCGAGCCCTACCGCCAGCACGTCAATGACGAGCTGGAGGCAGCGGCCAAGGAAGTGCCCGGCTTCACGCTGCAGATCGCCGACGGCGCCGGCAACGTCAACACGCAGACCTCGCAGGTCGACAATTTCATCACCCAGAAGGTCGACATCCTGTTGATCTCGCCCTTCGAGGCCGCACCGCTGACGCCGGCGGTGAAGCGCGCCATGGATGCCGGCATCCCGGTCATCGAGCTCGACCGCAAGACGGTCGGCGACCCCGGCAAGGACTACACCGCCTTCATCGGCGGCGACAATTTCAAGATCGCCGAGGAAGCCGGAAAATACACCGCCAAGACGCTGCTGCCCGATGGCGGCGAGGCGGCGGTGCTGCAAGGCCTGCCAAGCTCGACGCCGGCCGTCGAGCGCCTCAACGGCTTCAAGGAAGGCGTCAAGGGAAACCCGAAAGTCCAGATCGTCGCCGAGCAGGCCGCCGACTGGGTCCCGGATAAAGCGCAGGTCGCCTTCGCCGCCATGCTGCAGGCGCACCCCGACATCAAGGTGCTCTACGCCAGCAACGACATGATGGCCGCCGGCGCGCTGCTCGCCGCCAAGGGTGCGGGCAAGGACGTCAAGATCATCGGCACAGACGGCCTGCCGGGCCCGGCTGGCGGCATCGAGGCGGTGGCCAAGGGCGACTGGGTCGCAACCTTCACCTACCCGACGGGCGCCAAGGAAGCGATCGAGATGTCGAAGAAGATCCTGCTCGACTGCGCGACCGAGGTGGACAAGACGGTGACGGTGGAGACCACCGCGATCACGGCCGAGAATGCCAAGCAGTTGATGGGGAAGTGAGGGGCGGGCAGAGCGCGTCTATTGAGGTGATGCGCAAGGCCCCGAGGGGCCTTGTTGCATTGCGGCAACGTATGGGAACGGCCGCTTCGCGCCTCATCTCGGTCATCGAAGTCATCCCGGCCGCCCGCCAAAAGCGGTCACAGTTGGTGTCGACGCCATGGGGAGTTTGCGCCGTGAGCATATCTCTCCATAATGATCCCAGCATCGGCTTTTTCCTGCCCTGCCCACCGATCAAGTGTTTTGTGAACAGCATCGCACTTTGCTAATATTGCCGTCACTGTGCTCGGCGAGGAAATCCCAGCATGTCGGAGAAGAGTCCGGTCGCGTTGCCGGCGGCGTCGGTGGCAACAGGTTTTCTGGGCGGCAACGGCAACAATGCGTCGGAAGCCCGGCATGAGCGCCGGATCCTGACCGCGCTCTGCTACGACCTGGTCGGATCGACCGACCTTCTTGGCATCCTGGACATCGAAGAGTTCGAGGAACTGATATCAGCCTTCCAGCGGGCGGCGAGACAGGCGGTCGCGTCGTGCTCGGGTGCCGTAGAGGTCGAGGTCGGCGATGGCGGCGTTGCTTTGTTTCCTGCCGAAATAGACGCCAAGGATGCGGCATCGCTGGCGATCCGGGCCGGGCTCGAAATCATCGACGCCTGCAGGCGCGTCGGTTCGAACCAAGGCCGCGCCGATTTGCATGTCCGGGTCGGAATCGCGACATCGATGACCCTGATCCAGAAGGGTGACGCCGAGACGGGTCGTGACAATGTCACCGGCCCTGCCTTCGCGATGGCCACGCGGCTCCAGGCCATCGCGCAGCCGGATACGGTGTTAGTCTCGGAGGCGACACGCAACCTGGCGCGACGGTCGCATGTGTTCAGCTTTAGGGGCAGCCATACGATCAAGGGTTTTGCCGAGCCGGAGCTGGTCTGGCGCGCGCTGAGTCACAAGCGCGAGGTCGACCGCTTCTTCGCCTTCGGGCGGCTGAGCAGTCCGCTCGTCGATCGCGAGGCCGAACTTGCCACGATCGCCGAAGCATGGGACAGCGCCGTTGCAGGAAACGGCGGCGTGGTGGTGATCGAGGGCGAGGCCGGGATCGGCAAGTCGCGCATTCTTCACGAAGTGCGCCGGCGCACGCGTCACCAGCGCGCGAAACTGCTGCTCTTCCAGTGCACGCCCGGCGGCTTGCGCTC
Source organism: Mesorhizobium sp. LNJC394B00 (assembly GCF_000502555.1). Lineage (NCBI taxonomy): Bacteria > Pseudomonadati > Pseudomonadota > Alphaproteobacteria > Hyphomicrobiales > Phyllobacteriaceae > Mesorhizobium > Mesorhizobium sp. LNJC394B00. The sequence continues at coordinate 789,756 of NZ_AYWH01000001.1, forward strand.
GGCGCTGCATCCGCTGCTACAGAACGTACGCGGCGATTTCGCCGGCAACGAAGGACAGCTGAGCGCTGCCGCTGTGGCAGAAGTATTCCGCGATCATGACGTCCGCGATCCTGAAATCATAGACGTCTTCTCGTTCCTGCTCGGCGCTGCGGGAGCCGATCCGATGCTTAAGGAAATCGACGCCGAGGCGATGCGCGCGAAAGCCAATTGGGCGGTTCGCCACTCGCTCGAAGCCCTGTGCGCCAGCGGACCGATCGTCCTGGTGGTCGAGGACATCCATTGGATCGACCTGACGTCTAGACAATTGTTGGCTGAGCTTGCACAGTCGGCCCGTCACTTCCGGGCGCTTGTCATCGCGACCACGCGCCCTGAATCCGGGAGCTGGCTGGCAGCATCGAATCCAAGGCATATCTCGCTAAAGCCGCTCAACCGCGAGCAAACGCGGCTGGCGATCGCGGCCATGTGGCCGCAAGGCAAGCCTTCAACTTCCCCGGAATTGCTCGACGTGGTGGAACGCGTGACCGGAGGCGTCCCGCTGTTCATCGAAGAAATCTGCCAGTGGATGGCCGAGAACGCGGCCTCGGCAACGGATCGGCTGGCGCAGACCGCGACGCGCAGTCATGCCTCGGTGTTTGAAAGCGTGATCGAGGCCAGGCTCGAAACGCTAGGGCCGGCACGCGAAGTCGCGCGCGCCGCGGCCGTCGCGGGCAATCGTTTCAATCAGGAATTGTTGCGCGCGTTGTTGCCGGAGCTCGACGACGAAATCATCGCAAACGCGCTGGATTCACTGAGCGAGGCCGGGTTCCTGATCCGCGTGCGGCCTTTTGGCGTTCCGGTCTATGGCGTGCGCCATGCGCTTATCCAGGAGACGATCTACAACGCAACGCTGCGCAAGAAACGGCAGGCCTTGCATCGCCACCTGTTTGCCGCGGTGAGCCGCAACCGAAACCTGGCCGGGTGGCTGAGCACCGCCGAGGTCGCCGAGCACGCCGAGCGCGCAGGCCTTATGGAGGACGCGATCGCTCAGTTCGTGATCGCAGGCACGGAAAGCTCGTCGCGCTCGGCAATGGCGGAAGCGAGGCAGATACTCGAGCATGCATTGGCGCTCTGCGAGCACGTTGCGGCAGCCGACAGGCGAGACGCGCTGCGGCTATCGGCCATGATCGTGCTCGGTCCCATCCTGACCGCTGTCGAAGGTCCGAACTCGGGGCCCGCCCGCAAATTGTACGAGGACGGCGTGGTGATAGCCCGGCGGCGGCCGGTGGCCGAGCGGGCCAAGTGGTTCCCGATCTACTGGGGCTGGTGGTTCACGGATACCGTCATGGACGGCGAGCGCGCGGAAGTGGTGCTCAGCGATCTCAGGGATGTCGAGGATGCCGAAGTGCAACTCCAGGCCAGGCATTGCGTGTGGGCAATCGACTTCAATCTTGGCCGCCACGACCGCTGCATCGCGGCAGTCGACGCAGGACTTTCGCTCTATGAGCACGGCCAGGGCAAAGCCAATGCTGCGTTGTTCGGCGGGCATGACGCGAGGGTCTGCGGGCTCGCCCACCGCGCCTTGTCGCTTTGGTTTGTCGGAAAGCCGGCAAGCGCGATCCATTCGATGTCGGAAGCTAGGAGCTGGGCGCAGCAAACCGGACATGCCGGCAGCATCGCACATGCCTATCTCAACGAGGCGATGCTGCATTGCTATCGCCGAGATTTTTCGAGGTTACGAAGCGTGATAGCGGATCTGCGCCACTTGACGGAGCGCCATTATATGCCCGCTCTCGCCGCCGCAGCGCAAATCTTCGAAGGCTGGTGCGACGGCAACGCCGGCCAGGTCGAGAGCGGCAGGGAGAAAATGCGGCAAGGCCTTGGCCTCCATGGCGAGTTCCAGACGCCTGAGGACGAACCGGTCTATTGCGGCATGCTGGCAGAGCTTTTGACACGAACTGCCGAGGTCGATGAGGCGCTCGCGTTGCTGGGCTCGGCTGTGGCGCAGGCCGAGGCCGGCGGCAGCCGCTTCTGGCTGGCAGAGCTCTACAGGCGAAGGGCGGAGCTACTTCTTCTCCAGGGCGATGCGGAGGCGGACGTAATCGCTGCCCTCGAAAAGAGCATCGCCATAGCCGCGGAGCAAAGTGCCGTGCCTTTCCTCGTCAGTACATACGAGACCCTTCAATCATCAGGCCTGTCGCCTGAACTGTCGTCGCGCTATCGCGATCGGGTCGAACGTGCGAAATCCGCTCTCGAGCCGGGCGCCGCGCTGATCGTCAATCCCGAATCGGCCGTTCGGCACTAGCGGGCCCTGCAAGAGCATCCGCGATGCTGGAGCGATATCAACGCCTTGGTCCGCCGCCCGACGAGGCGCTGGCGAGGCTGATGAAGATGCGCGAAGGCCTGGGCATCACGCGGATCGCCGACATCACCGGGCTCGACCAGCTCGGCATCCCGGTCGTGCAGGTGACAAGACCTTTCTCGCTCTCCAACGCGGTCGCGCAAGGCAAGGGCGCCACCCTGGTGCAAGCCGGGATATCGGCCATGCTGGAATCGGCCGAGAGCTTCTTTGCAGAGCAGGTGGCGAATTTCGAACCAGTCGTCGGCTGCGCCGATCAATTGGGCATCCCGCCAGATCGTTTCGAAAGGTATCTCCAAGGGGGCACCGCGCCGGGATGGCGCGGCAGGGAGACCGCGTGGGTAGCCGCAGACAATCTTCTTACCGGCAGCCGCGACCTGGTCCCGTTCGAGCTCGTGCACACCGCCTATGTGTTGCCGTCGCTGCCCCATGACGGCATTTTCGCGGCATCGACGAGCGGTTTGGCAGCAGGCTTCGCGGAGCCGGATGCCATCGTTCATGGCATGCTTGAATGCATCGAACGCGACGCGATCGCCACGGCATACCGGACCCACGGGTTTTTCCACCGTCAACGCATCGATCCCGAGACGATCGATGATCCGTCGCTCCGCGATCTCCTGGAAACTTTGGCGGCCAAGAACGTGCTGGTTGGCCTTTGGCAAGCTTTGTCGCCGTTGGGCATACCGGTGGTGTGGTGCCATCTGCTGGAAGACGAACCGACAGAAACGGTCCTTTTGGATCATCCGGCTGATGGCTCGGCTGCCGGTTTCAGTCCCGCCGGCGCGGCGGTGCACGCCATCTACGAAGCGGCCCAGGCCCGTCTGGCGGCGATCTCGGGCGCGCGCGATGACCTGACGCGCGCGTCCTATCCGAAATACCCCGATCGGCAGGTGATTGCAGCGCATCGCCGGCTCCTCCGCGACGGCCCGCGCAGCGTGGATTTCGGCGCGTTCGCCGAGCAGAAGTTCAACACGGCGTCGGACGGGCTGTCGGTCCTCTTGGCAATTCTCGAAGAGAGAGGGTTCGATGCGGTTCACCTAATCCGGGTGGGAACGAAACCGTTCGACGCCCTGTCGGTTGTCAGGATTGTCATCCCTGCCTTGCAGCCGCTCTTGCAGGGGTAGGGATTATGCGCCCGAAACTCGTCTTCACTGGCCCTACCGTGTCCCATTCCGACGCGTTGAAGGTCGTCGATGCGGTATGCCTTCCCCCGGCCGTGCAAGGCTCGATCGTTTCGGCCGTGCAGCATTTCGACCCGAGTGCGATCCTTCTCATAGATGGCGGTTTTCAGACCGAGCCGGCGGTTCGGCACAAGGAAATCCTGTGGGCCCTCAGCCGCGGCATTCATGTCGTCGGCGCGGCCAGCATGGGTGCCCTTCGAGCAGCCGAGCTGTTCCCCCATATGCAAGGCGTCGGGCTTATCTACCGATGGTATCGCCGCTGCGCCTTTGCACCCGACGACGCAGTAGCGGTATTGCATGGACCGGCCGAGGTGAATTTCGCTCAATTGACGCATGCGCTGATTGACCTGCGCCGGACCCTTCGTGCTGCTTGCCGGCGCGGCGTGATTTCACCCGAACAGCAGGCGAGGCTCGAGGGTGCGGCACAGGCCGTCAATTTTCGCGATCGCACCCTGGCACGGATGGTCCGGGATGCGCACGACGGCAAGGACGACGTCGAGAAATTGTGCAGGGAGCTCGGCGCCGCTTTCGTCCAGCAAAAAAAGCAAGATGCCCTGCGGGCACTCGAACTTTTGCGGGAGCAAGCATTTGAAAAAGCATACCCCGTGCCGGAATTACAGCTAACCACGGCCTTCTCCAAGGATATGGATGATGCGGGGCTGGCGCTATAGGCCCTGACCTCTTGGCGGCCGACGATTTACGTAACGTAAGCACCGTGATAGCGTGGCATCGTCAGAGGGGGCCAAGCAATTGGACGCGGTCGATCGTGCCGTTGCGCAAGGTGTGCTGGGTACGCGGTTCCTGGTCTACCCGCAGGTCCCTCACCTTTCGGGTTACGGAACACCCGAAACAGTATGGATTTCTACTCCACCCGATCTGATCCGCTCCGGCCCGGAAGATCACCGCATCTACGTTCGCGATCCGCTCCTCGACAAGGAGCCTTACGACTACCCTTATCTGCCACCGTTTGTCGGCGAAACCTTTCCACCTGCACAGGCTGGCTTTGACGGCCATTTCGATCAGCTTTCCTTGACCTCGCGGCAGTTCCTTTCTGCGCACGCTTTCGCCTCGGTCAGCCGCGTGCTGGACATCTGGGAAAGCTACCTCGGCAAACCGATTGTCTGGTATTTCGCCGAGACGTTCGAGCGGCTCGAAATCATCCCCTTCGTCGACTGGGAGAATGCGCAATCGGGCTATGGCTATCTGGAACTCGGCCGAGAGCGCGGCATCGACGGAGGCAACTATCCCTATGCGCTCAACTTCGATGTGATCGCACATGAGGTCGGCCACGCAATCTTGTTTTCGCTGTTCGGGACACCAACTGGCGGCCTGACTCAAGGCGATTTCGGACCGTTCCACGAAGCCAGCTCGGATCTGGTCTCGCTCTTGTCCTTCCTGAATTTCGACAGCGGCATGGACCGGCTGCTGCGGCACTGCAATGGCAACCTGCTTGTTCTCAATGAGTTGAACCGGATTGCCGAGCTGACTGGCGATCGGCAGATCCGCCTCGCCAGCAACGCACGCCGCATGTCGGAGGTGACGGCGGAAATCCATGACAGGTCACGGCCATTCACGGGGGCTGTGTTCGACACGATCGTCCACGTCTACCACGCGGCACTGGTGCACGAGGGGTTGGCCGACGAGCGGCTGCTGGGGATCGATATCAAGGATGTCGACCAATCCGACATGCAGCGCATTTCGGATTTCACGTCCCGCGCCTTCCGCGCTCGGCCCTTCATGTTCAAGAGCATGCTGATCAGAGCAAGGGACGAGGTGGCTCTCGCACTTGCTCAGGCATGGCCACGCCTCGATGCGGACGACCTGTCGTTCGAAAAGGCCGCGGCGTTGGTGGTGGACTCCAGCGATCGCGTCGCGCCGATGCTCGCGGAAAAATTCGATGAGAATTTCAGCTGGCGGGAGATCTTGTGAACTGAAGGATGCAGCAAAAAGGAGCGAGGAAAATGAGCGACGACTATCACCGACCGACACTAACCTTTCCGTCAGGCGCTTACAACGCAACACAGGTTAGGCTCTATGGCTTGGGGGCGGAAATTGGACTCAGCGTGCCCGGTGCGCCAGCACCCTTTGGTGACACCGGCATGTATGTCGAAACCGCGCCTGGGGAACCTATCACCGACGAGCAACATGTCAACGCACTTGAAGTATTGAAGAAGTATGACAGCAACAAAGGCCGCCAAGATATAATAAATGGAAATATCCCATTTCCAAAAATACCAATCAGAGTCTCCTACCATTTCAAGATCGACCTGAAGAATTTTGGCGCTGCGGTCCTTTCAACGGTAGGCAGTACCTTCATGCTCGGATCATCTCCAGAACAGAAAACATCGTGCGGGATAATTGTCGGTTATGCCTATGAGGGACATACCTACGATTTGCCAAAGCCCAAGATAATGATCATCCCGGCGTTTCCGGAACCCAAGATTCCGGCGGACGATTCGGAATTTGACGCCAAGGAACCTGAAGGCTACGCGGTTTGGCTCGTCGATAAGCTCAACGAATGCGTGGAGTTGGAGATGAACCAGGGCTTTGTCGAACAGATCGTCCTCGAGGCGAACCTTCCAGGCAAGCGTTCACCGACGATGTACGCATCCAAGATGACGATGGGACACCGTGGCGGAAAGCTGAACGACTAGTCTCTCATGTTCCCTGTCAAAGGTTGAAGGCAAGAAGGCTCGCCTGCTTGGCAGGTTTGCCATGCAGTCGGATCGGCTGAAGCTGCACAGGGCTGGGGGTGGAGCTCAGAGACGACGGTTGATCAGACTCTCATTCCGCGGGTTGGGTACGGCCTTCCGTGTCTTGGTCTCGGGGCTGTCCTCGGTCTAGAGGGCGGGCGTGGGGCGCATCGGCTCGGCGACATAACTGGCGACGGGAGTTCCGCACGATGGCCATGTTGTGCGCCCTGGTTGTCACCGCCGGCCGAGATCCATTGAATCCTGTCGACACGAACGCGAAAGGCTTCATCACATCGATATCCGAGAGGCCCTCGGCATCCTCGCCGTGTCCGGCAAACGGGATTTAGCTGTCGCGCCAGTCAACGAGTGTGTCCGCTTTCCGAATGCTACCACCCGAAACCGGACAGGCAGGAAGCGGCCCAAATGCGACATTCAATTTTCGTCGTGCCCCTGCCAGGGATTTGGCGTGCCCCAGCCGCTTACGTTGCGTCTAGTCCCGCCATGTAAGCCTTCGCGCCACGAGGGACCGCACGCCACTGACGGACAACTATGATGTGGACCACCAGTTTGGCGCACCCAATCGGCCACGCCAGCCCGCAGCCTCATTCACGGCGCAGCCGTAAACCCGCACTGCTTCTGTTCCATCTCGATCTGCTTCGTGATGCGGATGGCGTTCTGGGCGTAGGCTTGCGTTACCGAGCCGCTGTTGACGGTCTTGTCCTTCAGCGGGCTGACCGCTGCGCAGAGGTGGAAGACATGCTCGGTGTCGGACTTGGCGGCGCCGTTTTCCGGCGCGATCCAGTAGACGATATCCTGGCCATTGGGGTGCGCCGCGTCCTTCGTCGCCGCGGCCACCGTGGTGGAGTCGGTGGCGATCGCCTGCGCCTGGGCGGCGACTTCGGGCGAACAGGCCGTGGTCGGCTGCCCCGCCTTGATCTGTTCCGCGCAGGTGTTCATGTCCTGCGTGTACTGCTCGACCGATGGCGGCTGGTAGCTGACCCCGATCAGGGTCGCCAGCACGGCCAGCACGGCGCCGATGCCGCCGGCCACCTTCTTGCTCTTCGGGTCCATGTTCTTGTCGTTGAGGATCAAGAGAACCAGCGGCAGGAAGGCAATCAGCGTGATGATCGCGCCGAGCTGGTTCTGGACGAAGAACCGGAACGTGTCGGATTCGCGGGCCGGGTCCTTCCGGTTGGCGGCCTTCCAGAGCAGGCTGCCGGCGATGGCGAAGATCGCGATCCCGACCAGGATGCCGATCAGCAGCGGCAGGTTGCCCTGGTCGAACTTGTGCTTGTAGAGCAGTACGATCCCGGCGATCTCGCCGCCAATGGCGATGACCCACGACAGCACGGCGAACAGGCGCAGCCGCGTGGCCCCGGACTTCTGGCCCTGCGTTGCCTGCCAGTCCTTGGTAACGTCTACGGTCGGCTTGTTGTCGGTCATGACCAGATCCCCCGGTGTCGACACTTTTGCGGGGCGGCGTCAAAGGCGCCCGGCGCAGCGTCATTGATCGAACGTCGCCTGCCCCGGCGCGAAAGCGCCACGGCAGACCCCATCCTTATTGCGCATGATGGGATTCGTCCATAGCCGAGCGGGGGGACGAGGATGCGGGCGATGGTGCGGAGGAGGGCAGGGCAATCGCATAAGGGGCTGGCGCAATCCCATGCGATTGCCCGGGAAGAGGGAGTCACCCGTTGGCCTACACGAACCGGCCCACGCATCGACGATCAGATCGCAAAACTTCGCATGGTCGAGCTTCACCGCCACGCTATGGCGGAAGTCGGTCTGCTCGCTCGCCGTGCCGCCGAAATGGTGCATCGCGCCCATTTTCTCGAAATTGCAGATGCCCTTGGTCCAGCGTCCCGCAAGCTCGACGCGGATATCGGCCTTTTGGACGCGGGCAGTCTGGCGCGGCCTCCTTAGCGACTCTCCCGTTCCCTGAATTGATTTGTATACAAATGTTTCTGGGCGACATCGGTTTGTGAAGCGCTTCACCGTTGCCGCGCAATCGATCGGTTACAGAGGCCGTGCAAGAGCGGGCCTGAGGCAGCGCTTTGCTGCTGCATGGAGGTAACCGATGTTTGAAAGTCTCAGCAGAATTCGTGCTGCCCTGGCGCGCGCCAGCAAGCACAGGAAGACCGTGCGCGCACTGAATGCGCTGCCGACGGAGATCCAGAAGGACATTGGCTGGACGGAGTCGAGGTCGATCGATGAGATAAGGCTGCCGTTCTAGGGCCGCATCCAGCGTCGCTAATATATCGCTCGCCATCGATTGTTCGGAAGCGTACAGTATAGCATCGTCAGCCACATCAATGGGCGCTGACGCTTGGGAGCGACCATCGCACTCCTGCCCCGAGAGGAGGCATTGGAGCCATGGCGGAGCAACCGAGACAGTCCGGTCTGAGCGCCGAGACGCTCGCGGCCTTGGCGCGGGAAACCGGGGCCTCCGAGCAGCAGATACAAGAGATCGCATCGCTGATCGGCAACGATCGCTCGTCCATCGTGCGCGAAGCGCGCATGGTTGCGGCTGACCGCCCGAAGCGCTGATCCAGGAAAAAGCTGCTGGATTGATTGATGGGGCGTCGCCCCTGATTTGTCGGTTTTGTACGAAGTACAATGGCTGAATCCGAGTCAGCTATCGTCCAATGACCGTTTGCATTTGGGCAGGGCGCCGACGGCTGGGAGATGACATGTGCTCTTGCCCTTGACGGGAGAGAGCGATGGACCAGTCGGTCAGCAAGGAGAAAAGCGGCCTTTTGCGCCGCATGAACCCGGCCGACTTCGCACTGCTTGCGCCGCATTTGCACCATCGTGTGCTCGATCTCAAAGCCCCGCTCGAAATGGCGGGCGAGCCGGTCGCCTCGGTCTGCTTCCTGGAAAGCGGCCTGGCCTCGGTGGTGGCGAGGAACCGGCCGGGCCTGGACACCGAGGTCGGCATCATCGGCCACGAAGGCATGTCGGGCTCCGCATTGGTGATGGGCGCCGACTGGGCGCCCCATGACTGCTACATGCAGATGCCGGGCGAGGCGGTGTGCATCGATTCCGAGCCGTTCAAGGCAGCGTTGCAGAAAAGCCCGACGCTTCGCGCCTTCCTGCTGCGCTATGCCCATTATCTGCACGGCCAGACCAAATCCACGGCGCTGAGCAATGCCCGCGCCAAGCTCGAGGATCGGCTGGCCCGATGGCTCCTGATGTGTGACGACAGGGTGGTCGGCCATCAGATCCAGATCACGCATGAGTTCCTGTCCGTCATGCTCGGCGTCAGGCGTCCGGGCGTCACCATCGGCCTGCAGATCCTGGAAGGGCGCGGCCTGATCCGGTCGCGGCGCGGCGAGATCGTCATTCGCGACCGGGATGGCCTGATCGCCGTCGCCGATGGTTTCTACGGCCAGGCCGAGGCCGAATACGAACGGCTGCTGGGCTGAGCCTGGCACGGGCTGGAAATGGCCGACGCGAATGCCGGTGAAAGCATGTTGCCAGAGCCGCGCCGGCCATTTGCGGCCATCTGGGGAGAGGCCGCCCGGCAAATCTAGCATCGGCGCAAAAGCGGGCAACGAACCGCAATCGCTTGGTAAAAACCGTACAATCGAATTGTGTTGAACCTTGGTTCGGCAAGAGTATGAATCCGCTGTCGTCGACCATTGTATGGGGCGCTGGCGCCTGAGACTTCGACAGGCTCGCGCGCCCGATGTGAACGGGGAAAACCGAAATGGCAGAACTGCTTTTCGATGTATCCGCCTTCGATTGCGCCATCCTGCGCGCCGCCTTCATCAAATCGGTGATGGAAGACAATGTCCCGGAAAAGCGGTGGCGCGCGCTCGCCGCCTCCCTGGTTCGCGACCTGACCGACCACGAAGACGTCGAGCCGGATCTGCTCGGCTGGATCACGCGCAAGTAGCAATATTCTGACGGTCCGGCGGCTACCCCAGCCACCACCACAGCGCCGCGACCGCCGCAAGCACCGCCGCCACCGACAGCCCCAGCATGATGTAGCTGCCCTTGATGATGTCGCGGATGATCTTCTTCACGCTTTCGCGGTCGTTGAGGTTGGGGAAAGGCTCGTTGGGCAGCGCCACGCCGAGGAAGCCGCAGAGCGGCGCCCAGCCATCGCTGACCTTGAACACCAGAAGCTTCTCCGGCGGCACGGCCGCTATCACCTCCTCGGTATAGGCGTTGTAGCGCGCCACCGCCTTGGCGCGGTCGTCCATCACGCCGGCAAGCGTGCGGCCCCAGATCAGCCTGTGCGACATGTCGCCGAATTTGCGGCCGAACGGCGTCAGCCATTCCAGCACCTTGAACTGCCACAATGTCTCGGTGAAGTGGATGGTGTCGATGGTGCTGTCGTACCAGGCCTCGGCGCCGCGCGGATGCAGGGTGAGCAGCACCTTGGCGTCGGGATAGGCGGCCATCAATTCGCGCCACACGCAGCATCCCGGATTGTCGACCGTCGCCTTGTAATTGGCAAAGACTCTGGTCCAGTCGTGCTGGCTGCCGGGCGGGCTGTTGGCCACCTTGCGCCAGAAGTCGAGATGGCCCTTGTTGGCCTTGTTGAGGATGACTTCCTGCATGTGATAGCTGGGAAGGCCCAGCCTGTTCAGCGCGGCAAAGGTCGACCATGTGCCGGTGCGGCCGAATCCGGCCCCGATGAGCTCAAGCGTCATTTTACCCCCCTTGTTGAGACCGCTTTTCTTTTTATGCCGGTCCGCTCGGAATGAGGTTGCATCCGCGCCCCTCGGCGCGCAACAATTTTCCCTGTCCAGGGCAGAAATGTGTTTGCTTTTTCGTCTGGGCCACGCGGAATGAGGGTTTGGCTATTCCAGCGGGTGAGGGAGCCTGATAATAGGTCAGTCAGATTGACCTAAATCGCATGGCCAGAACGGTCATGCTGGACCAGATGCCGTATCCCGGGAGGTGGGCTCGTGAGTTTGATGGACCTGTTGGCGTCGCGCGCCTCGCGCATGAAGGCGTCGGAAATCCGCGAGCTGCTCAAACTGCTCGACCAGCCCGACATCATCTCCTTTGCCGGCGGCATCCCCGATCCGGCCTTGTTTCCGGCCCAGGCGATCGCCGATGCCTATGCCTCGGTGCTGGGCGGTGCGGAGGCGAGCGCAGCACTTCAGTATCAGGTCTCCGAAGGCTATCTGCCGCTCAGAAAATGGCTGGCCGGCCAGATGGGCAAGCTCGGCATTGCCTGCGACGAGCACAACATCTTCATCACCTCCGGCTCGCAGCAGGCGCTGGATTATCTCGGCAAGCTTTTCCTGTCGCCCGGCGACACAGCACTGGTAACATGGCCGACCTATCTCGGCGCGCTGCAGGCCTTCAACGCCTACGAACCGCGCTACGACCGGCTGACGCCGGACGGCGGCAACATGACGCCTGCCGCCTACCAGGCCGCTGCTGCCGCTGCAGGCGGCAAGGTGAAATTCGCCTATCTGGTGCCCGATTTCGCCAACCCGACCGGCGAGACGCTGAACCGCCAGCAGCGCGAGGCGGTGCTTGACCTCGCCGACGAGCTCGACATTGCTATCATCGAGGACGCCGCCTATCGCGCGCTGCGCTATGACGGCGAGGGCCAGCCGCCGATCCTGGCGCTCGACTGCGAACGCTCCGGCGGCATCGAAAACGCCCGCACGCTCTATTGCGGCTCGTTCTCGAAAATCCTGTCACCGGGCATGCGCGTCGGCTGGGTCTGCGCGCCGCGCCGCGTCGTCGAGCGGCTGGTGCTGATGAAGCAGGCGTCGGACCTGCACAGCCCGTCGATCAACCAGCTGGTCATGCACCGCGTCTCCGAGGCCGTGTATGACGGCCAGGTGGAAAAGCTGATCGGCGCCTATCGCCAGCGCCGCGACGGCTTGCTTGCGGCACTCGAAGCGGAAATGCCGGATGGCGTCAGCTGGAGCCGACCGGAAGGCGGCATGTTCGTCTGGCTGACGTTGCCTGAGGGTTCGGATGCCACCGCGCTGCTCGCCCGCTCGGTCAAGGAAGCCCGCGTGGCGTTCGTGCCGGGCAGCGCATTCTACGCCGACGGTTCGGGCCGCAACACGATGCGGATGAGCTTTACGCTCGCAGATGAACGCGCCGTGGGTGAAGGCGTGCCGAGGCTGGCGAAATTGATGAAGAGCTAGGCGCCCTACCTCCCCCTTGTGGGGAGGTCGACCGAAGGTCGGGTGGGGGTGCTTGGCGCCGACCCCCACCCCGATCCGCTTTGCGGATCGACCCTCCCCACAAGGGGGAGGGTAAAAAAGTCACTCCGCCACCACCAATTTATCCTGCGTCTTCGTCTCGAAATCGCTGGCGTCGTGGCGCTCGTGCAGTTGCATGGCCGGGTCGCCGAAGGCGCGGTTGACCATGCGGCCGCGCTGCACCGTCGGGCGGGCGTCGATCGCCTTGGCCCAGCGTTGTACGTGCTCGTAGTCCTGCACCGACAGGAATTCGGCGGAATCATTGTACATGCGGCCGAGCGCAAGGCCGCCATACCAGGGCCATACCGCCATGTCGGCGATCGAATAGAAGGCGCCGCCGAGATATTCAGTCTCCGCCAGCCGCCGGTCGAGCACGTCGAGCTGGCGCTTGGTCTCCATGGCGAAGCGGTCGATGGCGTATTCAATTTTTTCGGGCGCATAGGCGTAGAAATGGCCGAAGCCGCCGCCGAGATAGGGCGCCGAACCCATCTGCCAGAACAGCCAGGACAAGGTTTCCGCGCGCGCCGGCTGTTCGGTCGGCAGGAACTCGCCGAACTTTTCCGCGAGATAAAGCAGGATCGAGCCGGACTCGAAGACGCGGACAGGCGTCTTGCCGCTGCGGTCGAGCAGCGCCGGGATCTTGGAGTTGGGGTTGACCTCGACAAAGCCCGAGCCGAACTGGTCGCCATCGTTGATGCGGATCAGCCAGGCGTCGTATTCGGCGCCCTTGTGGCCGAGCGCCAGAAGCTCCTCCAGCATGACAGTCACTTTGACCCCATTCGGCGTCGCCAGCGAATAGAGCTGCAGCGGATGCTTGCCGACCGGCAGCACCTTGTCATGCGTCGGACCGGCAATAGGCCGGTTGATGCTGGCGAACGTACCGCCATTGGCTTTCTTCCAGCTCCAGACTTTCGGCGGGGTGTATTCGGTCATGCGGGAAATTCCTTGGTTTGGCGGGCGAAACGACTTGCGCGACGGCGCGAGACTGATGGCGGAAAAGTCGGCGGAACCTAGATACGGGAACACATAGGTGCAATTCAGAAAGGTTCAACTTGTGTTGAACTATTATCGATGTCGGCGCCGCCCCTCATCGCCCTGCCGGGCACTTCTCCCCGTATAGTGACGGGGAGAAGGACGCTGTCGCCTACTGATTTCCCCAATTGCCAGCGTTGCCAAGAGCGCCGATGTTGCGGCCATCTCCCTTCTCCCCGTCACTATACGGGGAGAAGGTGCCGGCAGGCGGATGAGGGGCAGCGCCAGCCTCTGAAATGATTGCCTTGTTGCCTAAGCCCTTGCGCCCTGTGCAGCGCGGCATACCTATAGAGGATACTGCCCACGCATATCTGCCAGGATGACCGCATGCCGATCGATCCCGTTTCCCCGCTCTTGCGCTCCGTCGTTGGCGTGCGCGCCATGGTTCCCGACGATGCCTTCACGGCCAATGCCCTGGGCACGCGCCGGGAAGGCAGCGGCGTCGTCATCCGCGGCGACGGGCTGGTGCTCACCATCGGCTATCTCATCACCGAGGCCGAGGAGGTCTGGCTGACCGACCAGGACGGCCGCGTCGTGCCGGCGCATGCGCTGGCCTATGACCAGGAGACAGGCTTCGGCCTAGTGCAGGCGCTGGCGCCGCTCGGCCTGCCGGCGGTGGCGCTGGGTGACGCCTCGAAGGCGAAGATCGGCGACCCCGTGGTGTTTGCCGACGGCACCGGCCGCTCGGTCAAGGCACACATCGTCACCAAGCAGGAATTCGCCGGCTATTGGGAATATCTGCTCGACGAGGCGATCTTCATTGCCCCGGCGCATCCGTCCTGGGGCGGCGCGGCGCTCATCGGCCAGGATGGCAGCCTGCTCGGCATCGGTTCGCTGCTTTTGCAGATGAGCCGCAACGGCGAGGTCGCCGACATCAACATGGTCGTGCCGATCAACCTTCTGACCCCGATCCTCGACGATCTCCTGACGCGCGGCCAGGTGGCGAAGCCGCCGCGCCCATGGCTCGGCGCCTTCTCGGCCGAGTCGAACGGTGCGGTCGTGGTGATGAGCGTCGCCGAAGGCGGCCCCGCCGCCAAGGCCGGCCTGCGCCAGGGCGACATCATCTCCGACGTGCGCGATGGCGAGGTCGACGGTCTCGCCGATTTCTACCGCAAGCTATGGCAGAATCCGGCGGGTTCGGAGATTCCTCTCAGGGTCGTGCGTGACGGTCGTGAGACTTGGCTGCGAGTGAAATCCGCCGACCGAAACAGCTTTTTGAAGAAACCGCATCTGCAGTGAAGCCAATCTCCCCCCAAGTGGGGGAGATGCCCGGCAGGGCAGAGGGGGGCGCGAAGGATCGCGACCTCTCAATCTATATTTTCTGACAAGAATCGCGGGATAAACGTGGCTGACACTGGCCGGTGCGTTGGCGGGACAGCGGCCCCCCTGCCGGCCATCTCCCCCACGAGGGGGGAGATTGGCTGCCCCCTCAATCCCCGCATACCCTAAAAGGCGTCCCCGTGTCCCACTCCGCGAAGGGCACGACCTGGCCTTCGACAGACACGATACTGTTCACCTTGCTGTCATCATCCTGCGTCTGCATACTTTTGCCCTTGCCGGTCAGCACGTCGTAGTCGCAGCTGCTGTAGACGACAACGGACTGGTATTTGTAATGGTCATAGGCAACGCCGGCGACGACGAAGGCCTCGTTGCGCCAGGCGATGGTCAGCGTCATGTCGGTCCGCTCGCCGGGGCCGATCAGCCCCGGCAGATAGATCTTGATCGAGCCGTTGGGCAGCAAGGTCAACTCCGGTTCGATGCCGGAGCCCTCATAATGCGGCTGGTCGTAGTCGTTCCATTCGCCGTAGACCTGCTCATGCACGACGCCGGCGGGTTTCAGAAAATTGTACTTTTTGTCCCTCAGGAAGAAATGCATGTCCATGGTATCGTCTTCGGGCTCGGTCTCGACGATCATCGCCAGATCGGCGGCGCCGTCCCCATTGAAGTCGCCGGTCAGCGCGGTGATGATCTTCTGGGTTTCGATGGGTTCGGCGAGCGCCGAGGCCGGCAGCAGAAGGATGAGGCCGAGTAACATCGATCGCATGGCATTTCCCCCGAATTGCAGTCTGCCTTGCCCGGCTCGACCAGCCGGGAAACTGCCATGAGCGCCGGCTTGGGCGCAAGCCGGCTCGCAATAGGCTAGGGGGTATCGACGCCGCTGACGGAAACTGGCATCGACAGCCGATACAGCCGGCCCGGCAACAACGAGGTGATGATGGCGCCGTTCAAGGTCGATCCCGACAAGGTTCATGAATTCCCCGATCCCGACAGTTTTTACGCCTGGCTGCGCGAAAATCATGCCGGCGAGAGCGAGGTCTGGATCAAGGTCCACAAGGTCGGCTCGGGCCTCGCCTCGATCACGCCGAAGCAGGCCATCGACGTGGCGCTGTGCTTCGGCTGGATCGACGCCATACGCAAGCCGCTCGACGACAAGAGCTTTCTGCAGCGCTACACGCCGCGCGGCAAGAAGAGCATCTGGAGCAAGATCAACATCGACAATGTCGCCCGCCTGGTCGAGGAGGGCCGCATGACCGAACACGGGCTGAAACAGGTCGAGGCGGCCAAGGCCGACGGCCGCTGGGACCGCGCCTATGCCTCAGGCAAGGACATGAAGATCCCTGACGATCTGCAGGCCGCCATCGACGCCGAGCCGAAGGCGAAGGAGATGCTGGCAAAGCTTTCCGCCCAGAACCGGTTCGCGCTGGCGTTTCGAACGCACAACATGAAGACGGAGGCGGGGCGCAGGAAGAAGATCGAGGCTTTTGTCGAGATGCTGAAGCGCGGCGAGCCGATCTATCCGCAGAAGCGGTGAGGCGACGGCAAGCGGCTGCCATGGCGCGCGCAGCTAAAAACCCGCGTGTGAGGTTCTGGCCTCCCTTTCTCGGACATAACCTATTGTTTTTACGGTATTTTCCACTCGGCGTGTGGGTGATAGATGCGATAGTGGAAAAAACATAGCAACTTATTGTTAATTAAGAGTTTTCCACTATGTTAACTTGATCCTGGCTTAAGAGTGGAAAACGATGCTGAGAGAGTTGACCGGCGAGCAGCGGCGCCAACTCATAGATACGCAACAGGTCTACGAGGCCTGGCAGCGTGCTGATGACCAGCGCCAAAGGCGCTTTGCAGGCAGCATGCGCTGGGTTGAGCGCAGCGGTGCTGAATACCTGCTGCGGAAGGTCCGGCAGGTCGAGAATTCACTCGGGCCGAAAAGCAGCCAGACGGAGAAGGCGTTCGCTGCGTTTTCCGAGGGCAGGGTGCAGAACAAGGATCTGCTGGCAGGTCTGGCCGATCGCCTGAACGGCCTGGCGAAAGTCAATGTGGCAATGGGGTTGGGCAGGGTACCGGCCATCGCCGCACGGATATTGCGGCGGTGCGCCGAAACAGACCCGCTGGGCAAGCAGTTGCTGGTCGTCGGCACGAATGCGCTGTTCGCTTACGAGGCTCTGGCGGGCGTCCAGATCACCAGCGGTCTCACGGCAACCGGCGACATCGACCTGCTCTTCGATTCCCGACGCCGCATCAGCTTCGTGACCGGCGAGAGGGTAAGCCAGTCCGGCCTGATAGGCGTGTTGCGTAAAGTGGACAGGTCCTTCAAGCCGCTCCAGCCCCGGGCCTTCAGGGCAGCGAACCGTGATGGCTATCTGGTCGACCTGATCCGTCCGCGGGCAAGACATGTCCTCAAGGACAACGCCACTACCTCGATTACACAGCTTGCCGACGACCTCGACAGCGCACCCATGAAGGGGCTGCAATGGCTCATCAACGCCCCGAAGGTGGAGGCTGTGGCGATCGATGAGCGTGGCTATCCCGTAAGCATGCCGACGGTCGACCCTCGAATGTTCGCTCTGCACAAGGCTTGGCTGGCCACGCGGCCTGATCGGTCTGCGGTCAAGGCAATGAGAGATCGTGAACAGGCGGAAGCGGCTGCACGCATTGCCACGGGCTATCTTGCGCTTCCGCTGGACAGCGAGCATCTCAAAGGGCTTCCGGGGGCACTGCTGGACGCTGCGGCCGCAACGCTCTCTCTGCCTGGCCCGAGCGGCTTTTCCGAAGACTCTCCAATTGAGCCCGACTGGTAGCGGCCGCGCTAGCACGCCATGCTACGAAAATAGCATTCTCGCCTCGCGAAATGTGATGCTACGGTTCCCGGCGCACCCAGGGCGGAGGGGTTGCCAAGAGGAGAAGTGGCGGGCGCTGGCCCGGATTTCAGCGAGAACCGGACGGAGTTGTTGAACCATTGCAAGGCCGCCGCGTTTTCCAGCGTCGGCCACAAGGGAGGAACCACCTGTGAAAGCATCCTATCTCGTCTCAGCCGTGCTGCTTGCGGCGACTGCGATGCCGGCGGCGGCCGGCGAAATTTCCGACGGCAAGGTCAAGATCGGCATCCTCAACGACCAGTCGGGCGTCTATGCCGATTTCGGCGGCAAATGGTCGGTCGAGGCCGCCAGGATGGCGGTCGAGGATTTTGGCGGCAAGGTGCAGGGCGCGCCAATCGAGATCGTCAACGCCGATCACCAGAACAAGCCCGACATTGCCTCCAACATTGCGCGCCAGTGGTACGACACCGAGCAGGTCGACGCGATCATGGAACTGACGACATCCTCGGTGGCGCTCGCCGTCCAGGGGTTGTCCAAGGAAAAGAAGAAGATCGACATCGTTACCGGAGCGGCATCGGCCGACCTGACCGGCAAGCAATGCTCGCCCTACGGTTTCCACTGGGCTTACGATACCCACTCGCAGGCGGTCGGCACCGGCGGCGCGCTTGTGCAGCAGGGCGGCGACAGCTGGTATTTCATCACCGTCGACTATGCCTTCGGCTATTCGCTGAAGGAGCAGACCTCAAAGGTTGTTGAGGCAAGCGGCGGCAAAGTGCTGGGCGAGGTGCGTTACCCCTTGGGATCGACGGATTATTCCTCCTTCCTGCTGCAGGCGCAGTCCTCCGGCGCCAAGGTTATCGGCCTTGCCAATGCCGGCCTCGACACCTCCAATACCATCAAGCAGGCGGCCGAGTTCGGCATCGTCGCCGGCGGCCAGCGGCTGGCAGCACTTCTGTTCACGCTTGCCGAGGTGCACGGCCTCGGACTGCAGGCGGCGCAGGGCGTGGTGCTCACCGAAGGGTTTTACTGGGACCGCGACGACAAGAGCCGCGACTTCGCCGGGCGCTTCTTCAAGCGCACCAACCGCATGCCCAACATGATCCAGGCCGGCACCTATTCGGCGGTGCTGCAATATCTCAAGGCCATCGACAAGGCCGGCACCGACGAGACCGAGGCGGTCGCCAAGCAACTCCATGAAATGCCCGTCGACGACATCATCAACGCCAACGGCAAGGTACAGGCCGACGGCTCGATGGTGCACGACATGTATCTCTATCAGGTCAAAAAGCCCGAGGAGTCGAAGAAGGACTGGGACTACTACACCTACCTTGCGACCATTCCGGGCGACAAGGCCTTCATCAAGGCTGAAGACAGCGGCTGCCCGCTCGTCACCAAGTGACGCTGGCGCAAGCCGTGGCCGTCCAGCCGGACGGTGCCGAAATCAAGCCGCGGGTGGTGCTCTCCGCCCGCGGCCTGCGGCGCGATTTTGCCGGTTTCGTCGCCGTCAACAATGTCGACCTCGACGTCCATCACGGCCAGATCCATGCACTGATCGGGCCGAACGGCGCCGGCAAGACGACGATCTTCAACCTCTTGACCAAGTTCCTGCAGCCGAGCAGCGGCAGGATCGAACTGTTGGGCAACGACATCACCCGCACCGCGCCGGCCAGGGTGGCGCGCATGGGTCTCGTCCGCTCGTTCCAGATATCGGCGATCTTTCCGCATCNCGTCGCCTTGCAGCGGCCGAGCGGGCTCGGCTTCCAGTTCTGGCGCTCGCTGGCCGCGCTTGACCAACTGACTCCACGGGCGCGCGAACTGCTTGCCGTCGTCGGTCTCGACGATGTCGCGCATCGTCCGGCCGGCGATCTCTCCTATGGCCGAAAGCGCGTGCTCGAGATCGCCACCACGCTGGCGCTCGACCCGAAAGTGCTGCTGCTCGACGAGCCGATGGCCGGCATGGGGCACGAGGATGTCGGCGTCATTTCCGGCATCATCCGCTCGCTGGCAACGGACCGCGCCGTGCTGATGGTCGAGCACAATCTCACCGTCGTCGCCGACCTCTGCGACTGGATCACCGTCATGCAGCGCGGCCAGGTGCTCGCCGCCGGCGACTACGCGACGGTGAGCAACGATGAGCGCGTCAGGGTCGCCTACATGGGGACCGAGCAGGGGGACCGAGCATGAGTGAGCCGCTGCTTGCCGTGCGCGATCTCCATGCCTGGTATGGCGAGGGCCATGCGCTGCATGGCGTCAACCTCGACGTTTTTCGCGGTGAGACCGTGACGCTGCTCGGCCGCAACGGCGTCGGCAAGACCACAACGCTGCGCGCCATCATGGGGCTGGTCCGCAAGCGCAGCGGCAGCGTCGCCTTCGATGGCAGCGACCTGATGCGCCTGCCGCTGCATCGTGTTGCCCATCGCGGCATCGGCTTCGTGCCGGAGGAACGCGGCATCTTCGCCACGCTCACCGTCGACGAGAACCTGATCCTGCCGCCGGTGGTGGCCAAGGGCGGCATGAGCGTCGACGAGATCTTCGATCTCTTTCCCAACCTCAAGGAGCGCCGCAACAGCCCCGGCACCAAACTCTCCGGCGGCGAACAGCAGATGCTGGCCATCGCCCGCATCCTGCGGACGGGCGTGCAGATGCTGCTGCTCGACGAGCCGACCGAGGGCTTGGCGCCGGTCATCGTCCAGCGCATCGGCGAACTGCTGGCGACCTTGAAAAAGCGCGGCATGACCATCCTGCTCGTCGAGCAGAATTTCCGCTTCGCCGCCCGCATCGCCGACCGCTTCTACCTGATGGAGCACGGCAAGGTGGTGGAGGGTTTTGCCGTAAGCGAGCTTGCCGCTCACACGCAACAGCTGCACGAGGTGTTGGGGGTATGATGACGACAGCCCACGGCAGTACCCCCACCCCGCTGCTGCGCAGCGACCCTCCCCACAAGGGGGAGGGTGGAGGGCCACCGCCCTACCTCCCCCTTGTGGGGAGGTCGGACCGAAGGTCCGGGTGGGGGTACGTGCCGCACAGACGCATCCCGCTTGCAACACCCTCGGTGACGCCATGACCATGATCTTCGGCATCCCCGTCCAGGCCTTGCTCGGCCAGATGCTGGTCGGGCTGATCAACGGCTCCTTCTACGCCATGCTGAGCCTCGGCCTGGCCGTCATCTTCGGCCTGCTGCGGATCATCAATTTCGCCCATGGCGCACTCTATATGCTCGGCGCCTTCATCGGTTACCTGCTGCTCGTCCATCTCGGCATCGGCTACTGGCCGGCGCTGCTCCTGGTTCCGCTCATCGTCGGCGTCTTCGGCATGGCGGTCGAGCGCGTGGCGCTGTCGCGGCTCTACCGCCTGGATCCGCTCTACGGGCTGCTGTTCACCTTCGGACTGGCGCTGGTCATCGAAGGCGTGTTCCGTTTCTACTACGGCGTGTCGGGCAACCCTTATGCCGTTCCGGCGCAGCTTGCCGGCGGCACCAATCTCGGCTTCATGTTCCTGCCCAACTATCGCGGCTGGGTGGTGGTGGCCTCGCTCATTATCTGCATCGGCACCTGGCTCCTGATCGAAAAGACCAGGCTCGGCTCCTATCTGCGCGCCGCGACCGAAAATCCCGAGCTGGTGCAGGCCTTCGGCGTCAACGTGCCGCTGCTGCTGACGCTCACCTATGGGCTCGGCGCGGCGCTCGCCGGCCTTGCCGGTATTCTCGCCGCGCCCGTCTACCAGGTCAGTCCGCTGATGGGCTCCGATATCATCATCGTCGTCTTTGCCGTCGTCGTGGTCGGCGGCATGGGTTCGATCCTCGGGGCCATCGTCACCGGCTATATGCTCGGCCTCGCCGAGGGCCTGACCAAGGTGTTCTATCCCGAGGCGTCGAACCTCGTCGTCTTCGTCATCATGGCGGTCGTGCTGCTCCTGCGCCCCGCCGGCCTGTTCGGAAGGGACGCCTGAGATGAGCGAGGCAACCCTTCACCAACAGCGCACCGCCGCCTCCGTGCGGCTGGAGCGGGTATTGCTGGCATTGGCCATACTGGCGCTGATAGCCGCGCCCTTCTTCGTCTATCCGATCTTCCTGATGAAGATGCTGTGCTTCGCGCTGTTTGCCTGCGCCTTCAACCTGCTGCTCGGCTACACCGGGCTGTTGTCGTTCGGCCACGCCACCTTCTACGGCGCCGCCGCCTATTTCTGCGCCTACGCCGTCAAGGCATGGGGCTGGCCGCCCGAGGCCGGCATCCTGCTCGGCACCGCCGGAGCGGCCGTGCTCGGCCTGGTCATGGGCTTCCTCGCCATCCGCCGGCAAGGCATATATTTCTCGATGATCACGCTGGCGCTGGCGCAGATGTTTTATTTCTTCTGCGTCCAGGCGCCGTTCACCGAAGGCGAGGACGGCATACAGGGCGTGCCGCGCGGGCATCTGTTCGGCATCGTCGATCTCAACGTCACGTTCAACATGTATTTCGTCGTGCTTGCCGTCTTCCTCATCGGCGTCTTCGCCGTCTGGCGCATCGTCAACTCGCCGTTCGGCATGATCCTGCGTTCGATCCGCGAGAACGAGAACCGCGCCATCTCGCTGGGCTATTCGGTCGGCCGCTACAAGCTCGCCGCCTTCGTCATGTCGGCAGCCCTTGCCGGGCTTGCCGGCGCGACCAAGGCGATCATCTTCCAGTTCGCGACGCTGACCGACGTCACCTGGCAGATGTCGGGCGAGGTGATCCTGATGACGCTGCTAGGCGGCATCGGCACCATGGTCGGTCCTGTCGTCGGCGCCGGCCTCGTCGTCGGCCTGGAAAACACGCTCGCCACCTCAGGCTTCCCGGTGACCATCGCCACCGGCCTGATCTTCATGATCTGCGTGCTGGTCTTTCGCCGCGGCATCGTCGGCGAGATTTACGCGCGCTGGCTGGCGCCGGCCAACGGCGAGGCGGGCCGCGATCAATAGGTGATGGTCACCACCACCGTGTCGGTGTAGACGCCGGCCGAGGGCGTCGTCTGCGGCGGCACGCGGCCATAGACGGTGAGCGCCTGGGCCGTACCGGTTCCGGTGCCGGCCACCGTGCTTCCCGGCGTTCCGGCGTCACCCCAAGGCTGCGAGCGCGCCAGATCCTTGTAGAGGCCGTAGGTGATCCTCTCGGCGCCCTTCGACATCTTGCGATTGGTCGGTGTGCCCCCTGTCGTGCCGCCATTGAGGGAAACCGTGTACGCGGTCGACGGGGTGCAGGTGACCGTAACCTGGCCGGTGGCATCGGCATTGGCGTCGAGCACGCCCTTGGAGCCGAAATCGATGTTCTGGGTGGCGACCAGGCAGTTTGCCGCGACCGTGGCGTTGATGGTGAAGGTCGGACTGGTGCCCAAGTTGCCCGCGCCGGTGTTGCAGCTGCTGCTCAACAGGGTTGTCCGGGAGCGGAACTCGAGTTGCCCGCCCGAAAATGTCGACAGATAAGTGCCCGGCGGAACGGTCGCCTGGCCGCCGGGAACCCGGCCATAGAGCGTCAGGGTGTCGATTGAGTTGCCGAAGAGATTGGGGCTCAGCAGCAGCGGTGGCGGGCGCGAGGCGTAGGCCCAGTTATAGGTGCCCCAGACAACGCTCATTGCGGGGTCCGAATAGAGTTGATAGTTGAGGCTGTTGACGCCGCTCGCCATCTGCCGGGCCGCCGCCGAGGTTGCACCGCCGGTGCCGGCGGCAATATGCGGACAGACCAGGACGGGCAGCAGCAATGGCAAACTGCCGCTGCAAGTCGCGGTGAAGGTGGCTGTCGATGTCGCCGCGGTGCCCGACAGCGTGTCGATGAGGCCGAAATTCAAACTGGTGACGGTGTAACTGCAGCTCTGCGCCCGGGCGAGCGACGGGAGCAGCACCAGCAGCAGGGCGATGATTACGGCGCGCAGCATTTTTCCTCCAGCTCTCATTGGCACACCACGTTCCCGATCACCACTTGCCGGCCGCGCGCCGCCTCGAAGGGAAACTCTGCCCGGCATGAACCGCCGTCAGCGCGCTCGACCTGCACTGAATTCTGCTTGCCGAGGCCCTTGATGTAGGCCTGCCCGTCATAGCCGACGACAAAGTCTTCAGTGCCGCCATCGACGCGTCCCGACAGTCCGGCTTCGAGCGGCGTTCCGCTCGAGTCGACCAGCGTCACCAGCGCGGCCTGCGCCGCCTCGGACACGCCGAACTTCAGCACGACGCCGTTGCGGTCGGCTGGGACGACGGTCTCCTTGGTAGCCGGGACATCCGCGTCGACTGGTAGATTCTTCGGGTCGATGGAGACCGTGTTCAGCTCATAGGAGTTGAGCCCGGTGACCAGGATGCGGCCTTTGCTGTCGGTCCTGCCTACCGGCCGGTTCTGATGCAAGACCTCGACATCAGGCGTGCCGACATCGACAACGGCAAAGGCATCGTCGATGCGGTTGGTGGCGAACACCCCGCCGCCTGCGACCGCAATGGCGCCGTCCATCTGGCCGGTCACGCGAAAGTCCTTGTCGAATTGCTGGGCGCCGGCCTCGAAACGCGCAAACGGCGCGCGGTAGCTGACCGCTGCCGAACGATTGGGGACCTCGCCCTCCGAGGTGCGCAGCCGCCAGCCGATGCTGCCGTCCTCGGCCCGCTCCGATTTGGCGAGGTCGGCAGTGACATTGAGGCCCTCAGGGCCTTGCTCGACGCCTGTCGACGCCGAGATCTCGTCGTTGAACGGGATCGAAATCCCGGCGAACACGCCATAGCTGCTGTCGTCGTCGAGATCGGCGAAGGCGGTGGCATAGAGCGTGCTGCGCTTGAAGATCGCCTGGCTGTAGGACAGGCCGACGATCTGGCTGTTTTCGCCCTCGGCGCTCTTCAAATGCGTATAGGACAGGTTGAGGCTGGAGAAATCGATCGGCATCGGCACGCTGAGCGTCACCTGGTCGACCGCCCGCGGCACACCGGCGCTGAAACGGGTGAAATCATCGGGATCGAGTATGACCGGCTGTGCCGTCACCGAAGCGATGTCATCATAGCCGCCGAACGCCCGCTGCATGCGGGCATTGACCGCCCAGCCGTCATAACCGAACTCGGCCCTGGCATCGACCAGCGAACCGGTGCGCCCGTCATGATGGCTGCCGGCGACTGCCAGCGAAGCCGCGCCATATGCCCCGAGTGGGAAGGCAGCGCCTATGCCGCCATTGATCAGGTCGGCGCCGCCCTCGGCATGGGCTTCCAATGTCAGCCGGTCGGTCACGCCGTAACGCGCCGTGGCGACCCCCATGACGCGGCCGTCGTAATCGTCGGAGGAGATGCCGAAATTGCGCCGCGCCATCCCTGCCTCCACGGAAAAGTCGAGCAGTCCCTGGCGCAGCAGCATGCTGGAGGCATAGAATGGCAAGGTGGCCGTGGTCTCGCGGCCGAGGCTGTCGCGCAACACCACCTGCGCCTGTCCGGCGCCGGTGAACACCGGCAGGTTGGTGACCTGGAACGGCCCGGGCTGGATGTCGCCGGAATAGGTGCGCACGTTCTGCGTATAGACCTCCAGCGTCGACGGCACCGCCGCGGTGCCGGCGAAGGAGGGCAGGGGCAGCGTCACCAGGTCCGATCGCAGGTGGAAGTTGCGTTGCGCCTGGATACCGCCGAGATAGACCGGACGCGTCCACGACAATCCGCCGGAGATGAAGTCGCCGGCTCGGTAGGTCATCAGCCGGTCGGGGTCGGAATAGCTCCAGGTCGTATTGAGCCGGGTGAAGCCACCCAGCCTGCCGTCGGAATAGCCGGCGATGAAGGATTGGCTGAGCGTCCCGTAGGGGCTGAACACGCGCGCATCGAAACCGCCGGAAACGCCCTGGAACAGCTCGACGTCCTTGTCGAACAATGAGTTGGAGCTGGCAAACAGCGAATAGTTGAGAACCGCGCCCAAGCCCGACTGCGGCGCCGGCCGGTCCTCCTGCAAGCGTAAGCCGAGATCGACGATGCGCGCCTCTCGGCTGTCATCGGCCGCCGTGACATAGAGGCGCTGCGTGGCCTCGTCGACCTGAAACGACACGTCCGCCAGCTGGTCGAGCCTGACCAGGCCGCCGGCGTCGGCTACGCCCTCCGGCGGCTTCAGGCCGACCCCTTTCAGCTCTTCCGGAGTCGCCGCCAGGCCGCCGCCCGGCATTTCGGTGAAATTGCCGATCAGTTTCGTCGAGGCGTCGTTGATGAACACCTCCAGATAGAGGCTGCGGCCGGCTGGCAAAACGGATTCAGGCTCTTCAGGGTTCGTCACGGCCGGCAGCTCTTGCGAGTTCACTGCCGGGCAAGGTGTGAAAGTCGCGAGCGCGACGACAATCGCGGTGCTAGCGGCCCTTGACGGCAACTTTGGCATCGAAAGGTCCAAGATCGCTCTGTGCCTTCAAAAGCACCGAGCCCGCGGACAGTGATTTGCTGCTGCCGATCGGCCACTGCATGGTGGCGCCGCCCAGGACATAACCGACGAGTCCGTTTCGGCTGCCAAGCTTCTTGCCGTTCTGGGTCAGGGATAGGTTGGACAGGCGGAGGCGACTTTCGCCGCTGTTGCTGGCGGTCAGCACAAGGCCGCCGCCCTTGCGCGAAATGCTCCACGCAACTGCCGGCGCCGCTGCATCGGCATTGCGGAAAAACACCGGCACCGAATAGCGAAGCGCGAGCGCGACCGTACCGGCCTTCTTGCGTGAGGGGTCCGGCAGTTCGTCGACGATGACGCGGTAGCTTTCCTCGGCCCGCACCGGCGCCTTCGACACGCGCACGATGCGAACCACGTATTGGGCATTGGGTCCGAGTTTGGTCGATGGTGGGCTGGCGACCACGTCCGTGGTCGGCGTCAGCGTTTCGATGCCGCCGGCCTGGCTCCATGCGAAGACCCGGATCTGCACATTGATCGGCCGCTTGGCGTCATCGTTGGCGAGGTTGAGAACCGCCGCGCTGTCGGGAGCGATCAGTTCGAGGCCTGTCGGCGCTACTCTCAGCGAGGCAGCGTGTGACGTCCCGGCGCAGAGCAATAAAAGAGCCGTGGCGCCAATGCATGAAAGCATGGATCGCATGGTCTTCCTCGTAATTGGTGCCGATAATCAGTAGGTTAGGGTGACCTGAACGATGTCCGCATAGTCGCCCGCCACCGGTGTCGGCTGGATCGGAACGCGCCCGTAGACCGTGAGGCTCTGGACGCTGCCATTGCCGGTTCCCGCTTGCGTGTCGGTGCCGGATGTGATGCCCCAGACCTGCGCATGGCCGCCATCCTGGTAAAGACTATAGTTGACCACCGCTGCGCCCGGCCCGGTCATCTTGCGACTCCCGACGGTTGTGCCCACGCCATTTCCGAGACCCAGACCCACGACGTAGGTCTGTCCGGCGGTGCATTGCACGCCAATGGTGCTGGTCTGGTCCACATTGGTATCAATGATACCGTGCGAACCGAAAATAAGATCGCTAGCCGTCAGGATCTTGCATTCGTTTGTGATCGTGATCTTCACGTTAAAGTTGGTGGTCAAGACGGTGGAGGTCGCGGGAAGGGTTGCAAGCAGCGACCCACCCAGCAGCAGCGCGTATTTTAGCAATCTCATGCGATGGCCCTCCGTCGGGGCAGATCGTTCTTCGCAAAACGGTCTTGACCCGGATTTCACCCCTACAGCTCCTCCGCTGCATGCTTCGCAAGACATCAACGGTACAGTAATGTCACAAGCGAACTGTGCAATGATTATTACAACTTAGATTCGGATTGCGACAGCGAATAACTTCGGTATGTATCGGATAATTTTGGTTAATATTTGGTTAACAGAGATAAAACGGACATTTTTCCAAAGTGAAAGTTCGTCTGTCGATAATTTATTTTAGTTCTCGTGCGGAAAAGGCGAAAATATCTGGCAAATCATCTTAATTTTGTAGAGTCTCACCTGCCGTCCTTTATTATCGATATTTCGCGGCGCGCACCGGCGCCAAGCAGCCATCGCCATATAGCCGCGCGGGTGGCTGTTCGCGCCTGTCCAAGCCTTGCGGTCGTGCTGACAGGGCCGCATTCGCCAAAACCGTGTTCCGCCCGGCCCAAGCATGGCCGTCCCGGCTGAGATAAATCCACCGCCGTCGGATCGCGGCGAAACACATGCGAATCGTTCTTGCCACGCTGGCCCGGATTTCCTTCGGCGGCGCATCGGCCGGACGGGAGATGCGCCTGTTGTCCCTTGGAGCCATGATCCACGACCGGCAGCCGCGCGGACCGGCTGCCAGACGTCAGAAAAGGAAGAACGATGAAGAAGACCTATGAAAAGCCACAGCTCGAAAAGCGCCAGAAGCTGTCGCGTGTGACCGCTGTCGCCGGCCCATCAGTGACCAGTGAGAGCTGACGCCGTCGACCGGCATCGAACCACCAGCGGACGAGGAGAGCAGTCATGGATCAGCATGCGAACCCGTCACCCGGCTTCAGGCGCAATCCGGGCAAGGTGATCACCGTCGAGCCCTTCAACGGGCGTGTCGTCGTGTTTGCAAACGGCACCATCATCGCTTCCTCGGCAAAAGCCAAAATGGTGACCGAGCCGCCCCATCCCTTCTCCTTCTACATCCCGTTCGAGGACATCGACTTCCGCAAGCTCAAGAAGACGGAGCGGTCGACGCTGTGCCCCTACAAGGGCGACGCCAGCTACTGGAACGTGCTGCCGGCGGGTGAAACCGGCAACGACGCGATGTGGGCCTATGAGCAGCCTTTCGACGAGATGACTGAAATTCGCGACCACGGCGCCTTCTACCCACACCGGGTCACCATCGACGCCGCGCCGCGCTGAGCGCGTCATGCCTGTCGCCCAAAAGTGCCCAGCGTTTTTGGAGCCGACGACAGGCATGAACAGAGGAATTTTTCAGATCAGCCAAAGCTGTCCTCACCCGGGGGCGCAGCGGTTTTGCGGCAACGGCATGCCGAAACGAAGACAAAAGGTCATGGACGAAAAGCAGAGAGCAATTCTCGACGAAATCCCGCGCCTGCGCCGCTATGCGCGCTCGCTGCTGCGCGACCGCGATTCCGCCGACGATCTCGTCCAGGACTGCCTGGAGCGGGCGCTGCTGCGGCTGGACAACTGGCAGACGGGAGAGAGCCCGCGAAAATGGCTGTTCACGATCATGCATCATCTGTTCATCGACCAGATGCGCAAGGTGAACCGGCGAGGCGAGGCCTCGATGCTGCCGCTGGAGGCCGGCGAGGTGCAGGCCTCTCCCGCCGACCAGCTGGAGAATGTCGCGGCCCGCGAGATCATCGACGCGCTGCAGGCGATCAGCCCCGACCGCCGTGCCGCGCTGACCATGGTCGCCATCGAGGGCTTCTCCTATGCCGAGGCCGCCGAGATGCTCGGCGTGGCGGCCGGCACGCTGATGTCGCGCATCGCGCGCGGCCGCGAGGAACTGCGCGGCCTGCTTGAGGACAATGCGCGCCGCCGCGCGATAAGGATCGTCGAGCCAGGCCCGGGCAGGGCGGTTCCAATCAGGGCGCCAATGGCATGACGAGCCCCAATCGCATGATGACGCCTTACGGCATGGTCCGGCACGATTGCAGGCCTTGTCCGCACTGTGGGCGCGGCGCACCCGGTAACGGTTTCTTCTCTGCTTGCGTGCATAGTGGCGGCGACGGAGTGAGCGAAACCAGGGCATGGCTGAAGAGAAAATACGCAACGGCGAATTCTGGGCGCTTGCGCTCGAACGCGCTCATCTCGGCGTATGGGACTGGAATATTTTGAGCGGCGACTGTTTCTATTCGCCGACCTGGTCGCACATGCTGGGTTATGAGGATGGCGAGCTTGCCAACAGCGACGACCTCTGGCTGAAGCTGACGCATCCCGACGACCGCCAGCGGGCGCTGGCCAGCGGCGAGCGGCACATTTCCGGCCTGACCGCCTCGATCGAGACCGAGCTGCGCCTCAAGCACAAGGACGGCCACTGGATCTGGGTGCTGGACCGCGGCGGCATTGTCGAGCGTGACGAGACGGGCAAGCCGGTCAGGCTGATGGGCGTGCAGACCGACATCAGCCGGCAGAAAGAGGCGGAAGCCGAACTGGAGCGGGTCAATGTGCGCTTTCGCCTGGCGCTGGCGGCCAGCGGCACCGGCATCTGGCATCACGATATCGACGACAACAAGAGCTATTGGGACGCCCGCACCAGGGAGATATTCGGCCTGGTCGCCGACACCGACGAGGTGGCTGCCGACCTTTGGCATTCCTATCTGCACCCCGACGACAAGGATGCCGCAGAGCGCGCCCATCTGGCGCCGCTTTCGACCGACGGCGTCGTCGCCGCGCAATACCGCATCGTCAGGCGCGACGGCGAAATCCGCCATGTCGAATCGCTGGTGCGCTTCATCGCGGCGCCCGAGACGGCGGGCCAGATTCTCGGCACCGTGCGCGACATCACCGAGGACAAGAAACGCGAGCGGGAACTCGCCTACGCCGCTCACCACGATGCGCTGACCGGCCTGTTGAACCGTGCCGCCTTCGACCGGCTGCTGGCCGTGCATATCGCCACCGAGCGGGCTTTGCCGCTGGCGGTGTTCTATGTCGATCTCGACTACTTCAAGGCGCTCAACGACTTTGCCGGCCACGCCGCCGGCGACCTGGCGCTGAAGGGCGTGGCCGCCGGTATTCTGGGCTGCCTGCCGGCATCGGCACGTGCCGCGCGCCTCGGCGGCGACGAGTTCGCGCTGCTGGTGCCCAATTGCCAATCGGCCAAGGCCGAGGCGCTGGCCGGCGCCATCCTTGCGGCGGTCCGTGACGCCGACCTCGGACTGCCGGCGACCTCGCGAAAGCTCGCGGCCAGCATCGGCATCGCCTTCGTCGAGGACACCACCACCACGGTTGCCGATGCGTTGGCCTGCGCCGACGACGCCTGCTATGCGGCCAAGGCGGCCGGGCGCAATCGCTTCGCGGTGTTTTCGGCCGATGCGGCGTCGGGCTCCGGCGGCCTCAACGCGGCGCGTGTCGCCGCCGACACGGTCGACGCCATGGATGACGGGCGGCTGAAACTGTTCGGCCAGGAAATCCATCTGCTCGGCCAGCCCTGGCAGGAGAGCCGCCATGTCGAGGTGCTGGCGCGGCTTGCCGGGCGCAATGGCAAGCTGATCCCGCCCAACGAATTCATTCCGGTCGCCGAGCGCTTCGGCATTGCCTCGCGGCTGGACCGCTGGATCATCAGGACAGCGCTTTCGCAGCATGGCGAGGCGATGCGCTCAGGCGCCATCATGCTCGGCTTCAACCTGTCGGCGCAGACGCTGAGCGATCCGCTGCTGTGGGATTTCGTCGACGCCGTCATCGCCGAGACCGGGGCGCCGCATTCCGGCATCGGCTTCGAGATCACCGAGACCGCGGCCGTCACCAATTTCGACGCCGCCGAGCAGTTCGTGCGCAAGGCGCGCGAGCGGCAATGCCGCGTCAGCCTCGACGATTTCGGCGCCGGCATGAGCTCGTTCGAATATTTGCGGCGCTTTCCGGTCGATCAGATCAAGATCGACGGCTCGTTCATCGAGAATATCGCGGAAAGCCGTTTCGACCGCGAGATCGTCTCGGCCATAGCGGGCATCGCCAAAAGTCTCGGCTGCGCGGTGGTGGCCGAAAAGATCGAGCAGCAGGAAGCGCTCGACATTCTGCGCGGCATGGGCGTGGCCTATGGCCAGGGTTTTCTGCTGCACCGGCCGGAGCCGCTTGAGGCGATCGTCGCGCGGGCCGGCGAACAGTCACCATCCAGCGGACAGTCACCGGAAAAGCGCTTCGGCTGACGGCTTGTCATCGCCCGAGCTGGCGACTTGCCCGGCTAACCGGCGTCGGCCTTTTCCTGCTTTCGTTGCGCCGCCTCCTTCTTGCGGCGCAACACCTCGTCGGTGCCGACAAGGTCCTTCGAGCCGCCGGAAATGGCGGTCGAGACGACGGCCGGCGGATCGCTGGCCGGGAAGCTGTCTTCGAGGCCTGATTGCAACTGCTCCTCGAGCGTCTGCGGGTTCTCGGAGCGGCCTTCGGCGCGGCGCTCGCCAACGGCTTCGACATCGCTCTTGGTGTCGGGGTGAGCGCGGGCTTCCGATATCGTCGACACCACCAGCTCGATGGCGAACTCTTTCATCGCCTCGGCTTGCGGCCCATCGACATCAGAGTCTTCGATCAGGCGGATGAGCGACTTTTCCAGGGCGCCCAGTTCCTTGACGCCCTGACACCGCGCCAGACGCTTGGTGAGCGAACCGATCAGCGCCGGGGCAAAGGTCGAATAGGCAAGCCTGCGTGTGTCGTCGACCTGCTCGGGATGAAGCTTTTGCAAGGACATAGATGCCTCCAGTCAATCAGCCGTGCAGCTTCTGCCGCTGGCCCCTCCTTAGGAAACAGAGGGGAGGGCAAGAGGTTCCATACAGTCCTCCAGGGTCGACGAGTTCAACTCCACAGCGACGCCATGGTCAGCGACGCTTCGAATATCTGCTCCCTGTTCTCGTTCAGCATCTTGACGGTGATCCGCCGGTGGTCGCCCTCCGGAATCTCGTCGCGCGCCACATCGTGCAATATGCGCAGCGCTTCGGCTCCCGCACGCTCCCGGCTGGGAAAAAGCTGCCCCTCTTCATCAATCTGGGTCTCGGCGTTGTACAAGTCGAAGTAGAACCGTTCCATGTGTGCAAGGATCCCTGCGTGAGAACGCTAAGGCGCATCGCGGTTGAAAGGACGCAGGCGACGCGCTTCAGGTCTGTGTTTTTATGCAAGTCGTTGTCTCAAAATCGGGGCCTTTTTTGAGCGACATGGATTAAATCCCAACCCGCACCCATGGTTCCATGCGACTGTGTCCTGAGCAGATTTCCTGCCAGGAGCCGTCGCCGTGCCGGCCGATTGCAACCGCACCCGATCTCCGGCGTTTGGCTAGGCCACGAATGTCCACGAAATCTCGAACTGGATCCTCGATGCTAGAACCGCTTTATCTCAACCTTGGCCAGCATGACGCTTTGTCCGAGCAGGAAAAGGGGCTGCTGGCCGCCGCCATGACCATCGAGATGGATTTTGCCACCGGTCAGGACATCGTTTCCGAGGGATCGAGGCCAGGCTACAGCACGCTCATCATCGAGGGTCTGGCGGCGCGCTACAAGGTGCTGGAGGATGGCGGCCGCCAGTTCACCTCGTTGCAGGTGCCCGGCGATTTTGTCGATTTGCACGCCTTCCTGCTCAAGACAATGGACCATGGCATTATAGCTTTGTCGCCATGCCGGGTGATTGCCGCCGACCACAGTCGGCTAAGGACGATCACCGAACAGGCGCCTCATCTCAGCCGCTTGCTTTGGCTGGACACGCTCGTCGATGGCGCCATCCATCGGGAATGGATCGTGGCCATGGGCCGGCGGTCCAAGACTTCGCATCTGGCGCATCTTGTGTGCGAGCTGTTCGTGCGGCTCCAGGTCGTCAAGCAGACCAACGGCATGAGTTTCCGGCTTCCCCTGTCGCAGGCGGAACTGGCCGATGTGCTTGGGCTTTCGGTCGTCCACATGAACCGGGTCATCGGCGCGCTGCGCAAGATCGGTGTGATCGGCTGGGCGAATTACATGGTGACCATTCTGGACTGGCAGCAACTGGTGGAAATCGCCGAGTTCGACCCGACTTATCTCAGCATGAACCGCGAGCCGAGATAGGCCATCCGCCGTTCGCCATGACATCGCCGGCAATCCGTCAGCCGGTCTTTCAACGATGCCCATCCAGCGACGCCAATTCGTCGAGCATGGCAAGGGCGGCACTTGGCTTGGCCGGCTTCAGCAAGCCCTGTTGGGCGGCGGCATTCTGGAAAGCGGCAAAGGCGATGTCCGGGCGGCAAATGCCGTTCAACGCGTCGTCCACCAGCCTGTCGGCCGCCTTGTAGGCCGCCGTCTGCTTGTTCTTCCATGTTCCGCCTAGCGCCCTCCTGGCGTCGGCGATCGACGACACCGTCATCGCGCTTCCGTCCACGAATCTGATCGTCAGGGGCAGAAAACGGCTCATGCGCTCACCATCCAAACCATTCGCGTCTCGCCCGGATCGATCTCATCACTTGCCTCCTTGAAAACGGGATCGCCATAAACGAGGAAATCACAAACTGGTTGCAGCCCGGCGAGCTACATGTTGCTTGCCGGCCAGATCGGCCGATGCGGACGATAAGGCGGCCGCGGCGCCGGCTTCAACGGGATGTCGGCGAGCGAGTTGCGGATCGGCCTGAACAGTATCGGCGAAGACGCGGCGCGGCGGTGCAATACCGCGGCTGACAATTTGGCAATCAGATTTCGAACGTCCATGGGACACCTCGAGCGCGTTGAGAGTCCCCCCATGGCGATCACCTACCACCTCACCCCCACCATCCGCATTTAACTTTGATATAGGCCGGACGAATACGCGCCGCGCGCAATGTCTGCCGCCACCTTTGCTGGTCACCCGTCCGACAAGCAGGCGGCGATGTCTCGCAATTCGGCGCCAAGAACCCCGATGAAGCGCCCGGCCAAGCCGGAGGAGATCGCGCCCGCCTATGTGTTCCTGGCCGCAATGTTCAAGCTACATCACCGGCGAGAGTCTGCCGATCGTCGGCGGCTATTGAGCGGCGTCGCCAGACTGGCGGTCACGCATCCCAGCAGCGACGTCGCAGACGCTGCTGCAACCGGATGAATTTTCGTGCATTCTTGTGCATGGCCACAATGCTTCGAACCGACACGCCGGCAAAATGCTGCTCCTATTGCGGTTCGCGAGAGCATGACTACGAGGATTGTCCGAAGCGCAAAGCAGAGGCGGAGCGGCAGTGGGAAGGCCAGGCAAAGCCCGGCGCCGAATCCGAGGCGACGGCCGAAGTCTAGCTGGGCTCGAACAGCTCGATCACGTTGCCGGACGGGTCTTCACAAAGAATCTGTCGCCCGCCCGGACCTTCGACGATCTGGTTGCGGAACCCCACGCCGGCCTCGCCCATCTTAGTCACGATTGACGGCAATTGCTCGACCTCGAGCACGAAGCGGTTCCATCCGCCCGGCTCGGGTGTCCGGCCGTCCGGCATCGGCCTGGCTGCCGACGCCAAGGGGCCGGCGAGCCAGAGCGAGAGGTCGCCGCGCGTCAGGATGGCCATCGCCGGACCGAATTGCTGCTTCAGCGCGAAGCCCAGATGGGTTGTATAAAACGCGATGGACAGATCGACATCGCGGACCAGATATCGGACGGACACCATTCGCAGGCTCCCTCACAAACGCCCCTCCCGAGAGATAGCTGGCGGGACAAGTCGGGGCAAGCCCGCGCGCACGCTTCGGGCGCCTACGGTGCGATTGCGTGGTCGGCCTGTCTGTCTCTCACGAAGGCCGTCAGCAGCTCCATTCCCGCCGGCCAGTCGCCCAGCCCGCTATTGCTGTTGATGTGACCAAGCGGCCCGGCGATGTGCAGTTCGCTGCCCCATTGTGTGGCTTTCTCACCGGCATAGCCGTTCGGATCATAGGGATCGTCGGTGCTGGCCACGATCAGCGAGGGGAAGCGAAGCGGCCCGCGCGGCGTATCGGC
Organism: Mesorhizobium sp. LNJC394B00; assembly: GCF_000502555.1. NCBI lineage: Bacteria > Pseudomonadati > Pseudomonadota > Alphaproteobacteria > Hyphomicrobiales > Phyllobacteriaceae > Mesorhizobium > Mesorhizobium sp. LNJC394B00. The sequence continues at coordinate 824,742 of NZ_AYWH01000001.1, forward strand.
GAAGGGAATTCCGTAAGCGGGATAGACCGGCGAGGCCGGGTCGGGAACCGCAACCAGAAACGCCCCGCCGATCCGACGGCTCGACACCGCCTGCCAATGCGCGACCAGCAGGCAGCTGAGACTGTGGGCGACGAGCACCGGCGGGGTCTGTGCCTGTGACACCGCGACGTCCAGCGCCGCCACCCAGTCGTCGAAATCCGGCAGCTCCCAGCTTGCCGGGCTGAAGCGGCGCATCGCCGGGTCGGCCTGTTGCCAGCGTGTCTGCCAGTGGGCCTCGCCCGATCCGCCGCTGCCCGGCAGAATGATGAAGTCGGTCATGGAAAATCCTGTTTCTTCGCCGCAGATGATGTCCCAATCCTAGGGCTTCTCCTTGTTCGCGGAATGAGAGATCATCGGAAAGCGATGAAGAATTCCGATGGATTGAAGGTGTTCATGGCAAACGGCGATTACCGGCCACGGCTCGACCCCACCGACATGGCAATCATCGAGATCATGCAGGAGGATGGCCGCATCGGCATTTCCGAACTCGGCCGCCGCGTCGGCCTGTCCCAGCCCGCGACGTCGGAGCGGGTGAAGCGGCTGGAGGAGCGCGGCATCATCGCCGGCTACCGGGCCGCGATCGATCCCACCGCCCTCGGTCTCGGCACCATGGCCATGATCCGCCTGCGCACCACGCATGAGCACATCCAGACCTGCCTGAAGAAATTCGCGGCCATGCCGGAAGTGGTCGAGGTGCTGCGGGTGACCGGCGAGGATTGTTTTCTGGTCAAGGTGGTCGTGCCGTCGCCGCCCGACCTCGAAAGCATCGTCGATGCCATCGGCCGCTACGGCGCGGTGACGACCAATGTGGTGCTGCGCGCCGAGCCGCCGAAACGGTTGGGGCGGGAGCTGATGGCGAAGCTCTGAGCGGCCACGCGCGGCAAGAGGATTGCAAGCGCCTCCTTTTGCGAGGTCCGGCTTTGCCGCGAAAGAATTTCGCGGGCTGGTGTAGGATCGGCGGCGTGGCGCCCGTCCTTGGGGCGAAACCCGTTGCAAACCTTTGGAGCACATCATGGAAGCCGTTCAATCGCCGTGGCAGACCGCGGCCATTCTCATCGCCCGCCTGACCTTGGCCGCCATGTTCGCGATGGGAGCAGCCTTCAAGTTCATGGATATGAACATGACCGCCGGCTACATCGCCGCCGCCGGCTTCCCGTTCCCGCTGTTTCTGGCCTGGTGCGCCGCGATCCTCGAAACGCTGCTGGTGATCGCCTTGCTGACCGGAGCGTTCTTCACGCCGGCCGCCCTGGTCGCCGCCGTCTACGTGGTCTTCCTCGGCTTTGCCTTCCACGGTCCGTCGCACTGGACCGGCAACCAGGCCGAGTTCGGCGCCTTCATGTCCCATTTCCCGTTCGCCGCCGGCCTGCTGTTCGCCGCCGTGCATGGACCGGGCAGCGTGCTGGCCTCGAAGATTGGCCGAGGGTGAGGCCCCGCGTCGGCAGACCGCCTCACATCTGGTCGTTGTAGGGTTCCTTCATCTGACCGACCATGCGGGCCAGTTTCGAGAAGGACGGCATGTCCGCCTCCGGCTGGCATTGATTGGCCAGTTCCAGCAGTCGGATCGGAAAGTTGACGGCGTCGCGGTTGGACTCCGACATGCCGTCGGACCGCTCCTCGCCGGTTTCGATGGCCTCGGCCTTGCGCAGCGCAATGTCGATATCCTCCACCGTGAGCAGGCCCTTGCGCACCAGCACCTGATTGATCGAGGCGACGGCCATCAGCAGGCCTTCGAGTTGCAGATTGGCGACGTTCATGGCTGTTGCTCCCATTTGGCTCACGCTCAACGCATGAGCCGCTGTTACGATCCGGACGGGGATGCAAGCGATAGGCGTCGGCCGATGGCCTGCGCTACTCTTCCATCCAGCGGCGGCCATATTCGGCCCACAGCGCCTTGACCTCCCGGCTGCCGAGGCGCGGGGCCGAGCCGTCGCCATAGGCGATCGAAACGCAGCTGATGTCGTAATGGGGATGGGCGTCGATGACGAAGCGGATCGCCTCGCCGAGCGGCCTTCTGCCGATGACCGGATCGGCCTGGCCTTGGCCGACGCTGCGAACGCCCGAAACAGTGGCTGGCGCTTGCCGCATCCTGAACACGGATGCCATGGCTGGTTTGTCCATCCCGCTCTCCCCCGAGTTGGAGTGGAATGATTCCATAAGAGCCAGCTAATGACCAGTCGCTAGACGGCCTGTCGAAGGCTGCGTCTTGTATCCTGCAGCCCGTTGAAGGACTGTTCAGGCCAGCGGATCCGCCGCCGGCGGCCTGGCGGGAAGGCCGAGCCTTGTCCGCTCGCCGTCGGCAAACTCCTCGGCCGCTTCCTGGGCCATGAACAGATGCTGGGTCACCGTGCCATTCTCGGCAACCAGCACCGCCCATTGGCGGCGGTCCACACGTTCCACGCGAACGTCATTGGGCTCTCCGGCCACCACGATCGTCCTCCAGCAGGCGTACGGCACGGAGGGGGCGTGCCTTTACGCCTTGGTCTTGCTCTTGGCCGGCGCCTTGGCGGCCGGGGCCTCGGGTGTCCTGATGCCGAGCCCGAACTCCTTTGCCAGCTCCGAGCGCTTGGCGGCGTAGCTGGGCGCCGTCATCGGATAGTCGCCGGGCAGGTCCCATTTGGCGCGATAGGCTTCCGGCGTCATGCCATGGGCGGAGCCGAGATGACGCCGCAGCGACCTGAACTTCTTGCCATCCTCGAGGCAGTAAATGAAATTCGGCGTTACCGAGCGCTTGCGGTTGACCGCGGGCTCAGGCGCAGGTTGCGGCGGAGCAACGGGATTGTCCACGGCCGCGAGCGCTGCATTGACGCTCTCGATCAACGCCGGCAGGCTATCCGGAGGCACTGAATTGTTGCGCACGAATGCCGCGACGATGTCGGCGGTCAGATTTATATTTCGGATTTTGTCCTCAGACATGGCTTCTTTTGCCCCCTTGATGCCAAAGGACAAATTATCAGACAACATCCGCCGACGGCATGGCACTTTAGAACATATGCATATGACTTGACGCCGGATGTGGTAGCGCTAGCATCGCCGAGTCTCCGATCGATGTCGATGTAGGAATTCTTTCCTGACATATCTTGACCGGTGAGGGCAGCTATGCTATGATTTGTCGATGTTGCTGATTTGCGCCACCAACCCGCCGCCGAGGCGGGTTTTTTGTTTCAGGCCGGCTTGGAAGCGATGATGGCCAGTGACGCGAGTTTTCCCTCGCTCAGGCTGCTTATGTAGTTTTTTCGCCGATGCACGAACTCGGCGCCGAGCACGATCTCATTGGCCTGCTGCTGGGCGGGCGAGGGCACGATGCCGGAATTTGCCCGTTTCAACGCCAGCTCGACATGATCGCCGGTTTCGTCGATGACATCGTCGACCCGGAATCCGGCTGAAGCAAACAGAGCCTTCAGGGTCTCGCCGTCGACAAGATGACTGGCCGCCGACGACACCGCCCAAGGCAAGGGATAGTAAGGCTCGCCGTCCGCCAGCACCGCCTCGGTCCAGACAAGCCTGGCTTTCGGCTTCAGCACGCGCCACGCTTGCCCGATGACCGCCGCCTTGTCAGCGATATTCATGCCGACATAGAAGCAGATTGCCGCGTCGAATGTGTCGTCCGCAAAAGGCAGCCTTGTCGCATCGGCCTCATGGAAACGCACTTTGTCGCCTAGGCCGCAGAGCTCGGTCAATCGGCGGGATGCCTCGACGAACGCCTGCGTCAGGTCGACGCCGTCGACGCTGCACCCATAGGTCTCGGCAAGGAACCGGGCCGGGCCGCCAATGCCGCTGCCGATGTCCAGAACCCGATCGCCGGCGGAGGGCGCAAGACGCGCGGCATGGTCCTGCGTGGCGATCAGCTCGCGGCCATGAAGCTGATCGAACGGATAGAGTTGTTTGGCTGCGAGGCTGCCGGCCTTTGCGTCCGGCACAGCCGACAGGATGCGCTCGACAATGCCGCCGCTGCCATAGTGACTGGTCACATCGCTCATTGCGCTCTCCGACGAGGCCCAGCATCCCATCGAAGCGGCCCTCGCGCAATGCGCGGCCGCGCCAAGACGCGGCTTTGACCGAAGTAGGAATTATTTCCTTTTTTGCATTGACGGGTGAGGGCAGCTTTGCTATGATTTGTCCATGGTGCTGATTTGCGCCACCGACCCGCCCACGAGGCGGGTTTTGTTTTCCTGATGCCACAACGTGCGGATATCGGATGTCGGCGGGACAGCACCCCCCTCTGGCCTGCCGGCCATCTCCCCCTCAAAGGGGGAGATCGGACTGCCGCCTTGCTTTCGCCAATCGTCAGCGCTGCAAATTGGTCGCGACCCTGGAGCTGCCAATCTCCCCCCTTGAGGGGGAGATGTCCGGCAGGACAGAGGGGGGCGTGAAGGAACGCTATCCTCGGTTCATTCTGCCTTATCCGCGAGGCCTCCCTTGTCCAACCGCTATGCCACCATCATCACCGACGATGACGGCCGCGAGGTCGTCAGCGCCATTGGCGTGTTCGAGGGCGCTGCCCCGCAGGCGCGCATCGGCCGTATCGAGCCGGTCGTGCCGGGCGTGCTGATCGGCATGGTTCGCGGTGGTCCTGTCGATGCCATCGGCGGCTTCGGCTTTCCGCGCGGCGCGCACGACGCAAGGGCGATCGCCAGGGCAAGCCTGAAAGCCGCGTCTGCCGGAAAGCGCCACGCGCCGGCCGCTGATGCAGCCCGCAAGGCCGCCCCAACACGGTCAGGGCCAAAATCGGCACGGCGCAAGTCCGGCAAGATCAAGTCCGGCAAGATCAAGCGGCCAGCGAAACAGGCACCTACCGCCGAGCCCGCCGGGATCTCGGATCATGGCTGACCGGACGGCGCCGCGTGCGCGCCCTGGCCGCAAGGCGACTGCCGCCGCTGCCAAGCCGAAGCGGACGAAGAAGACGCTTGGCGATGATTTCCTCGACGCGGTTCGCGCCGATTTCAGCGCCCATGGCGCCGGCGTGATTGCCGCGGTCCGGGCCGACAAGCCCGACCAGTATCTGAAGATCGTGCAATCGGTGCTGCCCAAGGATCTGGCCAAGGATTTGCATGTTTCATCTGACAATCTGGAAGCCCTGAGCGATGACGAGATCCGCCGCCGCATCCGTGGCCTCGAAGCCGTCCTCGGGCCGTTTGGCGACCAGCCTGAAGACGCGCCGCCACTATCTGGCGCTGCTGCAGGAGCTGGACCGCAGGCGCAGGACTAACCAGCTTGCCGCCTACCGGCCTTATCCCAGGCAGGCGCAGTTTCACGCCGCCGGCGCGCAGAACCGGGAACGTCTGTTCATGGCCGGCAACCAGTTGGGCAAGACCAGGGCCGGCGGCGCCGAATGGGCCATGCATCTCACCGGCCGCTATCCCGCGTGGTGGCAGGGCAAGACCTTCGACGCCGCCGTCAGGCTATGGGCTGCCGGCGTGACCGGCGAGGGCACGCGAGACAACCCGCAGCGCGTGCTGGTCGGCCCGCCGCAGCAGCAGGCGGCATGGGGCACCGGCATGATCCCCGCCGATGCCATCCGCCAGACCACGATGGGCCGCTGCGCGCCGGGCGCGCTCGACAGCATCGTGGTGCGCTGGGGCGGCGGCGGCGACGTGCAGGCCGATGAATCGGTGCTGTCGTTCAAGAGCTATGAGAAGGGCCGCGAAAAGTGGCAGGGCGAAACCCTGCACGGCGTCTGGTTCGACGAGGAGCCGCCGCTCGATATCTATTCCGAAGGCCTGACCCGCACCAACGCGACGGGCGGCATCACCATCGTGACGTTTACGCCGCTGCTGGGCATGAGCGACGTAGTGCTGCGGTTTTTGTCTGCGCAGGAGGCTCTTCCTTCTCCCCCTGTGGGGTGAGCAGCTGGTTCGCGAAGCGAATTCGTCGTGCCAGTGGCACGACGAAAGGCCGGCGAACGCCGGGACGCTGCAGAGCAGCGGGGACCCGGCAGGTTGGATCGGCCACCACCCGGGCCTTCGCAGGCTCAGGGCGTTCGAAGCTCGAAAAGCCAATCAATTGGCTTTTCGTCCGCCACGCGGACCGCTTCTCACCCCACAAGGGGAGAAGGTAAGAATCGCCACGCCCGGCGCAAATATCGTGCTCGGACAACATCATGCGACATTACTTTGAATCAGTTCGGCAGGCTCTACGTCCTGTCACGTCGCTATCTTGACCCCGAGATCAGCGGTGCCTCAGGCGATTGCCGGCAATGATGATTGCCATACGGCGTGGTGCGATATCTGGTTGTGCTCGATGCAATCGGTTGCCAGTTTGCTGATTTCAGGATCGGCGGACGCCTGCGCCCATTCGACGAACGCGTCAACAACGACCAACCTCGCCCGGCTGGCCAGCCCCAGGCCGTAACGGCGCACTACCGGCTCTGAATGGTCGAGCATCGCACGGATCATGCCTGATGCATCACCTCGCCATTGCCCGGAGATATCGGCGATCGCCGAAAACGGCGTTTGCGGCCTGAGCAACGCGGCGTGCTGACGCGCAAGCTTTAACTGCCAGTCTTTTGCAAAGCGCACAAATTTGACGGCTCCCATGCGTACACCATCGTGATAATCATCAAGGGCAAACAACGCCTGCGCGAGATGCTGACCATCGTTCCGCGTACTGCATCGCAAGATAGACTCCACGGCATCGAAGCGCGTGCGCGGGTTGCTGTCCCCAAGCAGCGCGGCCAGCTCACCCACCATCGAACTTATGTTCTGGTTTTGAAAGGTGGCAATAAACGCACCCGCCGCTCGCGTCTCAGCATTGGCAGATGTCAGCAGGAGACGAAGGCTTTCCAACGGCACCGTCTTGCCGAGCTCGCCGAGAAGGTCGTTGGCAAGCGCGCCATCGTCATCATGCGGGGACGACAGCAGCCGCTCCAGCATCTCCTGACCTGTCATGGCATTTGTCGATTTGCCGAGTGGCAGCAGGATCTTACCGCCTTCGCTGAAAAAAAGATGAGCAACCTCGCTGTCCTCGGCGGACAGGCGCATCGCCTCAAATAGATCTGTCATGGCAAAGAGTGGCTGTCCCACCCGCGTAGAGTACAGGCCGCGCAGAATGCACCAGCCCAGACGCATCGATGTCGCCGATGCACGGCAAGACCTACCGCATAAAGCGATAAAGGAAAAGATGAGAGCGAAGCTTTCCCGTTTCGGCGCGTTGCGGAATCGCGAACCGCGACTAGTGGCTAGGTTGTCGAGGAACCAAGTCCATGAACAGGCGGCAGGTATTGACAGGCGGTTTGTCGTCGCTTGTCGTGTCGCCGGCGGGTGGTGCTGAGGTATCAAAGCCCCAGGTGCCCAAATGGCGACCCTCGTTTTCACAACCCATCGATCGCATCGAGGAACGGTTCGGCTATTACTTCGACAGAGGCCGTGACTTTGCCATCCTTGAAAACGGCACCTGCGTGCTGACGGAAGCCGGCCTGTCCGATGAGGCGGCAGCCATGGCCGCCATCCAGACGCTTGCCATGATTTACAACTATCACCCGGACATGAAGCCGTCCGACATGGATGATGGCAACGTGCTGGTCAGCTACAATCATCCAGCCTTCAATGTCGTGCTTTCCGACGTTGCGAATGCGCATTGGCAAGAGATCGAGGCCCGCCACCAGGATGGGCTGGCTACGGGCGAGGTGCTGATCACGCCGCTGGGGCAGAATGTGTTCGATGAGCTCGGCAAAAAGGCGCTGCTTGGCAGGTGCTACATGTTCATGGATGCGCAGGCGCCAAAGGTGATCCGCATCAAAGGCAGTTGATGAGTCCAATCAGGGATATTTGGTGCCCGCAAGCTGCCTGGCACGACCCTCGGCGGTTGGCGATTTGCGCGTTAATGGGCCGCACAATATTTTCTCTCGACCGGTATACTGGTATATATAGAGCATACAGGATTGATTGGGAGTGTCGGGGACGCAGACCTCGCGTTTGAACCCTGTTCCTGGATCGGTACGGGTTCTGCAGATTTTTTTACTCGTATCGTAAGGAACATTCGCCTGGCTGGTGCATGCCGATGCACTGGCGGCAATGGCGACAACGATTGCAATCCGAATCATGTGTTCCCCCAAGTCTTGGGTCAGCTTCGCATTGATGAGCGGTGGTATCAATGGCCACACTCTATTGGAGCATGCTTGCATGACCCGTCACGTCACCTTCATGACCATAGACGACGCCGAACACTATTCGCCGGACGAGCGCGCCGCGATCGTTGCCGCCTATCCCGAGCATGAGCGCGAGGCGCGGGCGCGCGGCATTCCGGTGCTGGGCTCCGGCCGCATCTTTCCGATTGCCGAGGAGCTGATTGCCTGCGAGCCGTTCCGGCTGCCGCGCTACTGGCCGCGGATCGGCGCCCTCGATTTCGGCTGGGACCATCCGTCGGCCGCCGTCGAACTCGCCTGGGATACGGAGGCTGATATCGTTTACGTCACCAAAGCAGCCAGGGCCTCGCAGCAGACGCCGGCGATGCAGGTGCTGGCGCTGAAGCCATGGGGCGAATGGCTGCCCTGGGCCTGGCCGCGCGACGGCCGCCGCGAGACGCTGGAAGGGGCGGGCACGGCGCTCGCCAGGCAATATGCCGCCCACGGCTTGAACATGCTCACCGGCCACGCCCGCTTCGCCGACGGCTCGGTCTCGGTCGAGGCCGGGCTGATGGAGATGCTCGACCGCATGCAGTCCGGCCGCTTCAAGGTGTTCTCGTCGCTGCTGCCCTGGTTCGAGGAATTTCGGCTTTACCATCGCAAGGACGGCAAGGTGGTGAAACTGCGCGACGATTTGATGGCCGCGACGCGCTATGGCGTGATGATGCTGCGGGAAGCGGTGGTTGATCCCGCGGAGTTCAAGAGCGCGAGGCGGACGACCGGGCAGAGTGATCCGCTGGGGGCGTTTCGGTGAGGGGCAAGCGCCCTCGATCTTTCCAAGAGTCTTCGATCCGACAAAGCCCGCGAGGCGGGCGGCGAACGCGTGTGGCCCGGCCCTGCTGTGGTCGCCAGCGCTGCGCGCCTTTGTTCAAAGCCAGGGAGCAGCCAACAATGGTACACATCATCCCACTCTCCGTTGGTCGGCGACGGCTCGATACGGGGAACGCAGTGCAGTATCCGCAAGGGTCGCCCATCGGCGGCGCCATGCAGGGTTTTGGCGACGAGCTTTCCGCACTGGCCGAGCACTACCGGAAGATGACAGAGCGACAGGAGGCCTTCGACGCCGAGATCGCACGCCGCCAATTCAACGGCCGGATCGCGTTGGCCGAAGACGAGCTGGCGGCGAAGGCGCCGGCCGACGGCGCGGGCATGCACGAGGCCATGTACGGCCAGCTGGACCCGTATGACGGCCGAGCGGTGAAGCCCGGTCTGTTCGAGAAGATGTTCGGCGAGGTCTTGCCGAGCATGCCCGAAAGCCAACGCGCCAACTTTGCCAAGCAGAAGGAGGCGATGCGCATGGCAGGCGCGGTGCGCATGGCGCAGCGGCAGCTCCAGCGGCGCAAGGATTATGAACAGAACCAATGGTCCGGGGTCCAGCGCGCCGAGCTTGACGCCATCGCTCAAAGCAATCCCAACGACACTGTGGCTTTTAACGCCGCTCGCCGGCGCGGCCTCGATGTTCGCGACAAGATGGGCCTCGACCCGCAGGGCAAGTTGCAGGCCGAAGCCGCGTGGCGGGATAGCACGGCAAAGACACGGATTGGGGCTACAGCATTGAAAGCGTAGTAAAAAGCAAGGATCAATTCTCAGACGTTAATGGTCCGACCTCCAGGTCTAAGCATAATCGATCCGACATCGATCAAGTACCCATCGGCGACCCACGTTTTCCTAAAGCATCGAGGATAGTTGACGAATACCTAATGCAGCGTGCATCAGGCGAGCCGTCATCGGTTGATGATAATCTTAGCTATGGTAGTCCAGATTATGCAGACGAATCTGGTCTTAAGTGGTTACTGAAATTAAAAATGAAGCGTGGTCTTCATTTGCATGGTACGCCTCCCGATTTGCTGCGGTTCCTTCCGGGAAAATTTGGTATCAATTTACCAGAGGACTACTATTCAGCTTGGCCGTAAAATAGATCGATATCGGTGCCGCTCAGAAAGGGCCACCTCTTTATTAGGCGGTGTCCTTTATTGTGAAAACAATCATCATCCGTTCAGCTACGGCGCGCAGCCAACATCAACAAAATTTAGTAGTGGTTCGACGCCTTCATCGTCCCGAACGGTATAGAATGCATCTGGGTAAGTTTCAGCGGACCTCCAATTGAAGTTCTTGACTGTATCCGGACCTACCGCAAACATATAGGAAGGCATCGGACCACTGATAAATCCGTGGTCGCCCTCTTTCGTCACCAGCTCCGCCGCCGTGGCCGGCTGCAAAAGCTTCTTATCCGCCGTGAAGGCGGCTTTACCGGAACCTTGTCTGATGACGGTCACGACAATCCCCGACTCGAGTTCCTTGAAGAGCACGCCCTTTGGGCAGCTTTGCCACAGAGTGTCCGTCTTATCCACGTCGTCCGACTGAGCCGCGCCAAATGGCAACGCAAACACCGCCATCGCGGCGAGAATGAGCGATCGCAACGATACCTCCTATGGTTGTATTTCGAACGTTATAGCCCTGTTATGGTTGTGGCAAGCGCTGCGAAAGCATCGACGTCATCTTCCGACGCCTTTGATGGCAGGATTCCGAGGGTCTTCGCAACGCTGCCTCGCGCGGGATGGGATATCCATGGCCGTCCGCATCATTCCCGCCACGCTGCGCGATCTCTCCTACATCGCCGCCAATCTGCGTGCCGAGGACCGGGCCGAGATCGACTGCCAGCTTGACCATTGGTCGCCGGCCCTGCTGGCGGTCACCGCGCTGCAGGGCTTTGCCTATGTTGCCGAGCTCGACGGCAATCCGGAGGCCGGCTTTGGCGCCGCCGAACAGCGCGGCGGGCTGTGGATCGCCTGGAGCTGGGGCACGCGCCGCATGAAGCGCTGCGTGCCTGGCATCACCGGCCACTTCCATGCGGTGCTTGGGCCGAAGGTTGCGGCGCGGGGCGCCTGGCGGGTCGAGGCGCGGGCGCTCGCCGCCAACGAACTGGCTCTGCGCTGGCTCGGCCGGCTCGGCGCCACCCAACGCTGCCGGTTGCCTGGATATGGCCGCAACGGCGAAGACTTTTTCCTTTACGACTGGACAAGAGAAGGCTGGAACCATGTGTCTCTTTCAAAAGCCGCCGGCGCTGAAGCCGCTGCCACCGACCCCGACCATTGAAGACAAGGACGTGCAGGCGCGCGAGGCAGCCTTGCGGGCTGAACTCGAACAGCGCCAGGGCACGGCGGCGACGGTGAAAACCGACCTCGCGCCCGGCGACCTCACCGGCCAGCGCCGCGTTCTGCTGGGGGTATGACCATGACCGCGATGAAGCGCAGTTTCAGCAAGCGCGTGCTGGCGTGGTGGTACTGGCGACGGCATGCCAGGCTGGTGAAGCGGAGGTGACGCATCTTACCCTCTTGTGGGGAGGGTCGTAGGCTGAGCCGCACGGTACGTGCGGTTCAGCCTACGGGGTGGGGTCTGCGCTGCACCCCCACCCCGTCTCCCTCGCTTTGCTTTGCAAAGCGAACTCGCCGACCCTCCCCACAAGGGGGAGGGTGTAGCAATTCGTCATCTCTCAGCGGCTTGACAATCGCCCCTCAGGCGCCATGCTGCAGTGCAACATGGCTAGCTACGAAACCAGCATCATCAAGTCGTCGCGCATCGAATGCCTGGACGGGCTTCGCGCGCTTGCGGCGATCTGGGTGCTGGTCGGGCACTGCATGCTTTTGACCGGCTGGCAAATTCCGATCGTCGGCGAGCCGGATCTCGGCGTCGACCTGTTCATCACTGTCCGGCTTCCTGATGGTGTTCCACTATCAGCTGCGCCAGGAAAAGGAGCCTTGGCAAAGACCGGAAACCTGGCTGAAATTCTGGACGCGCCGCTATTTCAGGATCGCGCCGCTGTTCTATGTCATGCTTTGCCTGGCGCTGGCGCTTGGCCCCTATCTCTACGATTGCAGGATCATCATCGACGATTTCCTCTCCAGATCGCACCAGGCGCCGGAACGCTACCTCGACGGCAGCCTGAAAAACATCGTCGCTCATCTCACGTTCCTGTTTGGGCTGGTGCCGAACCTCGCCTATCGCACGCCGCTGCCTGACTGGAGCCTGGGGCTGGAGATGCAGTTCTATGCCGTGTTCCCGGCCGTCATGCTGCTGGTGCGCAGGCTGGACTGGATGAGGAGCGCCCTTGTGGTCGCGGCGGCCGGCTGCGTCATCGTGTTTGCGATGCGGCTGTTGTCGATCCATTTTCCGATGCCGTCCTTTCTGCCGCTCAAGATACAGATATTCCTGTGCGGGATGCTGCTGGCCGGAGTCGTGCATCAGAGCCAGCCGCGATCTATCCTGTACTTGGCACTGGCGCTGCTGCTGGCGGCGCTGCCCTTTGGCGGCGACCAGGGGCTGGGCAAGGTTCTGGTGCGTGAAGCGCTGGTGGCGGGCTTCTTTGCGCTGGTTCTCTACCGCATGCTGCCTGGAAGGGCGGGAACGCTGGCGCGAGCGATCGCCGTGACGCTCAGCAACCGGTTCTTCCACCTGATGGGCGAGCTTTCCTTCAGCATCTACCTGATCCATCTGCTGGTGCTGCAGCCCGTCGCGGCGTTCGTCATCAGTGAGTTCGGCCACCAATTGTCGGCGCCGCTGCGCTTCGCCATCGTCGTTGCCGTTGTGCTGCCGACGGTGACGTTGCTGTCCTGGATCACCTATACTTTGATCGAGGTCCCCGGCCAGAAGGCGGGCCGCTTCGTCGTCCAGCGCTTTGGCCGGAAAACTGCGCCGGTGCTCGAGGGCATCAAGCGCAGCGCGTAGTCGGCTGACGCTGCCGATCTCCCCCTCGAGGGGGAAATGTCGCCGAAGGCGACAGAGGGGGTCGGTGCGACCGGACGCGACCTCCCGCCACCGACAGATGAGGCTAGCGCTCTACGCGCGGCGACCCCCTCTGGCCTGCCGGCCATCTCCCCCCTCAAGTGGGGAGAAGCGCCGCTTCGCCGTCCATTCACATCCTACCCAGCGAGCCCCTCATGACCGATTCCCGTGCCCGCGATATCCTGTCCCGCCAATCCGAGCTCGAGACCGAGCGCTCTCAGTACGAGGCGGTGTGGGAGCAGGTGGCGGAATTTTGCGATCCCGATGCGCCCGATGTCTGGAGCGGCCGCAGGAGCGGCGGACTGCATTCGCAGGCCGAGCGGCAGGAGCGGCGCGGTGCCCGCGTCTATGCCAACACCATCAACTCGGCCGCCAATCGCCTCGCCGCCGGGCTCGAAAGCCTGATCATCCCGCAGTCGGAAAAATGGCACGGGCTGACCACCGCAGAAATGAACGACGAGGAGACCGACGAGGAGAAGGAATGGGCGGAAGGCTTGCGCGACTTCCTGTTTGCGCTGCGCTATTCCGCCAACTCCAATTTCGTGCCGGCCACGCAAGCCTGCCTGCGCAATGTCGTGCGTTATGGCCCGGCCTATCTCTATGCCGAGGAAGGCTTTGGCGGCACGCTGATCCGCTATGCCTCGATCCCCGTGGTCGAGGGTTATCTCGCCCGCAACCGCTGGGGCCAGGTCGACATTTTCCACCGCCGCTACGAGCGCACGGCAAGACAGGCGGCGCAGCTGCTCGGCTACGAAAAAATGCCGGCGCGGATCAAGATGCTGGTCGACGATCCCGCCAAATGCGAGACGAAAATCTCGCTGATCCAGTGCATCCAGCCGCGCGACGAGCGCAAGATGTACCGGCTTTCCGGCGACTATCAGTATCTCGACACGGCCTTTGCCTCCTATCACGTCATCGAGGACGAGGAGGAGATCGTCAGGGAGAGCGGTTTTCGGTCCTTCCCGGTGTCGACCTTCAACTGGCGCCGCTACGAGGGCGACCCCTATGGCATTTCGCCTGCTATCGAGGCGCTGACCACGGTGCGCGAGGAGAACGCGGTGCGCCGCTCGGGCCTTCGGGCCCTGCAGCAGATCACCGATCCGGCCACGGCGTCCAAGGCCAGGCTCGATTATGTCCCGGTGCTCAACCCCGGTGAGAATTATCCCGGCCTCATCGACGACAATGGAAGGCCGCTGATCCAGCCGATCGCGACCGGACAGAACCCGACCTATGCCTTCAACTATGCGGCGAGCCGGGCGGAGGAAATCCGCGACATGATGTTCGTCAATTTGTTCCAGACGCTGGTGCAGAACCCGCAGATGACGGCGACCGAAGCCTTGATCCGCCAAGAGGAGAAGGGCGCGCTGCTCGGCCCCTCGGGCTCGATCATCCAGGCCGGATTTGCCTCGAATCTCGACCGCGAGCTCGGAATTCTCGAGGACAAGGGCCTTTATGACGAGGACAGCCGCTTCGCGCCGCCGGACAGCCTCGCCGGCAAGGCGGTGCGGCCGACCTTCACCGGCCCGCTCGATGTGCTGCGCCGCTCGGCCGAAGCGCGCGACACCATCCAGGTGGTGACGACGGCCATGCAGATGGCGCAGTTCGATCCCGGCATCATGGACAATATCGATGGCGACGAGGCGCTGAAGATCGTGCAGAGCGCCGGCCGCAGCCCGCAGCGCATTTTCCGCCGCAAGGACGAGGTGGAGGGTCTGCGTGGAGCAAGAGCACAGGCCCAACAGGCACAGGCCGGCATGGCGGCGATCGCTTCCGCCGGCAAGGTCGCCAAGGATGCCGTGCCCGCAGCCGTCCAGGCGCGCGACAGCGGGTTACTCGACGCATTGATGCTGCAGGCGGGCGGCGGCGGAGAGGCGACGGCCGGAGCGGCCGCGCGGGCGACGGCCGGAGCNGGCATTGATGCGGCGGGGGGGCGGCGGGGGAGGGGCGACGGCCGGAGCGGCCGCGCGGGCGACGGCCGGAGCGGCCGCGCCGGAGCAGGGAGCATGAGCGGCAAACGCTTCGCCCGCGCCAGTCAGGCCGGCGGCCCCGCCAAGGCGCGCGACGCGCTGACCAAGGCCTATCTCAGGGTGTTCTCCGGCGAGGACGGCGAAATGGTGCTGGCCGACCTCGCGGCAACCGTCGGCTACTACCGCCGCCCGTCCTATGGCGAGTGGATGGCCAGGACCAGGACGCCCAACGGCTTCGAATTGCACAGCGCGCTCAGCAATGCGCGGGCTGAAGTGGTGCAGCACATTATGGGATTTCTGACGTTGGACGAGACGCAGCTCGCGGCGCTGGAGAAGGCGGCACGGGCGGAAGGATAGGCGGCATCCGCAAAGCTGCCAATCTCCCCCCGTGTGGGGGAGATGTCCGGCAGGACAGAGGGGGGCGCTGTCCCGCTAGCGTTTGCCGTTTCTACAGATCGATTTCCCAATCAACGCGCTGCGCCAAGCCCAGCCGCAATCACGATATGCTGGCAAACATTATCGATGTCGCGAAGGACGTCGTCGTTCCAGAAGCGAAGAACATCCGTCTTCCTCAAGGCGCGTCGTCCTCGCTCCGTCGCGCGCGGCTGAATCCGCTTCCGCATGCTGGGAGCCGTCAACTTCCACGGTGAGCTTCTTTTCAGGGCAAGCGAAGTCGACAATGTAGCCGGCGATCGGAAATTGCCGGCGGAAGCCAAGCCCCATCAATCGATGCGCGCGAAGTTCATTCCAAAGCTTCAACTCGGCGTCGGTCATCACCTTGCGCATCGATCTGGCTTTTGAACGATGCCTTGGGGGCAAAGGTGTGTGCGGCATTATGAAAGCCCCGATGCGGGCACTCTACGGCGCCCCCCTCTGTCCTGCCGGACATCTCCCCCACGAGGGGGGAGATTAGCTGTCACCGGCGCTCTGCTCAACCGTTGCCGTGTTTCCAACAACGCCACTCCAAAAGTCCGCAAACGACGCGATCGGCGTGCGTTGCGGCTTGCCATGCCTCCGGCAAAGCGCTCCATCGGCAGGAACCAGACACATGGTCCACATCATTCCTCTCTCGGTTGCCCGGCGCCGGCCCGGCAATACGGCGCAAGGTACTGGCTCCTCGCCGGCAGGCGGGGCAAGCCAGCAGCCCGACAGCTACTGGCAGGAGGTTGCCGAGCGCTATGAGCAGCTCATATCGCAGCAGCAGGCCTTCGATACCGAGGTCGCCGCACGCAAGTTGAACGGCGAGATCGCGCAGGCCGAGGCCGACGCTGTAGCCAATGCGCCGGCAGATGGCGCCGGCCTGCACGAAGGCATGTATGGCCAGGTCGACCCGCACACGGGGCGCGTGCTGCAAACGGGTCGGTTCGACACCCTGTTCAAGGGTTTCCTGAGCCAGGTGCCGCCCGAGCTGCACCCCGGCCTCAGCGCTCGCAAGGAGACGCTGCGCACCGAGGGTGCTTGGCGGATGGCGGCGCAGCAGCTGCAACGCCGCAAAGACTATGAGCGGGCCCAAGTCGACACGGCGCTGCGAACCAACGCCATCGCCATCGGCAAGGCGCACCCCGACGACCACGTGACCTTCGAGGCGGCCAGGCAGGACGGGCTCGATCTCATCGACAAGATGGGGGTCGATCCTGGTATCAGGCAGCAACTGGCCAAGGACTGGCACAGCACCGCCGCCAAGGCGCGGTTCGAGGCGCTGATTTCCAGGGACCCGAAGCGCGCGCTGGCGATATTTGGCGTTGGCACCCCGGCCGCCGGCAGTGGGGCTATGGGCGACAGCGCGCAGGCTGCGGGCAACTCCTTTGTGGAAGGCCCAAGGATGGCGCCCGGGAAGAAGGCCGCGTCGGCACGCAGACTCCGGACGAACGCATAGCGCAGGCATTCAGGGACGATCTTCCCCAGGAGGAACAGGATGTCCTGGCCTTAAAGGCAAAGGTCGCCAAGTTCTCGCAGGACATCCAGACGCGCATTGCCATCGGTCGCGCCGAGGCGGAAGCGCCGGACCAGTTCGCACGCACGGGCGCCTACTCCGGCGGAATACCGGGCAAGGATGCCTACCGGATCATCTATGGCCTCGATGAGGGCGACAGGCGCCGGCGGGTTCTCGAATGGCGAGCCGGGGTCGGAAAGAAAATCTTTGACATGGGTACCATGTCGAACCAGGCGATCGATGCCGCTGTTGTCAGCGCTGAGCCGGGGCCGAACGCTTCACCTGAGGACCAGGAGCGCTATGAGATCACCGACGCCGCGGCAAAGCTGGTGCGGGAGAGGCGGCGGGTCGGTGCCGGTGGCTACGTCAGCGGATTGTCTCAAAAGACCTTCGAGGGCTGGCAAGCCGTGTTTGGCAGCGGGGCTTCGAATCCGGGGAACTATGATCCGAACCTTTACGATCAGACGATAGCCTTGTCTGTCGCTCTGCAAAAAGTATTGGGCATCGAAGATGAAAATCTTCAGCCAATAACGTTTTCCTACCTGCTCGAGCTTGCCGAACAGCGCGACAGCGGAAGCGCGTACTTGATGGACCGCTACGCCAAGGCGAGCGAGTTGTTTGCGCGCACCAAAGATCCTGTCGCGCGGGCAGCTTTGGTCCGGGAATTGGATGAAGCCGGCCTGGGCGGCATACTCCCCGGCGGCAAGCCTGGCCTTTCAGCGGGCGAGGTGTTTCGAGCTGACGCCAAGGCGCTTGGCAAGGCGGGTGCAAATGCCGGGATATTCGCGGGCAAATTGACGAAGGGAGTTGGCTACGGGCTTTCCTTCGGATCAATCGACCCTCCCGATTTCAGCCAAGGCTACTACGAGCCTGCAAATCCCACCGAGAAAGTGATGATGCGTCAGGGAGGTGACGCATTCGGCTGGGCGATACCGATGCCCGGATTTGGCCGAGCCGCCGAGAAAGGCATACCGCGAGCAGTTGAGTCTATGAGCGCTATCGCGGCCGAGCGAGCCGAAGGCCTCGTCGCCAAGCGGCCGGGCGAGTTAGCTGACGAAGGCGAGGCGCTTGTTGGTGGCGTGGACGCCCAAACGCTCCGATACCAGCAGGGGCTGGCCAGCTTCGCTTTCCAATCGGTCCCCAAATCCGACCGCGCATTTGACAATGCAATGCTAGGCGCAATGCTCGCCCGGGATCCAGACAAGGTCAGATACTCCGGCGCAAAACTAGGCGTTGCCGAGTCAGAGGATTACCGCAAGATTTTTTACGCCAGAAATCCGAAATTAAAGAGCAGTGATAACGTTGTTCATCATGCTAGCGAGAGGCAGGTTGTCGAGAGAGATCCAAGAATTACAAATATAGAAGAAATAAATTCATACGAAAATCTTCGAGGAATCCCAAAAAAACGAGATAGAAACCTACACAAAAAGGTAATCAGGTTTGAATGGGATGAATTCTATAAACGCAACCCCAATTTCACGCGCGAGCAATGGCTTGATAAAATTACAGAAATCGACAAGAAATATGGCCATTTGTTCGACCCGCCGATAGGTGAATAATGCGATATTTTGATATCAGGCCGGATGTGGCTGGTGGGCTGGGTAACCATACGGTTTTAGACACCGACGTTCACCCACCAGTCGTCCACAAGCTGCACTATGAGGTAGAAGGATGGTTCGGCGACGCGCTTGTCACAACCTTTCCATGCTTTCTTGTAACGGATGAAGCAAAGGAGGCGTTGCTGAAGATGGGGATATCTGGTGCTGATTTTTCCGATGCTGAGGTGGCAGAGTCGGAGGAATTTCATGAGTTGCAGCCTGGGCAGGAACTGCCACATTTCGTCTGGTTAAAAGTGGACGGGCAAGCAGGTCGCGACGATTTTGGCATCGCTTCGAATTACGATCTCGTCATATCAGAGCGAGTCCTTGATTTGTTTGAAAGACTAGGAATTCCCTCTGCGGTGATTGAGCCTTTTGGCGAAAGAGACTCATGACGAGGGCCGATGCAATGAATAAGTCACCCTAATCCACCAGAGTTGCCAATTCTGGGTCACTCATTCCACTTCTCGGAATATATAGGTGAGAAATGGATTACTATTATGTAGAGCCTTTTGCCGCTGGTGATTTGGCAAAAATACTCTCCTCGACAATCGCGTTCACCCGCCATTGTCCACAAATTCCACTACGAGATTGACGTTTGGATAGGTGACGTCCTCATAACAAGCTTCCCCTGCTATCTTGTCACCGAGCAAGCCAAGCGGGAACCTTTGGAGATAGGTGTTTCGGGCGTGGCTTTTGCAGATGTTGAGGTGACCGCCTCGGTGCGCTGGGCTAGACGAAGGTGGCAAGGGAGTTAGCCATAGAGACCGCCAAACCAGACTTAAGCAGCGTTATGCGTCTGCCTCCGGCCGACATCAGCACCGCCGATGACGATCTTGATGCCGCCCGAATCGAGGCACGGCAGTATCTCGAATTTTACACCTGGGTCTTATCCATCAAAGGCGAATATTTCGGATATGGCGCGGAAGGAATAATCTACATTTTCCTGTTCGAGATAGAGCCGCGACCGGATGTGAACCAATGGATCTGGGTGATCGTTGGCGATGTGCCGCCGACATATATCCCTGCCGACGACGCGAGGACGCCTTTCGAGGTTCTTGATGGCTATATCGGTGCCCTTGAGGACTGGGTTGAGGCAGCGCGACAAGGAAAGTCGGTGGCGAAATTGATACCGGTCAATGTCGACGCAAATCCCGCCAACGCCGAAATGCTGGCTGGCCGCCTCAAATTTCTCGACGAAAAAATCTTGCCGGAGCTTAAAAGGTAATTCTGACGATTGAGGATGCCGGTAGCAGGTGAGGGGCCAGCCTCTCAGAGGATCGCGCTGCCCCTCAACCGCCCTTCGGGCACCTTCTCCCCGTTGAACGAGGAGAAGGGGAAACCCGTCCTCAATAATCGCCGTTGTAATACCGGTCGTCGCAAGGCGCGGTGTAGATGCGGCCGTAGCGATCCTGGTAGCGGCAGAGCTGTTCGCCGCGGCGCTGCGGCGTGGTCGACTGGCCGATAACGGCACCAAGCAGGGCGCCGCCGGCGGCGCCGATCACGGTGCTCTTGGTGTTGCCGCCCAGCGCCTGGCCGGCGAGCGCGCCGACACCGCCGCCGATAAGCGCGCCGTTGGTTGCCCTCTGCTGCTGTTCGGTCTGCGTCGCGCAGCCTGCCAGAGCGGCAGTCATGAGCACGGCGGCAATGGCTTGTCTGATGATCATCTTGGAACTCCTTTGAAGCCCCAAACGCGGATTGGAGCGAATGGTTGCCAGTAGCTGTCGCATTGCGGCCAAACGGCGGCGCGCCCGCTCACGAAATGAGACGTGGTTTCTCGGGCCTTGAAGACAATGGTCGCCAAAGCGGAAACGCCTTGCGCGAACAGGGCCATAGCGCCCCGGTTTGAATCGATACGCCAGCGCTGATCCGGCGCTTTTTGAATAACGTCCTTTCCAGAATTCCGAACAGAAATGGAGATACCAATGACCCGAGGTCTTCCCCGGACGCTGTCGCGCGCCGCCGCCCGCGAGGCCGGATCTGCCCCGCCCAAATTCGGCCTCAAGGCCGTCACCACGGGGCAGGGCGGCTCGTACCGCACCGTCTTCACCCTTGCCGGCATGCAGGTGCCGGTCGCCGACGCGCTGGCCTATGCCAGCCAGAAACTGCTCGATTTCGCCGACGGCAAGGTGCGCATCAAGGGCGGCACGGCCAGACTGCAATTTGCGGTACTGACCACCCGCGCGGCGACCATCAACGACAATGCGGCGCTGACCTGGTCGCTGGGCTCTGTGGCGGCATCGAGTGCGACGCTGGCCGGCGCCATGGTCAATGTGCTGGCTTCGACGGCCCGCACACTGGATGGCCTGGGCGCCGCGCTGTCGACGGCCTCGACCGCGGATGTCGCGGCAGCCGCCACGCTGGACGGCACGGTGACGCCGGTCGACCTCTATCTCAACCTGGCGTTTGCGACCGGCACGGATATCGATGCCGATGGCACGCTGGCGGTGACGGGTACGATCACGCTGCTGTGGGAGAACTGGGGCGATAACGCGTAGGCGGTGATATAGCCAATCTCCCCCCTCGTGGGGGAGATGCCCGGCAGGGCAGAGGGGGGCGCTGTCCCGCCGGCCTGTCCTGTCGATTTTACACTTGCGTTATTCGGAGAGGCTTCGGCTGACGAAGTGCCCGAACGCTGGCGTTCCTTCGCGCCCCCCTCTGTCCTGCCGGACATCTCCCCCACAGGTGGGGAGATTGGCAGTTTCGCCGCCGGCTCCTTCTAACAACAATCAAAGGAATCCACTCATGACAGATCTGGCAGATTCCGGGTCCGTGGCGGCGCGTGCGCAGCCGGCGGGCAACCCAGTACGGCCACCGGCAGGTGCGGAGAACGGGTCCGCCGCGCCTGGCGTTAAAAGTTGGTTTGACGGTCTTTCCGAAGGCAACCGCAAGCTCGCTGAAGCCAAGGGCTGGACCAAGGCTGAAAACCTGGATCGGGTTTTCAACTCCTATGCGGAGCTGGAGCGGCAGCAGGGTGAGAGCCTGCGCGTTCCCGCACCGGACGCATCCCCGGAAGACTGGCAGAAATTTCATGCCCGGCTGCCCGAGACCATGCGCCCGCTGACATCGCCCGACAAGGTCGAGTACAGGCGGCCCGACGGCCTGCCGGAAAACTTCGCCTATTCGGACGAGCTTGCCCAGGCGTCCAAGGCCTGGGCGGTCGAGGCCGGCGCCACGCCGAAGGTGGCGCAGGCCTATCACGACCGCTTCGTCGGCTACATGGCCGAGCAGGCCGCGCGCCAGGACGTCGCGCTCGCCCGCTCGGTCGAAGCCACGCATGACGATCTCGTGCGCGACTGGGGACCGACCGGCAGCGACGGCTTTCGCCAGAAGCTCGAGGTCGCCAACCGGGCGATGAAGAAGCTCGGACTGGTCGACGCCTATAAGGCCAAGGGCATCCTTCTCCCGGACGGCGCATTGACCGATCCGCAGATTGCCAAGGCGTTCCACGCCGTCGGCGAGGCGATGTTCAGGGAAGACACGATCGACGGCGGCGCGGCCGTGAGCGGCGGCAATCCGTTCAAGCGCAACGCCACTGGTGATCGCAACATTTCGGCGATTTCAGCCCTTGTCAAAAGCGACCCCGCCCGCGCCCGGCGGCTGGCGCGGGAAGCGGGCGAAAACCCGGATCTATGGATGCCGAACAACCCGCTCTGATCCCGAGCTACCCGCCGCCACATCAAACCTCAAAGGAAGTGAAAAATGGCAGACGCCTATACCCGTATCGCGGACGCGATCGTTCCGTCCGTTTATGCCCAGTACTCGTTCGAAGAGCACGTCCAGTCGCTGGAAATCTTCCAGGCCGGCATCCTGTTCAACGACCCGGCCACCACCGCCAAGCTGTCGATGGGCGGCCGTTCCGTCGACATGCCCGGCTGGAAGGATCTCGGCAACGATCCGTCGGAACCCGTCAATGACGATCCGGCCGATTCCATCGAGATGAAGAAGATCGGCGCCCGCCGCGAGGTGGCCGCCCGCAATGTCCGCGCCCAGGCCTGGGGCGTTCCGGACCTGACCTCGATCCTGGCCGGCGACGATCCGCAAAAGCTGATCGTCAAGCGCCAGACCGAGTACTGGCAGCGCGCCAACAAGCTGACTTTGCTCGGCATCCTGAAGGGGGTCGTTGCCGACAACATCGCCAATGACGGCAGCGATCTGGTCCGCGTCACCGGCGCTTCCATCGTCGACACCGACATCATCGAGGCCGCCTATCTGATGGGCGACCGCGCGGACAAGTTCAAGACGATCTGGATGCATTCCAAGCAGATGAAGGCGCTGAAGCTCGCCGACCTCATCGACTACGTGCCGTCCTCCGAACAGGGCGGGCCGCTCATCCCCTATTACATGGGGCTGCGCTGCGTGGTCGATGACGACATTCCGGTGGCGGCCGGCGTCTACACCGCCTTCATGTTCAAGGACAAGGCGATCCTGTGGAACGAGCTGCCGGTCAACACCGAGGGCGGCCCGCTGGAGTTCGACCGCAAGCCGCGCCAGGGGCATGGCGGCGGCGTCACCGAAATGGTTGGCCGAAGGCACTTCGTGCCGCACGTGCCCGGCACCCGTTTCCTCGACGCGTCTTCGGCCGGCGAGTTCGCCACCGACGCCGAACTCGCGCTGGCGGCAAACTGGGACCGTACGGCCTCCAGCGTCAAGAGCATGACGTTCATCGCGCTGAAAACGACCGAGGCGTAGTACCTTTCGTCCGGCCAGCGGGTCGCCGAAACTGCTGATCTCCCCCCTTGCGGGGGAGATGTCCGGCAGGACAGAGGGGGGTGTGAAGGATCGCCAACTTCCGGTCCCTTTCAACCCCCTTCAACCCACAACCGCTTCTCCAAATTACGTCAGGTCGGCGGGACAGCACCCCCCTCTGGCCTGCCGGCCATCTCCCCCGCAAGGGGGGAGATTGGCGCTCCGCCATATGCCCTTGCCCAATCAACCACCATCCACGAGGCGCTGATCCATGGCCATCACCCCGCTCGACATCGCCAATATGGCGCTCGCCGTCCTCGACGAGGCGCCGATCGACAGTCTCGACCAGGACGTCAAGGCGGCGCGCCTGCTCAACCTGCATTTCGACCTGACGCGGGAAGCCGAACTCGCCAGGCACGCCTGGGTGTTCGCCATCCTTGCCGCCAGCGTCGCCGGCGCCGACACCGGCAGCGGCAATTGCACCTTGAACTTCGCCTATGAACTGCCCGCCGATTGCCTGCGGCCGCTGCCGCTGACCGCAAATGGCGAGCCCAACGGCGTGCCGATCTCGTGGCGCCAGGAAGCCGGACTGATCTACAGCGATCGGTCCGGTCCATTGATCATCCGTTACATCGCCAACCTTACCGACCCGAACGACTGGGACGCGCTGTTCACCGAAGTGCTGGTCTCCGCCCTTGCCATCAAGATCGCGCATCCCTTGACGCACAAGGCGGGCATGATCGACATCGCCCGCTCCGCCTATGACCGGGCGCTGGACGCGGCCTTCGCCGCCAACGCCATCCAGCGCGGCGGCCGGCTCTACACCTCATCCTGGGCGCAGCAGCGCGGCGACTTCAGGGTGTCTGCCCGATGACCGCGCTCTACCCTATCCAGGACGTTTTCACCCGTGGCGAAATCAGCCCGCGCCTGCACGCGCGCGCCTCACTCGATCTCTATCGTGCGGCGCTGTCCAAATGTGAGAACTTCGTCGCGTTGCCGCATGGCGGTATCCGCGCCCGCGGCGGCAGCTATTTCGTCAACGAGGTGAAGAATTCGGCCAGGAAGACGCGCGCCATCCCCTTCATCTTCTCCTCCGAGCAGGCCTACTGCCTGGAGTTCGGCGACCTCTATATCCGCGTCTATGCCTATGGCGCCCGCGTCGGCACGGTCGAGGTGGCCTCGCCCTATCTGGAGGCCGATTTGTTCGACCTCGCCTATGTCCAGTCAGCCGACCAGATGTGGATCACCCACAAGAACTATGCGCCCAAAGTGCTGACCCGCACCGCCCACACGACATGGACGCTGGCAGGTTACGAGTTCCTCGACGGCCCTTACGACCCAATCAACAGGACCGGCACCACGATGACGCCGGCCAGTTACGGCTCGTACGTGCCGAAGATGACAGGCTTGACGGCTCCGGCCGGAACGGCTTTGGCCAGCAACGGTTCCGCGTCAGCGTGGGCGATTTTCGACAAGGACAGCAGAACAGGTGCGGAGATCGGTGCCGGCACCAATGGCTGGGTCCAATATCGGCAGGCGAGCGGAGCGCAGAAGGTTTGCAACGCCTACTGGGTGCAAGCCATGAACAGCGCGTCGGAAGCAGAAAACATGCCGACGCAATGGGAAATCCAGGGCTCGAACGACGGATCGACATGGACAACCATCGACTCGCGGATTGGCCAGATAGGCTGGGGTAACTCCGAGCGCCGGTTCTTCGAATTCTTCAACAAGGCCGCCTTTGAATATCTGCGCATGGACATGGACGGTGGCGGCGGCTCTGACAGTACCAGAACCGACTTCGCCGAATGGGCGCCGAACGAGGACGGCGACCTTATGACGCCGTTCAATCTGACGGCGTCATCGGTCATCGGCATCAACGATGATACCGGGTTCCAGACATCGGACATTGGCCGCGCCATCCGGCTGCTCGGTTCGGATGGGCGGTGGCGCTGGGCCAAGATTGCAGCGCGCACGAGCGCGACAGTCGTTACCGTTCGTCAGTATGGCCATGCCTTGCCGGATCTCAGTCCGATCAGTCGCTGGCGGCTTGGCACCTTCGTGCCCGGAAAATATGTCGAGGCGGGCTCGCTCTATGAGGAGCGGTTGGCCTTCAGTCGAAAATTCTCGGTCTATGCATCGGCGACCGGCGACTTCGATAATTTCGCGCTCGGCGAGGAAGATGACGACGCGCTGGAATTCGTCCAGGCCGGCGGCGGCCAGGCCAACGACATCGTCTGGATCGCCGATTCCGATGGTGCGCTGCTGATCGGAACCTCGGGCGGCATCCGCGCGCTGTCCGGCTCCGGCATCGACGAGGCGCTCACCCCGTCTTCGTTCAAGAACCGCCGTTCGCGCACCTTCGGCTGCGCCCGCATCCGCCCGGTCGATGCGGGGCAGTCCTTCCTCTATGTCACCCGCTCGCGCAAATCGATCGCCGAGCTGACGCAGAGTTCTACAGCCAAATTCACCTCCGATGACATCGGCCAGATCTCGGAACATATCCCCAAGCAAGGCGTGGTCGAACTCGCCTTCCAGACCGACCCCGACCCGATGCTGTGGTTCCCGCTCGAAAATGGCGAACTTGGCGGCTACACCCACCAGCCGAGCCAGGAGGTGCGCGGCATGCACCGCCATCGCTTCGGCGGCAGCTTCGCTGGATCCGCCCCCGGTCAACCCACTTGGGCGGTCGTTGAAAGCGCCGTGGTGACGCCTGGCCAGAACGGCGTCGACGACATCTGGCTGATCGTCAAGCGCACCATTGGCGGGGTGACCAGGCGCTACATCGAAATCATGACCACGCCATTCGAATACGGCATGCTGGAGGATGCCTTCCAGGTCGATTGCGGACTGACCTATTCGGGTGCACCCGTCAACGTCGTCTCCGGGCTCGGCCATCTCAACGGCCAGCTGGTCGACGTGCTGGCCGGCGGCAAGGTCTATCGCGGCCTGCCGGTTGCCTCCGGCCAGGTGGCGCTGCCCGCCGGCGCCACAGCTGGGAAGTGGCAGGTCGGGCTGCCCTTCCAGTCCGAGGCCAACACGCTGGAACTCGACGTCGGCGGCCAGGACGGTTCCGTCATCGGCCGCCGCAAGAAGGTGGCGAAAGTCATCCTGTCGCTGCTCGAGACCGACACCACCGGGCTGCAGGTGCAGTCCTTCCTCCGCGGCCGCTGGGAGAGCGTGCGCATGCCGAGCATCGTCGCACCCGACGGCAATGCGAAACTCTACACCGGCAATGTCGATGTACCGGTCGACGACAGCTGGGAAGGGCAGGGCAGGGTCCGCATCCGCCACCTCAACCCGACGCCCTGCACGATCCGGGCGTTTACCCCGGTGTTCGACGCCGAGCCGTAGAAAAATTTGATGCGGCAATAGTCAACGCCGAGTTCCCGCCCACCCCCCTCTGGCCTGCCGGCCATCTCCCCCGCAAGGGGGGAGATCAACGGCATCTTTGCCTTCGCTAATCGCTGACGTAGCAAGACTGGCGAGCCTGCCCGAGCTGCCAATCTCCCCCCATGCGGGGGAGATGTCCGGCAGGACAGAGGGGGGTGCTGTCCCGCCGACGTCACCATTCTCGCACCATTCCCACCAAGGAACCCACCCCAATGACCCCCCATGCCGAGACCCTCGGCAGGGCGCGGACGGCTGCCGATTTCGCGGCCGTCATCGCCTTGCTCGACACCGACATTAACGACGCCGTCGTCCGCAGGCGCGCGCTGGAGCAGGCCGAGGACCGGGCCGTCTTTGGCGACGGCGACCTGGCCGCGGCGCGCGCCGCGCTCGATGCCTGCAACGACGTCATCACCTTGCTGGAAAAAACCATCTGCGTCGCCGACACGCGCCGCATCGACGCCGCCGAGAGCGAAGCCCGCGCCGACATTGCCGCTATTGGCGACGAGATTGCGGCCAAAGCCGCCACCCTGACCGAGCGCTGGCGCAACGCTGCCCGGCTGGTCGAGCTGCTGCGCCAGGAACTGTTCGAGGCCGATGCGCTCGTCCGTGCCATCGCCACCGCCAATGGCCTGTTCGACGCCGCCAGCGTCGCCGAGCTGAAGATAAACCTCACCGCCGCCCGCCGCGCCGCCATGGCCGGCGCACGGGCAGCCGCACCCGCTCGCCTCAGCCGCGCCGGCCTGCAGGCCGACCGGCTGCTTTTGTCCCTGCTCGCCACCGGCGGTGCGCTCGACCCGCGCCCGCAGCTTGGCGCGCCGGTCGCCGGCGTCAAAAGCAAGTTCATTCCCGCAAGCAAACCCGTTCCCGCAATCAAACCCATTCCCGCGAGAAAACCCATTCCTGCAATCAAACCCCTGGGCGAACGAGGCTGACCATGTGCACACTTGCCCTTCTCGGCACCGTTCTTTCCGTCGGCGGCGCGCTGGCCGAGGGCCAGCAGTCGAAGCAGATGGCCGACTATCAGGCCAAGGCGTATCAGCAGCAGGCGCAGGCGGACGCTCAAGCCGCCGCCTTCGAGCAAGGCCAGGAGCGCCACAAGCAGGACCTGCTGCAGGCGCAGGCGCGCGCCCAGGCCGGCGCGTCCGGCGTCGGCATAGCCGGCTCGCCGACCGAGGTGCTGGCGGCGAATGCCAGGCAGGGCCAGGCGGATCTCGGCGCGCTGCTGTATGGCTCGAAGCTGCGCCAGAACAATCTCAACAGCCAAGCCGCCATCTCGCGCTTCCAGGGCAAGCAGGCGGTGACGGCGTCAATCTTCAACGCCGGCAGCGCGCTCGTTGGCGGCCTCTCCAAAATCAACGACCCGACGAAAGCGGCAGCGTCAAGCGCTGCGGCCGCCGCTGTGCCGGGCCGCTCCGTGATCTTCGGCAGTGCGGCCCTCAGGGCTCCGTGGGCGGGGAACACCTAGATGGTACACATCATCCCCCTTTCCGTCGGCCAGCGCCGGCTCGATACCGGCAACGCCGTGCAATATCCCCAGGGGTCGCCGATCGGCGGCGCCATGCAAGGTTTCGGCGACCACCTTTCCGCTCTTGCCGAACGCTACCAGCAGATGAAGGACCAGCAGGACGCGTTCGACGCCGAGCTGGCGCGTCGCGGCTTCGACGCGCGGATCGCGCAGGCCGAAGATGAAGTGGCGGCGAACGCGCCGGCGGATGGCGCAGGCATGCATGAAGCCATGTATGGCGAGGTCGACCTGCGCGCCGGCCGGGTGGTGAAACCAGGCCTGTACGATACGCTGTTCGACGATGCGAAACGGACGATGCCCGAAAGCCAGCAAGCCGCTTTCGCAGGTCAGAAGGAAAACAAGCGCTTCGTTGGCGCATACCGCATGGCGCTGCGGCAAAGGACCAAACGCGACGACTACGAGAAGGCCACCGTCGACACGACGCTGACAACCAATGCCATCGCCATCGCAAAAGGCGACCCGAACGACACCGCGACCTTCGAAGCGATCCGGCAGAGCGGGCTCGACCTGATCGCCAAGATCGGCAACCCGCTTGCCAGGCAAGCGGCGGAAGCAGCCTGGCGCACCAACGCGGCCAAGGCGCTGGTTCAGGCGATGATCGCCACGGACCCGAAGCGCGCTGCTGAAATGTTGGGTGCGGTGCCGGTGGGAGGGCGGGTACGAAATGATACGGCGGCCGTAGGCGGCTCGAATGTTTCAGGTGAATCCAATGCGACCGCGGTGACGCAGGAACAGTCGGGCAAACTATCGCTGGACGAAAGCAGGGCACAGGCTAGCGGAACTCCTGCGCCGAATGGCGAAGCGGATATTCCACTGGAAGCCATCACCTACCTTAAGTCCAGCGATATTGCCGCATTGAAGAATGAGGCGAACTCCGCCACCGCGGCTCGATTGATCGACGGGCATGCGAGGGTGCGGCTTGCCGAACAAAACGCGCCCGCTGTCATCGCCTTCACAGGCAATTGCCCGGAAGAGGAAGAGCCAGCCGCTCAGGATTTCGTCAGTACCTACGGCGCCACAGACGGGCAGACGCGTTTCGATGAGTTCAGGGCGACGGTTGATGCCGCCAACTCATTTCACAATTTCTACCGCGCATCGAACCGCGAGATACATGCCGAGCTTCGTGATTTCGAACCCGGCCCGAAGGGTACGCCAGAAGAGCACAAACGCTACGACATAAGGGCCGGCGCCGCCGAGATGATCATGGCCGCCCGCCGCGGGGATCCCGTGGCCTATGTCACCCAACTGTTCCCCGGCGAAGCTCCGGACTGGAGCAAGGTTTCAACGCCACAGGATTTCCAGAAAGCGGTGACCTGGGCCAGGGCCGCTCAAGAGCAGATGGGCTTCGACACGAGACTGCCGCTGCCCTGGGCTGTAGCTGACCAGTGGGCTGCGAAATACATCGACCCAAGTTTGCCATTCAACACCCGTCTCGCGGAGTTGAGTTCGATTGTCCTCGCAGTTCGCGATCCGGAAGCGCGCGAGGCAGTAGCCAAACAAATCTTGCTGACAGCGGAAGCCCGGTGGCGAGCCAAGGCCGCCCAAGATCCGACCATGACGCCGGAGGTATTGGAACTCCAACTTGCAGCGCTGAAGAATGGTCTGACGTGGATTGGGGAAAATCCGGCTCAGGCCCAGTACAGCACCATGTCGACGTTTCGGCAGTTCGGCATGGCATTCGGGGATATTGGCCGGACCATAGCCAAGGGTGCGACCGCTGGAGGCGCGGATGCAATCGTCGCCAAGCTCGCATCATCGGGATCAGGTGAAAGCTACCAAGGTCGTCTCGCTTTCGAACAGGAGCAGACGGAGGATGCCGAGGACCGGGCCGGTTCGGCCGGTTGGGTGGCCGGGGGCCTCGGTGCCGGCTTGGCAGGGTACGGGGCTGCGATCGGCCTCTACCGTGTGCTCGGCCGGGCAGGAATCGGCGTGGGTGCGGAGAGCCTGACTGGTCTTGGAGCTCGAACCGCGGTAGGCTCCGCGACTGGCGGCGCTTATGGTGGGGCATATGCCTACAATGTTGGAGAAAGCGTCCCGCAAGGCGTCCTGAATGGCGCGCTTTGGGGTGCTGCCGGCAATGTCCTTGCCGAAGGACTTGCTTCAATTGGCAGACAGGTGGTTGCACGGCTCGCGAAACGCGCAGCAGTTGCTAAGCCCACGACCGTCCCAGATAATGATCCAACCCCGGTTCCTCCGGTCAAAGCGGAAGAGATTCCAGTCTCAACCGACCAGGCACCCGAAATAAGGAGGCCCTATGCACATTTGGAAGACCCTCCTAACGTTGCGCCTGGCAAGGATTTTACAAGGGCGCAGAAGTTTAAAATGGCGGAGGAGAATAGAAAATGGAACCGAGGGGTCTTAAGAGACGACGAGGACGGGCAGGAATTGATACCGCCTCAGAAGAGTAAAAAAGGTGTAACGCCTCCACCAAACGAAGCACAATTTGATCACATAAATCCCCTCAACCCAGCAGATCCGACCAAATCTCCAGGAACCAACAGCTATAGAAACGCAAGTCTGGCAGCAAGAAGACGAAATAGAAAAAAAACCAACAAATAGGGTTGGCGACAATGAAATGGAAATTTGAAGATCCGCAGAACGTAGCTGTTTTCGTAAATAGAAAGGCCATACAGGATGGAGGCTGGATTGCCCGTGTAGTGCATGATGATGATGATGGGGCATGGCAGTTTCATGCGCATGTATCTGAAGATATCGATGATGTAGATATTATCATTCTAAGCTTAAGAAACATTGTGGAAAAAGATAATACTATCATGCAGTTGGCCGACCTGCCTTATGGGTGGCATGCTTGGCGTGAGACGAAATCGTCGCCATGGAAGCGAGGCAGAAGGGCCTAAAATATGGGCGAATGGAAATTCGAGGACCCCAGAAACTTGGCTGTCATATCGACGCGTAAAATATTTCGTGGCGGCGGCTGGATTGCATACGCGTCACATGATGCTGACGACGAGTCGTGGCAGTTCTACGGAAATGAAGCTGAAGTCGATCAGAACGACTTGATTTTGGTAGGCTTGGTTGAGGTCGTGGAGCTTGATGAAACAGTTGCACAGCTGGCGGATCTGCCATTGGGCTGGCATGCTTGGCGCGATGCAAAAACCTCGCCATGGAAGCGAGCCAAAATGCCTGACGAGGTTCCAGGGTCGACGCTGAGTTAGTTCCATCATCCCGAATGGGATAGGTTCGAATGGGACGGATTTTATAATTTGAAGCTCAACGCGTGAGTGAAGGCGCGGGAGAGAAATGAACAACGCAATTCCGGACCTGTCCACCGTTGTAAGGTTGCCTCCAGCCAATGTCGGCACCGGTGAAAGCGAACTTGACTCTGCCCGCGTCGAGGCTCGCGAACACCTCGAATTCTTCGATTGGGTTTTGTCCATCAAGGGCGAGTATCTCGGCTACGGCGGCGAAGGCATCATATCTTTCTGTTCGAGATCGAGCCTGGAAGGCCGGACATACCAAGATGGATTTGGGTGATCGTCGGCGATGTGCCAACGACATATAACCCGGCTGACGACACCAAAACCCCTTTCGAGGCTCTGGATGGCTACATCGGTGCGCTTGAAGATTGGGTTGAGGCCGCGCGTCAGGGAAAATCCGTGGCGAAGTTGATACCAGTCAATGTCGATGCGACTCCTGCCAATGCCGAGATGCTGGCAAGTCGCCTCGAGTTCCTCGATGAGAGGATTCTGCCGTTGCTTCAAGGGTGATGCCAAGAAGCGTGCAGCGACGACTTGTCGGCCAGCCCGTGGATGTGCATGAAATTAAGCCAGTGAAGTTTGGCGGGAGTCCGACCGATCCGTCCAACAAGGTGATTCTGCCCCGAGAAGTTCATCAGCAGCAGGTTACGCCCTGGTGGAACAAATTACTAAAAGACATTGGAGAATAGCAGTGGGATATACACTAACTAAGGGACGTTTCGACCCACCGGCTCAAGCTGCAGTTGTCGATGGCCTGCCCGCAAGCCTGGGAGTGACATTGCCGAAGGATTACGCCGATTTCGTTAGGGAGCATAATGGAGGTGAAGGCTTCATCGGCGACAGCTATATAATTTTTTTCAAGGCTGAAGAGTTGGTAGACTTCAATCGAGAATATGAGGTTGAGAAATACGCACCAGGCATCCTCTTGTTTGCGTCGAATGGAGGAGGGGAAGCCTATGGCTTCGACACCCACGACGTGGAAATGCCGATCGTGCGCATCCCATTCATATTTATGGAACGGCAATCCGCCGAGACGATAGCGCGTGACCTCGCCGGTCTGTTTGCTGCGTTGGAGGACTTGAAATGAGCGTCCAAGGTACAGATTCGCGTTCCAAAGGCATGGAATTGTTCGAGATCAAACCGGTAGCGGTTGGCGGCGATCCAGTTAGCATGGAAAACAAGATCTGGTTGACCAGGCAAGAGCATTTTCAAGTGGTGCGCTTTTGGAATCGAACTATCGAAGTTCAGCGTAAGGCGGCGCTGGAAAAGGCGGGACGAAACGGGGAATAGAGTGCAAGGAGCACGAGCCATGACCAGCGTCGGACGATCATTTTGCAAATCCACCGAACCGCCGGCGTAAGCAACTCGTCCCTAGATCCCAACATAATAATGGTACCATCTTCCAGAGGTTTTGCATCCGAATCGTGGCGGAGGGTTTCTCTTTGGGGAAAGTAGGTAGGCTGATAGAGATAGTCGAAAGGCTGTCGGAGTTTGACGAGTACGACACGATTTATGCGTCGGAGCCTTGGACCGAGGATTCCGTTGCGATGGTTGCTACCGGGCTGGACACGGGAAGATCGCCACCGGAGGCCGTCGAAGCCGGTTTGGAATATTTTCTTGAGATACATATCTGTCGAGAAGTCATCGAGGGTTGGCTTGCCTCAATAAAGAAAAACCTAGCCTAGCGGGGGTTTGTCAAAGGCTTATCGAATACGCCATCAATGACGCATAGGAGAGATAGAGTGGAACATAACCCGCGCTATGACGGAAAGCCGCTGCTTAAACTATTGGAATTTTATGTTTTGTGGGTAATTGGTGAGCTGCCCGAAGAGGTGGATAAATCCTTGAAGGCGATAGCTCCCAAACTGCACACTCTCTATGGCGGCGATGGACAGTGGCAGGGCGCAATTGCCGCATCTGTTCATTTTTCCGAGGAATACCGGCGGAAATCCGGGGTCTATGGGCGAGGAACCTCGAAATCGCTCGCGACAACGACGTAACGCTTTCGCCTCAGAAATTTGCCGAGATGTTCGTAGATGAAAATTTCGAGAATGATGGATTACGGTGACAGCGTATTTCTAGAGGTCCGCACCAGTGCGAGGTAGAGCGAAAGCTCTAAAGCTGACAAATTGAAAAGAGTGCACTGTCACCGTAATTCCGAAGCATTGAGACGCATAATTCAGCTGGACAGCCTGATCGTGGGCGTTGGAGGAACTGCCGGATTATACTTGTCCAGCGGACAAAGTGGCTCCAGTATGGACGGACCCGTTGAGAAGAACAGCAATGTCTATTAGATTCGCTGCGCTGGCGCCCACTTACATCTGAAGGGCTGGCCAGCGGTCACTTTGAAAAGCGCGTGGGACGGCGGCCTTGGCTCGCCGCAATGAACATGGGCAGGAAGATACTTCTCGGTGGAACCGTTTCCTATGACGACGACATCGAACTGAACACGCGGCGGCAACACCCGACCATAGCCTGGTTGTGGCGGCTGGGGACATGTGATCCTTCGGAAAGGCCAGAGCTACTGGCCAAATACGAAGAATGGAATCAACTCCATGAAGAGAAAAAGCGGAATGCCAAGGGTTGGGAACACCGCAGCTTTTGCCCCTTGCTGGACGTTGATGACATCGGTCGCACAGTCATGCAGAGGGCGACGCCGAGGCAATGGCGCTGAGGATCGAGCTTGGGCTGCCGGCTGAACCGGAGAAAGTGCCGACCGAAGAAGAGCGTATTCTGGCCGAGGCCGGGGATGGCTATGTGACGCCTGCGCAGCGCAAGCGGCTGCGCTACCTGCGCAAGCACCCTGAGGACGGGTGATGCGCCGCGTCTAACTCTTCGGTCTTCATCACAGCGCTGATCGTCGCGCACCAAATTGGAACTTCTTTCAAGCCTCGCTTTCGCGGGGCTTTTTTAATGGAGCAAGCCTTATGGCCCGACCTGCAACTGCCGCCGTTCGTCTGTTGACCGGCGAACGCGAACCCGTGCGCCTGGCGACGACGGGCAACATCACCCTTTATGGCCTGCAGACCACCGACGGCGTGCCGGCCGAGGTCGGCGACCGTGTGCTGGTCAAGAACCAGACCGATGCCCGCGACAACGGCATTTATACCGCCAGCGAAGGCCAATGGTTCCGCGCCGCCGATGCCCGCACCAGCCGCACCATGCAGAAGGGCACGACGGTGCATGTTCAGCAGGGCGCGGTCTCGGCCGACTTCGTCTATGTTTTCGAAACGCTCGATCCGGTGATCGGCACCGACGCGGTCACGATCGCCTTTTACCTGTCGGAGGACACGCTGGGCGATGCGGTGGCTGCTGCCAGCGCCGCCGCCGCCAGCGCCGCTGCGGCGCTCACCTCCAAGAACGCTGCCGCCACCAGCGCCACCAATGCCGGCACCTCGGCCGGCGCCGCCGCGGGTTCGGCCACGGCCGCCGCCGGCTCCGCCACAACAGCCGCGACCAGCGCCACCAATGCAGGCAATTCGGCAACGGCGGCTTCCGGCTCGGCATCGGGCGCGGCGACCAGCGCCACCAACGCAGGCAACTCGGCTACAGCTGCAGCCGGTTCGGCGAGCGCTGCCTCGGGCTCGGCAACCGCGGCTTCCACCTCAGCCACCAATGCCGCGACCTCCGCTTCCAATGCGGCGGCCAGCGCTGCGGCGGCATTAACCTCGGTGGCGGCGCTCGGCTACACCTTTTCCACGACCACAGCCGACGCCGATCCGGGCAATGGCACCTTGCGGCTGAACAATGCGAGCGCTGCCTTGGTGACCGCGGCCTATATCGACAATCTCGACGCCGGCGGCTCCACGGTGAGTGGCATCCTCGATGGCTTTGACGACAGCACGAACCCCATCAAGGGCCAGTTGACCCTGCGCTCGAAAGCCTCCACCGCTATCTACTCTGTCTATAATGTCAGTGGCGCAGTTGTGGATGGTAGCGGCTACCGCAAACTGACGCTCGCCTATGTCAGTGGCGCCGGCACTTTGCCGACGACGGCCAACGGCATCTGGCTGATGTTCGACCGGGCCGGCGACAGAGGCGCCGACGGGACGGGAGTAGGAGATTTTTTGGGGCCTGCGTCTTCGGCAACCGACAATATTGTCACTTTCGCGGGCACGACGGGCAAGGTGGGGAAGGATAGTGGGATCGCGGTGTCCAGCCTGGCGCCGAAGGCCAGCCCGACATTTACCGGGACGCCAACGGGGCCGACCGCAGCGCCTGGAACGAATACCACGCAATTGGCTACAACGGGGTTCGTCAAGGCTGGGTTTGATCTGAAACTTGATAGCCGACCCAACCTTGGTGTCGTCGCGCAGACGATCACCGATTGGAACAACGCCCTGGACAACGGCTGGTATATGGCCTCGGCGGCGGCTAATGCGCCAGACGGCGTAAATTGGTTCCTGGGGTTTGTGGAAGCGCACGGAAGCACTGGCTACCGGACGCAGACGGTGCATGATTTCGTCAACGACACTACGGCGGCAGACCAAAAGCTATGGCGGCGCAGGCAGGCTGGCGGTGCCTGGGGAGGATGGATCAAGCTGCAATGGTCGCAGGCCGAACAGGATGCACGCTATGTCCAGTCGTCCACGGCGTTGCTTCAGAAGTTTTATGAAAGCCCGCAACAGACGATCACATCCGGCGGGTCGCTGACGTTGGCTCATGGGCTGGGGGTGAAGCCGAAAAATTACCTTGCATTCTTACAGTGCACCACTGCTGAGGGTGGCTATTCTATTGGAGACGAAGAACCTGTCTCGATTGGATCGCACGAAGCAAGCACCAATCGAGGCCTAAGTGTCGTTCCCGATGCTACAAATATGGTCGTTAGATTTGGGTCGCAGGCTTCTAGTGCCGTTCAGATTACACGCAAAGACACTGGTGGATTTCTAAATATTACCAATGCAAGCTGGCGGCTTGTCATTAGGGCATGGGCCTAGCATAAATTCGAGTGAATTCTTCAAAAGAAAGATCAAAAGGCCGCTCTCTCTTTCCGAGATATGGCGTCTGCCCAATCCACCACCGAATCTCAATAAGCCTCGGCTATTTTCGTCGTCGAAGCGCTTCTTGATCACCTTTGCCGGAATTCTTCCTAACACTGCATACGGAGGTGCATCTTCGATCACCATCGCAGCGGCGACGACGGCAATGGTGCCGTCGCTCGATTCGCCGTTCCGATCTCCTTTCCGGCCGACGCCACCAAATACCGCCCCGCCAAGGTCTCCAGCGACGTTGTCTCGATGATCGACGCCTAACCGCAAGCAGCTTCGCAAATCGACAACCTGCCTTTCGCGGGCAGAAAGGAAAACCCCAATGGACCGCAACTTCGCGCGGGCGCTTGCGCTCGTCCTCAAATCGGAAGGCGGCTGGTCCGACAATCCGGCCGATCCGGGCGGCGCTACCATGAAGGGCGTGACGCTGGCCAATTTCCGCCGCTACGTGAAGGCGGATGCGACGAAGGACGACCTTCGCCATATCACGGATGCTCAGGTGGCGACGGTCTATCGCCGCTTCTATTGGGATGCCGCTGCGGGCGCCGAGCTTCCCGGCGGTGTCGACTATGCCGTCTTCGACTTCGCCGTGAACAGTGGGCCGGGCAGGGCGGCTAAATATCTGCAGGCTGCAGTTGGCACCGCACAGGACGGCAGGATCGGCCCGGCCACGCTCAAAGCTGTCGGCGCCAGGCCACCGGGCGCAGTCATCGACGATCTTTGCGATGCCCGCCTGGCATTCCTGCGGCGGCTGCCGACCTGGCCGGTTTTCGGCAAGGGTTGGAGCGATCGCATCCGGTCGGTCCGTTCCCAGGCGCTGTTGATGTCGGCACTACAGCCCGCTCCGGCACCTTTGCCGGGCTCCCCGACCCAGCCATCAGCGCTCTCGCCGAAGCCCGGCAGTGCGATGCCGCCGGTGCCTACCGGCGGGCGCGTCAGCCCCGTCGAACGCCTGCCGTTCTGGCGTGCGCTGCTTCAAATCCTGAAATCGATTTTCGCAAGGAGTTCGACATGATCGCCGTCTTCATCCGCATCGGCTTGCGTTACGGCGCCGGTGTTCTGGTCGCGCGTGGCCTGCTCGGCGCCGACGACGCGGCGGCATTTTCTTCCGACCCCGACACTCAAGCTGGTCTGGAGATCGCCGCCGGTCTCGCCATCGCCTCGGTCACCGAGACCTGGCACTGGCTGGCCCGCAAATCCGGCTGGGAGCACTGACATGGAAGGGTTTCAACAACTGATCATCGCCTATCTCGAAGCCGCGCAACCCTATGCTATCGGCTTTGCCGCCGGGCTTGTCGCCGGGTGGCTGCTGTGAGCGCGCTCCTCGCCGTCCTGCTTGGCAACAAAGTGCTGCTGGGCTTCCTGGCATCGGCCATCGCCGCCCTTTGCTGGGGCGCTCACCAGCGGCTGGCCGGCGCCTGGGCCGAGCGCGGCAAACTGGCGGCCGCTGAGGCCGCGGCGCGCGCGGTCGCTGAGCAGGTGCAGAACGACGTCGGCGCACTGCCGGCGGACGCTGTTCGAAAGGAGCTGAAATCATGGGCAAGGGACTGATGCTTGCGCTGCTTGTGGCGCTTGCCGGGTGCACGACTGCTTCGGGCGGCTTCTGCGCGATTTCGAGCCCGCTGCGCCTGTCGGCCGAAGCCGTCGACGTCCTGTCGGACGCCGAGGCGAGAGCGCTCCTGGCGCACAACCGCAAGGGACAAAAGCTCTGCGGATGGAGGCCTTAGCCGATGCACGACCTCTTCGACATGCTCGGCATCAAGGGGCCGGTCGTCGCCGCCGGGCTAGCTGGCGGCGTGCTGCGAGCACTGTCGCGCCATCGCTACAAGCTGCGCGAGATGATTGCCTCGCCGATCTGCGGGGCGCTGGCGGCTGCGTATCTGACGCTGCCTGCCGTCGCCTGGTTCAGGGCAACCGGCATGCCTATCCCCGATCCGGCCGACGACACTACGACGCTCGCCGCCGCCTTTTTGATCGGCGTCTCGGCCATGTGGATTTCCGACATCGTCTTCGAGGTCATCGTGCGGCGGTTCGGCTCGGCCGGCAACGAGTGATGCACTTGAGATGCTGGAAGAAGCCAGCGACAATGCCTACCTAAGGAGCAATCCAATGGAGGTATGATATGGCGACGTCCACCGAACGTGCAGTCCTTGCCGGCGGCTGTTTCTGGGGCATGCAGGATTTGATCCGGCGCTATCCCGGCGTGATCTCTACCCGCGTCGGCTATAGCGGTGGCGATGTGCCCAACGCCACGTATCGCAACCACGGCAGCCATGCCGAAGCCATCGAGATCGTTTTCGATCCGGCCAGGATCAGCTTTCGCACATTGCTCGAATCCTTTTTCCAGATCCACGATCCGACCACCAGGAACCGCCAGGGCAACGATGTCGGAATGAGCTATCGCTCTGCGATCTTCTACACCAGCGACGAGCAGAAGCGCGTCGCCGAAGACACCATCGCCGATGTCGATGCCTCTGGACTGTGGCCGGGCAAGGTCGTCACCGAGCTTGCGCCGGTGGGCGATTTCTGGGAGGCGGAGCCAGAGCATCAGGACTATCTCGAGAAATACCCCAACGGCTATACCTGCCACTTTGTCAGGCCGGGCTGGAAGCTTCCGGTCCGCGAAAAGGCTGTTTCGTAACGCAGCCGCTATCGTCTGCTTATCTGGCGGTCGAACTATTCTTCCGCTGGATCGGTATGCCGGCCGCCTTGTTGAGGTGGCCGTGCTCGGGCTGCCCATAGATGAACGCGCCGTGGACGGGTTTGCCGTCGACCTCAGAGCCTGAGAACGCGACGGCCTCGATCTTCTTTGTTCCGGTCAGGCTCTGGTTTCGAAGATAGGCGAAGGTTCGCACCGCTTCTCCGACAATTCGATCGAGAAACGGTTTTGGCCGCCTCCCGGGCCGTCGCACGAGGCTTGGAAAGCGCTCTCGTCCCGAAACAAAATGGTGCTGTGCGCAAAGCGCCGGCATGATCTGATAGATTCGGTTGAGCGAGCAGGTCATGAATCCTGGGTGAAAAAGAACGAAGTCGACCTCTCCTCTCAGATGCATGGTCCTGCGCAGCAATCTTTGCGCTGCCGATCTGGAGATGACATAGCCTGCGGCGCCCGCGTGCAGGCCATAAAGTCTGGCAAGCGAAAACCCATCATCGAGAGCGACTTCCTTGCGTCCGACCCTCACTTTGGCAAAATGCGTTTCCAGCTTGATCACATCGGCATCGCGCGGCACCCATCGATCGGA
Source organism: Mesorhizobium sp. LNJC394B00 (assembly GCF_000502555.1). NCBI lineage: Bacteria > Pseudomonadati > Pseudomonadota > Alphaproteobacteria > Hyphomicrobiales > Phyllobacteriaceae > Mesorhizobium > Mesorhizobium sp. LNJC394B00. The sequence goes on from NZ_AYWH01000001.1 coordinate 864,232, forward strand.
AGCAAGCAGCGAGCCGGCGCCCGCGCCGAAAACGACGTCGTCCTCGAAAACCGCGCCATATTGATCCGCGCCGTTCGCAACGATCTCCCAACACGAGCGGTGGCTCAGGAACAGCAAACCTCAGCAGCGCTTAGCGGGCTTTTGGCGACAGAGCAGCAATCGGGGCAATCGATGGCGGAGACACGCTCAAATGGTACTCCGATCCGGCCGAACTCGGACGCGACATGCGCCAGCCGATCGCGAGAACGATCAAGATTGATCACCAGACACCTCATCAGCGCCCCCTTGTCTGGTGATCAGTGAATATCACGTTCCCGTGATTGCACAAAATTTGCTTACGTGCGGGGCAGTGGGTAGCGGCGTACGGTGCCGCCGGTTGGTTTTGGAGGTTGGGTGGACATTGACGGCGTCCCCCGCGTGGCGCGAGCCTTTACCGTGCGCGCCTAGACGAGTCGCCCTAGAAGCCGAAGAATTGCCGACCGATCATGTATCCGAGCGCGACGACCACAAGGGGAAACAGGGCGGGCGTCAGCCCACCAAGAGCGGAGGTCTTTGGCTGTTGCCTGGAGATGGTCCTGGGTGCATTGCCGAGATTCTTGGTCATCCGGTATAGTAGCAAGCGCTGATTAACGATTCCGTAACCCGATCGAGGCCGCCGCGGCTTTTTGCGTTTCTGGCGCGACCTTGACAATGCCCAGCCCGTGACGCAACTGGGCCGTCTTTGAGAGCATTGTGAGGCAAGGTCAATGCGGGTGACGCTCGTTTTGAAGGGCGTAATACCCTGCCGAGGTTACGGTGGGATTCAGCGTCAGGTCGAATGGCTGGCCACGGAGATGGTTCGTCTCGGACACGAAGTCGTGGTGATCGCTGGCCCTGGCTCCAGCCACCCGCTCTTCGAAGTCCGGCACGCTTCGACCGATGCCGAATGCCGGGCAGCCATTCCGCGGGACACGCAAATCGTCCACACCCATAGTTGGCCCGTCGAGGTGCCATTTCCAACGCTGAATACGCAGCGCGGCTTTATGCCGGACCAGCCCATGCCAGTTGCGAACTGGAGCTTTATCAGCGCCAATCATGCCCGCCAGCATGGGCGCGAGACATTCGTCTACAATGGCTTTCCGGTGGACGCCTATCGTTTGTCGGCTGCAAAGGGCGACCGCCTGCTATTTCTCGCCGGCATTGCACGATCAAGCAAAGGCCTCAACCGCGCCGTCGATCTCGCCAAAAAATTCGATTTCGGTCTCGATATCGCCGGTGGCTCGCGTTGGAAACTGCTGGGCCGAAGTCAGACCCGCCGCGAAGGGTTGTTTTTCAAGAGCCTTGGCAGGCGATACCGTTTCCACGGAATCGTTGACGGCGAGCCGAAGCTTCGCCTTCTCGGCGAAGCGCGAGCCTTCCTCAACCCCATCGCCTGGGAGGAGCCGTTCGGCAACGCACCGGTCGAAGCCATGTTGTGCGGCACTCCGGTGCTGACGACGACGCGAGGCGCATTGCCCGAGACGGTCGATGCCGACAGCGGGCGCTTCTTTGAGACCGATGAAGAATTTGCGGCCGCTTTCGAGGCCGTCGCCGACCTTACGCCTCAGCAATGCCGCGAATCGGCCGCGACGAGATTTCCCATCCAAAAAGCGGCGCGCGGCTATCTGGATCTCTATGCCCGCATCCTTGACGGCGAAGCGCTTCCTTGACGACCGGCGATCCAATCCTCTTCGTCGGCTTCCCCGCGGTCGGCGACTTCGTCCGTTGCCATTCCGCCATCCAGATCATTGCCGCGCGATTTCCTGATCGCCCAATAGATGTCGTCACCTCGCCCGTTGCAGCGCCGCTGGCGCGCCTGATGCCGCATGTCAGGAAGGGCTGGGCGCTTGCCAAGCGTCATCAGCGCCCCGGTTTTGGCGAGCGCAGCCGCCTGGTTGGCGAGTTGCGCAAGGAAAATTACCGTACGGCCTATCTGATGACCAGCAGCACCAAGGCGGCGCTGATGGCGTTCATGGCCGGAATAGAGGAGCGCATCGGCTATCCGCAGGAGTTGCAATTCGGCCTCCTCAATCGCTTCCCCGCCGGCTGGTTGGCCCATCTATGGGCCTTCGGACCCCGCAAGACGCGGCTGTTCGAGGAAGTCTGCTCGATTGCCTCGCTTGGCGAAACGCCGGCTGCGGGCGCAGAGTGGCCGGCGCCCCGGCTTGTGGTCGATCCGGCCGAACTGGACGAATGGCGCCAGCACAAGAAGATCGATGCCGACCGACCGGCACTGGCGCTCTATACTGCCGACATTGAGAATTTCCGCTCATGGCCCGTCGAGCGCTTCATTTCGATCGCCAGAGACCATCATGATCGCGGCTGGGCAATCTGGATTGTAGGCGGACCGCGCGAGCACGCCGGTGCCGCAAAAATCCGCGCCGCCATTCCTGAGGCAATCGACTTCACCTCGACCCCGTCGATTGCTGACGCGATGTGCCAAATCGCTGCGTCGACCATGTTCCTCGGGGTTGATGGCGGGATTTCCCACGCCGCCGCTGCCCTGAACGTCCCATGCGCGCTCATCTACGGGCTGAATCGCCCCTATGTGCATGGGCCCGTAAACAACCATGTTCGCTTTATCGAACCGCCGCTTTCGACGCCCAGCTGGGTCAAGGACACGCGCGGCGTCAGCGAAACTCGGGTGAGGGAGGTTCTGGCTGACCTCTCAGCCGGTATTGCCAACTGACCGGTGGCCTCGCCGGCCCCAAGCGTCTGATCAAACGCTCCGTGGGGGCAACCATCGCCCCGTTTCGGGTTTACCCCTTGGCACTACCCCTTGGCCCTGCGGTTTTCGGGCTCGTGATTGCCGACCCAGTGGGCACGGATACGGTCGCTGGCTTCAAGGTAGGCCATGTCGATGAGGTAGGTCAGAAGCTTCTCGCCGTCGCCTTCGGCTTTCTGCCGAAGCTCCCGCAGTATCCCTTGCGCGAACTGCAGGTTCTCCATTTTGCTCGGCTGGTCCATCGGTGCCCCCCAATGTCTGCGCATGAACTTTGTGCTGACTATGCTTGCATGAAGATTGCCGTGAAGTGGATATTGCACGTGCGGACCGCGATCCTGCGAAGGCGCTGGCTGCATGAAAGCCGCCCCATCCGGATTCAAGATTCGCTACACTATGTGACGGAAAGAAAATAAACAAAGCGTTCTTTTGTACAAGACAGGAAGATTCCTTCAGTTCACACCACGACATACTTGGACAGCATAGTTGACGTAACGATATTGCGTGGTCTTAAGCTCTCGTTTCCAAACAAAACGTAGCATCGTTGCAACCACAAGACGAATTCCAGCTGACCGGGGCCGCTCCGTAGTCAATCGCGGTTACAAACGGCATGGGTCTCAGCCCAGGGCTTTGGCCAATCCATCGTTCCACGGCAGCGCAGGCCGGATGATCTACCGCCCGCCTTGGCTTGACGCCAAGGCGGGCTTTTTTGCGTTTGGCTTCTACCGGGTGAAATGTTGTCGGACCCGGTCCTGTCGGCATCGGGCGGTTTCGAGAATGAATTTCGTGCCTGCCGGCTGTCTGCGCCGCTCGCGCTAGGCCGACTTGCGTTGCGGCAAGCTAGACGGCGTCTCGACACCGTCAGAAATCGGTTCGGCTGTCCGGTTTGTCGGCTCGTCATCGACTCGGTCGTGCTCGAATTGCCGGGCGGCAGGCAAGCGTTGCAACCAGTGCTCACGGCGATTGACCCAGAGTTCATAGCTGGGCTCCAGCCCTTCGGTGGGCACCTCATCGAGGCTGCCAATCGTCACTTCCACCTCATTCTCACGAACCAAAGGGACCCGGCCGCCGCAGGTGGGACAAAAACTTCTGTCGCCGTAGCTGCTGACGATACCCGTCGTTTCGAACGCCTCGAGCGGCCACACTGCAAACGCCGAAAAAGCCGACCCGCTAGCCTTGCGGCAGTCCTTGCAATGGCAAAGGCCAATCCGAAAGGGATCTCCCGTCACCGAAAACTGGATGCCGCCGCACAGGCAGCTGCCGCTCCGCCTTGTATCATTGGGCATGACCGCTCCTCCATCTGGTTGGGCATCACACCGCTACATCTTGCAGCGCCATGCGCACAATCAATTCACCCGCAGCGCAAGGGTTCCATGTCGCCTCGCGCAATGCATCGTCTGAACCCGGGAGCGCCATGGCAACGACCGCCGCAAGGCTGCTGGATATGTCAGTTCGGGAAATCGAACACCGGTTCCCGGCACCAATAGACACGGCACTGGCCATCACGTGTCGGAACGGAGGCAGCGACCGGCACCTCCGGCCAGTCGCACTCGTTGCCGTATTGGCGGACATAGCGATCGTAAGTATTCCGGCCGGTCGTCAACACCGCCGAGTGATGGCTCTGGATCAGGCGCTGCGTCTCCTCGCAGGTCATCGAACGCGTGTCGGGTCGGGCGTAGGCCGTGCTTGTTGCTGCAAACAACGCCGTTCCAATGATCCATGCCATTGTTTGGGATATCATGGCGATCCTTATCCTAAAATGCGGCCAGGTATTTCAACAGCGAAATGATGCCGATAATGATGACAACGATCTGCGCGATCTGCCTCGTGCGGCCATCGAGTGGCAGACGCTGGATGAGATAGAGCACCAGGATGATCACCAGGAAAGTGATCAGAATGCCGATAAGTACCGATGAAGCCATGTCCCTCACTCCGTCTGGCTACGTCTGAGAAGAGTACGCAGCGGCAAACGCTCTGGCCATAGATTGGTTCCTGTCGATGCGAAGCCGCCGGCGCAACGTAAAGGCTGCGAAACAGCGTTCCGCGGCCTTTGAAGCTGGATGCCGATCAGGTCTGTTTGCCGTAATGGTTGTCGTTTGCCATCGGCGACACGGTTTCCAGGCGACTTGTTGCTGGGTCAGGCTGGGCTAACGGGAGAACCGCCCCGGGCTGACGAGGTTCCGACAAAAACGGCCGCATCACGTTCTACAACGAGGCCGCTGCCGACATTTGGGGGCATCGTCCGGTCTTGGCCGAGACCTGTGGTGCGGCTCGTGGAAACTCCGTCACCTCGATGGTCGGCCGATGGCGCATGCTGAGTGCCCGATGGCCGTTTCCATGGTTGAAGGACACGATATCACGTGGGACCAGGCCATTGCAGGCAGAGCGGCCGGACGGCGAACTTATTCCGTTTATAGCCCACCCACGCCTGCTCCGCGACGGATCGGGCGAAATTGTCGGCGCCATCAACAGCTGCTTGATCTGCGCACGCAAACGCAAGCCGACGAAGCCCGCATCCGGTCATCATTTCGATGATCTATGAGACGAGCAAATCGGCGGGCAGTCCGGCGACATTCCTCGAACAGGTGCGATAGCGCATCTCGGCGCTTTCGCAATCACACGATCTCCTGGTCGACGCCGAATGGCGCGGCGCCAGCATCGGCGACCTGCTCAAGGCGCAACTCAAAGCTTTCGCGGCGCAGGACCGTTTGTCGGTGGCCGGGCCTGTGATCACGCTTCGCCCGAATGCCGTGCAGTATCTCGGCATCGCTTTCCACGAACTGGCCACCAATTCCGCAAAGCATAGAGCACTTTCACGTCACGGCGGACGAGTCGAAATCGAATGGGATACGGCGCCGGCAACCGACGGCACCGATACCTTTAGCTTGATCTGGCGTGAATTGGGTGGGCCGAACCTGAGTGGGACGACGCGCCGCGGTTTTGGCTCCGTCGTGCTCAAGCGGGTTGCGCCACAAGCGCTTAGCGGCACCGGACAACTAAAATTTGGGGAACAAGGCGTTGTCTGGACGCTCAAGGCGCCGCTGCGCTCGGTCCAAATCTCTCTCGCGGATTTTGTCGATTGAAAGAGCGGGTCGCGCCTTAGGACAATCCCAATAGGTGACCGGTTTGGCCGCCTGTGGTGTCGGAATTGCCGATGCCAGGCAGTTCGTGCTTATCGTCGGCAAGCGAAGTCAATCTCCCCGCCTCGACGGAGGTCAGTCCGTCCAACTCCATCACCGCGCCGTAGAGTTGGGCCGTCTGCATCACAAGCCGCTCGACATCTTCAAGGGCGACGTTCTCGTCCAGGTTACGCAATCGTATGTCCTCGGCAACCACCGCAATATTGACCATTCCGCGCGAGCGCAGCGCGCCCAGGACCCGTGAATTGAGATCCTCCCGTAGCCGAGCCGAATATCCGTAGCGCATGGAAACCTTCCTTTCAGGAGCCGGTTGTCCCGTCGTGGTCAAGATGCGCCAACGACCTTCAGATGGCAAGAAGAATATAAAGTATTCTCAAGTAAATCAAGTAGTTAGCAGACTGCGCGGGTTGTGCTATCGGCGTGTCTTCCTCATCGTTGGTCTTGTATGTGAGTCACCCATCAGCCTCTCTTGACGCGCTGCACGGGGACCCCTAGCTATACTGCAATTGAGACACATACTAACTCACCATATTTTTTGGTCTTGACGGTTGGAGGCGCGAATGGCCGAGCTGGAACGACCCGAGCGACTGCAGATCATGCTGACAGCCGAGGAATTGGCTGCCTTGGAAAACTGGCGCTTCGAAAAGCGCATGCCAAGCCGGTCCGCGGCGGTGCGGGAACTGCTGCGGCGCGGCCTGGATGCGGATGGATTCCTGACTGCGGGACAAGGAACTAAGTCTCAGGACTTTGGAATTCTGGGCAGCAGTGTGACTGGCGACGGCCAGTCGGGCGAGTAATTCGACGGCGGTTAGCCAACAATCGCTTTTCTGGAAGTGCCGCTACCAATTTATTGCGGTGGCGGAAACGCAAAGCGGGTCGGCTCTCGGCAGGGTACTGGTCTCAGCAGGGTACTCTTGGCGTATGGTTGCAAAGCCCGCTCCGGTTCGCCGGAGCGGGCTTTTTGCGTTTTCCCGACAGGAAATAGTCGCGATCGCTTCAGACACGCTCAAGGTTCTCTTCGCACTCCATGCACGCGACGCTGTGACCGGGGCAACTGAGCCGGTGTGTTCCTCCGGGGCAGCAATGGCCGTTCGAGCTGGCCCACCGGGCACAGACAAACACCTTGCGGGTTCCGTGGCATTGTGGACATTCCATCGGACGCGCCAGCAGAGCCTCGTTCTCCGAGACACGGCATTCCCTCTCAAGAACCTGGACCATCTGAAACCCCAAGGACGAAATATGCTAAGCTATCCATACCCGGAAAGCCTAAATTAGAATTTAATTACATACGCCACGAGAGCCTTCCGAGGGGAAGTTCGCGGATGGCAATCTCAGGCCACCGGCAGTCCGCCGCGCGTGTCTCATTCCCAATCTCGGCCGTCTCAAGATCAAGCTCCGGTTGCTCCCGGCATCGGTCAACCCGCGATTTTGCCCACCGATTTTCGCATTCGGATCGTTATAGGCTTTCGCTTTGCTGGAGCGGCGTTAAAGCTGCCCGGCAAATGCCCGAGCGGGAACAGTCCGTTCCTGCGTCGGTTCGTTTGGACAAGGATGTCTGCCAATGACATTGATGGGCGCAGCGGCACTTTTGATCCTTGTCCTGACTTATGCCGGCGTCGCAATCGGGCGTATTCCAGGCCTCCGTCTCGACCGGGCAGGGATCGCCTTGCTGGGGGGGGCGGCGATGATCGCCATCGGCGCACTCAGTATGGAAGATGCCTATCGCGCCATCAATTTCGACACCATTACGCTGCTGCTCGGCATGATGATCGTGGTGGCGCATCTGAAGGTGTCCGGCGCCTTCCGGGCGCTTGGCGCCTACGCTATCGAGCATGCGCACGCGCCTTTCGTGCTGCTGGTGATGGTGACGCTGTTGACCGGCGTGTTGTCGGCGTTCCTGGTCAACGACGCCATCTGCCTGGTCATGGCGCCGATCGTCGTCCACGTCACCCGTGTCATCAATCGCAATCCCATTCCCTATCTGATCGCCACCGCCACCGCGTCCAACTGCGGCAGCGTCGCCACCATCACCGGCAACCCGCAGAACATGGTCATCGGCGCGCTGTCGGGAATTTCCTACCCAGCTTTTTCGGCCGCCCTGGCGCCGGTTGCCCTCTTCGGCCTCGTCGCGGTCGTCGTCATCGTGCGCATCGTCTACCGCGCCGAATTCGCCCGCACCGCCGATCTCAACCCGGAAGTCTATCGCGGCCGCATGCTGCCGGGACAGGTGCTGAAGGCGGTGGTTGTCTGCATTGGCCTGGCCATCGCCTTCTTCGCCGGCGTACCGGTTGCCAAGGCAGCGCTCATCGGCGGCGCCATCCTGCTGCTCACCCGCGCCATNGCCTTCTTCGCCGGCGTACCGGTTGCCAAGGCAGCGCTCATCGGCGGCGCCATCCTGCTGCTCACCCGCGCCATCAAGCCGGCACGCATTTACCGCGAGATCGACGGCCCGCTGCTGTTCATGTTCGCCGGCCTGTTCATCGTTGTCGCCGGCGCCGAAAAGACGCTGCTGACGCCCGACATCATCGCCTCGGCCAAGAACCTCGGGCTGGACGACGTCTGGCGTCTATCGGGCTTCACCGCGGTGCTCTCCAACATCATGAGCAATGTTCCGGCCGTGCTGGCGCTGCGGCCATTCATACCCGGCCTTGAAAACCCCGGGCGTGCCTGGCTGGTGGTGGCGATGAGCTCGACGCTGGCCGGCAACTTCACCTTGCTTGGCTCGGTCGCCAACCTGATCGTCGCCGAACAGGCGCGGGCGGCCGGCACGCAGCTGTCCTTCTCAGCCTTCTTCAAGGTCGGCCTGCCACTGACGCTGCTCACCCTTGCCGTCGGCACGGCATGGCTGGCGGCTGGATTCTAGAGCAACTCCACGAAAAATGTGAAGCGGTTCTCCGTCCGGAATTGCGTCAAAACAAAGAGATAGCGTGTTTCGCCGTCTCCACTAAACGGTGAACGCTCTAGCGGATAGTCGCCGATCCTGACCTTGCCCGAACCAGCGTTGCAGCGGCCTGTCCGGCGGCCTCGACATAGTCGGGGTTGCGGTGGATCAGCATGATCGAGAACGCGCCGTCCATCAAAAGCACGATTTCGCGCGCCAGGGTCTGCGGCTCGTCGACGCCGTGGCCTGTGAGTTCGCCGGCCAGCCAGGTCTCGAAATTCTGCTTATGCCGCGCCCCCGCTTTAACGGCCGGGTGTCCGGGCATGGAAGCGAGTTCGGCTGCCGTGCGCAGAAAGCCGCAGCCTCTCCATTTCGGGTGCTTCGCCACGCGCGCCAGATTGGTAAAAATCGCCTCGACCTTGCGCTCGACATCGCCTTCGGTCATCTCGAACCAGCCGGCCATCTGCTTGAGGTTCGGCTGGTCGCGACCGTCGAGATAGGCCGCGATCAAATCGTCCTTGCTCTTGAAATGATAGTAGAGCGTGCGCTTGGTCAGCCCGGCTTTTTCCGCCACTGCATCGACGCTGACTCGGCCGATCCCCTCGGCATAGAACAGCTTCGTTGCGGCATCGACAATGCGTTTGCGGGTAGGGCTTGGTGCTTCGCTCATACGCAAGTATACCGACTAGTGAATATACATACAACCGAAAGCCTGATCCTCTCCGTCGACAAACACAGGGAAGGAGAAGACATGACCGAGCTTGTGCTCACCGAGGCCCGCAACGGGATCGCCATCCTCACACTTAATCGGCCGGAAAAGCTCAACGCCTTGAACTATGCGCTGATTGATCGCCTGCTTGCGCTCCTCGATGCCGCCGAGACCGACGATGCCATCCGCGCCGTCATCCTCACTGGAGCAGGAGAGCGCGCCTTCTCCGCCGGCGGCGACATCCATGAATTCTCAGGCAGCGTGGACATCGGCGTCGACGTTGCCCTGCGCGACTTCGTCATGCGCGGACAGCGCCTGACCGCAAGGCTGGAGGCATTCCGCAAGCCCGTCATCGCCGCCGTCAACGGCATCGCCTTCGGCGGCGGCTGCGAGATCACCGAAGCCGTGCCGCTCGCTATCGCCAGCGACCGCGCCTTGTTCGCCAAGCCTGAGATCAACCTTGCAATGCCGCCCGCTTTCGGCGGCACGCAGCGGCTTCCGAGACTGGCAGGGCGCAAGCGGGCGCTCGAGCTGCTGTTGACCGGCGATTGGTTCCCGCCGCCGCGCGCCGTCGAACTCGGCCTCGTCAACCAGGTGGTGCCGCATGAGGAGCTGATGCCCGCCGCAATTGATCTCGCCCGGCGCATGACCAGACATTCTCCTGCAGCAATTGCCTCAATCCTCACAGCAGTGGCGCGGGGCCTGAACCAGAGCATCGCGGAAGGCTTGGCTGTCGAGGCCGAGCAGTTCGCCCGCATGGCTCCGACCGCTGATCTGCGCGAAGGGCTGGATGCCTGGATCGCACGGCGCCAGCCGGGCTGTGACGGCTCGTGGACACACATCACCCGTCCGGATGAAGCCAGGCGAGCCTCAACGCAGCAGGACGGGCTTGCGGACCGGGATCAAGGCGCCGTCACGGCCACATGACCTTTCATGTTGGGGTGGAAGCGGCAGAAATATTCGACCGCTTCCGCCTTCCGCAGGGTCAGGCTCGCTGTTGTCTTCGGCGGGATCATCACTTCCCAGCCACCCTTGACGGTAGCCGTATGTGCGAACACGTCCTTGTTCACCCACTTGATCGTGTCGCCGACCTTCGCGTCGACGGTGGCCGGCGAAAAGACAAGTTTGTCGATGGTGACCTGGATGGTTTCGGCCTGCACGGGTGAGGTCCCGAAGACCAGCGCCAGTGCAATCCACAGCTGCCGTTTCGACATAGCCTGGTCCTTACTTCAGCATACCTGCAACATGCTCGGCGTGCTGTTCATGGCCCTGGAAAATCTTCAGGCCGGTCTCCAGCAGGCTCTTCAACTCGGTATTACTGGCCGATGGGATCAAAAGGGTTTCAAGCGCGCCGTCGACCTGTTTGTGGTAGGCGATCTCGTTGTCGACATAGGCTTTGTCAAAGGCTGCGCCGTCGAGTTTGGCGAGCTTCGCCCGCTCCTCGGCCGCAGCCTTGGTTAGCGCCTGGCTGGTTGCGTTGTCTTCCGGCGTCACCTTCAGCTTCTTTACCAGTTCCAGTGCCTGCGCGTTGACCGCTTCGTGGTCACGCACCATGTCGTTGGCGAAATCCACGACCTCCTTGGTCTTCGATTTCTTGATCGCCTGCTTGGCGGCTTCCACATCGATGACGCCTGCCGTGTAGGCGATGTGGGCGATCTGCGGGTCCGTCGGCTTGTCGGCGGCTTGCGCGAGCGGGGCAGCGCCAAGCAGCAGCAAGGCAGCGAGGGCGGCGGTGTGTCGGGTAAGCATGGCATCTCCTTCGCCCGGACGCGGGATCGCGCCGGGCCATGTTTTTGAGTTGACGGTCATTGGATGCGCAGCGGCGGCAAACGTTCCCGGGGAAATCGGCCAAATCAGCCGATGATCAGCTCTCCAGGCCGAGCCGCTGCATGACGGCGCTGGTCAGCCTGTCGCAGCGCCGGCCGGCAAACGGGAAGGCGTCGAGCAGCACCGGCCCGATCTGGTCGTCGAGTGCCTTGCGTACCAGGGCGCGGGCGCGGTGTAGCCTTGTCTTGACGGTTTCCGGCCGCACGCCAAGCAGCTCGGCGGTCTCCTCGATACTGAGCCCCTCGATAACCCGCGCCACGAACACCGTCCGATAAACATCGGGTAGGCTGTCGGTCGCCCGTTCCACCAACTCGAGGATCTGCCGCTGCGCCATCGTCCGCTCCGGATCGTCGCTGGGATTGAGGGGGAACTGGATGATTTCGGCTTGCGGGTTTTTCGCCACCGTCCGCCGCCTTTTGCGCAGACGGCCGAGCGCCTCGTTGATGACGATGCGCGACAGCCAGGTGGCCAATGAGGACTCCCCGCGAAAGGCATCGAGATGGGCAAAGGCTCTGACATAGGCCTCCTGGACGATGTCCTCGGCTTCGGCATCGTTGCGCACCACCCCGCGAGCGATGCGATAGAGCCGCTGATTATGGGTCTTCATGATGATGCGGAAGGCGTTGCCTTCGCGTGCCAGCGCGCGGCGCACGAGAAGCATCTCGCTTGAAGCAGCCGTGGGCATTGGTACAGACATAGCAGGCATGGCCAGTTCCTCGATCCAATCCCCGTCCGAAACCTCGATAGACATTGGATGACATCGCCGGCAAAAGGTTCCCGGCCATTTTCGCCCGGCTCCGACGGCGCCTAGAATACTGCTTCCGCCAGCGGCTTGTCAGCAGCCTGCACTCGCGCCGTGGCCGCAAGCAGGTCGGTCTGCGTGATCAGGCCAAGGATGCGGCTGTCCCCGTCCAAGATGATGACTGCATGGGTGCGGCCGTCGGTGAGCACCGGTAGCAGCGCCATGGCGGGCGTACCGGCGGCGGCGGTCGACGCTGTCGAGGTAACGCTTCCGACGGCTTCGTCGGCTCGCGCCAATTCCCTTAATCCAACGGTGCCGACCAGCCTGGCGTCCTTGTCGACAACCGGCAGCGTGCGGATATTGTGGTCGAGCAGCAGATGACGCGCCCGATCAGCGGACGCGTGTTCATCGACCGAAATCACGTCGCGGGACATGATGTCCTCGCACAACATGGTTCGGTGTGCGCGCATCGCCGCTTGCAGTTCGACCTGTCGCAGCAGCTGTTCGAGATCGTTGCGGTCGATGTCGAAGGTCTCGTCGAGCGCAGCCAGCGCGGCATCGATGTCCTCGGCCCGGAAGCCGATGCGCTCCTGAGCCGGCGGATCGATGGTTCCGTGCGTGCTTTTCGGGGCAGGGGCCGGCACATGCGGGTAGCTGCGTCGCGACAGCCTGTGGAAAGCATAGCCGAGCGCGACCAGCATCATGGAGTTCAGCGCCACCGGCACGAACGGAAACAGGAAGCCCGCACCGATCACGGCCGGCCCGCCGAGCACGGCGGTCAGTGCGGCGGCTCCGCCCGGCGGATGCAGGCAGCGCGAGAACGACATGGCGGCGATCGCCATCGCCACGGCAATGCCCGTGGCGAGAACGGGCTGATGGACGAAATGGGCCACGATCACGCCGACCAGCGCCGATATTGTATTGCCGCCGATGATCGACCATGGCTGCGCCAGCGGGCTTGCAGGCACCGCAAACAGCAGCACCGCCGACGCCCCCATCGGCGCCACCAGCAGCGGCACATGCGGGCCATTGCCAAGCACCAGCGCGCCGATCGCGCCGGTCAGCGCAATGCCGATCATCGCCCCGATGCAGGCGATGAGGCGCTCGCGCAGCGTCGCGCCGGCGAGAATGGGGACAAAGAGACGAAAGGCCATGGCAAGCTCAGTCAGGCTGGAATTGTGCGCGCAGCGCCTGCAATGGCGTTGGACCGACGATTTTGAAAGTCAAACCGATCCGAAAAAGCGCGCATTGGGGAAATAACATTGCGCTTGGTCGACCCATGAGCGGCTTTGCGACGTCGATCGCCTGCGAAAGTCGCTCGCCAACCCTTTCAACGGGTTGGGCGACCAGCGGAATCAGCTTCGCAAGTTTGCTGGTGTCATGCCGCAGCGGCCGCTTCCAGCCCGCGCAGGATATCGGCCTTGAGGTCCTCGACATTCTCGAGCCCGATCTGCAGCCGGATCAGCGGGCCGTCATAGGGGCCCTTGGCGACGGTACGGTCGCCGAGGAAGACCGGCACGGCAAGGCTCTCATAGCCGCCCCAGGAATAGCCGAGACCGAAGATTTTCAACGCATCGAGGAAGGCATGCTGCTGTCTCTGGCCGCCGCCTTTGAGCACGATGGAAAAGATGCCGCTCGAGCCGGAAAAATCACGCTTCCACACCGCGTGGTCGGGGTGGCTGGGAAGCGCCGGGTGCAGCACGCGGGCCACGCCGGGCTGGCCTTCAAGCCAGGTGGCAATCGAAAGCGCGCTCTTTTGATGGTGATCCAGCCGAACGCCCATCGTGCGCAGGCCGCGCAGGACTTGGTAGACGTCGTCGGGGCCGGCGCAGCAGCCCATCGTGTAGAACGTCTCGCAAAGCTGCTTCCAGCAGTTGGCATTGGCAGACACTGTGCCCAGCAGCACGTCCGAATGCCCGGCCGGATATTTCGTCGCCGCATGGATCGAGATATCGACGCCGTGGTCGAGCGGACGGAAATAGAGCGGCGTTGCCCAGGTGTTGTCCATCATGACGATGGCGCCCGTTTCATGCGCCGCCTTGGCGATCGCCGGAACGTCCTGCACCTCGAAGGTGTTGGAGGCCGGTGATTCCGTAAACACGACTTTGGTGTTCGGCTTGATCAAGCTGGCGATGCCGGCGCCGGCATGCGGATCGTAATACTCGACCTCGACACCCAGCCGCTTCAGCATCGTGTCGGCGAAATTGCGGGTCGGATGGTAGACGGAATCGACAATCAGGATGTGATCGCCTGCCGAGAGAAACGCCAGCAACGGAACGGTCACCGCCGCCAGGCCCGACGGCACGATTATTGTGCCGGCGGAGCCTTCCAGCGCGTCGATCGCATGCGCCAACGCATCGGTGGTCGGCGTGCCGCGTGTGCCATAGGTGTATTTCTGGCTGCGCGCCGCCATCACCGACGCATTGGGATAGAGCACGGTCGAGGCATGCACGATCGGCGGATTGACGAAGCCGAAATAGTCGTGCGGATTGTTGCCCGAATGGGCAAGCCGCGTGTTGATACCCATTTCGTTGCCGTCAGTCGCCATTGCTCTTCGCCTTGTGGTGAAAGCGCTAGCCATAGAGCGGCGGCATTGGCCGTGCAACAGCGGGCGCCCGCCAGGCGGTGCCCTTTGCATAGGCCAATTCCCCCATGAATAGTCTGGAAAGCGTGGCGATCCAGAGCCGCGGATTTCATGAGTGGATGTGGATTAGCGTCGACGGACTTTGCCGGTTTTATTTGCGGGGCTTGCTGCTTTCCTGATGCTGTTGTCTGCAATTCAGGCATTTGCGGCAATTGGTTTTCAAAGCTGTCGTGAAACGGTCATTTCCCTTGACCTCACAGAGATAATCGCCTTCGATGCAGTTCGTGAATGGGAGGGGCCGGGCGTCGGTTACGACGCGAGGTTCCGGAATGAGCCGGATGGGAGCCGGGTTCACGCGGGAAAAGATCAGGATTTGCCTGAGGATCAGGGTTTACCTGAAAACAGAAAAGGGTCTGTGGGTTATGAAACATATTGCAATTGGCATTCTCGGTGCCGCTGCGCTTGGATGGATGGCTTCGGCCGCGTCGGCGACAACGCTCGATACCGTCAAGGCGAAGGGCTTCATCCAGTGCGGTGTCTCGACGGGCCTGGCCGGCTTCTCGGCGCCTGACGACAAAGGCGATTGGAAAGGCATCGACGCGGATTTCTGCCGCGCTGTCGCTGGCGCAGTCTTCGGCGATGCCTCCAAGGTCAAGTTCACGCCGCTCAGCGCCAAGGAGCGCTTCACCGCGTTGCAGTCGGGCGAGATCGATCTCCTGTCGCGCAACACCACATGGACCATCAATCGCGATACCGCGCTTGGCCTGAACTTCATCGGCGTCACCTATTATGACGGCCAGGGTTTCATGATCAACGCCAAGAAATTGCCTGGCGTCAATTCGGCGCTGCAGCTTTCAGGTGCGGCAGTCTGCGTGCAGAGCGGCACCACCACCGAGCTCAACCTCGCCGATTACTTCAAGGCGAACAAGATGGAGTACAACCCGGTCGTCTTCGAAAAGCTGGAAGAGGTCAACGCTGCCTATGACGCCGGCCGCTGCGACGTCTACACCACCGACCAATCCGGCCTCTATGGCATCCGCCTGACGCTGAGTGCGCCGGCCGACCATGTCGTGCTGCCCGAGATCATCTCCAAAGAGCCGCTCGGCCCCGCCGTACGCCAGGGGGACGACCAGTGGTACCACATCGTCAAGTGGACCTACTTCGCCCTGTTGCAGGCAGAGGAACTGGGCATCACCCAGGCCAATGTCGAAGAGATGAAGACCTCGGATAATCCGGAGATCAAGCGCGTGCTCGGTCAGGAAGCCGAAACCAAGATCGGAACCGACCTTGGCGTGAGCAATGACTGGGTCGTCAACATCGTCAAGGCAGTCGGCAATTACGGTGAGATGTTCGAGCGCAATGTCGGCACCGGCAGCCCGCTGAAGATCGCGCGCGGCATCAATGCGCTGTGGACCAAGGGCGGCCTGCAATACGCACCGCCGATCCGCTGATCGAAATGTGATCCGGAAGGCAGATCATCTGCCTTCCGGTTTCTCTTTCCAGGGGATGAAGCAATGGCATCGCAGGAAGTTCTTCGCGAGGAGCCGAGCCGCGGTTCCTTCATCAACGATCCGAAAGTCCGCGGGTTTTTCTTCCAGGCGGTGGTTGTCATCTTGCTGGTGGCGGGCGTCTGGTGGATCGTCCACAACGTCATCGTCAACCTGCAGCGCCTGCATATTACTTCCGGTTTTGGCTTCCTGAACAACCGAGCAGGCTTTGACATTCCAGTCAGGCCCATCGCTTATGATTCTGATTCGACCTATGGCCAGGCCATTGTCGTCGGGCTTATCAACACCATTATCGTCGCCGTTGCCGGCATTATCACCGCGACCATCATTGGCTTCATTGTCGGCGTCGGCCGGTTATCGCGCAACTGGCTGGTTCGCAAGATTTGCACGGTCTATGTCGAGGTGTTCCGCAACATTCCGCCCCTGCTGGTGATCTTCTTCTGGTATTCAGGCGTGCTCGCGGTACTGCCGGCGCCTCGCGACAGTTTCAATTTGCCGTTCGGCTCTTTCCTCAACCAACGCGGATTCTATTTTCCGCGCGCTATCTGGGGCGACGGCTCCTGGCTGATGTTTGTCGCCTTGCTTGTCGGCATCGCCATGGCTTTTTTTGTCGCGCGCACGGCACGCCAGCGGCAAATGGCAACCGGCCAGCAGTTTCCCGTATTCTGGACTTCGGCGGCGCTGATCGTCGGCCTTCCGCTCCTGGCCTATGCGCTGAGCGGCTTTCCCTTGAGCTTCGACTTTCCAAAGCAATCGACCTTCAACCTGACCGGAGGCTTTCAGATCGGGCCGGAGTTCCTGTCTCTCTATTTGGCGCTGTCCTGTTACACGGCCTCCTTCATCGCCGAGATCGTGCGCGCCGGCATTCTCGGCGTCAGCAAGGGTCAGACCGAAGCGGCTGGCGCCCTGGGGCTGCGGCCGGGATCTATCCTGCGGCTTGTCGTCGTTCCCCAAGCCATGCGGATCGTCATCCCGCCGCTGACCAGCCAGTATCTCAACCTGACAAAGAACTCGTCGCTGGCCATTGCCATCGGTTACCCCGACCTGACGGCGATCGCCGGCACAGTGCTGAATCAGACCGGTCAAGCGGTCGAGGGTGTGCTGATCATGATGGTCGTCTATCTCATCATCAGCCTGGTGACGTCGGCGGTGATGAATGTGGTCAACGCCAGGATGGCGCTGGTGGAGAGGTAAGACCATGCAGGAACATGATACCTCCTGGGTGCGGACCGAAATGGCACTCGCTCAACAAGCCCCGGCCGGCGTGCGGGGGCCTTTGGCCTGGGTTCGCAAGAACCTGATCGGTTCGGTGGGCGACGTCATCCTGACTGTAGTGGCTATTGCGCTGGTGGTGATGATCGTGCCGCCCGTCGTCAACTGGGCCTTCATCAACGCCCAGTGGACGGGGCCGGACCGGACTGTATGCGCCACGGTGGCGCAAGGCGGCATCCAGCCGGACGGCTGGTCAGGCGCCTGCTGGGCCTTCGTCAACGCGAAGTTCGGCCAGTTGATGCTTGGCCGCTATCCCCTGGAAGAGCGCTGGCGGCCGATCCTGGTCGCCGTCCTGTTCGTGGCGCTGCTGGTGCCGTTGCTGATGCCACGTGTGCCGCGGAAGGGGTTGAACGCCATTCTTCTATTCCTGGCACTGCCGATCATCGCGTTCGTGCTCCTGGTCGGCGGCATCTTCGGCCTGCCGCAAGTGGAGACCCAGCTATGGGGCGGGCTGCTGGTGACACTGAGCCTGTCCTTTGTCGGCATTGCCGTGTCGCTGCCGATGGGCATCGTGCTGGCGCTCGGCCGGCGCTCCAAGATGCCGATCGTCAAGACACTGTGCGTGGTCTTCATCGAGTTCGTTCGCGGCATCCCGCTGATCACCGTTCTGTTCTTTGCCAGCGTCATGCTGCCGCTGTTTCTGCCCGCCGGTGTTTCGTTCGACAAATATCTCAGGGCGCTGATCGGCGTCTCGCTGTTTGCCGCCGCCTATATGGCGGAAGTGGTGCGCGGCGGCCTGCAGGCGATCCCCAAGGGCCAGTATGAGGGGGCGGATTCGCTTGGCCTGGGCTACTGGCAGAAGATGGTGCTGATCGTGCTGCCGCAGGCACTGAAGCTGGTCATCCCCGGCATCGTCAATACCTTCATCGGTATGTTCAAGGACACAAGCCTCGTCATCATCATCTCGATGTTTGACCTGCTTGGCGTCGTCAAGCAGAACTTCTCGGACGCCAATTGGGCGACGCCACAGACCGCGAGATCCGGCCTCATCTTTGCAGCCTTCGTCTTCTGGCTGTTCTGCTTCGGCATGTCGCGCTATTCGATGTACACGGAACGCCGGCTCGACACCGGCCACAAACGTTGATGCATGTCGCCCAAAAGTGTTTAGCGGTTTTGGGACAACGACATGCATCATAGCTAAAAGACAGAACAAAAAGGGGAACCTGCCATGGTCATAGAAAACGCCGTCAGCGCCGAAGAGATCAAGGTCGATGCCAAGAAGATGCACATCTCGACCACCGATGTCGCAATCGACATCATCGGCATGCACAAATGGTATGGCGAGTTCCATGTGCTGAAGGACATCAACCTCAAGGTGATGCGCGGCGAGCGCATCGTCATCTGCGGTCCTTCGGGCTCGGGCAAATCGACCATGATCCGCTGCATCAACCGGCTGGAAGAGCACCAGAAGGGCAAGATCATCGTCGACGGCAAGGAACTCACCAACGATCTCAAGAAGATCGACGAGGTGCGCCGCGAGGTCGGCATGGTGTTCCAGCACTTCAACCTGTTCCCGCATCTGACCATCCTGGAGAACTGCACATTGGCACCGATCTGGGTGCGCAAGACGCCGAAGAAGCAGGCCGAGGAAATCGCCATGCACTTCCTCAAGCGCGTCAAGATCCCCGAACAGGCCAACAAATATCCGGGCCAGCTGTCGGGCGGCCAGCAGCAGCGCGTGGCGATCGCGCGTTCGCTGTGCATGAACCCGCGCATCATGCTGTTCGATGAGCCGACCTCGGCGCTCGATCCAGAAATGATCAAGGAAGTGCTGGAGACGATGGTGGGCCTGGCCGAGGAAGGCATGACCATGCTGTGCGTCACCCACGAAATGGGCTTTGCCCGAAAGGTCGCCAACCGGGTGATCTTCATGGATCAGGGCCAGATCGTCGAACAGAACACGCCGGCCGAGTTCTTCGACCATCCGCGCCACGAGCGCACCAAGCTGTTTCTGTCGCAGATCCTGCACTGAGCATTTTCATGCGAACCAAAAGAGCCCGGCCGTAATGCGGCCGGGCTCTTTTGCTATCTGGGGTCGGGGTTGATCTTCTCCATTGAAACACAAAGCCGGCGCCGCATGAGAAAAGCCCTGCGTTTCGTGGCCATGCTGATTATCGTGGTCGCGCTCGCTGCCACGCTCGGCACGCTGGTGCCGCGTCCGCTGTGGCCGGCGTCAGCGGCGGGTGAGGGCACGCGCCATATTCTGGTGCTGGAGAATCCGATCCACACCGACATCGCCATTCCCGTCGATGACGAGGTGCGCCGGCGCTTCCATTTCCTGGTCGCTGCCGGCATCCCTGTCGACGCCCCGGAAGTGCGCTACATCGTCTTTGGCTGGGGCGGCCGGGCCTTCTATCTGGAGACGCCGAGCTGGTCGCAGCTGAAAGCAGTGCCCGTCCTCAAGGCGCTGACACTGGACGCCTCGGTCATGCATGTCGATATCGCCGGGACCATCGCCGAGCCGCACCCTGCTGTCACCGGTTTCGACATCGATGAGGAACGTTTTGCAGCGCTGCTCAACTATATCGACGCGAGTTTCCAGCAAGGGCCGCATGGTCCGGTCGTCATCGAGAACGCCGCCTATTCCAGCTTCGACCGCTTCTTCGAGGCGAACGGCCAATTCAACGCGCTTGTCGGCTGTAACACCTGGACAGCCGCCGGCCTGCGCACCGCCGGCCTGCGCACCGGCTGGTGGAACCCGCTGCCGGCCTCGCTGCGATTTTCAATGCGGCTGTATAATTAGCAGCTCCTACGCCGCACCCCGACAGTGTTGGATCTTTTGAAGTCAGCGGGACAGCACCCCCCTCTGGCCAGCCGGCCATCTCCCCCGCAAGGGGGGAGATCAGCCGTTTTGCCCGCGGCGCTCCTGCTGCAACGCCGGCGATTTTGGCGAAGGCGACGGCGACATCCAATCTCCCCCCTTGCGGGGGAGATGTCCGGCAGGACAGAGGGGGGTGGGAAGGATCGCTACGTCGACGATCTAGACTGCCGAGTGTCCGCTCGCCATCCATAGAGCCAGTCGAGGTCGGCGGCGAGCTTGTCGGGCGAGCGCATGGCCAGGAACAGATTGCGGGCGATCGCCACCGGGCCGGCAGCATGCCAGGCGAGGCGGTTTACGGCCCCACGACGCGCGGCCTTGGCGACACGCGGCCGCCGAAGATTTTCCCAGATTTGAAAACTTCTGGGCAGATCGCCAGGGAAATCGGCGATAGCGTCGGCAAGCGTGATGGCATCTTCGATCGCCATTGCCGCGCCCTGTGCGGCAAACGGCGTCATCGCATGCGCAGCGTCGCCGATCAGCGCGATGCCCTGCGGGCTCGTCCACCGCTTCTGTTCGACGGTGTGGATCGGAAAGGCCGTCCATGGGCCGGCCAGTGCCACAAGCTTCGTCAGGCCCGGCGCGGTGCCGCGCAGGGCAGCCGTGAGGATCGCGGGATCGGCATGGCCCGACCAACCTTCGGCCATGCGCTCACCCTTGGTGAAGGCGGCGAGATTGAAGGCCCGGCCTTTGCTGACGGGGTAGGCGACCATGTGGAAGCCAGGATGCAGGAACGTGGTGACGCAGTCGGCGGCGCCGATCGCGACAAAGGCTTCTCCGGCCGCACCGTCGGCCGCGATTGTAGCCCGCCAGGCGAGTTCGCCCGAAAAACGGCTTTTGACGAAGTCCTCGCCTGCGAGTTGCGCCCTGACCGCCGACCAGACGCCGTCGGCGCCGACCAGCAGTTTGCCGCGTGCCTCGATCTCGCGGCCGTCCACTTCGGCGGTCACGGCGACATATTGCGCGTCTTTGACGATGCCGGTCACGCGGGCGCCGGTGATGAGCTCAATCTGCGACCGTTCAGCCATTTGCCCCAGCAGCGCTGCCTGCAGATCTGCGCGATGGGCGACAAGATAGGGCGACTGCCAGCGCGCTTCGGCGGCGTGCCCGAGCGGTACCCGTGCCAGTTCGCGCAGCGTCCCGGCGTCCTTGAGCACGACCGCTTCCGGCCGCAACGCTGCGGGCAGCAGTCGGTCGAGCACGCCGAGTTTTCCAAGAATGCGTGTTGCGTTGGGCGAAAGCTGGATGCCGGCGCCGGCCGCTTCGAGGTGCTGTGCCTGTTCGATAAGCTTTACCGGATAACCCCGTCCGGCGAAGGCAAGGGCAGCGGTCAGCCCGGCGATGCCGGCCCCGGCGATTATGACCTGCCGGGACCTGATGTCTTCCATCGGGCTTGTCGCGGAAGGATCAGGCGGCCTGGTCGATATAAAGGCAACCAGCCGGCAGCGTTTCCGTCGCCCTCAGCTTCGCCGAATAGCGGTAGAGCGTCGAGCAGTAGGGACAGACCTTTTCATTGTCGTCGCCCATGTCGAGGAACACATGCGGGTGGTCGAATGGCGGGTTGGCGCCGGTGCACATGAATTCCTTGACGCCGATGTCGATTGCCGGATGGCCCGCATCGTTCTGGAAATGGGGAATGGAACCGCCTGCCATCGTCGTCTCCTTGATCTCGTCGAAAAGCATCTGGAACATAACAGGCCTGTTTGCAAGATCGATGAAATGAAACTGTCGCAAAAGCCTGTCAGAGGATACGTTGAGCCGGTTAAGTGCATGTCCCTGAAATCGGAACGGTTTTCGCCGAAGGGTCATGCGCCACAAAAGCGTGTTAGAGGCATGGCACGTCCAGCGGCGCTCCAAGGGACGGTTGGCGGGGGAAGAGCAGGAACCATGAACGAACTGAAGCCGGTGCAGAGCGAATTCATCAATGTCGAGGTGGCGAGCCCCGAGGGCGGCAACCCCGATCGGTTCGTCAACCGTGAGTTCTCCTGGCTGCAGTTCAACCGGCGTGTGCTCGAGGAATCCCAGAACCAGCACCATCCGCTGCTCGAACGCGTCCGTTTCCTGTCGATTTCAGCCGCCAATCTCGACGAATTCTTCATGGTCCGCGTCGCCGGCCTTGCCGGCCAGGTGCGCGAAGGCATTGCGCTCAAGAGCCCCGACGGCCGCACGCCGGAGCAGCAGCTGGAACAATTGCTGCGCGAGGTCGAGCGGCTGCAGGAGGACCAGCAGAACAGCCTTTCGGCGCTGATGCTGCTGCTCAACAAGGAAGGCATTGAGAGCATCACCCGCGATGCACTGACCAAGGATGAGAAAGTCTGGCTGGAAGACCATTTCCAGGACCAGGTCTTCCCGGTCCTGACTCCACTGTCGATCGACCCGGCGCATCCGTTTCCGTTCATTCCCAATCTCGGCTTCTCGATGGCGCTGCAATTGCGCCATCGCAAGAATGGCGAGGAGATGAGCGCGCTTCTGCGCCTGCCGGTGGCGCTGAAGCGCTTCATCCGTCTGCCCGACCGCAAGCAGCACGTTCGCTTCATTCCGTTGGAGGAGGCTGTCGGCCTCTATATCGGCAAGCTGTTCCCCGGCTATGAGGTCAAGGGTTCCGGCACCTTCCGCATCATCCGGGACAGCGATATCGAGGTCGAGGAAGAGTCGGAAGATCTCGTGCGCCTGTTCGAGACGGCGCTGAAGCGGCGCCGCCGCGGTTCGGTCATCCGCATCGAATTCGACAAGTCGATGCCCGGCGAATTGCGCGAGTTCGTCGCCGGCGAGCTTGGCGTCTCTTCGAGCCGCATCAGCGTTCTGACCGGCCCGTTGGCGCTCAGCCAGATTTCCGAGATCGTTGCCGTGCCGCGCGACGACCTGAAATTCACCCCTTACAATCCGCGCTTTCCCGAGCGCATCCGCGAGCATGGCGGCGATTGTTTCGCGGCCATCCGCGAGAAGGACATCGTCGTCCACCACCCCTATGAATCCTTCGACGTGGTGGTCCAGTTCCTGCGCCAGGCGATGGCCGACCCGGAGGTGGTGGCGATCAAGCAGACGCTCTACCGCACCTCCAACGACAGCCCGATCGTGCGCGCCTTGGTCGACGCGGCCGAGGCAGGCAAGTCGGTGACCGCCCTGGTCGAGCTCAAGGCGCGCTTCGACGAGGAGGCCAACATCCGCTGGGCGCGCGACCTCGAACGCGCCGGCGTCCAAGTCGTGTTCGGCTTCCTCGAACTGAAGACCCATGCGAAAATGTCGCTTGTGGTGCGGCGCGAGGACGGCAAGCTGCGCAACTATGTCCATCTCGGCACCGGCAACTACCATCCGGTGACCGCGCGCATCTACACCGACCTGTCCTTCTTCACCACCGATCCGACGATCGCGCGCGATGTCGCCCAGCTGTTCAACTTCATCACCGGCTATGCCGAGCCGACCGATGAGATGCGGATCGCCATCTCGCCATTTACGCTGCGCAGCCGCATCCTCAAGCACATTGCCGACGAGGTCGCCCACGCGCTGGCTGGCCGTCCGGCGCGCATATGGATGAAGATGAACGCGCTCGTCGATCCCAACATCATAGACGCGCTCTATGACGCCAGCCGTGCCGGCGTCGAGATCGATCTCGTCGTGCGCGGCATCTGCTGCCTGCGGCCGCAGGTGCCCGGCCTGTCGGAAAACATCAGGGTCAAGTCGATCGTCGGCCGCTTCCTCGAACACAGCCGCATCTACTGCTTCGGCAACGGCCATGGCCTGCCGTCGGACGAGGCGATCGTCTACATCGCCTCGGCCGACTTGATGCCACGCAATCTCGACCGCCGCGTCGAGACCATGGTGCCGATCACCAATCCAACGGTGCATGAACAGATCCTTGGCCAGATCATGCTGGGCAACATCATGGACAACCAGCAAAGTTTCGACGTATTGGCTGACGGAACCTCCCGGCGCGTCGTGCTGGAGGAGGGTGAGGAACCGTTCAACGCGCAGGAATATTTCATGACCAATCCGAGCCTGTCGGGACGGGGTGACGCGCTGAAGTCGCATGCGCCCAAGCGCATCGCGCAGTTCAAGCGTCGCAAGAAGAACACCGGCTGATGATTTCAACGTCCCAAGGCCGGCTGCAGGATCGCCGGCCGCTGTCCATCATCGACATCGGCTCGAACTCGATCCGCCTTGTCGTCTATGAAGGGTTGGCGCGCTCGCCGACCTTGCTGTTCAACGAAAAGATGCTGGCCGGCCTCGGCCGCGGCATCGTTTCGACCGGCAAGCTCGACCCCGAGGCGGTGACGCGCTCGATGGAGGAGTTCCGCCGTTTCCGCGCGCTCTCCGACCAGGCGGGTGCGGAGCACATGTTTGTGCTGGCAACGGCCGCGGCCCGCGAAGCGATCAACGGCCCCGACTTCATCCACCGCGCCCAGGATGTGCTCAAGACCGAGATCCGCGTGCTCACTGGCCGGCAGGAGGCGCATTATTCGGCGCTTGGCGTCATTTCGGGCTTCCACCCCGCCAATGGCATTGCCGGCGATCTTGGCGGCGGCAGCCTGGAGCTTATCGACATCAATGGCGAGGCGATCGGCGACGGCATCACGCTGCCGCTGGGTGGCCTGCGGCTGCAGGACATGGCCAGGAATTCGCTCGCCCAGGCGGCAAAGATCACCCGCGACGAACTGGCGCGCGCCAAATTGTTGAAGGGCGGGCTGGGACGGCCCTTTTACGCCGTTGGCGGCACCTGGCGAAACCTTGCCCGGCTGCACATGGAAATGACCAACTACCCGCTTGGCGTCATGCACCACTATGAGATCGGTGTCGAAAGCGCCGCCAATTTCCTGAAGCAGGTGGCGAAAGGCGAGATCGAGAAGGTCAAGGGCATCGAAGGTGTGTCGAAGAACCGCCGTTCGCTGCTGCCCTATGGCGCGGTCGTGCTGCAGGAGATCATGGCGGCGATGCAGCCGTCGAAGATCATCGTCTCGGCGTTGGGCGTGCGCGAAGGGTTTCTCTATTCGCTGCTCGACCCTGCCGAGCAGAAGGCCGATCCGCTGGTCTCCGCTTCGGAGGAACTGGCGCGGCTGCGGTCGCGCTCGGTCACCCATGCGCATGAGCTTGTCGAATGGACGGACAAGACCTTTGCCGCCTTCGGCATCGACGAGACGGAGGATGAGGCGCGCTATCGCCACGCTGCCTGTCTGCTGGCCGATATAGGCTGGCGCGCACACCCGGAATATCGCGGCAAGCAGTCGCTCAACATCATTGCCCACGCGTCCTTCATTGGCGTCGATCACCCCGGCCGTGCCTTCCTGGCGCTGGTCGGCCTGTTCCGCCACGAAGGCGTGTTCAACGATGCGGCGCCGGAAATCCGCGGCCTGGCGACGCCGCGCTATCTCGAGCGCGCCCGCATCCTGGCGGCGGTGCTGCGCGTCGTCTATCTGCTGACTGCGGCCATGCCCGGCGTCATGCCGCGGCTGAAATGGGAAAACCGCGGCAATGGCACGTTGGCGCTGGTGCTGCCGGCCTCACTTTCCGATCTTTACGGCGAACGCCCGGCCGGACGGCTGGCGCAACTGGCGCGGATCACCAACCGCCGGCTGGTGCTGGCGGTCGAGGGTGGGCAGAGCGTGTCGGTGAAGTAGGCGCGGCCTGACAGCAAAACCATGTCGTCGTCGGCCTCGCGTTCGAGGACCGGCTTCCTCAATCCGTCGCTGCTTCGCACCGCCACCTTCCCCCTCCGGAGGGAAAGGAAGGGAGCCTCGTTGGAAAGCGTTGGCGGCAATAGGCTCGCGCACTTCCTCTACCCCGTCGATCGGGGGAGAGGTGGCTCGACGAAGCCGAGACGGAGTGGGGGTCGACCTGGCACGGATGGTTCAACCGGGACGATATTTGACGATATCAGACCGCGGCGCGGCGCCCCTCGATCGACCAGGCCCCGGCGCCGGCCATGGCTAGCGCCAGGAATCCACCGGCGATGGCAATGTCCTTCATCAGCATCTGCTGGTGCAGGAAGGTGAGCATCGGGTCATCGCCGCCCTGGCCGTAGTGGCCGATGGAGCCTGCAACGATGCAGAAAGCGGCAAGAAGTATCGCAATGACCGGCGTCTGAAAGCCGACCAGTATCAAGAGACCGGCAATCAACTCGAACAGCCCGGTGCCCCAGGCGGCAAGCGTCGGCAATGGCATGCCGAGGCCGGCGAAATAGCCGGTCGTCCCGGCAATGTCGGCGAGCGCGTGGTAGCCGGAGGGAACGAGCAGGGCGGCGAGCAGCAGCCGGGAAATCAGAAGCAATGCATCGCGGGGCATGGTCATCTCCGTTGTCTGTCCGCCGGCTGTTCGAGACCGATCCTAGCAGGGATGGGACGGGTGCGCGCTTGGGCAGACAACGAAAAAGCGGCGTGGAAAATTCCACGCCGCTTTTTCAGGCTTGGGAGGGAAAGCTCAGCCGCGCTTGGCGTCGACCGAGTAGGCGCCAGGGCCTGAGGAAGCCAGCAGCAGGAAACCGCCGGTGATGGCGACGTTCTTCAGGAAATGGATCATCTGGTTCTGGTCGGCCCAGCCGGTATGGGCGACAAAGGCCGAGGCGATGGTGAAGACCGCGAGCACCCAGGCGGCGATGCGGGTCTGAAAGCCAACGAGCACGGCAAGGCCGCCGAGCAATTCGATCAGGCCGACGACAATGGCCGTTGTGGTCGGCACCGGCAGGCCCATGGCGCCGAAATAGCCGGCGGTGCCCGAAATGGCGGTGAGCTTGCCGAAGCCGGAAAGCAGGAAGATGGCGGCGAGCAGGATGCGGCCGAGCAGGATGGTGGTGGAACTGTTGGACGCGATGCCGGCGCCGGCAGCGGAAGTGTTGATGGACATGGTGGCTCTCCGAAAAGGGTTGATGTCCCGTCAGATAGACCAAGCCGACTGTTCACCAAAGCCGCCAGTCCGGCGACACATTGTTCACAGGACGTACATTTCGGGATCGTTCGACCGACGCAAAATTCTTGTCGCGGCCAGCAGCGGCGGGAGCAAATTGTCCCGCCACACAATTCGGATTTCTAGTTGACGCAATTCCCAAGAAGAGGGGCTGCGCGCTTCCCGAGGAAACGCAAGGCACTTTCCCTGGAATCGCTTAACCCGGATGCGTCATGTCCTCCGGCCGCACCAGCCGGTCGTAGTCTGCCTCGCTGACCAGCCCGGTGGCCAGTGCTTCCTCGCGCAAGGTGGTGCCCTTCTTGTGCGCGGTCTTGGCGATCTTGGCGGCATTGTCGTACCCGATCGTCGGCGCCAGCGCTGTCACCAGCATCAGCGAGCGGTCGAGCGCGGCCTTGATGTTGTCTTCGCGCGCCTCGATACCGACGACGCAATTGTCGGTGAAGGAGATCGAAGCGTCGGCCAGCAGCTGCACCGACTGCAGGAAGTTGTAGGCCATCAGCGGGTTATAGACGTTGAGCTCGAAATGGCCCTGGCTGCCGGCGAAGGTCAGCGAGGCGTTGTTGCCGAACACCTGCACGCAGACCTGCGTCAGAGCCTCGCACTGCGTCGGGTTGACCTTGCCAGGCATGATCGAGGAACCCGGCTCGTTTTCCGGCAGCGACAGTTCGCCGAGGCCCGAGCGCGGGCCGGAGCCGAGGAAGCGGATGTCGTTGGCGATCTTGAAGAGGGCGGCGGCCGCCGCGTTGATGGCGCCATGCGAGAACACCATGGAATCGTGCGCGGCGAGCGCCTCGAACTTGTTCGGCGCGGTGACGAAGGCAATGCCGGTAATGTCGGCGATGCGCGCCGCCACCTTTTCCGCAAAGCCGACCGGCGCATTGAGGCCGGTGCCGACTGCGGTGCCGCCCTGCGCCAGTTCCTGCAGGCCGGGCAGCGTCATCTCGATGCGCTTGATCGAAGAGGCCACCTGTGCGGCATAGCCGGAAAATTCCTGGCCCAGCGTGAGAGGGGTGGCATCCTGCGTATGGGTGCGGCCGATCTTGATGATGTGGGCGAAAGCCTTTGTCTTGACCTCGAGCGCGGCGTGCAGATGCCTAAGCGCCGGCAGCAGATCGTGCACGATGCGCTCGGCGCAAGCGATGTGCATGGCTGTCGGGTAGGTGTCGTTCGACGACTGGCTCATATTGACGTGGTCGTTGGGGTGCACCGGCTTCTTCGAGCCCATGACGCCGCCCAGAAGTTCGATCGCCCGGTTAGAGATCACCTCGTTGGCGTTCATGTTGGACTGCGTGCCCGAGCCGGTCTGCCACACGACCAGCGGGAAATGGTCGTTGAGCTTGCCGTCGATCACCTCTTGCGCCGCCTCGATGATCGCCTTGCCGACTTCCGGATCGAGCCGCTTCAGCTCCATATTGGCTTCCGCCGCCGCTCGCTTGACGATGCCGAGCGCACGCACGATCGAGGCCGGCTGCTTTTCCCAGCCTATCCTGAAATTGCCGAGGGAACGCTGCGCCTGCGCGCCCCAGTAACGGTCGGCGGCAACCTCGATGGGGCCGAACGTGTCGGTTTCGGTTCTGGTCCTGGCAGCGGTCACTTGTCTCTCCGACGATCGAATTCGGCAACGGCGTATCGCGTTGCACAATGGCCTTCAAGCAGAGATTGCGGCCGGCAGGCAGTAAATCGGTTGAAGCAGTAGCGCCGCCCTTCGGGATCCTGCACCCTCCACTTTCGTGTGAAGGAAATTGCTCCTCAGTGCGGCTTGATCCCATAAAGTGGACGGAAACTTGCGGATTTAGCTCGATCATGTCGAGCTGGCGGATTGCTCTACGCAAACTTCCCCCAGGATCAGCAATGCGCAATTCACGTCTACCTACGAGCGACGCTGCCACACAAACTACCATCGGTGCCGGCGTCTCACTGGCAACAGCAGCGATGAGGTAGCTTATGCACTTGTCCTTCTGTTCAGTTTCCGTCCAAAATCCGGCATCGCATCCGGATCGAGCTTCGGATCGCGAAGCCGAGAATTTCAAGTCCACCCTGGGAGCGCCTCCACATGGCCTCGGAGTTTTCCAAGATGCATGGCGGCAAGGTCGAAGCCGTCTCGACGTCGCAAGTGACGCTCTTTGTCCTCCGTATTTTGCTGAAAGCGCGCCTGATCGCGGACCGTCAGCTCGGAACCTTTTTCCTCCAACGGCGCAGCTTTGTCCTGAGATAGGATCTGTAGCCGAACGGAAGTGTTCGCCGTCCGGAAGGCGTGCTTGTCCGCGCCTCCAGACGCTGGCGCACGACGCTCATCAGTCTGCAGAACGCGGGTGTTTCCAATGATTGCACCCGTTTGACGAGATTGTCGGGCAATGGCTTTGAGCGCCAGTCGAAATAAGCCTCGTAGTCTTGCGGCGTTGCGATCAGGTGCTGGAGATAGGCTGCAAGATCGCTGGCGCTGGCGAAGGCACTGGCGTCAATAAAGGAGTGCTCCGGAACGAACTCGTCCACATTGGGAGCGCCAAGGTAGATCGGCACCGTGCCCGCCATGAACGCGTCATAGATTTTCTCGGTGACATAGTCGGCCTCGATCGAGTTCTCCATGGCCAGGCAGAATTTGTGCCGCGCAATGGTTTCGATCTTGGTCTTCGAGCCCAGATCGGGGCCAGAGACCGATCGGTTGTGGCGATATCGGCCATAAGAATCGATCTTGATGTGGCGCGCCAGTTCGTTCGCCAAATCGACACGGCCGCTATAATTCAGGCCGGCCGACTGGAAGAGTGCGACCGGCGCTTCTTCCGTTTTCGGCACGATTGGTCTGGCCAGCGCATCTTTCCACCACACCGCACGCGGAAGGTAGGGTACCCAGACATCGGACCGGGATTCATGCGTCATGATGATATCGAAGTGCCGCATGATTTTGGGGTCGGCAAGTCGCTTGTAGTTTTGGCCGCATTCCATCGACCAGGCGACCCAATATTGACCAGGGTATTTGTAGGCATCGCCAACTTCGCGAAAGTTCGGAATATGGAAGACGACTGCCGCGGCCTCGGAAATCCGTCGTTTGTCCAGTGTCCACCGCCCGGGCATTTCGCACTGTATCGACGCGATATCGACGGGTTTGCTGAAGAACGTTGTGTAGAAGAGGATCAGTGGATCGATAGACGGCATGGCACCACGAATGTCTGAAGCATTGCTCAATCTGCAGACAGACGCGGTATCGGAAGTTTGGTCAAGTGCTCCGCTTGTTCGAGGCAGAGGGCCATCCAAACGGTCACCCCGCCGTATACCCGCCATCGATCGCGAAAATGCCGCCGCTGGTCCACGCCGCCTCGTCGCTGGCGAGATAGACGGCGATGCCGGCAAGATCGCTGGTCTGGCCGATGCGGCCGAGCGGGTAGCTGCGCTCGACATAGGTTTTCAGCTCGGCCTGCGCTGCCGCCGGCAGGTTGTCGATCGACTTGCGCCGCATGGCGGTGTCGACCGTGCCGGGCGCAATTGCATTGACCCTGATGCCGCCCGGACCAAGCTCGAAGGCCAGCGACTTGGTCAGCGAATTCAGCGCGCCCTTGGACAAGGAATACAGGCTCGACGGCCGCTTCGGGATCATTTTGTCGGCGAAGTAGGACGAGATGTTGATGACGGAGGCGTTGGCGCCGAGATGCGGCAGCAGCCGCTGGGTAAGGAAGAACGCCGCCGTCACATTGAGCGCGAAGGATTGCTGGAATTGGTGCTCGGTGACGGTCTCGAAAGGCACCAGATAAGCGACGCCGGCATTGTTGACGAGGATGTCGAGTGGGCCGGTTGCTTTCGCGCGATCGACCACGGCATCGATGCCGGAAGAGGTCGAGAGATCGGCCGACTGGGTGCCGACGTTGCCCGCCGCCGCAAGTGTCTCGCGGGCGGTCTTGAGCTTGCTGGTGTCGCGACCGACGATCAGCACGTCGGCGCCCTCGCGCAAGAAAGCTTCCGATATCGCCAGGCCGATGCCGTCCGAGCCGCCGGTCACCAGTGCTCGCTTGCCAGAAAGTCTCATTGAAGGCCAAGTCGCATCGAATGCTCTCGCTGTTGCCCGCGTCACGAAGGCAATGCCGATCGGCGAGGGCGGTCAAGCCGCCGGCCTATCGCTCAGTATGAACTTCGGTTGGCCGCGTGCCGATCCGGTTACCGCAGCAGCGACTGCGACGTCGGCGTCAGGCGCAAGGTTTCGGTCCGCCAGGTCACATCGGCCGCTTGCCATTGGAGCGAAGCGGCAACTGCGGCTTCGTAATTGGCATGCGCCTCGGGACTGTTGAAACCCGTCACCGCGATAAAGACGTTTTCGCTCAAGCGCACCGGCAGGCGGGGAAAGCTGTTTTCGGCGTGCTCGGTGATGAAGGCGCCAAGCAACCGTCCGCCGGCGCCGATAAGGACCGGAAGGGCATATGTGTCGAAATTGCCGGCGAAATCGGCTTCGGCGCCAGACCGCAGATGATGAATCTGGATGACAACAACACCGGTCAAGCGATTGTCTGCTCTCAGCTTTCCATCCGGCGGCATGGCGCCTCGCTGCGCGCCTGACAGATCGAAGCCGGCGCCTGGCCATGCCGGCTTCAAGAGCAGTACATCGTCGGAATCGATCATCGTCGCATTGGCGGCGTCGCGGTGCGCCGTCCACACCGGCCCGTCATAGAAGGCGGTGAGCGCCTGCTTCCGCGCTTCCATGCCACCGAAGCCGCGCAGCCAGACGAACATGTCGGGGCGGTCGAGGTCGCGGAACTGTCCGATGATGGTCATGCCGGCGTGTTCCTGGCCTTCGATGAACCGACTGTCGAAGATGTCGATCAGCGTCTCGCGCCGGCCCGGCTTCAGCGTGTACTGCCGCAACTCGACGACAGGCGAAGCGAGCAGTTTTGCCGCCGCAGGCGCATTCAGGGGTACGGTCATTGTGTCGTCTCCAAAAAACAGGATGATCATCCGGTTTATAAAACAGACCGGTTGTCCTGTTTTGTCAATCTGCTATCGTTGGCAAATGTCAGCAGAGATTGCTCGGGCTCCGAAAGGGCCGCCGCGAAAACGCACCAACGATCCCGAAGGGCTGCGCAACAAGGTGCTCGATATCGCCGAAGCGTCGTTCCAGGCGCGTGGCTATCATGCATCCGCTCTTGGCGAGTTGATGACGACCGCAGGCGTCAGCGGCGGCGCGCTGCATCATCATTTCCCGACGAAGAAGGCGCTCGCTCTGGCGGTGATCGAGGAGCGCGTGGCAGCGGCCCTCGATGAAACCTGGATCAACCCTGTACGGGCGGCAGGCTCGGCGCGCGAAGGCGTGCGCGCGGTGTTCGAGGCGGTGGCGACCGACCTTGAGCAGCAAGGCTTCGTGCGCGGCTGTCCGCTCAACAATCTGGCGCATGAACTGTCGCTCGCTGACCCGGATTTCCGCGCCGCTCTGGACGATATCTTTGCCGGATGGCGTCAGGCGGTTGCCGACAAGGTGCGAGCCGACCAGCAGTCGGGGAGGGAGCAGGGCACCGACCCCGAGCGCTTTGCGGCACTCGCCATCGCCGCCTATTCCGGCGCCATGTCGATGGCCAAGGCGGCACAGGATGCCAGCGTGCTGCGCGATTGCCTGGCCGAACTTCAGGGCAGCTCAACGCCGCCATTCCCGAGCAGAGCGAAGCGGCGTCGCAGGATCCTGCTGCGGCCGGGAAAACCTTGAGGCCGGAACTGCGCTGTTCTAGTTGGAAAGCGGCTTGATCGTCTCGTAACCGTTCACCGATTCCGTGCTGGTCCCTTCGTCGTAACGCCGGGCGAGAGACGCTTGCAGATCGGGAGCATAAAGCGCGGTGAATGTGTCCAGCGTTTCGCCGGCGCCGTTCTTGAAGATCTCCGTGACCGCCAGCACGTTGTATTTGCAGCCGCCGACGCTGAACGTCTCCTTGCCCTTGACGACCAGGCTCAGTGTCTTGGTGCTCTTCGGCTGCTTGTTCGGCGACAACTCGACGAATTCGATCGTGCTCTTGGCTCCCGTCTTCAGCGGAAACAGTTTTCGCAGATCGGAAAACGGGATCGTCGCCACCCGTCCGGTATCGCTGTCGCGAAACACTTCGACCAGGCCTGCAAACAGGAACTGTGTCTGCGGTGATTGCGATTCGTAGTTGTTGGCGACGGACACCATGCCGCCGGCCACCGGCCGAAACTCGCTGCGGACGCCAGGCATTTCCAGAACGAAGCCGGCCTTGGCCGATTTTGCGTCGACACAATCGGCGGCATGCACCGCAGCCCCCGGCAGCAACCCAGCCAGCACCACGCCTATCGAAACGGCTCTCATGAAATCCTCCCCTCTGCTTGTATTTGCTGCGCGCCAGCATGACCCAAGAAATGCCAGAGCCTCAGTGCCGTGTCGACCTGCCATTCCTGGCAACTGGACGGTGGGGCGCCGGCTGTGCTGAATTTCAGGTCATGAATCGCAAGCTCGTCCTCTCCCGTCGCAATTTCCTCGCACAGGCAGCCGGCCTTGCCATGGCTGGCATGCTGCCGCGCGCCGCGCTTGGCCAGACCGGCAAGCGCATCCAGCCCATCGACGCCACCTTTCTGTTCATCGCCGATGTCCATGCCTGCCGCATGTCGAGCGGCCTCAGCCCCAACTGCCTGGAGGAAGGCAAGACCGATGCCGCGCTGTTGCGCAATGTCGCTGTCCTCAATGGCTTGGCCGGCCGGCAATGGCCAGTCGAGATCGATGGCGTTGCAACCCGCCTGCGTTCGGCCGGCAGCCGCATCGATGCGCCGCTCGGCCTCGTTGTCGGCGGCGACATCACCGACGATGGCGGCGGCCAGATCACCGAGCCCAGCGAAGGCACGCAACTGTTGCAGTTCAGCCAGCGCTATCAACAAGGCGTCGGCCCGGACCGCGTGCACATGCCGGTCTATGTCGGCCTCGGCAACCACGATCTCGACCAGAACGGCTCGCCGCCCCATGTCGACTGGTATCGGCGTGAACTGCGCGACTATGTCGAGGTCAACCACCGCCCCGGCGTGTTCTTCAAGCCGCCGGTGCCGGCCACCGAATACGATGTCGACACCGACTGCTATTCCTGGGACTGGGGCGGCCTGCATCTCGTCCAGACCCACCGCTTTGCCGGCGACACCGGCCATGGCGCGGTGAGCAGCCTGCCGTGGCTGAAGCAGGATCTGGCGACCTACGCGGCGGATGGCCGTCCCGTCATCCTGTTCCAGCACTATGGCTGGGACACTTTCTCGGTCGAGCGCTGGGACCCGGCCAAGCGCACCTATGACGATGACGGCGCAGGCGCGCCGCACTGGTGGAGCGAGGCCGACCGCCAGGCGCTGCTGGCGGCGCTGAAGGGCTACAATGTCATCGCCATCTTCCATGGCCATCAGCACGAAGTGCCTATGAGCTACAAAAGCGATGGCCTCGACCTGTTCAAGCCGAAGGCTGCCTATATGGGTGGCTTCGCGC
The DNA here is from genome assembly GCF_000502555.1 of Mesorhizobium sp. LNJC394B00. Taxonomy (NCBI): domain Bacteria; kingdom Pseudomonadati; phylum Pseudomonadota; class Alphaproteobacteria; order Hyphomicrobiales; family Phyllobacteriaceae; genus Mesorhizobium; species Mesorhizobium sp. LNJC394B00. The sequence continues at coordinate 898,788 of NZ_AYWH01000001.1, forward strand.
TGGTGAGGGTAACCGGGGACAGCATGGACGTGGTGCTGGGCGAGGCGGCCGGCGACCACGGCGAGGTCAAGTTCACCAGCGCCTTCAGCAAAAGCCTCAGCCTCTGACAAGAAAAAGGCGGTCTTGAGCCGCCTTCCTCATTGCCTGCAAGATCGAATCAGAGCGCCTTTTTGATCTTGTCCTTCACGTCGCCATAGACCTTCTGCACCTTGCCGGCGGTCTTGTCGGCCGTGCCTTCGGCCTGGGTCTGCCTGTTGCCGGTCGCCTTGCCGCCGGCCTCCTTGACCGAGCCCTTGACCTGCTTGGCCACGCCGGCAACCTGATCCTTGTTCACCATCTTTGCATCTCCTGGGATTCCGGGGATTCATTCGCAGGAGGCAAACGGGCCGGCTTGGCTTAGGTTCCCTGGGCGGCGATCATCGTCGCATCTGGTCGCTTATATGGTCGCCGAAACGCTTTGCCGCGTCGTATCGTGTGACTAGTGTGACGAAATTTTGGGGAGACCGCCTTGGCTGAATTTACGCTCATCATCGCCAACAAGTGCTTTTCGTCCTGGTCGCTGAGGCCATGGGTGGCGATGAAGCATCTGGAGATCCCGTTCGAGGAAGGTTTCGTGCGCCTGCGCACGCCCGAAACCTTTGCCGCTCTGGCGAAAGTCTCGCCCACCGGCCTTGTGCCAGTGTTGAATCACAATGGCAGGATTGTCTGGGAAACCCTTGCCATCCTTGAATATCTCGCCGACCTGTTTCCGGAGAAAAAGCTTTGGCCTCAGGATATCGGCGCCCGAGCGCTGTCCCGCTCGGTAGCTACCGAGATGCATTCCGGCTTTCGCGAGGTGCGCTATGGCTGGCCGATGAATTTGCGCCGGCCGAAGGGCCACAAGCCGCTCGACGCCGAAGGCGAAATGCAGCGCGCGCGCATCGAAACGATCTGGCGCCAGTGCCGGGAACAATACGGCAAAGGCGGCCCCTTCCTGTTCGGTCATTTCACCGCGGCCGATGCCATGTATGCACCTGTCGTCACCCGCTTCGACACCTATGGCGGCAAGCTCGCGCCCGACACGCGCGCCTACGTCGACGCCGTGTTGGCAACGCCGGCGATGCGGCACTGGTATGCGGAAGCAGCGAAGGAGACTTGGCCGGAACCCGGCCCGGACGAATAGGACCACTAATGACATCACGGTGAGTGACCGATGGCCAGCAATGATGGACCGCGTGAGACTACCGCGCCAACAATCTTCCACTGCCGGCTGATCCCGCCTCGGCCGGACTTCGCCTTCACCCTGACGGAGGAGGAGAGGGAGTTGATGGGCCGGCATGCCGACTATCTGCGCGGCAAGCTTGCCGAGGGCACCATGATCCTCGCCGGGCCGGTCGCCGACCCGGCCGGCCCTTGGGGTCTGCTGATCCTGCGTGTCGGCAGCGAAGCCGAGGCAAGAGCGGTCACCGACGGCGATCCGGTGTCGAGCTCCGGCCGCGGTTTCCGCTACGAGATCCTGCCGCTGATCAGCGCGATCCTGTAGGCGAGCGTAAGTTTAAGGAAAAGTGTGAAACGGTTTTCCCTTGGGAATTGTGTCAGAAAACGGCACATACAAGAACGCCTCTCGCACCGTTTAATGTGCGGGAGGCGTCCTTTTGCCAGCATTACTGAGATTGCTCTCTGAATTGCTGACACCACGGAAATGCGCCGGCTTGCGATTGGTTCCGGGGCGTGGAATATTTTTTGGGAACGCCTTGCGCTCCGCCACCTCGTCAGTTGAGGCTTATGCCTCAGGCATCCTCAGGTTGAATTTGGGCTGTGGCCAAACCAGAAATTGACTCGGCGCTAAGAGAAGTCTATAAGAAATATGTCGATATTTGTTTGACCGACTTTTGTTATCCGCGCATGATGCGCGCCTTTGACGAACTTCCCCATCAAAAATCGAGACAAAACGCTGTTGTGCAGTCGCACGATGGTGAACGAATATTTGCCAGGGAAAGGGTTCTTCATGGCCACCGGCACAGTGAAATGGTTCAACGCCACCAAAGGTTTTGGTTTTATTCAGCCTGACGACGGCTCCGCCGACGTTTTCGTCCACATCTCGGCCGTAGAGCGCGCCGGCATGCGTGACATCGTCGAGGGTCAGAAGCTCGGCTACGAGATGACCCGCGACAACAAGTCGGGCAAGATGTCCGCCGACCAGTTGAAGGCGGCCTGATAAGGAATTCGGCCTTCCGGTGACCACGGATGTACTGGCACCGATGAAAGGCTGAAAGGAGCGCCTTGCGCATCCAACTGGATGCGCGGCGCTTTCATGGAAGGTCAGGCGGTGCCTGGCCTTTTTCATTTTGTGCGTCATGCCGCTAAAAGTGCGCCGCACGCCGGCCGGAACGTGCTAAGGGACGATCCACCAATCTGAACCGCCCATACTGCCCCGCTGCCGTATTGCTTTGGTCGTAATCGAAGACCGCTCTCGCTCTATCGGCACCAGGCTCCCGACAGGAGAAAGTTTTGACCACTCAATCCAAGACCGCCGAACAGGCCGGCTCGCTGTTCAGCAAGACGCAAACCCAGTCGATGTCACTCAACCGCATCCTGTCCGAGCGTGATGCCGTCAGCGAGGCGCGCGAAGCCAAGACCGCGCGCTTGCGCGAACTGCGCAAGGAAAAGGAAGCCGACGACATGGCAGCGGCCGCAGCCCTTGCGGCGCTGCCGAAGCGAGCAGGCAAACGCTGATGGCCACCAAGCGCGTACCGCCGACGCCGATCGATGCCGATGCGACCATAGCGTCCATGGTCCCGGGCCTGGACAAGCCGGTCGAATATGTCCGCCGTGTGCTGGAAAAGCTCGAGCGCTGCAAGCGCGCGCATGGCGATGCCCAGGTGCGCGTCGGCGTGCGCGGCCGTGCCGAAGCCCCGAACTATCTGGTCGAATATGTCCGCGAGGACAAAAAGACCCAGGAGCGCGTGACCTACCAGGATGCCGCCTATAGCGGCAGCACGCATCGCGAACTGGCGGCGCACCACATTGCCGAGGCGAGGAACTGGTCGCCCGAGGAAATGAACATCACAGCGGTCTCGGCGCTGATCGGCCGCTTGCGCAATCCGCGCGCACCATCATCCCGCTTTTCCGACGAGGACTGACATGGCCATAAAGTTTTCCACCAAGGATCAGCCGGCAGCGCCGGCTGCTGCCACTGCAAAGCAGGCCAAGCCCGCTGCCGCGCCAAAGGCCGCCGAGGCCACAGAGGCTGCGACCGACCTGTTCAAGTCGCCGGCGGACGCGCCGAAGGGCAAGAAGAAGAAATAGCGCCTTGCCGCAAGATGCCGGTCGTCGGTCCATAGCGCCTGCCGGCCTGGCTGGCGCCACCGACTTTTTGTCTGGCGACGAGGACGCCGGCGCGGCCGCAATCTTCGATTGCCAGAGCTGCGGCGCCTGCTGCTCCTACTCGGCCGAATGGCCGCGCTTCTCGACCGAGGACGATGCGCAACTTGACCGGATTCCGGAAAAGTTCGTGTCCGCCGACCTGTCCGGCATGCGCTGCGAGGGCGTGCGCTGTTCGGCGCTTACGGGCGAGATCGGCAAGCACACGGCCTGCGGCATCTACGAGATCCGCCCGGACGTCTGCCACGCCTGCATGCCTGGCGGCGACGATTGCCTGATGGCGCGCAAGGCGCACGGGATGCCAACGATCTAGCCGACGCCCACCTTGCCTCATCCCACATCCCCCGATAGCTTCGACCACGGGCAGGGCGTCGGAGGAACCATGAGCATCGAATTTCTGTTGACGTCGCTGATCGTTGTGGCTTCGCCCGGCACCGGCGTTCTCTACACGCTGAGCGCCGGGCTTTCGCGAGGCGCGCGCGCCTCGATCACTGCTGCATTCGGCTGCACGCTTGGCATCATCCCGCATATGGCCGCCGCCATCACCGGCCTGGCGGCGCTGCTGCACACAAGTGCTGTCGCCTTCGAGACGCTGAAATATCTCGGCGTCGCCTATCTCCTCTACATGGCCTGGAACACGCTGAACGAGAAGGGCGGCCTGAGCGTCGATGAAAACGCGGCACCCCGCTCGGCAGCCAAGGTCATCACCTCCGGTATCCTGATCAACATCCTGAACCCGAAGCTGTCGATCTTCTTCTTTGCCTTCCTGCCGCAATTCGTCAGCACGACCGAACCGAACGCATTTGCCAAGATGCTCGAACTCTCGAGCGTCTTCATGCTACTGACCTTCGTCGTCTTCGTCGCTTACGGCATCTTTGCGGCCTCGATCCGCAGCCATGTCGTGTCGCGGCCGATGGTGCTGACCTGGATGCGCCGCACCTTCGCCGGCGCCTTTGTCATGCTTGGCGCCAAGCTGGCGCTGGCTGATCGATAGAACAGGAGCTGCCAGGCCTCGGCCTACTCTTCGTCGGTTCCGGATCCGGTCCGGATGCCTAGACGCCAGGCCGAGGGCGGAAGGCCGATCATCTTCTTGAAGGCGCGGCTGAACGCTGCCTCGGATTCGTAGCCGATTTCAGCGGCAATGCTGGCCATGTTACTGGTGCCGGCGCTGAGCAGCTCCGAGGCGATCTGCATGCGCCATTTGGCGAGATAATGCATTGGCGGCATGCCGACCAGCCTGGTGAAGCGTTCGGCGAGCACGCTGCGCGACAGCGCGGAGTCCTTCGCCAGCGCCTCCACCGTCCAGTTATGCGCCGGCCGGTCGTGGATCAGCGCCAGTGCCCTCGCCAGGTTTGGATCGCGCAGGCCAGCCAGCCATCCCGTGGTTTGTGGCGGCAGCGATTCCAAGTAACGGCGCAACACGTCGACAAACATCAGTTCGCTCAGTTTGGTGAGCACCGTTTCACTGCCTGCGCGCTTTTGCGCCACCTCCGTGACAGCCAGGTTGATGAACTGGCTGAGCCAGCCGCCATCGCCTTTGGCATCTCCGGCCTTGATCACCGGCGGCAAAGCCTCGAGCAGGGGATTGAATGGCTGTGCATCACAGGCGAGATAGCCGCAAACCAGCCTGGCCGAGGTCGCGCCGTCGCCGGCGCAGTTGATGTAAAACGGCATCCGGCCGGCTGTTGCGATGTCGAGAACGTCGGCTGTCGGCGGATCGGCGCGCAGCGCCGGATTGCTGGACATAATATGCGGGTCGCTCCTGGTGAAGACGACGACTTCGCCTGCCTCCAGCGCGATCGCTTCCTGGCCGACGATGCGCGCGAAGCAGCGACCGGCCGTTACCACATGGTAGGAGATCAGATGGTCCGCACCGGGCAGGATCTTCGGCAGGATGGACGATGGCGCCGGCGAGCAGACGGCCCACGGCTCGTGGCCCTCAATGTCAAAAAACGTCGCGCCGGTAAGGCGTACCGTCCTCAACAGGTCAGACAGAGCATCCCCGGCCATTCCGTTTCGTCCCGCACCCGGCTAGCCGGCCAGCCATCCCTTTCGAGTTCCGGACGCGCTGTCAAGCGAGGCGGACGCCGTATCATTCCGTTCGCGGCCAGAACTCCTAAACCTGCACCGGTGCTCAAGCGCTGCCGAGAGTGGGCGCTGAGTGCTGTCGAAACCAACCAGGGACAAATATCATGACGGTACATAAGGGCGGGTGTTTTTGCGGCGCTGTGGAAATCGAAGTGCACGGAGCCGCCGAGGCAATGGGCTATTGCCATTGCGGTTCGTGTCGATCGTGGTCGGCGTCTCCCGTGAACGCCTTCACGCTGTGGAAGCCTCAGAACGTCAAGGTCACCGGGGGCGCGGAGTTCCTGTCCGGGTTCGAGAAGACCGAAATGAGCGATCGCCAGTTCTGCACGAAATGCGGTGGTCATCTGATGACCGTTCATCCGCCGCTCGGCCTGGTCGATGTCTATGCGGCAACGATACCAGGCGTGAAATTCACGCCTGGAGTTCACGTCAACTACGCTGAGACCGTGCTGCCGATGAAGGACGGGCTGCCCAAGCTCAGGGACTTTCCGGCTGAGCTCGGCGGCTCCGGCATCGCGGTGCCGGAATAAGGCCCGGCCACTGCTCGCCATTTTTGACAACGACAATTCAAGACAGGAGATTGTTCATGGAAATCGCAACATTTCGCGCCACGCAGGAGCCGATCAAGGATCTCTATCGCAGGGATGCGAAGGCCGCGTTCCTCACCTTGAAGGCCAAAGGCGTCGCCGACGCGTCCACCGTGACCTGCAAGGTCGAGACCGGACGCGGGCTGGCGCTTGCCGGCATCCATCCGATGGCCGGGGGCAGCGGCCAGGAACTGTGCTCCGGCGACATGCTGCTGGAGGCGCTGATCGCATGCGCCGGTGTCTCGATGCGGGCGGCGGCGGCCGTGCTCGAAATTCCGATCAGGTCCGCCGAAGTTTCCGCGGAAGGTGACGTCGATCTTCGCGGCACGCTCGGCGTGACTGCGGGTGTTCCAGTCGGCTTCAAGGAAATCCGCTTGCGGTTCGACATCGACACCGACGCTCCCCAAAGTCAGCTCGACCAACTGCTCGAACTCACGGATCGCTATTGCGTGATCTTCCAGACCATCCAGAATAGTCCCAGCACCACGGTGAAGCTGCACCGCGTCATCCAGTGACCAGAAAACCGGCCCGGAAACTCGACTTGAGCGAGATTCCGGGCTGGGAACGGGAGTGCCGGGCAACGCTTCTATCCTTTGACGTAACCCATCGCCTCGACGATCAGCTCGTCCGCGACACGCATCAGGTTGACGCCGCGGATGGAGTTGCCGTCGGCCATGAAGTAGCGCCAGCGGATCGTCGCCCGTTCACCGGCGACGAAGGTTTCCTCGAGGTCGAAGCGCGTGCCGGGCTGGGTGGCGATCGCCGACCATAGGTCAATGCATGCCTCTTTGCCGGCATGGCGGGCGCCGTCCGGCGCCGGCACGGTGTTTTCGATAACGCAATCCTGCGCCACCAACTCGGCAAGCGCGGACGGATCGTGCAACTGGAACACATCGTTGAAGCGACGCATGATCTCGGCCGTCTGCCGGGACAAATCATTCCCGACTGCGTCCATGATAAGCTCCTGTTTCATCATATTCTCCCGGTTTCATCGATCTTTGACGGCTTTGACCAGCACGGCCTTTAGGGTGATCTGAGGCACGCCGGCCAAGGCGCGCGAGACGAGGCAAGTCGCCTTGGCCGACTGCGCCAGGCGTTCGAACTCGTCTTCGGCGAGATCCGTGACCTCCGCCTCCGTTTCGAGCTCGATGCGGGTGATCGTCGGCCCGGCGGCGGTCGCGCCGAGATGCACCTTGGCGACGGTGCGGATGGTGCGGGCGACGTGGCCTTCCTGGCCGAGGATGAAGGTCAGCGCCATCGAGAAGCAGCCGGCATGTGCTGCCCCGATCAGCTCTTCGGGATTGGTGCCCGGACCGTTCTCGAACCGCGACGGAAAGGAATAGGCGCCTTCGAAGACGCCGCTGCCAAGCCGCAGACGGCCGCCGCCTTCCTTCAGCGTGCCTTGCCATTCTGCGGAAGCTTCACGGATGGTCATGGTCGTTCTCCTGGTTCGGGGTTGAAAAGCGGGCAATTGGGTCAGGCGCAGTCGATGACAACCTTCCCGAACACGTCGCCCTGCCGGAAGTGGCGGTACGCTTCGGGGGCTTCGGCAAAGGGGAAGACCCTGTCGATAACGGGCTTGAGGCGATGCTGCGACACGGCGCGCAGCATGGCCTCGAGATTGCTGCGGCTGCCGACGAACAGGCGGCTGATGGTGGCGAGGCTGCGCTGATAAAGCGCTGCCGGCATCTCGATCGATCTGCCACTGGCGTCCTGCAGCGTCAGCAGCACGATGTGTCCATAAAGCGTGCTGGCAATCAGCGACTGCGCGAAGGTGGCCGGGCCGCCGGTTTCGACGACGAGGTCGATGCCGCCTGTCTGCTCGCGCGCCCAGCCGCCCCATTCCGGTATGTCGGTGCTGGAGACAACGAGGTCGGCGCCCAGCGCCCGCAGCCTGTCGGCCTTCTCCGCGCGCGATGTGATGGCGACAACCCGGCAGCCGAGCAACTTGGCGAACTGCAGAGCAAACAGCGAAACGCCACCCGAACCGATGGTGAGAACCCATTGACCAGGCTTCGGAATCCGGGTCCCGGTCACCGCGTTCCAGGCCGTCACGCCGGCGCAGGTTAGCGTCGCCGCTTCGTGCCAGCTCAGATGATCGGGCAGTCGCGCCGCCCATTGTTCGTCGAGCACGGCAAACTCAGTCAGCATGCCGTCCAGCGTACAGCCGAGCTGGTCGATCAGACCGGCATTGATGCGGCCATCGATCCAGCGGGCGAAGTAGCTGCCGGTGACGCGGTCGCCGACGGCAAAACGGGTGACGGCATCGCCGATTGCGACGACGTCACCGGCGCCGTCGCTCAGCGGCACGATGCCTTGCCGCGCCGGCAACGGATAGGTGCCGCCAAGGATCATCGTGTCGCGCCGATTGAGCGAGGCGGCGCGGACTCGCACCACGATCTCATGCGGTTTCGGTTCCGTCCGCGCCTCGTCGCGCATCGCCAGGGATTCGGTTCCACCAAACCCTTCGAGCCGGTAGCTGCGCATGTCACTCTCCTTAATAGTATATAGACTGATCCACATATTATATAGACCGATTGTCATATTCTTGGCGAGGCCTATAATGCGTCACTGCTGACAGAGGTTGACATGGCCAACGACACCCGCACCCGCATACTCGAGACCACAGGCCTGTTGCTCAGGCAGCGCGGCTATCACGGCACCTCGCTCAACGACATTCTGGGCGCCAGCGGGGCGCCGCGCGGCTCGCTCTATTTTCATTTCCCGGGCGGCAAGGACCAACTGGTCATCGAGGTGACGCGCAACAGCGTTGCCGACGTCACGAAAAGGCTGGGCGAAGCACTGGCAGCCGAAAGCGATCCTGCAGTGGCCGTCCATCACATCTACCAGTCGGTCGGGCGCATGCTGGAGGACAATGATTTTTCGCTGGGTTGCCCCATCGCGCCGGTGGTGCTGGATTCACCCACCGATGTGCCGGAACTGGCGGAACTCTGCCGATCGGCTTTCGAGCAATGGATCGGCTTGCTGCGACAGGCCTTCGTCAGGGCAGGGGTGCCCGAACGCCGCGCGCACGCTTTGGCGCTGCTGATCGAATCGTCGCTGGAAGGGCTTATGGTGATTGCGCGGGCCACCCGCGACCGTGCACCGGTGCTGGTGGTGGCCGACGAGGTGGCGGCACTTGTCGAGCAGGCGGTGCTTGCAGGCAAGGTTGCGCGGCAGGCGGACAGCGCCGCCTAACCATCCGCTTTCCAAAACAAAAAAGGGCGCCTCTCGGCGCCCTTTCCGTATGCATAAGCCAGATAGCTTGGATTAGAAATCCATGCCGCCCATGCCGCCCATGCCGCCGCCGCCCATGCCGCCAGGCATGCCGCCGCCAGCCGACTCCTTCTTGGGAGCCTCCGCGATCATGGCTTCGGTGGTGACGAGCAGGCCGGCGACCGAAGCCGCGTCCTGGAGAGCGGTGCGAACGACCTTGACCGGGTCGACGATGCCCATGGCGATCATGTCGCCATACTCTCCGGTCTGGGCGTTGTAGCCGTAGGTCGCGCCCTTGTTGTCGAGGATCTTGCCGGCGACGATCGAAGCTTCAGCACCTGCGTTCGANGTGACCTTGATGTTGGCCGAAGCGCGCAGGAGAGCGACGCCGCCGCCTGCAACGATGCCTTCTTCCACGGCCGCACGGGTCGCGTTGAGGGCGTCATCGACGCGGTCCTTCTTTTCCTTGACTTCGACTTCCGTCGCGCCGCCGACACGGATCACCGCAACGCCGCCGGCGAGCTTCGCCAGACGTTCCTGCAGCTTCTCCTTGTCGTAGTCCGACGTGGTCTCTTCGATCTGCTGCTTGATCTGGGCAACGCGGCCCTGGATCTCGNGCTTCTCCTTGTCGTAGTCCGACGTGGTCTCTTCGATCTGCTGCTTGATCTGGGCAACGCGGCCCTGGATCTCGGCCTTCTTGCCGGCGCCGTCGACGATGGTGGTGTTCTCCTTGGAGATCGACACCTTCTTGGCGCGGCCGAGCATGTTGAGGCCGACATTCTCGAGCTTGNATGGTGGTGTTCTCCTTGGAGATCGACACCTTCTTGGCGCGGCCGAGCATGTTGAGGCCGACATTCTCGAGCTTGATGCCGAGGTCTTCCGAGATGACCTGGCCACCGGTGAGGATGGCGATGTCTTCCAACATGGCCTTGCGGCGATCACCGAAGCCCGGCGCCTTGACGGCGGCGATCTTCAGGCCGCCGCGCAGCTTGTTGACGACCAGCGTGGCCAGAGCCTCGCCTTCGACGTCTTCCGAGATGATAAGAAGCGGCTTGGAGGTCTGCACGACGGCTTCGAGAACCGGCAGCATGGCCTGGAGGTTGGACAGCTTCTTCTCGTNACCGTGATGACGCCTTCATTGCCGACCTTCTGCATCGCTTCGGCGATCATGGCGCCGACCGACTCGTCGCCATTGGCCGAGATCGTGCCGACCTGGGCAACTTCCTCGGAGGTCTTGATCTTCTTGGCAGCTTTGCCGAGAGCCGCGACGACTTCGGTGACGGCCAGATCGATGCCGCGCTTCAGATCCATCGGGTTCATGCCGGCGGCAACGGCCTTGTGGCCTTCCTGGACGATCGACTGCGCCAGAACGGTCGCGGTCGTGGTGCCGTCGCCGGCAATGTCGTTGGTCTTCGAAGCAACTTCGCGGACCATCTGCGCGCCCATGTTTTCGAACTTGTCTTCAAGCTCGATTTCCTTGGCGACGGTGACGCCGTCCTTGGTGATGCGCGGTGCGCCGAACGACTTGTCGATGACGACATTGCGGCCCTTGGGGCCGAGCGTGACCTTCACTGCGTCGGCGAGGATGTTGACGCCGCGCAGCATGCGCTCGCGGGCGTCGCGGGAGAATTTTACGTCTTTAGCAGCCATTTTTTAGCTCCTGGCAGGGGGCTTGCGATCAAGCCCGAAATTAGTTGACGGTGAGGCCGATGATCAGCCGATGATGCCCATAATGTCGGATTCCTTCATGATCAGAAGGTCTTCGCCATTGAGCTTGACTTCGGTNGACCAGCTTGCCGGCTTCGTCGCGAGCGCCGGAGCCGACGGCGATGATCTCGCCTTCCTGCGGCTTTTCCTTCGCCGTATCCGGGATGATGATCCCGCCGGCGGTCTTGGATTCAGATTCGACCCGGCGTACGACCACGCGGTCATGTAGCGGCCGGAAATTCGACTTTGCCATTTTTGGATTTCCTTGGTGCGGATGTTGAACGGTGCTCCGTTGCCGGAGCATGCCTAGCACTCAGCCGAAGCGAGTGCTAACGCGGCAATGAGATAAGCCGCAGGCTCCTGCTAGTCAAGACGGAAGAGCAAAGAGCAAAGAGAAAAGAGAAGACAGCAAAGAGCAGGCAGCAAAGAGCGTGTAAGCATCGAGCCTTTTATGTGAACAATGTCGGGTATCCGACATATATGGGGCGGCTCACCCTTTGTAATTGAGCTTTATTCAGATGGTACGATTGGTGCAACGGGTGTTGCATTTGAACTCATCCAGAGGCTCGCACGGGCCGTGCTGCGTCAGCTTGGTCATGTCGAGCTTCAGAAGGCCATTTTTTGGCATTGGTTCTGTTGCTCCTATTGCCGTTCATGACCAATCCTGCGCGCGTGAGCCGGCCGGCTAGATTCCAACCACGAGAGCGCCGCCGCTGAGACCCGCACCCGCCGCCGCCAGAAGGATTTTCTCTCCTGGCTGGAATGGCTTCATCTGGTTGGCGAGCGAGAGCGACAGCGGGACCGTCGCGGCCGAAGAGTTGCCGTATTCGGCAATCGTCTTGACAATTGCTTGGTCCGCAATGCCGAGGTTTCTTCCGACCGCGCCGAAAATCCGAGTATTGGCCTGATGCGGCACAAACCGGCCGACATTGTGTGGCCGCACTCCCGCAGTGGCTAGCGCGGCTGTCGAGCAATCGGTCATCATCTCGACGGCTTTTGCGAACACTTCGGGCCCGTCGGTCATCGTCATCCGGGTCTGCCCGAGGTCGAGGTCGCCATGGAACGGCGTGTTGCTTCCTCCTGCGGGAATCTGGATCAGCCCGTAGCGCGAGCCGTCCGAAGCCACCGAGGCACCGAGAATGCCCCGATCAGCATCATCGCACTGACCGATCACCAGGGCGCCGGCGGCATCGGCGAACAAGACTGAGCTCGCGCGCTCGGCTGGATTGATGCGGCGGCTGAGGATGTTGGCGGCGATGACCAGCGCTGGTTTGCCATGCAGGCGGGTGAACCCGTCCGCAAACATGAGCGCATAGATGAAGCCGGCGCAGGCGCCGGTCAGATCGACCGCGCCTGCGCGGCCAAGGCCAAGCTTGTGTGCGACCAGCGGCGCGCTTGGCGGCAGAAGATGGTCGGGCGTCGAGGTGGCAAGCAACAGCAGACCGATGTCGTGGCGCGCAATACCGGCGTTCACCAGCGCCATGTCGCCAGCCCGGGTGGCAAGACCCGACAGCGTGTCTTCGTCCGTTGCCCAGAAGCGCGAACGGATTCCGGTACGCCTTTCGATCCAGCCCGGCTCGAGGCCGAGATTGCTCTCGATCTCGGCATTGGCCACCTTGCGCCCAGGCACGTGATGGCCAAGTCCGAGAATGCGCGACGACTTGCTCATGGCCTTGACCCGAAGCGTTCCCCGGCCTCCTCGATGGCGTCATAGAGTCGTTCGAGCTCGTCGCCTGCGATGCAATAGGGTGGCAGAAGGTAGAGGACATTGCCGAGCGGGCGCACAAGTAGGCCGCGCTCGAGGAAGAAAGCGCGCAGCTTCGGACCAATCTCGGCGAGATAACCTGCTGAACCGGTTCGCAGGTCGAGCGCCGCGATCGTTCCCGTGGCTCGACAGTCGGCAAAATATGGATTGTCCCGAAAGCGTTGCAGCCCGACGGCCTGCATCACGCTCAAGGCCGTGATCCGCCCGGCCACTGGCTCGTCGCGCCAGATCTCGACATTGGCGAGTGCTGCCGCACAGGCAATCGGATTGGCGGTGTAGGAGCTCGAATGGAAAAACGTCTTCTTCCGGTCCTCGGAATAGTGCGCCCGGAAGATGGCATCGGTGACAAGCGTTACGGCCAGCGGGATGGTGCCGCCGGTCAAGCCTTTGGAGGTGCACAGGATATCTGGAGAAATCGATGCCTGCTCGCAGGCGAACATGGTTCCGGTGCGTCCCCAGCCGGTCATCACCTCGTCGGCGATCAGCAGCGAGCCGGAGGCCTCAGTGATCTTCTTCAATTCGGCCAGAACCGATGCTGGATACATCAGCATGCCGCCGGCGCCCAGCACCAGCGGCTCGACGATCAAGGCTGCGGCTCGTCGATCGCGGGTCACAGCCTCGAAACGATCCAGCGTCTCCTGCTCGTGCCCCGCGGCCGGAAAGGGGATGATGTCGACCTCGAACAGCAAGGGTTCATAGGCGGCGTTGAACACGCCACGCGCACCGACGCTCATCGTTCCAATCGTGTCACCATGATAGCTGTGCTCCATGACGACGATGCGCGAGCGCGGCGCGCCGATGTTGCGGAAATAACCGAGCGCCATCTTCAGCGCGACTTCGACTGAGGTCGAGCCACTGTCGGAATAGAACACCCAGTCGAGTCCAGCGGGAGCGAGGCCGACAAGCGCCTTGGCCAAGCGCTCTGCCGGCTCGTGCGTGAAGCCCGCAAAGATAATCTGGTCGAGGCTCGACGCGGTTGTCTCGATTGCCTTCATGATGCGGGGATGGCGGTGGCCATGTGTGACGACCCACCAGGAGGAGATGGCGTCCAGGATGCGGGCGCCGTCGGCCCTGTGGAGATAGGCGCCCTCAGTCAGGACGATTTCTGGGATCGCAGGCTCGAGTGCGTGCTGGGTGAAGGGATGCCACACATGAGACTGCGACATCAGTCACCTCCAGTAATCGAGGCGAAGGCGAAGCCGGCAACCATTGCGTCCCTCAGTGTTTTGCCCGTCAGCACATCGAGGTGCGGCAGCCTGCCGAGCTGCGGGGCACCGCTGAATTCCACGATGGTCCGTTGCGTATCGGCCATCTCATCGCCGATGAAAGCGATGCCCGCCAACGGGATGGAGCGGGCGCGGAGCGCCTCGACCGATAGCAAGGTGTGGTTGATGGTGCCGAGTGTGGTGCGGGCGCACAGAATAACGGGCAGCCGCCATTCAGCGAAGATGTCGATTAACCTTGTGCGCCGGTTGAGCGGCACCATTAGGCCGCCGGAGCCTTCGATGACGAGCGGCGTCGGTAGGACGGGAAAAGCAAGATCGGCAGCCTTGATCGCCACGCCGTCGATCTCGGCCGAACGATGCGGCGACAGCGGGCTCCGCAAGCGGTAGGCTTCCGGCAGCACGCGCTCTGAGGGCAAGCCGGCAAGCCGCGCCACAACCTCGCTGTCGGTCTCGCCGTCGAGGCCCGATTGCACCGGTTTCCAGTAAAAGCCGTCCAGCAAACCGGCGAGCCCAGCCGCAAACACGGTCTTGCCAACTCCGGTATCCGTTCCGGTGATGACGATGCGTTGGGTCATATCGCCTCCGGTGATGTTTCGGCGAACACCTCGACCAGCGCCTCGACCATGGCGGAAATGTCGGCTTCGCCAATATTGAGCGTCAGTGAGATGCGCAGCCGCGACGTGCCCTCGGGCACGGTCGGAGGACGAACGCCGCGTATGTCGAAGCCGCGGGCCTGCAGGCGCGCCGCCACTGCCATGGTGCGCCTTACATCGCCGATTACTAAGGGCTGGATCTGAGAGCCACTTGGTGTCACACCCCAGCGATTGACCAACCGGCCGGCGCTGGCGACGCGTTCATGCAGCTGAACACGCCGCATAGGCTCGTCGGCGAGCATTGCGAGTGCCTCGCGCGCCACGACCGCCATCAGTGGCGATGGCGCGGTTGCGTAGATGAATGGACGGCAACGGTTGATCAGATATTCGCACAGTGCCCTCGGCCCGGTGACGAGCCCACCAGATGCGCCGAGCGCCTTGCCGCAGGTGTGGAGCGCTATGATGTTGTCGCGGCCCTCGAAAGCGGCGGCAAGCCCCCGGCCATCCGGTCCCCAGACGCCGGTGGCATGCGCCTCATCAATGACGATGAATGCGCCGTGCCGATCGGCAAGTGCGACCAGGCTCTCCAAAGGCGCGCAGTCGCCATCCATGCTGTAAAGGCTTTCCACCGCGATCCAGACGCATCCCATGCCGCCTGCGACGCGCCAACGTGTAATCGCATCCTCGACAGCGGTGGCGTCGTTGTGCGCGGCCAGCACGAACTGTGCGCGCCCGGCCTGCGCACCCTCATGCATGCTGGCATGGGCGAGCTCATCGACAACCAAAAGATCGCCCTTGTGCGGCAGGGCGCTCAGCAGAGCGAAGTTGGCGATGTAGCCGCTGCCGAAGAACAGCGCGCGGTCGGCTCCAAAGAATGCCGCCGCGTCTGCCTCGAGCTGCTCGTGTTCCGGTGCATTGCCGCGCAACAGCCGCGACCCGGTGGCGCCAACCGGCGTGCCCCGCGCAATCGCCGCCACAACCGCATCGCCAAGTCTTCTGGACGCGGCCAGCCCGAGATAGTCGTTCGACGAGAAGTCCAGCCCGGCGCGGGGCGAAAGCGTCCGCAGCCGGTCCTTGCGCGCTAGCCCCTGCAAGGTCGCATCATAACGGGCAAGCGGCGCCCCGTTCATTGCGCCTCGAGTTCCATCGGATCGATGCCAAGGCGCCGGAACAGCAGGGTATCCTTGTCCTCACCGGGATTGTCCGCCGTCAGCAGCGTGTCGCCGAAGAAGATCGAGTTGGCGCCGGCAAAAAAGCACAGCGCCTGCATCTCGTCAGTCATCGCGGTGCGGCCGGCGGACAGACGGACATGCGATTTCGGCATCATGATGCGCGCCAGCGCGATCACGCGCACGAATTCGATCGGCTCAATGGGCTTGGCGTCTGCAAGCGGCGTACCGGCGATCGGGATCAGCATGTTGATCGGAACGCTTTGCGGATGTTCCGGCAGATTGGCCAGCGTCACCAGCATGTCGATCCGGTCCACCGGCTCCTCGCCCATGCCGACAATGCCTCCACAGCAGATCTTGATGCCGGATTTGCGAACGTGGTCAAGCGTCTCGAGCCGCTCGGCAAAGCTCCGCGTACCGATGATCTCGCTATAGTAGCGTTCTGACGTATCGATGTTGTGGTTGTAGTAGTCGAGGCCCGCCTGCTTCAGTCGAGCGGCTTGCTCAAGATCGAGCATGCCGAGTGTCATGCAGGTCTCCAGGCCCAGCGCCTTGACGCCTTCGACCATCGCCACCACCGCATCCATGTCGCGCGCCTTGGGGTTTCGCCAGGCCGCGCCCATGCAATAACGGGTGGCGCCGGCATGACGCGCCTTGGTCGCTTCGGCGATGACGCGCCTGACATCCATCAGCTTGGACGCCTCCAACCCGGTTTCGTGACGCGCCGACTGGCTGCAATAGCCACAATCCTCCGGGCATCCTCCGGTCTTGATGCTGAGCAGCCGGCTGAGCTGGACCTTGTTTGGATCGAAATTCTGGCGGTGCACCGTTTGCGCCAGGAAGAGGAGATTGTTGAAGGGGGCATGGTAAAGCGCCTGAGCCTTCTCCAAGGTCCACGCCCCAAGGTCAGGGGGGTCAGGGGATTGAGCCTGTGGCGATGTCTGCGTTGAACTTGCCGTTTGCATCTCCATGCTGTTCCTCCGGTATGACTTGCGGGTCTTTGCTATCTGACTAGTGATCGGAAAGGACAGTTGACCCAATCCTGTTCGTTACTCAGACAATCATGAGCCCCGATGGTCGAGGCCGATATCCAGGATCGGCGCGCTGTGGATGAGTCGGCCGACCGAAATCAGATCAACGCCGGTCGCGGCAACCGCTCGCGCTGTATGCGACGTGATCCCGCCAGAAGCCTCGGTGATAGCGCGGCCACCGACCATTGCGACGGCGCGGCGAAGATCGGGGAGGGACATGTTGTCGAGCAGAACCGCATCGGGAGCGAAGCCAAGTACCTCCTCCAACTGGGCCAGAGTATCGACCTCGACTTCGATCTTGACGAGATGACCGGCCGCTCTTCGTGCTCGCTCGAGCGCTGGCCGGACGCCGCCTGCGATGGCGATATGGTTGTCCTTGATCAAAATTGCATCGTCCAGGCCGAAGCGGTGATTGGACCCGCCACCTGCGCGCACGGCATACTTTTCGACTGCCCGCAATCCGGGCGTCGTCTTGCGGGTGCAGACGATCTTCGCGCCATATCCACGAACCGCAGCGACCATCGATGCCGTTGCTGTGGCGATGCCGCTCAGATGGCACAAAAAATTGAGTGCCGTCCTTTCGGCTGTGAGAATGGCCCGGGCCGGGCCAACCACTGATGCAATGACCTCTCCATCCACGACATTGCAGCCGTCTGCCCGCTCCACGGAGATTTCGACACCAGGATCAATCAAGCCGAAAGCGAGCATCGCCAGATCGATGCCGGCGACAACTCCGGACTGTCGCGCCACCAACACGGTTCCCGCTTGGCATTCCTTCGGGACGATGGCGTCCGTGGTCAAGTCGCCGGCTCTGCCAAGGTCTTCAAGAAGAGATGCCCGTACAAGCGGCTCAAGCAGGACCGTGGGGAGCGGTGAGAGCATCATCCCTTTGCACCTTCGGAGCTTGGCGAGTGTCCGAGTTCCCGCGCAGCCGCCAAGGCGGCTTCGAGCGTGATTTCGGACCGTCGGGCGGCAGTCGCATGATGAGGAAAATCTGTCCGGTAATGAGCGCCGCGGCTTTCTTCGCGCAACAAGGCGGCAACAGCAATCATTAGCCCGACAGCCGCCGGATCCGAGGCCGCATCCTTGCTTTCGGCGAGCGGCAATAAGGCACGCGCGGCTGCTTTCAACGCTTGACCATCCCGGACGATGCCGAGTGCGCGCGACAGAAAAACGCGCACGGCTATCGGAGCGGGCGGTGGGTAAACGTTCGCAAACGCAGGCCTTGTTCTGCGCGCAGGCGTTCCGGCGACGCTTTCAGCGACCCAGCGGGCGCACACGATTGCCTCCGTCAAGGAATTGCTGGCGAGCCTGTTGGCGCCATGCAGTCCTGTCGAAGCGACTTCGCCGCAGGCCCACAGCCCCTTGACGGAGGTCCTGCCCGAGCTGTCCACGGCAACGCCACCCATGTGGTAGTGTTGGGCCGGACGAATGGGGATGAGATCGCGCGCGGGATTGATGCCCGCTCCAAGGCAGGCTGATGCGATTGTCGGGAAATGTCGAGCGAATGCCGGGCCTGGCCGTTGTCGGGCATCGAGAAAAACATGGTGGCCGTCCGCAAGATGGTTCCACACGGCGCGGGCCAAGACATCGCGAGGCGCAAGTTCCGCCCCGGGCACGCTCTGGAGAAAAGCCTGGCCGGTTTCATCGATCAGGGCAGCACCTGCGCCTCGCACAGCCTCGCTGACCAGCGCCATAGGGCGTTCTGGGCCGTCAAGCGCGGTCGGGTGGAACTGAATGAATTCGAGGTCGGCTAGGACAGCTCCAGCGCGGGCCGCAAGCGCAAGGCCTTGTCCGCAACTGCCCCAAGGGTTCGTGGTGTCGAGAAACAGTCCCCCGATGCCACCGGTGGCGAGGACGACCCGCCGTGAGCCGAAGAAGAAAGGTGCGATCGAACAGCTCGCCCAGACGCCTCGGATCGCATTCTCTCGCACGGCGAGCCGGCGCGCTTCCACGCCCTCCACGACAACTATTGACGGAGTGGAACGCACAGCCGCGATCAGCGCACGCATGATCTCACGCCCGGTGCCGTCCCCATGCGCATGAACGATGCGACGTCGGCTGTGTGCGGCCTCCAATCCGAGGCACAGTGATCCTTCCGGCGTGCGGTCAAAGCGAACCCCAAAGCCCGCAAGCCCCTCTATGGCCTTAGGCGCGGCTTGGAGGATGCGGCTCGCCACGTCTCTGTCGCAGAGACCATCCCCGGCGGCAACCGTATCGGCCAGGTGCATTGCCGGATCGTCGTCTTCGCCGAAACTTGCAGCCAGGCCCCCCTGGGCCCAGGTGCTCGAGTTGTCAGCTCCCAGCAGCGACCTTGACAGAAGAAGCACCGGCTCCGGCGACAGTTGAAGCGCGGTCATCAGTCCGGCGATGCCGCCGCCGATGATGATGGGCCGCCCGAAGAAGCTGCGGGGGTCGGCGCTCAAACTGCCAGCATCCGTTCGACCGCTAGCCGCGCGCGCCCGGCGATCCCGGGTTCGACGGTTACGACATGGTGGTTCTGCTCGAGCGCCGTGCGGATGTTGGCAAGCGTGATCCGCTTCATATGCGGGCACAAATTGCAGGGCCGGATGAACTCGACCTCTGGGTGGGCTAACGCGACGTTGTCGCTCATTGAGCATTCCGTCATCAGCACGACACGTGGCGGCCTTTGCCTTTCGACATAGTCGGACATGGCAGCCGTCGAGCCGGAAAAATCGGCTTCAGCCACGACGTCGGGCGGGCATTCGGGATGGGCGAGCACGACCACGCCGGGATGGCTTTCGCGCAACTCGCGGATGTCGGCCGGTGAAAAGCGCTCATGCACCTCACAACGCCCTTTCCAGGCGATGATCTGCACATCTGTCTGGGCGGCGATATTCTGGGCCAGATATTCGTCCGGCAACATGATCACCCGGAGAACCCCAAGGGATTCGACGACCGCCTTGGCGTTGCCGGATGTACAGCAGATATCCGACTCGGCCTTCACTTCGGCGGACGTATTTACATAAGTGATGATCGGAACGCCGGGATAACGCTGGCGCATCAAGCGCACGTCTTCTGCCGTGATTGAGTCCGCCAACGAGCAACCGGCGCTGAGATCCGGAATGAGCACGGTCTTGCCCGGATTGAGGAGCTTGGCCGTTTCGGCCATGAAATGGACGCCGGCCAGCACGATGACTTGCGCCTCGACCGTCGCAGCCGTGCGGGCTAGTGCCAAGCTGTCGCCGACGATGTCGGCCACGCAGTGGAAGATCTCGGGCGTCTGATAATTGTGCGCCAGGATGATCGCGTTGCGCTCGCGCTTCAGCGCAAGGATCGCCTCGATATCCTCGGCGAAAGCCGGCCATTCAATCGGCGGGATCACTCGTCGGACGCGCTCGTAGAGCAACGCGGCCGTAGGCAGCATGGCGCCCATCGACCCCCTCCCGCTTATACTCTAACTGAAAATAACCAGCATATACTTGCTGTGAGTATAAGGGATGTCAACCCCGCGCCAGCGGCAATTTTGTCCCGGCGATGAGCCTATCGTCCAGAACGGCGTGGCGGAAACGGAAAAGCTTCGCTGGCCGGCCGCCGGTCTCAGTGGTGGCCTCTCCGGTCTCCTCGACCAGCTCCTGCTGTTCGATCAGTCGGCGAAAGTTCGGCTTGTGGATGAGCCTGCCGGCGAGCGCCTCCACGGTTCGCTGCAGCTGCAAAAGCGTGAATACCGGCGGCATCAGCTCAAAGACGACTGGGCGGTATTTGATCTTGGAGCGCAGCCGCGCAATGCCGGTCGCCACGATGCGGCGATGATCGGCGACCATGGACTTGCTGGGCACCAGCGGCGGGGGTCCTGCGTCCCGCCCTCTTACGGCCTCTTGGACCAGGCCTGCTTCGTAGACTAACTCATAGCGTTGAAGCGTGAGTTCCTCGTTCCAAAGGCGGTCGTCGAAGCCAAAGGCTATCGTCGCCCGCTGCCAGCGTTCACGTCGCGTGGCCGAATCGCCAACCCCGTTTGCCCATTCGATCAGGCGCGGCCGCAGAACGTCCAGCACGACCGCAGGCGTGCCGGAGCGGTGGTCCTCCCATGGAAAATATTCATACCAACTCTGCCATCCGCACTTGGGCGAGCCCGCTGCCTGTTCCTTGCGCGTCAATGCGAGATAGCTGATGGAGATGACGCGCTGCTGGCGCTCGGCGCCGATGCGATCCCGATCCGCGAACGTGTAGAGTTGCTCAATGTACCCCAGCCGATGGCCGGTTTGCTGCTCGACCCACCCCCTCAAGCCGGATTGCAGCGATCGGTGCTCAAGCGCAAAGGGACCGGAGGGCAAGGTGTCCGCCTGGCCGATGGTGAGGACACAGGGTTGACTGCCGTTTACGGCGACCACAAAGGCGATCAAGTCCACTTTGACGTTGTCGGCCTTGCCGGCGGCTCTGTCTTTCCTGAGTCCTATTGCCTGATCGTCCATTATTTGGCCAACTCGGGGGCACCTTAATCGATTTAGTGTAAGCGTGCCAATTGGCACGTCAACACCCCGCAGCTGCATGGCCATTTTTTTGCTCTTCGCACCTGCACAAAAATGTGCCAAAGGCGACAGCCGCAGCTGGTAACGTAGGGGAAGGAGGGTCCCATGAGCGCTTATGGTGACACCAGGGCGATCACACCGCCGGATATTCGTTCGCGCAAAGGTGGGACGCCGCTCGTCTGCCTTACCGCCTACACCACCCCAGTCGCCCGGCTTGTCGATCCCCATTGTGATGTGGTGCTCGTCGGCGACAGCGTCGGCATGGTTCTCCACGGCCTGCCCTCGACGCTCGGCGTCACGCTGGAGATGATGATCACGCACGGCCAGGCGGTGCGCCGTGGCATCAAGCAGGCGCTGATGGTGGTCGACCTGCCGTTCGGTTCCTACGAGGAAAGCCCAGAGCAGGCTTTCCGCAATGCCGCGCGCGTCATGGCCGAGACCGGCTGCACGGCCGTCAAGCTCGAAGGCGGCGAAGCGATGGCAGAGACGATCGGCTTCCTCGCCGCACGCGGCGTGCCCGTCATGGCCCATGTCGGATTGACGCCGCAGGCCATCAACACCATCGGTGGCTACCGCGTACAGGGCAGGGGCGGGGATGCCGAGCGCATCAGGCGCGACGCAATTGCGGTGGGCGAAGCGGGCGCCTTTGCGGTCGTCCTGGAGAAGGTTCCTGAGGCGCTCGCCCGCCGGATCACCAAGGAGGTGGCGACCCCGACCATTGGCATCGGTGCCTCGGCAGCCTGTGACGGCCAGATTCTCGTCGTCGACGACATGCTGGGCCTCTTCGGCGACTTCCGGCCCAAGTTCGTCAAGCGCTATGCTGAACTCCGGGAGGCGGCTGCGGCTGCGATCGCTTCCTATGCGCGCGAGGTGAAGGAGCGCCAGTTTCCCGCCGCAGAGCACGTGTTTGCCGATGCGCCCAAGCCCGCCGACACGGACGCCACCAAGAGCGGAGAAGCAGCGTGAGCGTGCCGATCGTCAGGAGCGTTGACCAGCTTCGCGAAAGCGTCGCCGCATGGCGCTGCGAAGGTGTGAGGATAGCCCTGGTGCCAACGATGGGCGTCCTGCATGAGGGCCATCTCAGCCTGGTGCGCGCTGCACTCGAGAAGGCAGACCGTGTGATAGTGACGCTCTTCGTCAACCCGGAGCAATTCAACAGCCAGGCCGATCTTGCCGCGTATCCCCGCACCGAGGACGAGGATGCCGCCAAACTGGCACCGGTTGGCGCGCACCTGCTTTATGCGCCAGATGCAGAGGAGATGTATCCGGCGGGCTTCGCCACCACCGTTTCGGTTTGCGGTGTCAGCGAAGGCCTGTGCGGTACATTCCGGCCGGGGCATTTCGACGGCGTGGCGACCGTCGTCGCCAAGCTCTTCCTGCAGACCAGCGCTGACTTCGGCTTCTTTGGCGAAAAGGACTTTCAGCAAATTCACCTGGTCAGGCGCATGGCCCGGGATCTGGATATTCCAATCACCATTGTTGCCTGTCCGACAGTCCGTGAAGCCGACGGTCTTGCGCTATCATCGCGCAATGTGCGGCTCTCGCCAGCGGAACGCGCTGTTGCTCCCAAGCTATCATCGGTCCTGCTCAAGACGGCTGAGCGGCTTGAGCGCGGCTCACCCATCCTGCCAACGCTTGCAGAATCTCGCGCAGCAATTCTGGCTGCAGGCTATCGCGAGGTCGAATACCTGGAACTTCGCGATGAGGCAGATCTGCACCCGATAACAAGCCTCGATCGACCGGCACGGTTGCTTGCCGCCGCCTGGCTCGGCGGCACACGGCTCTTAGACAACGTCAGACTATTTCGGATTGGTTCAACAGATTAGCCACGTTCTCGGCACGCGCCGTATTCGTCCGGGATCATCTAAAACAAGGTCTCTGCCTGGCATTGAGCGTTACGGAGGTTACGCACAGGACACATGCATCGCGTGTTTGAGAACTTCGTCGAGCAACTGTCTGCAAGTGTTGATGCTGCCGATCTCGGTGAGGCAATGGCCTCCGCTGCAGCCGGCTTCGACTTCCCGCTATTCGCCTATTTCACCTACCCGTCAGCCTCCGGCGACGCCCCCCAATTGATTTCAAACTATCCTTCATCCTGGACGTCACGTTACCTGCAACAGCGGTACCACAGTCTCGATCCGGTCATCCTGCGCGGGCTNCGGGCTGCAAGGCTGGGATACATTCGATTGGGGTGTGGATCGCGCTCGGCACGGTCTGCCGAATTCGCAGCAACAAATTCTAGAGAGTGCGGCTGAGTTTGGCATCTGCGGCGGCCTGACGATGTCCATGCATGATCATCTCGGCCGGTTTGCTGCCCTGACCTTTGCTTCCGACGAGTCCCGTCCGCCTCTGTTGCGGTCACTGGCACGTTACGAAAAAGCATTGCAGCTGGTCGCCATCAACTTTCATATCCATGTCCGGCGAAGGCTCGCCGATCATCGCGTGGTGGATGGTGTAACGCTCACCCCGCGGGAGTTCGAGTGCCTGAAATGGGCGGCGCGCGGCAAGTCGGCTTGGGATACTAGCCAGCTTCTCGGCGTCTCAAAGCGCACCGTGACCTTTCATCTGGAAAACGCCAAGGCAAAGTTTGGCGTTCGAACGATCAACCAAGCCGTTGCACGAATGGCTGCCTCCGGCCTGACGAGATCCTGATTCTCAGCCACGATACCTGTAAACCTCTACAGGCTGCATCGCTGTCAGCTTTGCCCTTCGATGGCGGGAACACATCCCACATGGAGGCGACCATGATGCAACTGATAGCACCAGACTTTTACAGTGATTTTGCAGGCGAGCTCAAAGAGATGCACGGGCTCAGGTTTCGGGTGTTCAAGGAAAGGCTCGATTGGGAAGTTGATACCGAAGACCAGATGGAATCCGATCCGTTTGATGCTCTCAAGCCTGTCTATCTGCTCCTCAAAGGATCCGACTGGCGAATTCGCGGTTGCGTGCGTCTTTTGCCCAGCACCGGACCCACAATGTTGCGCGACACCTTCCCGGTGCTGCTGGGTGCTGACGTCGTGCCCTCGACCACCGACATATGGGAGAGCAGTCGTTTCGCGCTCGATCTTCCTCCGTCGGCGCCCAAGGCAGCGGGCGGGCTGGCTCAGGCGACCTACGAGCTCTTCGCGGGCATGATCGAGTTCGGCTTGGCCAAGGATCTGACCCGGATCGTAACGGTGACGGACACGCGCATGGAGCGGATCCTCCGCCTTGCTACGTGGCCATTGTCGCGCATCGGAGAACCCAAGTGCGTCGGCAAAACGGAGGCGGTGGCTGGGTTTCTCGAGATTTCCCACGCGAGCCTTTTGCGCATCCGCAGCAGGGGACGTCTGAGCGGACCGGTATTGTGGCAACCGGTTCTAGGCCCGTCAGCATAGCGCCATTGTGGACACCTGTGCCATGAAGGATGCTGGTTTGCCCAAGGAAGCGACGGTCGGCCTTGTATGCTGGCCGGACTGGCGTCGCCAGGACGCTTACCACTACGCCAGACGATTGCCACGCACTGGCTGGGCCTGGGAGTTTCTTCGGCGCAATCCACAATTCCAGCGCGACCACGCCAAAATGGCACCGTCCGCCTGCTTCGTCGGAACCCAGGCCGACATGAAGATAATCGAGTTGACGACAGAATCAGCTTTCCTAAGACAATGGAGCCTCCTTTTTCGCGGACGCGCCACAGTCGGACGCTACATCGGCGAGGGTCTTTTGGGATCCGCGCGATTGCGCCTGTATTCTACGAGCGGCCGCGGAGCCGCTGGGGCTCGACCACGATTTTGAACCGCTTCACCTTTCTTCGCTCTCATGCTGCAAGGACATCCTGCTGACAGCTGCGGGCATGCAGCACGTGCTGCTGAGGGAGAACTGCCGGAGTCTGCAGATCGCCGTTTCCGGTGCGTCCGTCCTCCGCCCGTTGCGGCTATATGTCGACGCAATCCTTCAGCCGCAGCACCTCAAGTTCCATGTCGCTGCCCTTCAGTTCCTGAACGACATCAATGATTGCCGCCGCGTGTCAGCTGCTTGCTTTCCGCCGGAACACCGCGGAGCGCGTCTGCGTATTGTACTGCAGGCTTTGGATGGCTCGCTGGCGGGAGCATCTCATCAGGAGGTCGCCATTGCCTTGTTCGGGAGACGCCGTGTCGAAGAAGATTGGCGTCATCCAGGCGGCCATCTTCGCGATCAGGTACGTCGCGCCATCCAACGCGGCCGCTACCTGATGGGCGGCGGCTACAGACAGTTCCTGAGGTAATTGGAGTGGTTGCGATTGTCTTATACGAACGCGCAACCTCCATTTTCTCACTGCAATGGTGCGTTGCACAAAACGCGGCAAGCGCCTAGTTCTTCCGCGGCGAATCGGGTTTCGGCGAAACACCGGGACCCAACTTCGTCGATAAGTGCATTCATGACCTGAGGACCCCGATGACCGTTATGAACTCCGACAAAGCCGGCGCTGCAAGCCTTGAGACAATCGCGCGAAACGGCAGCATGCTGCGTCGCATAGCCGTACGCATTCCGACCTACCTGTCGGATATTCGCGAGAACCCGGCGTGGCTGCCCATGTTCATGTTGGCGCGCACCATGCCGGCACGGAGAATGCACTGGCGTGGTGCAAAGCCGGTCCGAAGGCCGCAAAGAGCCCAGGACACGATGTTTGCCGGTGTCAATTGCCACGACGTTGTCGACGCGCTGCGGATGGATGGGCTTTTTCCCGGCCTTGTCCTGCCTGCAATGGTGGCTGAAGATGTAGCCGCATTCGCCAGGTGCACACCTTGTTTCGGCAATTTCGATCGCCGACTCGAGTTCATGCCGGCGGAGCATGCGGAGGCTGAGGCGCGATTTGGCCGTCCGTTGCTCAGCGGCCATTATTTCGAGCGCATTCTGGGCTGTAAGTCGGCCGTTGCCATCCAAAACGATCCGCTGCTCATGGATATCGCGGCGCACTATCTCGGCGGCCAGGCGACGCTGATCACGACGCGCGTCTGGTGGAGCTTCCCGACCGGCCAGGCGTCGGACGCGGACAAGAACCTGGCTTCGCTCGGCAAATACCACTTCGACCTGGACGACTGGCGGATGCTGAAGTTCTTTTTCTATCTGGTGCCCGTCGACGAGGGGACCGGCCCGCATATCTATGTTCGCGGCAGCCATGATCGCCGCGCCCTCAAGCACCAATTTACGCTTGTCGTCGGCCATCCAGCGCAAGAGATTCTGGACGTCTACGGCAAGCAGAGTCCGGTCACGCTGACCGGCAAGGCCGGTTTCGGTTTCGTCGAGGATCCGTTCGGGTTCCATATGGGCACCGTGCCGTCGCACAGGCCACGGCTGATGATGGAAGTTGGCTTCGGCGTTTCTCCTCCATCGCGCCGCCGCTTCCATGGCGAGCCTGTGATCCGCTGATTTCGAAAAGTCCCGAAACAGCCTTCCCGTTGTGAGGGAAAGATAAGGCTATGCCGCCAATCGATCTGTTCCGGGCCAAAAGCGGTTGTCTGCACATGCCCTGAACTTGGCTGGTGCAATGAGTCTCGCCATTGCTCCAGCCAGCACATCAGTGCCTGTTTAATCGAGGTTAGATGGCAGTGCGCCCAAGAGATCCTCCTCGATATCGCCTGCCGCGCGAAGCCTCAGATGCTCTTCGAAAACCTCCTTTACGGACCAAGTCGTCTCGGGTCTCCTTTGAGTGGCCGGAAGGTGGTGCACAGCCGTATCGTGCTTCGGGATCCTGAACGAAGGCGAGGGGCGGTTTGTTCCTCGCGGGGCGCATGCAGCGGTGCCGGCATGACAGCTTCGTCTTGGATCCCGATGCTCGGCAACGTCGGCGGTGAAGACTCTGTCTAGGCGGCTTACGTGACTCCAATGCAGGAGATCGACCATCTCCTGTCGAGCACATTCGTTGGCGATCACCGTCGCGGCGCTACGGACGCCGCGGCACCTGCGATCAATGCAGTTTGCCGACTAGCCGAGCGTATTCGGCTTCAGCCCTGCCATATGACCCATCAGCCAGCGCAATTAGACGCGCGCGATCAAGAATGACTACCTCTCCTCGCATTGAGCGTATCAGACCTTGGCCCTCCAAGGTTTGCAGCGCTATGGTGACGCCGGGCCGCCTGACACCGAGCATAACTGATAAGAACTCGTGCGTAATCGCAAAGCTGTTCCCGTCGACGCGATCATCACACATCACCAGCCATCTTGAGAGCCTGTCGACTATGTTCATCCGGGCATTGCTGAGCGCGGTGAAGCTTGCCTGGAGGTGAAAGTAGTGAACGTAGCGGAGCAGAAAGGTTCGCAAGGTTGGGCTTGTCAGAAGCGCCTTGGTGAAGAGGCCCGCGTCGATAACAAAGGCTCGGGCTTCTAATTGGACGTAACAATCGTGCGTTGACCGGTCATCGCCCATGATAAGCGCTGAGCCGGTCATGCCCTCACAACCAATGATTCCGATCTCAGCTTCGATACCAGGCCGCAGCTCGCCCACCACTGACCCGAGACCGCTCTCGAAGAAGTACACGGTGCTGATTGGTGACCCCGCCACTTCGAGATGCGTCTTCAGCCCAAGGGAGACGCTTTCGAAATGAGGTTGCAGCAATGCCAAATCTGCCGAGCACATTCGTAGCAGCAGCGAATTGCGATAGATCGAATTTTGGCCGGTGTCGCGTTGCGCGGCAGTGTGAGTTTGTGAACTGGAGTCTGTCATAGCTCCCTCTCCCTATTGGGGCGGAAGCATGTTGATCGCTCACAGCCGACGGACGCCCTTAGAGTTGCCGTCGATGGCACACTGTATGCCTGCCGACCGCGGATGTCCCATTTTTTATCAATTACGTTAATCGGCCCGAGCCAAGCTTTGGCGCACCCGCTCTAACGCGGCATTCAGATGCTCCAGAAATTCGTCATCGCTTTTGGTCGCCAAGCCGACTTGTCGAGCGCGAGTTACAATGCGCTCCTGGAGTGAAACCGCTGTCTCATAGTGGTCCACGATCATCTGAAATGAAGCGCTCATTGGGGCGGATTCAAAGAGCTGTGCCATTCTGGCAATGTAGTTCCAAGATGATGAGAGTCCATGCGGCCGCCGCTTGGGTAACAATCGTACAATATACCTAAGACTGGCCGCGCTCTTTGGTTATCCTCCCAGAAATCCGTAGCCTCGCGAGGCGCAGCTTCTCTTCGCCCTCCGACCTCGTGACCGGCGGACCAGTCCCGGCTTCAGCCATTCGGCCTTGTTCTTCTTATGCTCCTTCGGGACCGCCGACCTCGCCCTGCACACGATTCCACAGCGTTTGCCTCTTGTAGGCCTTGAAGGCTACTATCGGCCGCCCTTGTAGGGCCGCTTTCAGCCATGATCACCTCGGGGCGCTGAACGAAGCGCGTGCTTGTCGACTCTGTCGGTCGTCGCAGACGCTTACGGAGGCCTCACCGCAGAGGGCGATGCGAACTCCGGCTCGACGACGGCTGTCAAATGACTGCTGTGGATGCACTACCACCGATCGGTACTAGGATTCTCGACCTCGGTAATAAGCTGGTCTGTACAGCTAGCGACCTTCCTGCCTGGCAATATCAAAAGTCAAACCCCGCCGAAGATGCATATGCCTGGCAGCACGCGTCGCTCTTTGGCCACGCATCTGCCAAACCGAAATCAAGTAGCCCGCCATCGCGCGACCCTCAACGCGATCTTGATCATTGCAGTGGGGCAATAACTTATCTCTTTGGAGCTTGGTGGTGATATATAGGCGCCCAAGCCAGTGCTAATATTGCATGGAGCTAAAATGCCCGCTAAGATTTCTTGGGTGTTAGCTGGCGGGTGTTTGATGCGGTTTCATCGTCTAGGCGCGGTCGCTCTGGGTCTGGCGTCCTTCATCAGCAGCGCTCATGGCCAAGAATCCTGCGACCCTAACTACACAGGCGCCTGTGTTCCAATCGCCAGCGATGTCGACTGTTCCTCCGGAAAGGGCAATGGTCCCGCATACGTACACGGGCCGGTCTCTGTCGTAGGCACCGATATCTATGATCTTGACCGAGACGGCGACGGAATAGGTTGCGAAAACGGCTAGAGGAGGCAAGTCGCCCTCCAACTTCATGACGGCACCAGCCCATCCGCTGTTTATGGTAACGGTCACCTCCGAGTTGAGGGTGAGCAACGTTCCCAGCCATTTGCATCAAATATCAGGACCTCCTAAATGCGACTTATGGCGACTCTGCGGTACGACGGTCGAACACCGTCCACGTCTCATCCGTCTCCTGCCATACGTTTGTCAGTTGGTAGCTGATTGTAGAATGTGCCAGTAACTGGGGATGCTCATTGCGTTCCACGTGCGCGAGCCCTGATGCGCGTCTGTTATTTTTATCTC
Organism: Mesorhizobium sp. LNJC394B00; assembly: GCF_000502555.1. Classification (NCBI taxonomy): domain Bacteria; kingdom Pseudomonadati; phylum Pseudomonadota; class Alphaproteobacteria; order Hyphomicrobiales; family Phyllobacteriaceae; genus Mesorhizobium; species Mesorhizobium sp. LNJC394B00. The sequence goes on from NZ_AYWH01000001.1 coordinate 928,353, forward strand.
CGGTCACGATTGAGACCACTGGCCCGGGCGATGTTCCCCGAGAAGAACAAAGAGGTAGATGGCGCCGGCATGGTCCCACCAATGCTCTCCCCTTGTGAACGGCATCCAAACTTTTCGGCGGGCTTGAACAGCGGCCACCTTTGGCGGCTGTCGAGGGCTGATGATAGATTCCATTCCAGCTCTTTCTAATGTGTCGTCCGAACAGTGAACGAAAGTAGAACATATAATTCAAGCGCGAATTGACTGTGAGAGGGATGAGCTGCAATTTGGGTCAGGCCTGACGCTGGTGGAAGACGAAATTGCGGTGGCGACTGGAAGCTCAGCGATGCCCCAAATGAAATTGGGCAGCTGGTGCTGTCCGCTGCGGCGCTATGATGTCAGACGATGGTATCGGCCGAATGACCTGGGGAATCTTCGGGGACGTCGAGGCCGACGTGGTCGGAAGCAAACTGAGTTGCAGGCGATGCGGCAGGAACGAGTATATGCAAGCTGAGACGCCTGTCGCCGTCTCCGCGTTCCAGGCCGACGTTCTCCGCATTCCGAGGCCTGGTGAGCGATACGGGTGCGCCTAAGTGTCAATGGCGCATCTACCAACGGCCTGGTACGCGATTCACCGCCGTGCGAGCTGATCGAAACTGGCTTGGTCGATTGCATCTTAATAGCGCCGCCCATCAGGAAACATTTTTCTATCGTTTGCGGTTGGGGCCGCATGACGCGATTGTCGGACGCAACAAGCCAGCTTGGCAATCCGGCAGTAGGCTGTCCACACTGTACTCCCTAGTGTCCAATACATACCTAACGAGACCGCCATGCCGTCACCTCCAGATTTCACCGACGATTTTCGCTCCGGGCTGATCACGCTGCTGCGCTGGCGCAGGGATGTGCGGCGCTTCGAGCCGACGGCTCTGCCGGAGGGTACGCTGGAACGCCTGCTCGAGCTCGCCAGCACTGCGCCCTCCGTTGGCCTCAGCCAGCCCTGGCGCTTCGTAGTCGTCGAGAGCCTCAAGCGGCGCACTGCCGTGAGAGACTGCTTCGAGCGCTGCAATGCCGAGGCGCTCACGCGCTTTTCGGGAGAGCGCGCCGCACTCTATGCCCGGCTGAAGCTTGCCGGGCTCGACGAGGCGCCCTGTCAGGCGCGAATAGAAGTTTGGGTCGTGGCTCCACAGCCGCCGACCTATCCATCGGGTGGATGGTAGTTATCACAACAATCAATTTTACCAATATTATGGAATTCTACTACAAGGCCGCCACTTAAAGCGGCCGGACGGGTATCCGTCTCGCGTGGGCTGGTGCTGCCCGCAAAGATGCGGAGACGAACATGTGCGGGATTGTTGGCATCGTTGGGCAACAGCCGGTGTCGGATCGGTTGATCGGCGCGTTGAAGGGTTTGGAATATCGCGGCTATGATTCCGCCGGCGTTGCGACGATCATCGAGGGTGCCTTGCACCGCCGGCGCGCCGAGGGCAAGCTCGTCAATCTCGAGACGCGACTGAAGGAAGAGCCGCTGAGCGGCAACGTCGGCATCGGCCACACGCGTTGGGCAACCCACGGGGCCTCGACCGAACGCAATGCGCACCCGCACTTTAGCGACGGTGTCGCCGTAGTCCATAACGGCATCATCGAGAATTTCACCGAGCTGAAGGACGAATTGGCGGCGGATGGCGCCGAGTTCCAGACCGACACCGACACCGAGGTCGTTGGGCATCTCTTGGCAAGATACCGCCGAGAGGGCATGAGGCCGCAAGAGGCCACGCGTGCCATGCTGAAACGCGTCAAGGGCGCTTATGCGCTTGCCATCCTCTTCGAAGATGAACCGTCGACCATCACGGCGGCGCGCAACGGACCACCGCTCGCGATCGGTCACGGCGACGGCGAGATGTTCCTGGGCTCCGACGCGATCGCCCTTGCTCCCTTCACCAATGAAATTACCTATCTCATCGACGGCGACTGGGCCGTTATCGGCAATTCGGGCGCCCATATCTTCGATGTCGACGGCCGTCCCGTCGAGCGTCCGCGCCATATCTCCACGGCCGCGGCCGATCTCGCCAACAAGGGCAACCATCGCCACTTTATGGAGAAGGAGATTTACGAGCAGCCCGAGGTCATCGCCCATGCTCTCCGTCATTACATTAACATCATAGACAGTCGCGACATGGTTCCTGGCATTGATTTCGCCAAGGTCCCGAGCTTGGCGATCTCTGCCTGCGGGACCGCCTATTTCGCCGGACTGATCGGAAAATACTGGTTCGAGCGCTATGCGCGCCTGACGGTTGAAATCGACGTTGCGTCCGAATTCCGTTACCGCGAGATCCCGTTGCCGCCGCAGTCGGCGGCTCTTTTCATCTCGCAGTCCGGCGAAACCGCCGATACGCTTGCGTCATTGAGGTACTGCAAGGAGCGTGGGCTGAAAATTGGCGCTATCGTCAATGCCTGCGAATCGACTATCGCTCGGGAGGCCGATACGGTTTTCCCGATCCTTGCCGGACCGGAGATCGGCGTCGCCTCTACCAAGGCTTTTACCTGCCAGCTTGCCGTTCTAGCAGCACTCGCCATCGGCGCGGCCAGAGCCCGCGGGACCGTCCCCGAACACGAGCTGCAGGCGCTCGTCAGGAGCCTCGCCGAATTGCCGCGCGTGATGGGCCACGTACTCGAGTGCATCCAGCCGGAAATCGAGTTCTTGTCGCGCGAACTGTCAAAGTGTCGTGACGTCCTGTATCTCGGCCGTGGCACCAGTTTCCCGCTAGCGATGGAAGGTGCGCTGAAGCTCAAGGAGATTTCCTACATTCATGCCGAGGGCTATGCAGCGGGTGAATTGAAGCACGGGCCGATCGCCTTGATAGACGAGAACATGCCGGTGATCGTCATCGCGCCCCATGACCGTCTTTTCGACAAGACCGTTTCCAACATGCAGGAAGTGGCTGCCCGTGGAGGGCGGATTATCCTCATCACCGATGAAAAAGGGGCAGCCGTATCGAAACTCGAAACCATGCACACGCTCGTGCTGCCGGTTGTCGACGAGATTATCGCGCCAATGATCTTCTCGCTCCCGATACAGCTTCTAGCCTACCACACGGCGCTCTTCATGGGGACGGATGTAGACCAGCCGCGCAATCTCGCAAAATCGGTCACGGTCGAATGATTGTGAACCTGTACAGGTGGCGATGCGCCTCCAGGAAAGCGGTACCCCTTGTCTGGATCCGAAGCCCGGATGAAACCAGATGACCATTGTTTGCTGCAATTGCGAAACTCGGTAGCGGTTACGAGCGGGTCTTTCGCTGCCTCGCCGGTGGAGATTGGCCGAAGGAAGCAGTGTCCTGCCGAAAGTTCGAGTTGCTGTTCAAGAAAGCCATCGGCGAGAATGGTCCACGAAGGATCGCAGGTCGCATGCGCTACGCCGACCAGGCTCTCAGCACGGGCAGCCTTGATACTTGATCAGAAGGAGGTGAGCCGCCATATTCCGGCCCGGCCAATTCAGCGGCCCATCCCATGCATGAGGCCGGTTCGGCCGAATGGACGACCAATTTTTTTTATTTGCTAAGTGTGCGCCTCGGGGAGGAATCTCCGAGGGAGCTCCCAGTTCTTGGAGATGTTTATGAAGGATTCGCGCATTCCCGAACCAGTCTTGACGGCTATGTCCCAGGGAACCCACATCGTCCGCGCTTATCGCGAGCACCTTGGATATTCGATCGACGACCTGGCGGTCGCGTGCGGGCTGGCCGCTGAGGAAATCCAAAACATCGAGCGAGGTCTGAGGTACAGCAAGGGCTATCGGGATCGGATAGCGAAATCGCTTTCCATACCTGTGGGAATTCTTGAGTCGGAGTTGGACATTTCGGACGCCGCCTGAACAGATCGGATGATCTGCAATGGGTGGACTAGCTGTTGTGATGTGAAGCTTGCGGCTGATGTCGACGCTTGATTCGATTGATGCGATGCCTTCTGGCGCAGCTCACCGAACAACAAAGCGATATAGCCGCCCGGAGTGCTACGAAACGTGCACGACGGCATCGGCTCGCGACGAAGTACTAACGGCGAACTCTTCCTAGTTCGGCAAGGCGATGCTGGCTTGAGCATCAACTCGGCCTACGAGAGTGGCTACTCCTAGGCTGAATCGTCCACCATGGCGAAGTCGCGCCGCTCTGAAAGTAACATGGCGGGCATCCTGACGTTTCCGGGTTGACTATGGGCGTTCGAACCAGGAAAAGGGGCCGCTCTTCGTGAGTGGCGTGCGCCGGCAGTCTGACCCCCAAGCCCCCCGCCCAGGCTGCCGGCGCGCTTCTAGAAAGATCGAAGTAGCCACTCGCTTGCGCTCTGCCCGCTGACACCTTGTGGTTCCTCCTGCGGGTCCAGCGGACCACCTTGGGTGTCGCCAGTTCTGGTGGTCACGCGCCTCCATTTGCGATCTCGTGTCAGTGAGTGCACCGCAAGCACCCTCTCTGCCAGCCTGAAAAATTCATGGGGGTTGGTGGATGTGGCGCAAGCCCGTTGAAATGACGTAGGATTTGGTTGCTTAAGCCGATCCGAAATTTCCCGGAGACCACACCCACCATGAACGATCTTGCGCTGCCGCTGAGCGGTTTGTCATCAGTCGGCGGCTAGTCCGTCGTCGCCCGTTTCGACGGCGGCATGCTGTCGTCCAACAGCGGCGTTCTGGCCTTGGCCGAGGTGGAAAAGCGGTTGCGGGTGGCCGAGCGTCTGGCGCGTTGCATCGACGATCCGTGCTGCCCGGACCAGGTCGTCCACAGCCTGGCGGACATGATCGACTTTCGCATGAAGGTGATCGCCGCCGGCTACGAGGACGGCAACGACGCCAACCGGCTGCGCCGCGATCCGGTCTTCAAGATGACCCAGGATGCGCTGCCGTCGGGTCGGGATCTGGCGTCGCAATCGACGCTGTGCCGGCTGGAGAACCTACCCGGGGTGCGGGAGCTGGTCGCGATGGGGCGGGCGATGGTCGATCTCTATTGCGCCTCGTTCCGGCAAGTGCCGAAGCGGATCGTACTCGACATTGACGACACCTTCGACGCTGTGCACGGAGGCCAACAGCTTCGCCTGTTCAATGCCCACCATGACGAGTACGGCTTCCAGCCGATCGTCGTGTTCGATGGTGCGGGACGGTTCGTCAGCGCGATCCTGCGACCGGCCAAGCGGCCGAGTGGGGCTGAGATCCGCCCCCACCTGCGCCGTCTGGTGCGGGCGATCCAGATCAACTGGCCGAACATTCGAATCCTGCTCCGCGGCGATAGCCATTATTGCAACCCGCAGGTCATCGACTGGTGCCGCGCCAACGACGTCGACTTCATCTTTGGCCTCGCGCCCACC
>NZ_AYWH01000002.1:0-115000 GCF_000502555.1 Mesorhizobium sp. LNJC394B00
CCGGCGACCCAGGCGCCGGCAAGACATTGTTCTTCCGCGCCATTGCCGGCCTTTGGCCCTGGGGCAGCGGGCGGATCGGCTTGCCGGCCGGAGAAACGCCGATTTTCGTGCCGCGTGTTCCGTATTTTCCTGCCGGCACGTTACGCGAAGTGCTGCATCCAAATGGCTCGGCGCCGGCTGGCGATGCTGATTTTGGGGCGGTGCTGGCCGAGGTCGGCCTCGAGCGGCTGTCATCCTCGCTCGACCGTTCCGCACGTTGGGAGCGTGAACTCAACGATGACGAACAGCGGTCGCTGGCCTTCGCCAGGCTGGCCTTGCGGCAGCCGAAATGGGTGATCATCGACGAAGCGATGGACGCGTTCGATGGTCCTTCGCTGCGAAGGGTACTGTCCATGCTGGAGAAACGCCTGCCGGAAACCGCGATCCTCAACATCGGGCGCGGACTGCACAATGGTCATTTCTTTCCACGCGCATTGAACATCGTGAAGGATACGGGTGCTGCGCCACTGAAACCCGCCCGAGTCAGGACCGGCGCCATCGACCCGCCGCCGAAAGCGGCCGTGCGGCGAAAGAAGTAGAAGGGGCTTTATTTCGCCGCGATCGCGGCGAAGAATCACGGGTCGAAACGTCCGTGGTGCGGCCATGCTCGATGCGCTCAGCCTGCTTGCCTGCCTTGCCTGCACCACGCCCGTGGCTGCCCCGGCCGTTGCCGTGGATGTCGAACTGGTGCTGGCGGTCGACATCTCACAGTCGATGGACGAGAGGGAGTTCGCGCTGCAGCGCGCGGGCTATGTCGAGGCGCTCAGGCATCCCGATTTCATCAAGGCCGTGCGCTCGGGAACCACCGGGCGCATCGCGCTTGCCTATTTCGAATGGGCGGGCGTCGTGCGCGAGGATGGCGTCATCGCCTGGCAGGTGATCGACAGCGCAGAGAGCGCCAACGCCTTCGCCGACAGAATAGAAGCGCGGCCGTTCCGCAGCTTTCGCGGCACCTCGATTTCGGGCGCGCTTGCCTTCGGCGCCGGGCTGTTCGAGGGCACGGGGTTCGATGCGCCACGCAGCGTCATCGACATTTCCGGCGACGGTCCCAACAACACCGGGCTGCCCGTCGCCACGACACGCGATGCGGCGGTGGCCAAGGGCATCGTCATCAACGGCCTGCCGATCCTGATCAGCCCGTCGCCGACCTTCAGCCATCTCGACCAGTATTATGACGACTGCGTCACCGGTGGGCCCGGCTCCTTCGTGTTGCCGATCTATGCGGCCTCGGAATTCGCCACCGCCATACGCCGCAAGTTGATCCTGGAGGTGAGCGGCATCGCCGATGCGACCGTGGTCCCGATCGATGCCGCCGCACCCATGGACTGCCTGCAGGGCGAACGCGACCGGCGGCTATATTCCGACCCATATCTGCCGGAACTCGACAAATGAGGTTTGAGGCAGTTCGGAGGGGAAAGCCGCTGCGCGGCTTGTCGGCAAACTTCAGGCCGGCCGTGCACCGTATTTGTCGCGAAATTCGGCATAGAGATCGCGGCGCCAGCGCCGGCCGCCGACATAGCCACGCAACAGCTGCGGCAGCGAATAGCCAAGCGCCTTCGACGACCGGTTGGCCATATAGCCGGAGAACGCCTGCGAAACCCTGCCCTTGAGTGCATCGGCGATGAGCTGCCGGGCGATCATGTAAGGCGGAATGTAGGGGTAGCGGTCGGCGATATAGGGGTGCTTGTCGATCAAGCTCGCATAGGCTTCGACATAGCCGTCCCGGCGACCGGAGATCGAATTCTCCGAGTTGTACTTTTTCCAGTCGATCACTTCGGACAGCTGCGCGCCGCTGCGACGGGCAAAGCGCAGCAACAATTCGCGATCCTGCATGCGCGTGACGTCACTATCGTAGCCGCCGATGGCCAGCAGCGACTCGCGCCGGGCGGTGATTGCCGACCCGGCAATGAAGATGGTCTGCGCGACAAGGGCCCGCTCCAGCGAGTCGCGGCTCAGCAGCGCCTCGCGGTTGACGCAGTTGGTGCGGCGATTGCCCTTCAGCGACACGAAGGAACTGATCAGCACTTCGAGCGAGGGATTGTTGTCGAACTGCTCCAGCGTCCGCGCCAGGCGATCCGGCAAATAGACGTCGTCGGAATCGAGGAATGTCACCACCGGCGCCTGCGCCCGCTCGATGCCGGCATTGCGGGCGGCATTGGCGCCGCGCCATTTTGAGCCAACATAGATCAGCCGTGGATCGCGGATTTCGGCAAGTGCGGCTGCCGTACCGTCGGTCGAGCCGTCATCGACGACAATGTGTTCGAACCGGGGAAAATTCTGCGCCAGCACGCTCTCCACGGCGCGCACGACCTTGCTGCGGCGATTGTGCGTCGGTGTGATCACCGAGATCAGCGGAGCGAGGTCGGTTGCCTTGGACATGTTGCTTCGATTGTGCCCCGAAATGCCTGGAGGCCGGAGGTTTTGATGGTCGCCGTCCAAGCCTTACCCCGGGATGGCATTCGATTCGACGCTACAAAAAACCAGCGGCAATGTCATCACAAACTGTTGAGCCAGGACGCCGGTAAGCCGGCCGATTACCCCAGACGTAATCGACCGATGGCCATCATGTCTGCAGATTGCGCCAACGAAGCCGGTCGTCGGGCTTCGATCTCACAGGGAGTTCAGCCATGGCCGCCTACGCCGTCGCCCATATGCGTCAAGTCACAATGGGCCCGCAGATTGTCGAGTATCTGCAGAGGATCGACGCCACATTGGAGCCGTTCGGCGGCCGCTTCCTTGTCCACGGCGGCGACATGGACGTGGTCGAAAACGAATGGCCCGGGCATCTGATCGTCATCGAGTTTCCGGACAGGGCGCATGCGTGGGGCTGGTACGATTCATCAGCCTATCGCGAGATTCTGGCCTTGCGCACCGACAACTCCCACGCCGATGTGATCATCGCCGATGGCGTTCAGCACCCGCACAAGGCGACGGACGTGCTGGAATAGGGGCAAACTACCGCTTCAGCAAGAACACCGCTTGCTGGCCGAAGAAATTCCAGAACCACCATGGCATCGACAGGCCGATCTTCTGGCCGTTGCCGTCGAGCGCGGTGGCTTTCTCGACCGAAGCGCCGAGTTCCTCGACCAGATTGACGAAGTCGCGGATGGTGCAGAAATGGATGTTGGGCGTGTCGTACCAGGAATAGGGCAGGTCCGCGGTCACCGGCATCCGGCCATTGACGAACAGCGACAGCCGCACCCGCCAGTGGCCGAAATTGGGGAAGGAGACGATGGCGCGGTTGCCGATTCGCAGCAGCTCGTCGAGCACCAGCTTCGGGTTGCGGGTCGCCTGCAGCGTCTGAGACAGGACGACGAAGTCAAAACCCTTGTCCGGATAGAATTCGAGGTCGGTGTCGGCATCGCCCTGGATGACCGAGAGGCCGCGCGAAACGCATTCATTGACGCCGCGCTGTGACAGCTCCAGCCCGCGGCCGTCGACCTGCTTGGTCTCCTGCAGGAGTTCGAGCAGCAGGCCGTCGCCGGAGCCGACATCGAGCACCCGCGACTGCGGGGGTATCAGGTTGGCCACGACTTCGAGGTCGACGCGCTGGCTGCCATTGACGCTCATGAGGCGAGCCCCCTTGCGCGGGCCGCCGAGCCGATGAAGCCCTTGATGGCGGCAAACAGTTCGGGTTCGTCGAGCAGGAAGGCATCATGGCCGCGGTCGGTGTCGATCTCGACGAAGGAGACCGATGCGCCGGCGGCGTTGAGCGCATGCACGATCGAGCGGCTCTCCTCGGTCGGGAACAGCCAGTCCGAGGTGAAGGACACCAGGCAGAAGCGGGTCTTGGTCCCGGCAAAGGCATCTGCCAACCGGCCGCCATGATCGGCGGCGAGGTCGAAATAATCCATCGAACGGGTCATGTAGAGGTAGGAGTTGGCGTCGAAGCGGTCGACGAATGTCATGCCCTGGTGGCGCAGATAGCTTTCGATCTGGAAATCTGCGTCGAAACCGAAGGTCAGCGCTTCGCGGTCCTGCAGATTGCGGCCGAATTTCCGATGCAGGGCGGCTTCCGACAGATAGGTGATGTGGGCGGCCATGCGCGCCACGGCGAGCCCCTTTTCCGGGCGCTTGCCGTGCTCGAAATATTTGCCGCCATGCCAGTCCGGATCAGCCATGACAGCCTGGCGGCCGACCTCGTGGAAGGCGATGTTCTGCGAGGAATGGCGTGCGCCTGTGGCGATCGGCAGGGCCGAGAAGACGCGCTCGGAATAGCATGACGCCCATTCCAGCACCTGCATGCCGCCCATCGAGCCGCCGAGCACGCAAAACAGCTTTTCGATGCCGAAATGGTCGACCAGCATCAGTTGCGCCCGCACCATGTCGCGGATGGTGATGATTGGCAGGTCGAGGCCGTAGGGCTTGCCGGTGGCGGGATTGGTCGAGGCCGGACCGGTGGAGCCGAGGCAGCCGCCGATGACGTTGGAGCAAATGACGAAGAAGCGGTTGGTGTCGATGATCTTGCCGGGACCGATCAGCACTTCCCACCAGCCGGGCTTGCCGGTCACCGGATTGGTGCTGGCGACATGCTGGTCGCCGGTCAGCGCGTGGCAGACCAGGATGGCGTTGGTGCGGGCATCGTTGAGGGCGCCATATGTCTGGTAGGCGATCTGGAACGGCGACAAAAGCGTGCCGGCGTCGAGCTTCAGCGGCTTGTCAGGGCCAAAACGCAACACAGGGCTCGACGGGTTGTCGGCCTCGTTGTTGGTTTTTGTAGCGCGGAGCGCGGCCATGTGACTCTCCTTGCCCGCCGTCAGGCAATAAAAAACCGGCAATGCGATCGCAAAGCCGGTTACGTCACGCAAACGGCCCTTTAGCGAGTTGTTTAACGTGGCTGCAAGCCGACCGGCCAAATCACCACGGAACTGTTGCGTTCTTCTAGAACTCGTGCGGCCCGGCGTCAACGGCCAGCTATTGCCCGCCTCTCGACATTCGCGGCTACGGCTTGTATTTCCGCTGCGGCCTCCGGACGGAGGCATTCTCGATGGATTTGCGACATGGACAAGACAGCGGACAAGGCACGACCGACGCCCCGCGCGGGCATCATGGACATCGACGCCTATGTGCCGGGCAAGAGCACAGCACCGGCCGGCGTCGCCAAGGTCCATAAACTATCGTCGAACGAGAACCCGCTCGGCCCGTCGCCGAAGGCGATCGAGGCCGCGCGTGAAGTGGCTGCCAAGCTCGATGTCTATCCCGATGGCACCGCCCGCCGGCTGCGCGAGGCGATCGCCGAGGTGCATGGCCTCAACCCGGCAAACATCATCTGCTCCAACGGTTCTGACGAGATACTTGGCCTGCTGGCGCAGACCTATCTTGCGCCAGGCGATGAGGCGATTTTTACCGAACATGCCTTCATGGTCTACAAGATCTACATTCAGTCGGCGGGGGCCAAGCCGGTTGCTGTGAAGGAAACCGAGGAGCGCGCCGACGTCGACGCGATCCTGGCCGCGGTGACGCCGCGGACCAAAATCATCTTCCTCGCCAATCCCAACAATCCGACCGGAACCTATCTGCCGTTCCAGGAGGTCCGCCGCCTGCATTCCGCTCTCCCGGGCAACGTGCTTCTGGTGCTCGACGCGGCCTATGCCGAATATGTCAGGCGCAATGACTATGAGGCCGGCATCGAGCTGGCGGGCAGCGCACAGAATGTGGTCATGACCCGCACCTTCTCCAAGCTCGGCCTTGGCGGCGCGCGCATCGGCTGGATGTATGGCCCACTGCACATCGTCGATGCCATCAACCGCATCCGCGGCCCTTTCAACGTTAACGCAACAGCGATCGAGGCCGGCATTGCCGCCATCCGCGACCGCGCCCATGTCGAGCGCAGTTCGTTGCACAACGAGACCTGGCTTACCTGGCTGAATGAAGAGCTGACGAAGCTTGGGCTGCGCGTGACGCCCAGCGTCGGCAATTTCGTCCTCATCCACTTTCCCGACGACAAGAGGCATTCGGCTGAGGCGGCGGACGACTACCTCACCCAGCGCGGCTATATATTGCGGCGCGTTACCGGCTATGGCTTTCCCAATGCGCTTCGCATGAGCGTCGGCACCGAAGAAGCCAATCGGGGCGTCATCGATGCCCTCACGACATTCCTGAAAAGCTGAAACAATGACAGCACCGATGTTTGAAAAGATCGCGCTGGTCGGCATCGGCCTGATCGGCTCGTCGCTGGCCCGCATCATCCGCCGCGAGGGCCTGGCCCGCCATGTCGCCATCGCGACGCGCAGCCCGACCACGCTGGCACGGGCGAAGGAGCTCGGTCTTGGCGAGAGCTACACCACCGACGCCAGGGAAGCGGTCCGCGACGCCGACCTGATCATCGTCTCGGTGCCGGTGGGATCGTCGGGCGAGGTGGCGCAAGAGATCGCAGCGGCGCTGAAAAAAGGCGCCATCCTCACCGATGTCGGTTCGACCAAGGCCTCCGTCATTGCGCAAATGCAGCCCTATGTGCCGGACGGCGTGCACTTCATTCCGGGACACCCGCTGGCGGGTACGGAGAAATCGGGCCCGGATGCGGGTTTCGCCGAGCTGTTCGAAAACCGCTGGTGCATCTTCACGCCGCTGCCGGGAACCGATCCGGCCGCGCTGGAAAAGCTGTCGGAATTCTGGCGGCGCTGCGGCTCCAACATCGACACGATGGACCCGCAGCATCATGACATGACGCTGGCCATCGTTTCGCATCTTCCGCACATCATTGCCTACAACATCGTCGGCACGGCCGACGATCTGGAATCGGTGACCAAGTCGGAAGTGATCAAATATTCGGCTTCCGGTTTCCGCGACTTCACCCGTCTGGCCGCCTCCGACCCGACCATGTGGCGCGACGTGTGCCTGCACAACAAGGATGCCATCCTGGAAATGCTGGCGCGCTTTTCGGAGGACCTCGCCTCGCTGCAGCGGGCGATCCGCTGGGGCGACGGCGACAAGCTGTTCGACCTGTTCACCCGCACCCGGGCCGTTCGCCGTTCGATCATCGAGGCCGGCCAGGATATCGACGTGCCGGATTTCGGCCGGCAGGCGGTCGAGCACCCGGTGAAAAGTTAAATCTGTTTCAGACGGGCCAGGTCGCCGCGACCATGGCCATTGTCTCGGCCCGGTCCGGCGCGCCCAGCCGGCCGCCGAAGCGCTGGCATTTGAGCGCGGCCGCCGCGCTGGCAAAGCGCAAGGCCTGCTCGATAGGCATGGCTTCGGCAAGCCCGACGGCAAAGGCACCGTGAAACACGTCGCCGGCGGCAAGCGTGTCGACCGCCTTGATCTTCGGCGCCGCGATGTGGCGCACGCATCCGGCGGACCGGTCATGCCACCAGCTTCCCACGGCGCCGCCGGTAACCGCGACAAAGGCGTCTGTGCGGCTGGCGAGGTCGGCGCAGGCGGTTTCGGGATTCAGCGCGTGGCCGCAGACAATGCGTGCAGCCGTCTCCGAAGCGACGATGTGCGACGCCAGCGGCAACAGACGCTCCAGCACCTCCAGCGGCGCCGTGTCGGCGTCGAGGATTGCCGGGCAACCGGCGTCGCGCGCGGCGGTCAAGGCAAGAGCAGCGGCGCCCGGCCAGCGCACATCGACCAGCACGGCATCGAAGCCGGAAAGATCGGCGACAGGCACCGCCTCGGGGTCGGCCTGCGCCTTTGGGTCGTAGAAGGGCACGATGATGCGCTCGCCATGAGCGTCGACCAGGATCGCGGCCAGCGCCGAGCGGGCGCCTTCGACGCGGCGGACAAAGTCGCAATCGACGCCCTCGGCCTCGATGCCGGCCAGCAATTGGTCGCCGACGGCATCGTCACCTGCACTTGCCCACAGGAACACCTCGGCGCCGAGACGGCGGGCGGCGCAGGCAGCACTTGTCGCCATGCCCGAGGCGATCTGGATGCCGTCCGAGGCGATGAACTTGCCCTGATGCGTGGGCAGGGTTTCGACGCGCAGGATGGTATCCAGCGTCAGCGCGCCAACGCTCAGCAGTTTCACCGGTCGGTTCATGCGTCGGCTTGCTCGAGCATGATCTCTCCCCAAAAGCCGTTGCCGCTCTTTGCGATCATGCTCTGTCTCTTTGTTTTAACGCAATTCCGGACGGAAAACTGCTCACACTTTTCCTGGAATTGCTCTAATCGAGCGGCTTGATCTTGCCCAGCGGAATGAAGCCGAGCGAGACCTTGCCCTTCACCACCTTGAGCGGCATCGACGGTTCGTTGCCGAGCAGCGCCAGACCGGCAAAGCCTTGCTCGATCTGGCTCTTCTGCTCGGGGATTGCGGTGGCGAGGATTGCCGCCACGGCTTTGGGATCCTGCAGCTTGATCGTCAGGTCGGCATTGACCTGGCCGTTGGCGTCGACCGACACCGGGCCGGAGACGGTGATGCGCGCGGTTCCCGACGACAGATCGAGCTTGTGGATGCCGACCGCCTGGCCGCGCAGGCTCCTGGCCTGCGTCTTCATCAGCGCGACGCCGTTCTTCAGCGTCGCGTCGCCGCTGCCGTCGAGCGGCGGCAGCACGCGCCCGCCGATCGCGTCGGCGTCGATCTCAAGATCGGTGAAGCTTCCGGTATAGCCAAGGTCCTGACCGTCCGGCCGCAACTCGCCCGCCGCCGTTCCGGCGCTGAACAGTGAAACCGGGTCGGTGTCGTCGGCCGGATCGGTCTGGCCGGACAAGCTCTCGGCCTGCAGCGAAATGCTGCGTGGCAAGGGCCAGGAGAGCTTGGCATTGGCCTGCAGATTGTCCCAATCGATCCATAGCGGCGCCATCCCCGGCACCGAGGTGCGCAGCGGCCCACGCAACTCGGCGGCAGGCGACAAAGGCCGGATGAGCTCTGCAACGAAGTTGAAGCTGCCTGCCGAGGCGGCAACGTTCCTGGCGTCGTCCTCGTAAGCCAGATTGTCACAGGAGATGGCAAAACTCAGGGGGTAGCCGCTGACGGTGAGGTTGGCGCAGCCGGCCTCGATGCCTTTGTCCTTGAGCGAGGCCACCGCTTTGTCGGCTTCGCTGCTGACGCGACCGGCGACATAGAACCAGACCGCGCTGTAGACGCCGAACAGCATAACGACCAAGGCAGCGAGCCACATCAGCCGGCGGCGAAACTTCGACGGACGCTCGTCACTTGACGTCATGCTGCGGCTTTCATTAACGCGGGCGTGTTGCGGGTGGACTGTGGCTTACGCAACAAGCAAAAAGAACAGAAGAGCACCGATTCCGATGCGGCGGCGTCACTCTCGTGCAATCAGGCTTGGCGATATGGGCGATTTTTGGGTTTTTGGCTACGGCTCGCTGATCTGGCGACCGGGATTCGCCCATGTCGAGACACGGCGCGCGCGGCTTTACGGCTACCGCCGGTCGCTGTGCGTCTATTCCTTCGTGCATCGCGGCACGCGCCAGCGGCCGGGCCTGGTGCTAGGCCTCGACCGTGGCGGCTCCTGCATCGGGCTGGCCTTTCGCGTGCCCGGCGAGCTGCGCGATGAGGTGCTGACCTATCTGCGCGAGCGCGAATTGGTGACCAGCGTCTACCTCGAGCGTGTGCTCGATATCAGCCTCGACGGGAATGGGGCGGCCGCGGGAGAGAGAGTGAAAGCGGTCGCCTATATCGTCGACCGCCAGCATGAGCAGTATGCCGGCGGGCTCGACCCCGCGCATGCGGCAGGTGTTATCCGTGGCGCCGTCGGCCAGTCCGGAAACAACGAGGACTATGTGCTCAACACGCTGCAGCATCTCGCGGCGCTGGGTATCAGCGACCACTGGCTGGAAGAGGTGGCGAAGCGGATCGCCTCGTGAGCCAGTAGACCACGGCGAGCCTGCAGGCGAAGCTCTCGCGCCTTTGTGAAGCGCTGGCCCGCTGGAAAAATTGGCTGAGGCCTTTGACCTCGGCGCGGCGAGACCTAGCTTAGCTGCGGCCCGAAGCATTCGGGTCGCCCGCCGCCAGCCCCACGGAGCCCCGTCTTGCAAAAACGCCGTCTCGGTCAAACCGACCTTTCCATCGCGCCGCTGGTCCTGGGCGGCAATGTCTTCGGCTGGACCGCGGACGAGAAGACCTCCTTCGACCTGCTCGACCGGTTCGGCGACGCCGGCCTCAACGCTATCGATACCGCCGATGCCTATTCGCGCTGGGTGCCCGGCCACGCGGGCGGCGAGTCCGAGACCATCATCGGCAAATGGATGAAAAGCCGCGGCAACCGTGACAAGATCATCGTCATCACCAAAGTCGGCTCGGATATGGGACAAGGCAAGAAGGATCTGTCCGCTGCCCATATCGAAAGGGCAGTCGAGGCGTCGCTCAAGCGACTGCAGACCGATGTGATCGACCTTTATCTCTCGCATTGGCCGGACCCGACAACCCCTTATGAGGAGACGCTCGGCGCCTACCAGAAGCTGCTCGCTGCCGGCAAGGTCCGCCATATCGGCGCCTCGAATCTTGACGCCGGCCAGCTGCGCGCCGCGCTCGATGTTGCCAGCCTGCGCGGGCTGCCGCGCTACAGCGTGCTGCAGCCGGAATACAATCTCTACGACCGCTCATCCTTCGACGGGCCGCTGCATGATCTGTGCGTGGCCGAGGATATCGGCGTCATCACCTATTTCAGTCTCGCCAAGGGGTTTTTGAGCGGCAAATACCGTAGCGAGGCCGATCTCGGCAAAAGTGAACGCGGCGGCGGCGTGAAGGCTTATCTCAATGCGCGCGGCATGCGCATTCTGGCCGCACTCGACACTGTGGCGGCGCGCCATTCGGCCAAGCAGGCGGAAGTAGCACTCGCCTGGGTGATGGCGCAGCCCGGCATCACCGCGCCGATCGCCAGCGCCACGACGCTGGATCAGGTCGACAGCCTGGTGCGCGCCGCATCGCTGAAGCTCAGCGCGGAGGATCTCGTGGCGCTGGACAAGGCCAGCGCCTAGCCGCGCAGGTTCGGCACGATCGTTCAAGACGACGGCTGTCCGCCTTGCCACACTGTTCTCCATTATTGTGGAGAAGAGGCAGCATGGCCGCAGACATTCTTTCGCAGGCGCAGCCCTGGCAGCAATTGCTGGCGCTGGTGCTGGCGGCAACCGTCGTCATGGGCAGTCCTGGCCCGGCGACGATCAGCGTCACGGCGATAGGGGCCGCCTTCGGCCTGCGCAATTCGCTTCACTACACATCGGGGATGATTTTAGGCACGGTCGCGGTGCTGCTGGTAGTGGCCACCGGCATCAAGGCTATCCTCACCTCGATGCCGGGCGTAGCGCCAGTGCTGGCGGTCGCTTCCGCCGCCTATATTCTCTACCTCGCCTACAGAATAGCGACAGCGCCGCCGCTGGCCGCGCGTGACAGCAGCGCGGTTCTGCCGACCTTCCTCGGCGGCTTACTGCTCGCCGTTGCCAACCCGAAAGCCTATGTGGCGATTGCTGCGGTCCTTGCTGGCTCCGCGACCGCAGCCGGCGCCGATGCTCTCGGCATCCCGGCCAGGCTGGCGGTTCTCACCCTGATGATCGTAGCCATCCATGTGCTGTGGCTGCTGGCCGGCGCGGCCTTCGCCCGCACCCTGCGCCAGCCGCTGGCGTCGCGGATCATCAATCTGGCCTTCGCGGCGACGCTGGTGCTGACCACGGCGCTGGCGGCGTGGCCTTGAGCCGGCCCGCAGAAGAGATCAAGCTTTGGTCTTTTTTGTTTTGGCGCAATTCAGGACGGAAAAAACCGCTCACACTTTTCCTGGGATTGCTTTGGCGGCCGCGGCGAGTTCGGCCAGCCGCTTGACCGCCGTCGGCGGCATTTGCGGCGGGTTAGGAGCCTGCGATGCCTCGATCAGCAGCTGGTCGCAGGCGGCTTCCGTATCGCCGATCAGCCGGTCCATGAATTCGTCCTTGCCGAGCCCGGGCGGAATCGGCGGCAGGAAGCGGGCCTTGATGGTGCCGGGAAAGCGCAAGAATTTGCGGCGAGGCCAGTAGAGGCCGGCGACATGGGCGACCGGCACCACCGGGACGCCAAGCTGCGTATAGAGCTCGACAATGCCGTATTTGTAAGCCGGCTCGTCGCCCGGCGCTCGGCGCGTGCCTTCGGGGTAGATAATCAACTGGCGCGGATTGCGCCCCATCTCCTGCTTTGTCGAGGCAACGACCTGCTTCAGCGCCTTGGAGCGGCTGCCGCGGTGAACCGGGATCATGCGCATCTTGAGGATGTACCAGCCGAAGAAGGGGATCCAGGTCAGCTCGCGCTTGAGGATGTAAAGCGGGTCGTGGAGGAACGGAAAGAACGCGATCGCGTCCCAAAACGACTGGTGTTTCGGCGCCAGGATGAAAGAGCCCTCCGGCAGGTTCTCGACGCCGGTGATGTCGCTCCTGGTGCCGGCGATCTTGTCGTAGAGCCACAGGCTGGTGCGCGACCAGAATTTCGGCACGAACCAGGCGCGATGGCGTGGCGAGAGGAAGTAGTAAGGGGTCCAGAGGACCATCTGGACGATCAGATTGACATAGAAGACGAAGTTGAACGCCAGCGAGCGGATATAGAGCATGCGGGGAAGGGCCCGTTGAGGAGGTGTGCGTTGGTTACACCAAGCGCGGGCAAAAAGGAAACGCCGCATGGCCTGACATAGGCCGGCTCGCCACTGACTCAAGCCAGTCTCAACTCACCACGTCGCCTGCAATAGCCGCTGCTTCAGCCGCGGAGGGGCGAAATCGAGGAACGCCCTGAGTTTCACCGCCAGCAGGCCTTGGCCGGCATGGACGAGGCTCACCGGCCACGGCTGCGGCTCGAAGGGTCGCAAGACCGGGACGAGCACGCCGGAACGTACTGCGTCCGCGATCTGGTAGGAGAGCACCCGCGTCATCCCGGCGCCTGCAATCGCGGCATCGATTGCAGCTTCCGCCGTGTTGACGCGCAGCCGTGAGTGGATCGGCACGATCAGTTCGCCCTTGTCGCCGGCAAAGCTCCAGCTGGCGAGCGCTGCAGGCCCTTCGAAACTGATGCATTCATGCGCGGCCAGATCGTCCGGCGTCCGCGGCATGCCATGCGCGGCGATATAGGCGGGGCTGGCGCACACGACGCGACGGATCGCGCCGACGCGGATGGCAATGAGGCTCGAAGGCGCAAGCTCGCCGATGCGGATGGCAAGGTCGAGATGTTCCTCCGCCAGTTGGGTTATCCGGTCAGCCAGCGTCAGGCGAATGTTGACTTGAGGATAAGCCGCCAGGAATTCGGTGACGACAGGCAGCACGTGCAGGCGACCAAAGACGACCGGCGCGGTGATAAACAGGTCGCCGGTCGGCGTGCTGTATTCGCCGGCAGCGGTGCGTTCGGCTTCGCCGACCTCGCCGAGGATGCGGCGGCAGGCGGCGAGATAGGCCTGGCCGGCATCGGTCAGCGTGAGCTGCCGGGTCGAACGGTTCAGCAGGCGCGCCTGAAGGTGCTTTTCGAGGTCGGAAACCTTGCGGCTGACCGTTGCCAGTGGAATGCCGAAATGGCGGCCGGCAGCGGAAAGGCTTCCCGCTTCCACCGCGGCGACGAATAGCGACATGGCTTCGAGACGATCCATACTTTCTTCCGGAAATTGGAAGGATAGCTTGCAACTATGCCATCTACATCCAAAACATGGAAGGATCTACCTCTTCGCGTACAATGGCCGTGTTTCGGCCTCGCGGAGGCTTCCATGAATGCTCATACTTTCACCAGCGATGTCGCCTTCACGCCGACTGTCAAGGCGATCCAGACCCGCAAAGGTTCGCGCAAGGGCTATGCCAGCGCCGAGGAGCGCGGCGGATGGCGCGCCCATATCACGCCCGACCTCGCCGACTTCATCGCGGGGCAGACCAGCGTCTTCCTGTCGACGGCAAATGGCGAGGGTCAGCCCTATATCCAGCATCGCGGCGGGCCAGCCGGCTTCCTCAAGGTTCTGGACGAGAAGACCATCGGCTTTGCCGATTTCTCCGGGAACAGGCAGTTCATCACGCAGGGGAATCTCGCCGACAACAACCAGGCATTCCTGTTCCTGATCGACTATGCGCATCGCCAGCGCGTCAAGATCTGGGGCACGGCGCGCGTCGTCGAGGACGATGCCGAGCTTCTGGCAAGGCTGATGCCGCAGGACTACAAGGCGCGCCCCGAGCAGGTCATCTTGTTCACCGTCTCGGCCTGGGATGCCAATTGCCCGCAACACATTCCGCAGCGATTCGAGGCCGCCGATGTCGCGGCCGCACTCGCCGAACGCGACAAGCGGATTGAAAGCCTCGAACAGGAGATTGCGCGGCTGCGTGGCGCGGAAGACGGCACGGCCAAGGGGTAATCGAGCGCCGTCAGAGTCGTCTGTTTGGACGCAATTCCCAAGGGAAAGCGTACGTGCTTTTCCCGGGAAAACCGCTACACACTTTTCCTGGAATTGCTTTAGTCCTTGGCGGTCGAAACCTCGGCCAGTGCGACGCTGTCGGCAGTCTGGCGGACCGAGACGACGCCACGCGCAAGCGCCAGCAGGTATTTGCTGTATTCGGTCAGAAGCACGCGTAACGCTTCCGGCTTGGTCAGCCAGTCGCCATTGTCCAGATTGGTGTTGACCACCGGATAGGGTTCAAGCCTGGCGCCATGCAGCAGGCGGCCCATCTCGAGCAGGCTGCGCGGCATGTGGTAATTGTTGGTGACGAGGATGACGCTGCCATAGGCGTGGCTCTCCACCCATTTAGCGCTTTCCTCGGCATTGCCGATCGTGTCGAGCGCGGCGCGGTCGATGTCGACACAGCAGGAAAACAGCGCCTTGTCGCCGCCGGTAGCAGCCTGCAATTGGCGGCGGCTGGCAGAGGGATGCACGCCTGATATCAGCAGCCGCTCGCCCTTGCCGGAGGCAAGCAGATCGAGTGCTGCGTCGAGGCGGGCCTGACCGCCGGTCAAGACGATGATCGCATCGGCCTTGGCCGGGTTGGTCGGGGTCGTCATGTGGCTGACCTTGCTGGCGAACCAGCCGAAGCCACCGGCAAACAGGGCCACCAGCAGCAGTAGACAGAGGGAGGCGAGACGCAGGGCGGTGCGCAAACGGCCCAGCCCGGTACGCACACGCGAACGCACCACTGGCATCTGTCCAGCCGTTCCGGTCGACTCCCGCGCGTTCATCATCCTATGGTTAATCCTGAAATGCCTTTTTGGTAAGGAAAAAAGCGCACATTGCGTTACGTCGGTTTTCGATCCGTGATCGTCCCTTCCATTCCTGTCCTTGCCCCCGAACTGTTTTCGCTTCTGCCCTCACGGTTCACCCCGCATCCGGCTGGCGGACATCGATGTCGCTGAGGTAGGCGACGACGGTGGCGTGCGAGGTCGCCGCCGTCAGTCCGCCGATCACCAGCACCATCAGGCCGACGCCGAGATAGCCTGCCGATCCGATGGCGAAATTGCCGAACAAAGCGGTGGCCTGGTCGGCCTGCGGCGTTGCCATGTTGCGCGACGACCACCAGGAAAAGACGATGAAAACCAGGATCGCGGCTGCGCCGCCGGCGGCCGCACCCTTCATCCCGGTGACCAGGAAATGCCAGCGGAATTCGCGCGCGATGAAGCGCGCCTCGGCGCCGACGAAATGCAGCACTTCGATGATATGGCCGTTACCCGCCATAGCGCCGCGCGTCGCAAACACTACGGTCAGCACCGTCGCCGACAGCATCAGGACCAGCACGGCGATGCCGATGGTGACCGTGGTGCGGGCCATGGCGACCAGCCGGTCGACCCATGTACGGTGATCGTCGAGCGAAGCACTCGGCAGCTTGGGCGTGAGCGCCGCACGGATGGCGCTAAAGTCGGGCGGACTGGTCTCGTCGATGGTGACGATGATCAGGCGCGGCACCGGCAATTCGTCGATATTCAGGCCCGAGCCCAGCCATGGCTCCAACAGACGCGCGGTGGCGTCGCGATCGATGATCCGGGTTTCCTTCACGCCGGGGAATTCGCCGACGATCTGCGAGGCCTGGGCAAGGGCTGCCTCCATGTCGAGGCCGTCGACCGGTTTGATCTGAATCGTCGCCTCGCGCGAGATCTGGTTTTCCCAGACCGAGGCAGTGTCGCGCACCAGCGTGACGGCGCCGAAAGTCAGGCAGGACAGGAAGGTCATGATGGCGATGACCAGCACCAAGGCGCGGCCGGCAATATTCTGCGCCGGCACGATCGGCGCCATGCGGCGCTGGACGCGCTGCGTCGTCGTCGCGGGCTCGGCGGCGTCTTCATGCAGCTGTTCGGCCGATACTTCAGTCATAAATATCCAGCCTTCCGCCGGCCAGGATCATGCGGCGCGCGTCGACCTGTTCCATCAGGCCGAGATCGTGAGTGGCGATCACCACCGCGGTGCCGAGCCGGTTGAGCTCGATGAACAGCCTTAGCAGCCGGCGTGCCAGTGGCGGGTCGACATTGCCGGTCGGCTCGTCGGCAAGCAGGATTTCGGGCTGTTCGATCAAGGCCCGGGCGATTGCCGCGCGCTGCTTTTCGCCACCCGAAAGGACCGGCGGCAGCACATGCATGCGCTCGCCCAGGCCAACCCATTTCAAAAGTTCGGTGACGTCGGTGCGGTAGCTCGCTTCCTCGCGGCCGCGCACGCGCAGCGGCAGAGCGACATTCTCATAGGTGGTCATGTGGTCGAGCAGGCGGAAATCCTGGAACACCACGCCGATGCGGCGCCTGAGATGCGGCAGTTCAGCGCGCGAGATGCGCGAGCGGTCCTTGCCGAAGATGGTGATCAGCCCGCGTGTCGGCTTCAGCGACATGAACAGAAGGCGCAGCAGCGTCGTCTTGCCGGCGCCGGAGGGCCCGCTCAGGAACTGGAAGGAGCTCTCCGGAATGTGCAGGGAGATGTCGCGGAGGATTTCCGGACCCATGCCATAGCGGAGGCCGACATTTTCGAAGCGGATCACGTGCGACGACCTGAGGGCGGCGGCGTGCCAGCCCTTTCTGTCCAACGACCATCGGCCGCCATGGTTAACCGTCGGTTAATTTTCGCTGTTCTTGAGTGCGTCACAAGGGTTCCGGTGGGAAGCGTTAACCATTTCCATTTACGCAAAAGAAACGAAGAGGCAACAGCGGGGCCATGATGGCTGAGCAACGAACCGCGCGCCCGGTTTCCGGCGAAATCATGACCGGGACAAGTGTCGCACCGGAATCGCGTCCTGTGGCGACCGACATCGTCGATGCGGATTATGAGGTGCTGCCGCAGCCGATCCCAAGGGTAGAAGCCATGCCGACGCCGGCGCGCGACATCGCGACGCCGTCGATGGAAGGCATGGAGATGCTGCGCAAATCAGATGCGTCAGCCGGGCGGCCGGCATCGCGTGGCGGGCCGATCTTCTGGATTGCCGGCATCGGTGCGGCGCTTGCCGCCTTCTGGGTCTCGGGTGGCCACGCGCTGGTGCGCCAGACGCCGTTCTGGTCAGTCGAACAGCCGGAGGGCGCCGTACTCAGCATTGCCGGCGTCACGTCGCGTGTCGACGCCTCAGGAACCACCCCGGTGCTGTTCGTGGACGGCGAGGCCGTCAATGACGGTTTGAAGGCGGGACAATTGCCGCCGCTGGAGATACGTGTCACCGGCAATGACAGCCGCATCACCCGCTATACTCTGGGGACATCCAACCGTTCTCTGGCGCCCGGCGAAAGATTCGGCTTTTCCAGCCGCCTCGATGTGCCTAGAAACGGCGTCAAGGCCGTGGCGGTCACCTTCGCCGGCTAGTCGGTTTCTCTGGAAAGGTTGTTGATGCCAGTTGTGCGCGGCAAGGACATCGAGGTCCTCTTTTCGGCGTCCGCGATCGCGCGGCGCAATCTCGAACTCGCCAAGGAGATCGCCGAGCACGACTATCACGACCTGCTGGTGATTTCGGTGCTGAAGGGC
This sequence comes from Mesorhizobium sp. LNJC394B00, assembly GCF_000502555.1. NCBI lineage: Bacteria > Pseudomonadati > Pseudomonadota > Alphaproteobacteria > Hyphomicrobiales > Phyllobacteriaceae > Mesorhizobium > Mesorhizobium sp. LNJC394B00. The sequence goes on from NZ_AYWH01000002.1 coordinate 17,832, forward strand.
TCGTTCATCTTCGCCGCCGATTTGATCCGCGCCATGCACGATGTCGGGCTGTCGCCGGAGGTCGAGTTCATCTTCATTTCCAGCTATGGCGCCGGCACCACCAGCGGCGAGGTGAGGGTGCTGCGCGACATCGACAATGAGGTCGCGGGCCGCGACGTGCTGCTGATCGATGATATCCTGGAATCCGGCAAGACGCTGTCCTTCACCCGCAACCTGATGCTGTCGCGGGGCGCCAAAAGCTGCGCCATCGCCGTGCTGTTGGACAAGCGCATGCGCCGGCAGACGGAGCTGAACGCCGACTATGTCGGCTTCGACTGTCCCGATTACTTCGTGGTCGGCTACGGCATGGACGTCGCTCACGCTTTTCGCGAACTGCCGTTTGTCGGTGTCGTCAAAGGCGATGCCTGAGAAAAGGCCCCCGACGCTTCAAATTTTCAGAAAAAGTCAACTTTTGCCCGCCAAATTCCGGCCCATGGCAAAGCTTCTGATCGTCGAGGACGATGAGTCCGTCCGCACCCTCGCCGCCCGCGCGCTCGAACGCGCCGGGCACTCGATCGATATCGCCGCCGACGGCGCGCAGGGGCTGGCGATGGTCAGTGCTGCAGGCGGCGGTTACGACCTCGTCGTCTCCGATATCCGCATGCCGGAAATGGACGGCATCGAGATGGCGATCGCCGCAGCCAGGCTTTTTCCTGACATGAAGATCCTGCTGATGACCGGCTATGCCGACCAGCGCGAGCGCGCCGAGGAATTGAACGGCATCATTATCGACGTCGTGCAAAAGCCTTTCACGCTGGCCGAAATCCGCTCGCGGGTCGACCAGGCGCTCGCCTGCTTCGCCTGACACGCTTCAGGCGGCATCCTGAGACGCGGCGAGGACAGGCGCAGCGCTCCGGCGCCGTTCGGTGTTGAGCGCCAGCAGACCGGCGCCGATGATCAGCGCCGCACCGATGGCGGTGGTCGAGCGCGGCACCTCGTCGAAGAACAGGAAGCCCCACAGCGGCGACCAGATAATCCCGGTGTATTCGAAGGTGGCGACGCGGTTGGCGGGCGCCAGCCTGTAGGCCTGCGACAGCAGGATCATGCCGGCCGAAGCGACGAAGCCGCAGGCCGCCATCTTGAGGAAATCCGGTGTCGTCGGCCAGACCCACGGCCGCACCAGGAATTCGAGGCTGGGGTGGACAGCATGGGTTATGCCGGCAAGCCAGAATGTGCCGGCAACCGCAGCGGCGCCGACCAGATAGGCGCCGTTCTGGTAGAAGGCCATGACGGTGGAGGATTCGGTGTCGCCGATCTTGCGCGCCATCAGCTGTGAAAAGCCGTAGAGCAAAGCCGAGCCCAACGAAAGCAGCGCCGCCCANGTCGCCGATCTTGCGCGCCATCAGCTGTGAAAAGCCGTAGAGCAAAGCCGAGCCCAACGAAAGCAGCGCCGCCCAGTCGAACAGGCCGGCGCCCGGGCGCAGCATCACGACCACGCCCAGCATGCCGATCAGCACGGTGGCGAGAGCCTGCCAGGATACCCGCTCGCCGAGATAGGGCCCGGCTATCGCCATGATGAACAGGGGCGCCATGAAATAGAGCGCCACCGCGTCGGCGAGCGGCAAGGCAGCGATCGCCAGATAGTAGACCGTATAGGAGGAGAACTGGATGAAGGCGCGTATCGTCAGCAGGCCGAACCGCTTCGAGACAATGGCCCGCAGGCCGACATCGGCGCGAACGAGAACGACCAGGATCGGCAAAGCGACGATCGAGCGGATCCACATCACCTCGGTCACGGGATAGCCGGCCGACACCGCCTTGACCAGCGGGTCCTGGAGCGAGAACACCAGCACGCCAAGGCACAGGCTGATGATGCCGAGAACGATCCGGTTGCGCATGTTGTTCTGCCGGCCCTTGCCTTAACTGCCCGCAGCCGCCCGGCCATGGGGTAAAAAGAACCCGCCACCGTTTCGGGCAGCGGGTATGAGTGAGGACTCTTTGATTGGTCCGCAGCCGATTTCGCGGCGGCATATCCAATGGGTGAGCGGACTATGCTGCGGCGTTTGACATGTTGCAAACGAATTGGAATGATACCAGAGATCAAATTTGCTTATGACGGATTCGATGCGGCCAACCCTCGACAGCGATCTCCTGCGCACCTTCGTCGCCATTGCCGAAGCGGGCAATTTCACCCGGGCGGCGGAGCAGGCCGGGCGCACCCAGTCGGCGGTGTCGATGCAGATGAAGAAGCTCGAGGAGCTGGTCGGCGACAGCCTGTTCGAACGCGGCTCGCGCGGCGTGGCGCTGACGCGCCGTGGCGGCGAGCTGATCGTCAATGCCCGCCGCATCGTCTCTCTGCTCGACGAGACGGCGGCATCGATGGCGGCGGCACCGCTTGGCGGGCCTGTGCGCATCGGCATTCCCGAGGAATATGGTCACGCCATCCTGTCGCGCGCGCTCGGCGCCTTCTCGAAGCGTCACACCAAGGTCGAGGTCACCGTGCGCTATGCACATTCGGGCGCCCAGCTGGCAGCGTTGGCGGCCGGTGAACTCGACCTCGCCGTGGTGTTCGAATGGCAGGATCCTTCCGGCGGCGAGGTGCTGATGCACGATCCGACCGTGTGGGTGACATCGAGCCTGCATCACATGCATGAGGAGCGGCCGGTGCCGATCGCGCTCTACAACCGGGCCGGCTGGTGCAAGGACTTTGCCATCAAATCGCTTGAGCAGCGTGGGCTGGCCTACCGTGTCGCCTATACCAGCGACACCACCGGCGGCCTGAAGCTCGCCGTCACCTCTGGCCTGGCGATCGCGCCGATCTCGCACAGCAATATTCCGGATGGCTGTCGTGAACTCACCGCCGCTGACGGGTTCGGCCATATCGATTCCTCGAATGTGGTGATGCACCGCAGCCCAAATGCCTCAGGCGAAGCTATCGACGGCATGCAGGAGGCGATCCGCGAGGCATTCGTCAACCGGCCGGCTTAGTCTGTTGCATCCTCGTAGAAATGCAGGCGATTGCCGAAGGGGTCGCCGACTGACATTTCACGGGTCTGCCACGACGTGGTTTCGAGGCCCGGCCGGGCGTAGCGGTATCTCTTGCCGATCAGTTCGCGGTGCAATGCCGCGATGTCCTCGACCTTGATGCGCATGGCTATACCCGGCGCGCCGTCGCCATGATGTTCGCTCAGATGCAGGACACAGCCGTCGCGGATTACACCCATGTAGAGCGGCGCATTGTCGTCGAAGCGGTGCTCGAACTCGACCTTGAAGCCGAGAAAGTCGACATAGAATTCGCGTGCCTTGGCGATGTCGAAGATGCGCAGGATGGGCGTGACGGCACCGAGTTTCGGCATGGCGCTGATACCATTCAGTTCGACGGATGTTGCCTTGAGGCTACTTCAGCTCCAGCAGCCGCTCGAGGTAGCTGCGCTCGATGTCGGGGCTGAGCGCGTTGCCGAGCCGCTTGCGAATCGCTTCGAGAATCTGGCGGGCGCGCTGCACGTCGATCTCGTCGGGCACCTTCACCGAATCGCCGAAATCGGGTCCGCGGCTGGCGCGCGGCCGGCCCAGCGGATCGCGGCCGGCGTCCTGTTGGCGGCCACCTTCCTGGCTGCCGCCCTGGTCGCCCTGCATCGCCTGCAGCTGCTTCATCATCTCCTTGGCGCCCTTGCGCAGCGCTTCCAGCGCGCGACCCTGGTGGCCGACTGCCTGGTCGCCTTCGCCTTCGCCAAGCGACTTTTCGGCGTTGCCCATGGATTTGCCAGCGTCGCCAAACCCCTCATTGGGCTGCATGCCCATGCCTTCCAGGCCCTTCTTCAGCTTGTCGAGTTCGCTCTGCAACTGGCCCTGGCCTTCCTGCAGCTGCTTCATCGCATCGGCGAATTCCTGCGGTGTCATCGACTTCGGCCGGGCGAGAGGATCGCGATCCTTGCCGACGCCCGGCTGGTCCGGATCGTCGCCATTGCCTTCGCCGGGCTGCTGATTATCTCCGCGCTGCATCTGGTCCATGCGATAAGTGTCGTTCATCATCTCCTGCTGGCGGCGCATGATCTCGCCCAGCTTGTCCATCTGCTGGCGCATCTCGCTGTCCTGCTCGCCGCCCTGCTGCTGACGGCCGGCCTGCAGGTTGTTCATCATGTTTTCCAGCTGCGACAGCAGCTCCTGCGCCTTGTCGCGGTCGCCCGACTTCGCCAGGTTCTCGATCTGGTCCATCATGCGGTCGATATCGCTCTGGCGCAGCTCGCGTCCGTTCTGCTGCATCTGCGGCGCGTTCGGGTTCTGCTTGGCGCGCTCGGCGAATTCCTGCAGGAATTCGTTCATCGCCTCGCGCAGTTCCTTCATCGCCTTTTCGATCTCTTCGTCGCTGGCGCCGCGCTTGATGGCGTCCTGCAGCGCCTGCTGGGCCTGGCGGAGCCGCTTTTCGGCGGACGAGAGATTGCCTTCCTCGATGCCGAGCGCGATTTCCCAGAGATAGGCAATCTCGTTGCGCAACTGATCGTCGCTGTCCGACATCTTCAGCCGGCTGCGGGCGCTCATGATGGCGAGGTAATGCGACATGTTGTCGAACGTGTCCTCGGGCCGCAGGGTGATGGCGTCCATCAGGTCGAGCACGCGCGGCTTGGCATTGGCGTCGAGCGCCAGCAGGCGGCGCTGCTCGACCACCGCCCGCACCAGCGGGTTGGCGAAGGGCCGCTCCGGCATCACAATAGTCTTGGTTTCGCTGGTCGCGGTGTGTCCGGCATCGTCGGTGGCGACAAGCGACAGCTTGATGCTGGCGCCGGCCCAGACGTGCTCGGTGAGGTCCTTGGTGGTCTTGGCGGCGTTCGCCTTGCCGCCGCGGCGCGGCAGCGCCAGCGGCAGGTCAGGCGGACCGTAGAGCGGATGCGCATCGGGCGCCGCCGGATCGGCCAGCGCGAAAACCGCCTTTGCGGTGGCCGCGCCATAGTCGTCGTCGATCTGGTAGTTGAGCTCGAAGGCGCCGTTGACGGCGCGCTTGGGCTCGCCGACGAAGCGGATCGTCGGCGGCTTGTCGGGGATCACCGCGAAGGCCCAGCGACCGAGATCGGCTTCGCCCGACTTCAGCGTCAGCGTGCCGTCGGCGGTCAGCTTGCCGGTGAACTGGCGCAGCTTGGGGGTCGCCGGGTTGACCGCCGCTGCCTTGACGGCCGCCACCTGTGGTCCCGACGGGTCGATGGCGCGAGCATTGCCGCCCTTGTCGGCAAAGCTTAGCGTTTCCTCGCCGGAGCCGCCGGTCACGCGCAGCGAGACGTCGCTGCCTTGCGGCACGGTGAAGGTGGCAACCGCCTGCTTGGCGTTGCCATCGATGACTGGCGCGGTCAAGAAGATGGGCGGCTTGCCGGTATAGGCCGGCGGGGTCACCCAGGCATCGATGCGGGGCGGTACGATGTCGCGCGCCGCATGGGCACTGAAACCATCGGACAGCCTGCCGCCGGACGGCCCGAAGGAGAAGGCAAAAGCGGTGACCAACAGCAGCGCCGCCAGGGCACGCAATGCCCACGGATCGCGCTCCGGCACGCGCGTGCGCGGCAGGTCGGCGCCAAGGCTGCCGAGCTTGTCGGCCATGCGCTTTTGGTGTTCGCGCCACAACGCCTGGGAAAAGATGCTTTCCTTGCCGCTGGGACGGTCGGTCTGCACCAGCACCGGGCTGTGCTGCAACTGGTTGGCGGCCTCGATACGGCGGTCGATTTCAGCGGCGGATGGAAGGTTGAAGAAACGCAGCGGATAGAGCGCCGCCAGCGTGGCAATGCCGAACGCCGTGACCAGGGTAATACGCGCAATGTCAGGCAGCCTGGGGAAAAGGCCGAGCCAGGAGAGGCTGAGAAACAGGCTGGCGACGATGAGCAGCGGCAGAAGCAGCGGCCAACCGCGCTCGACCGTCATCGAGACCCGTGTCGCCAGCCGGCTCAGGGCAAGCCGCCCGGCCAGGCTGCGATCGCCACTGGAAATGGGGCGTTCCGTCATCGGCCCTTCCTGCCCGGGCGGGATAGCCCGGACTCAACAAGCAGAAGTTTACCAGCAAACACGGCAAAGGCGAGGCGGTTCCGGAAAACTTGAAAAGCTTTGGCGGGTTTGCGTCCCACTTCAGTCGAAGCAAGGTTAGAATTTCGCCGGATCGGTATTCGAGCCGCAGACAAGGACGGCGATCCGCTCGCCCGGCGCCGGTGTGTAGCGGCCGGACAAGAGAGCCGCAAAGGCTGCGGCGCCACCCGGCTCGGCGATGATCCGCACCCGCTCCCACAGCGCCTTCTGCGCGGCAATGATGGCGTCGTCGGTGACCAGGATGGAGCGTTCGACGAAGGCCTCGGCGATCGGGAACATCATCTCGCCGACGCGTTTGGGCGCCAGCGAATCGGCGGCGACGCCTTCGGCCGGCGCATCGACGGGGTGGCCGGCCTCGAAGGCGCGATGCAGCGTCGGCGCGCCTTCGGGCTCGATGGCGATGATCCTGATGCGGCCGGCAAACCAGGCGGCGATGCCGCCGATCAGGCCGCCGCCGCCGACAGCGACCAGCAGCGTGTCGATGTCTGGCAGATCGGTTTCGATTTCGAGGCCGAGCGTGCCCTGGCCGACCAATGTTTCCTCCTGGTTGAAGGCATGGATCTGCAGCGCGCCGGTCTTTTCGGCAAAAGCCTCGCTGGCGGCCAGCGCCTCGGCATAGCGGGCGCCGCCGACCATCAGTTCGGCGCCGTAGCCGCGGATGCGCTGCAGCTTGGCCGGTGGGCTGACTTCGGGAACGAAGATCGTCGCCTTGTGGCCAAGCCGCATGGCGGCATAGGCGACCGCGGCGCCATGATTGCCGCCCGAAGCCGCAACCACGCCGGCCGCAGGCACCGGCCGTTCGAGCAGATTGGTGAAGGCGCCGCGCGCTTTGAACGAACCGGAATGCTGCAGGCATTCGAGCTTGAGGTCGACCGCCAGCGGCGGCCGGTCGAAATCGGCCATGTCGACGCGCAGCACCGGCGTGTGCCTGATATAGCGGCGGATGCGCGGTTCCATCGCGGCAATGCGTTCGCGCGTGACGGTGTTGCCGTTCGTCATGACCATCTCCTTGGGATTGACAGCAATTAGTAACTTGGCAAAATGGCTAAATGCAAGAGGTTGATGTCTTCAAGGCGATCGCCAATGAACGCAGGCTGCAGATCCTCGACTGGCTGAAGGATCCGCAGGCGCATTTCCCGGCCCAGGCAGACGGCGATCTGGTCGAGGACGGCGTTTGCGCGCTGCTGATCGCGGAGAAGCTCGGCATTACGCAGGCGACGCTCTCCGAACATATGCGCGTGCTTACCCAGGCCGGTCTGCTGCGGCCCAAGCGCATCAAGCAATGGACGTTCTACCGCCGCGACGAGGACAGGATCGCCGACACAAGGATGCTCATCCAAAACCGGCTGTAGCGCAGCCGCCGTGGCGGCTCCTATGCAAGCCAGTCGGGCACCGAATCCAGGCCGATAAGCTCGTCATAGGTCTGGCGCCGGCGTACGACATGGAAACGGTCGCCGTCGACCAGAACCTCAGGCACAAGTAGGCGGGTGTTGTAGGTGCCGGATTGCACCGCGCCATAGGCGCCGGCGGTGGTGACGGCAATGAGGTCGCCAGACTTGAGCCGGGGCAGGTCACGGTCGAGGCCGAGATAGTCGCCGGTCTCGCAGACCGGGCCGACGACGTCGACCCCCATGCGCGGCGTGTCGGCCGGCGGCTGCACCACCGGCTTGATGTCGTGGAAGGCATCGTAGAGCGTCGGCCGGATCAGATCGTTCATGGCGGCGTCGACGACGAGGAAGTTCTTGGCGTCGCCTTCCTTCACGAAGATCACTTCCGAGACCAGGATGCCGGCATTGCCAACGATCAGCCGGCCCGGCTCGAACATCACCTTCACTCCAAGCTTTGTCAGATGCTTCCTGACGATCTCGGCATAGGCATCGGGCAGAGGCGGCGGGCTGTTGTCGGTGCGGTAGGGGATGCCGAGGCCGCCGCCGAGATCGACATGCTCGACGGGGTGGCCATCGGCGCGCAGCGCGCCGACCAGTTCCGCCAGAAGCGCGAAAGCATCGTCAAAGGGCTGCAACTCGGTGATCTGGCTGCCGATATGGGTATCGATGCCGATGGGCTTGGTGCCCGGCAGCCCGGCCGCGCGGGCATAGACCTGGCGCGCCCGTTGCCAGGGAATGCCGAACTTGTTCTCGGCCTTGCCGGTGGAGATCTTCCTGTGCGTCCTGGCGTCGACATCCGGGTTGATGCGCAGCGACACCGGCGCCACCTTGCCGAGCGCGGTGGCGCGGGCCGACAGCAATTCAAGCTCCGGCTCGGATTCGACATTGAAGCAGAGAATGCCGGCCTCGAGCGCGAAATCCATCTCGCGCGCGGTCTTGCCGACACCGGAAAACACGATCTTGTTGGCCGGGATTCCGGCGGCGAGCGCGCGGCGCATTTCGCCTTCCGAGACGGTATCGGCGCCGGCGCCGAGCTTTGCCAGCGTCCGCAGCACCGCCTGGTTGGAATTCGCCTTCAAGGCGTAACAGACCAGCGTGTCGAGCCCGGCAAAGGCCCCGGCGAACACCCGGTAGTGTCTGGTCAAGGTTGCCGTCGAATAACAATAGAACGGCGTGCCGACGCTTGCGGCGATGTCTGGTATCGCCACGTCCTCGGCATGGAGCACGCCGTCGCGGTAATCGAAATGGTTCACGAGAGTGTTTCCGGAAGTTGGAGCACGAGACCTGGTTAGCACGAGACCTGGCCAGAAAGACCAAGCCGGTCTCATCGGCTCTAGATCAGCGGGTCGAGGATGAACTTCTTGTCCACGACCGGTTTTTCCGGCTCCGGCGGCACCGGCTGTTTGGCGCGCTCGGCGTCCTTGCGGGCCTGGACGGCCGCTTCATAGGGCGTGTCGAGACCGGCCTTACGGCCGCAAGCGGTCACGGCAGCTATCGCCGTAAGCAGCGTCAGCGTCACCAAAATCCTGCTTGCGGTCATCGATCCATCCGTCCGAAACATTATGTGCTGCGCTTTTAACCGAGTTTTAGGCGCATTGCACCCCGGCATCATGCCTTGGCGATGCGCTTTTTCCAGCTGCGGATCTGCTTCCTGACCTCCGACGGCGCCGTGCCGCCGAAACTGGTGCGGCTCTTCACCGAATTCTGCACCGCCAGAACCGAGAAGATGTCTGCCGTGATGCCGGGGTTGATCGACTGCAGATCTTCCAGCGACAGCTTTTCAAGGCTCACCTTCTTCTCTTCGGCCACCGCCACCGCGCGACCGGTGACATGGTGTGCCTCACGGAAGGGCAGGCCCAGCGTGCGCACCAGCCAGTCGGCGAGGTCGGTCGCGGTCGCGTGGCCCGAGCCGGCGGCCTTCTTCATGGCGGCGGCATTGACCGTCATGTCGCGCACCATGCCGGTCATCGCCGCCAGCATCAGATCGAGCGTCTCGGCGGCGTCGAAGACCGATTCCTTGTCTTCCTGCATGTCCTTGCCGTAGGTCAGCGGCATGCCCTTCATCACGGTCAGCAGCCCGACGAGATGGCCGGTGACGCGGCCGGTCTTGCCGCGCACCAGTTCGGCGGCGTCCGGGTTCTTCTTCTGCGGCATGATCGAGGAGCCGGTGGAGAAACTGTCCGACAGTCTGACAAAGCCGAATTGCGGCGTCGACCAGATGATGATTTCTTCGGCGAGCCGCGACAGATGCGTGGCGGAGATCGCCACCAGGCTCAAAAACTCCAGCGCGAAATCGCGGTCGGAGACGCTGTCCAACGAATTGCGCATCGGCTCGCGGAAGCCGAGCGCCTTGGCGGTCTTGTGGCGATCGATCGGAAAACTGGTGCCGGCAAGCGCTGCCGCGCCGAGCGGGCTTTCATCCATCCGCTCGATGGCGTCGCGGACGCGCGACAGGTCGCGCGAAAACATCTCGACATAGGCCATGCAATGGTGGCCGAAGGTCACCGGCTGCGCCGCCTGCATGTGGGTGAAGCCGGGCATCACGGTCGCCGCATGCTCCTCGGCGCGATCGAGCAAGGCTGAGATCAGCCCCTTCAGCGCCTCGGCGACGCGAAAGCACTCGTCCTTGACCCAGAGCCGGAGATCCACCGCCACCTGGTCGTTGCGTGACCGCGCCGTGTGCAGGCGGCCGGCGGCCGGGCCGATCAGATCGGCAAGGCGGGCCTCGATGTTCATGTGAATGTCTTCCAGCCGGGTCGAGAACTCGAACGTGCCGGCCTCGATCTCTTTCAGGATCGTGTTCAGCCCGTGAGCGATTTTTTCTTGATCGGCCGCCGAAATAATGCCCGTTTCAGCCAACATCTCGCTGTGGGCGATCGAACCTCTTATGTCTTGGGCATAGAGTTTGCGGTCGAACGAAATCGACGCGTTGATCGCTTCCATGATCGCGGCCGGACCCGAGGCAAAACGTCCGCCCCACATCTGGTTGCTGGCCTTCTTGTCGCTCATCGCTATAACCCGTGCTCCGGAGCAGTCTTAGAAAATGGCAGACGGTAACAGATACTTCCCGGCCCCGCGCCTGATCCTCGCCGCTTTGCTGGCGGGCGTGCTGGCCGGCGCGGTCGCGGTATATGTCAGCGAGAGCGGGTCTGGCAACAACGCAGCCACCGGCAGCGCACCTGCGGCCGGCGCGGGCAACAGCAAGAACGATGTCGCCTGCGCCGCCAAGAGCGACCGCGCCAAAAAGGTTGCCGCCGCGGCCACCGGCCAGGTGGCGGCATTGCTGCCCGCCGATCCGCCGCAATCGCTGAAAAGTCTCGCCTTCAACGGTCCCGACGGCAAGCCGATGACGATCGCCGATCATGCCGGCAAGACCGTGCTGCTCAATTTGTGGGCAACGTGGTGCGCGCCCTGCCGCGCCGAAATGCCGGCGCTCGACGCCTTGCAGAAGGAAAAGGGCAGCGATGCCTTCGAAGTGGTCGCGGTCAATGTCGATGCCGGCGACGATGTGAAGCCGAAGAAGTTCCTCGCCGATATCGGCATCGGGTCGCTCGGCTACTACCGCGATTCGACGCTGGCGCTGTTCAACGACGTCAAGACGCGCGGCTTGGCGCTAGGCCTCCCCGTCACCATGCTGATCGATGGCGAAGGCTGCCTGGTCGCGCATATGAACGGACCGGCGGAATGGTCGGGACCGGATGCCAAGCGCCTGGTCGAGGCCGCACTCGCCCCTTAGGATGAGCGCAGGGCCGCCGCCGGCGGCAGCATCAAGATGCTGCCGCCGCGTTGTTTGACGCTGGCGTCCTCTTGTGCCGCCGGCGCCGCGACGCCGGTCAGTTCGCTGAACGCCTCGATCGGGCTCGGCCGGCCTAGATAGTAGCCCTGGCCGATCTCGCAGGCCTCGGCGTCGAGGAATTTCAGCTCGCCCAGCGTCTCGACGCCCTCGGCCAAAACCGGCAGGCCGAGACCGCGGCCAAGCCCCAGAACGGCGCGCACGATGGCTGCCACCTGGCCGTTGCTGTCGACTGATTTGATGAATGAGCCGTCGATCTTGATCTTGTCGAAGGGGAAGGCGCGGAGATTGGACAGCGAGGAGTAGCCGGTTCCGAAATCGTCCATCGCCACACGCACGCCAAGCGCCTTCACCTGGCGCAAGGTCGCCAGCGCGCGCGGCATGTCCTTGACCAGCGCCGTTTCGGTGATCTCGAGTTCGAGCCTGCCGGGCGTCAGGCCGGAGCCGAGCAGGACTTCATGCACCTTGCGGCTGAAATTCGGATTGTGGAGCTGCACCGCCGAGACATTGACCGCGACGGTGAGAGGGTTCTTCCAGCGCGCAGCCTCGGCGCAGGCCGTCGCCAGCACCCATTCGCCGATCTGGATGATGACGCCGCTGTCTTCGGCCACCGGGATGAAGGTCGCCGGCGACACGTCGCCGCGCTGCGGATGGCGCCAGCGGATCAGCGCTTCGAACCCGACCATCCGCCCGCTGCTGATCTCCTTTTGTGGCTGGTAGACGAGGCGAAACTCATCGCGCGCCATGGCCTGGCGCAGTTCGTGCTCCATCACGCGCCGGTCTCGCGCCTCGGCGCCCATCGAGGCCTCGAAGTAACGGTAGGTGTCCTTGCCCTCGGCCTTGGCGCGGTAGAGCGCGGTGTCGGCGTGGCTGACCAGGAGTGTCGGCTCATCGGCGTCGAGCGGATAAAGTGCAATGCCGATGCTGGCCGACACCAGCCCGCCACCGACCGACAGCCGGTTTTCCTCGCGCATGGCCGCCAGCACCGCCTCGGCGATGCGGCCGGCCGCCTGCGGATCGGGAAGGTTCGGAGCGATGATGGCGAACTCGTCGCCGCCGAGACGCGCCAGCATCTGTCCGTGGCGGAGCACGGCGGAGGCGCATAGCGCCACCTTCTGCAGCATGGCATCGCCGGCGCCGTGCCCGAACAGGTCGTTCACTTCCTTGAAGCGGTCGAGGTCTAGCAGCAGCAGCGCAAGATGCCCGCCCTTGCCGCCGCGGTCCATTGCGGCAATTTCGGCCTCGAGCCGGCCGGAGAAACTGCGGCGGTTGGGGAGCCCGGTCAGCGGGTCGAAATGGGCGAGGCGCAGTATCTCCTGCTCGGCCTTCCGGCGTTCGCGGATGTCGCGCACGGCGACCACGCTGTGCCGCTTGCCGCAATAGTCGATGCTCCTGGCGATAAGTTCGACGGGGATGGTGGCGCCGTCATGGGCTCTGAGCTCCGCTTCCTGTGCCTGTCCGCTGCAGTCGGACATGCCGGCCGCGGTGCGTTCGCCGAAGAGATCGCCAAGCAGCATCGCGTTCAGCACTTCCGGCGCCATGCCGGTTAGCGCGGCGATGCTGTCATTGGCGCTGACGATGCGGGCGCCGTCGCAGACGATCAGCCCCTCGACGGCGGCGTTGGCGAGGCCGTGCATGCGCTCTGCCTCGAGCTTGTGACGCCGGAAACGCAGGTCGATCCACAATGCTGCGGCTGAAAGCACCAGGATAGCCATGCTGACTGCAGCGGCGGCGAAGGCCTGCGACACCGGTTCAACCGTGAACTGCGATATCTGGATGGAGGAGTCCGGGAAGATCGACACCGCGCCCATGGCGATGAAGTGCAGGCTGCAGATCGCCAGCGTCAACAGGATGGCGGCGGCGATTGTGGCCTGCATGGACGGCCGTCGCAACACGACCAGCAGCGCCAGCGCGGCGAGGGTGACGCCTGTCAGCACCGAGACGCCGACCAGCAGCGGGTTCCAGACGATGCGCCCTTCGACCTCGAAGGCGGCCATGCCGATATAGTGCATGGCGGCGATACCAGCGCCGAGGACCGCGCCGCCGACCAGAGGGTAGTCGATGCCCCGGCGCAAGGTGGCGATCCACATGCCCGCGGCGGTCAGGGCGACGGAACCGGCGAGCGAAAGCGCCGACATTTCCGCATTGTAGGCGTTGGGGATTCCGGGAGAAAAGGCAAGCATTGCGATGAAATGCGTCGCCCAGATGCCGAAGCCGGTGGAAGTGGCTGCTATCATCAGCCAGGTATAGCGGTTGCGCTCGCTCGAGCGGTCGACATGGCGAAGCAGGTTGACCGCCGAGAAGGAAGAAATACCGCAAATGAGCGCTGCCAGTGCGACCAGTCTCAGATCGTGCTCATGCACGATACAATTATAGACCGTCAGCATCTCGCCCCACCTGCTCTCCCACAGCAATCAAGCCGTCCACTTGATTAGTATGTCGCGCTTGACGAAGAATCGGTTATGCGAACTACAACTACAGCGGGTTTTTCGGGTTGTACCTTGCGGCGATCCTGTCTCATTCCAGACAGGGTCACAGCAGCGCTTGGCGCGATGCCGCTCTACCGATCTCGATCTGGCCGAGCGCCGGTATGGCGGCCGCATGGTACAGGTGCGTGGCGCTGTCACGGGGGCCCTTCATGCATCGCCGGCGGTCGGCGATCGTCGCAGGCCCACCGCGCCCATGTATCGCTGAGCCGGCTTGGCATTTCTCTCTGTCCTCGTTGCAGAGCGAGGGGGCGCGAAGTTAGCCGGGTATGAAATTCACGAAACAGCAACAAATCCGTTGTCCGATTGTCATCAGCGACACATATTGCCTTTGCGGGAGTGCCCCTTTCGCCAATGACAAACGGGAGATGAAACATGAAGTTGTTCGGCTTTGCGGCCGGTGTTGCCGCCACCTTGACCCTGCTTTCCACCACCTCCGCCTTCGCCGCCACCCAGATCAGTTGGTGGCATGCCATGACCGGCGCGAATGCCGAGGTGGTCGACAAGATCGCCAAGGATTTCAATGCCAGCCAGAGCGACTATGAAATTCTCCCTGTTTTCAAGGGCACCTATCCCGAAACGCTGAATGCCGGCATCGCTGCCTATCGTGCGGGGCAAGCGCCCGACATCATCCAGGTGTTCGACGTGGGTACCGGCGTCATGATGGCAGCCGAAGGTGCGATCAAACCGGTGGCCGATGTGCTAACCAGCGCCGGCGTGACCTTCGACAAGAGCCAGTATTTGCCCGGCATCGTCGGTTACTATTCGAAGCCGGACGGGACCATGCTGTCCTTCCCCTATAATTCCTCGTCGCCCATCCTCTACTACAACAAGGATATTTTCCAGAAGGCCGGGCTTGATGTGAACAACCCGCCAAAGACCTGGAACGAGGTGTGGGAAGCCGCCAAGAAGATCAAGGCGAGCGGCGCCGCTTCCTGTGGCTATACCTCGACCTGGTTGACCTGGATCCACCTTGAGGCCTTCGCGGCCTGGAACGACGTTTCCTATGGCACCAACCAGAACGGACTTGCCGGAACCGACGTCGAGCTCAAGATCAATGCGCCGATCTTCGTCAATCATTTCCAGGCGCTCGCCGATCTGGCCAAGGACGGCACCTTCAAATATGGCGGCCGTACATCCGAAGCCAAGCAGATCTTTCTTGCCGGAGAATGCGGCATCTTCACCGAATCGTCGGGGGGGCTCGGTGACATCGTCAAGTCGGGCATGAACTACGGCATCGGCCAGCTTCCCTATGATAGTGACGCCAAGGGCGCGCCCCAGAACACCACGCCGGGCGGCGCCAGCCTGTGGGTGTTCGGCAACAAATCGGACGAGGAATACAAGGGCGTCGCGGCGTTCTTCTCCTATCTCTCCAAGACCGAAGTGCAGGAGTATCTGCACCAGAAGTCGGGTTATCTGCCGGTGACGCTCGCTGCCTATGAGGCGACCAAGAAGTCCGGCTTCTATGACAAGAACCCGGGCCGTGAGACGCCGATCCTGCAGATGCTGGGCAAGGCGCCGACCGAGAACTCGAAGGGCGTGCGCCTCGTCAACCTGCCGCAGGTGCGCGACATCGAGAATGAGGAGTTCGAGAAGATGCTGGCCGGCCAGCAGACTGCGCAGCAGGCGCTCGACAATGCGGTCGCACGCGGCAACAAGGCGATTCAGGAAGCGATCGGAAACTGAAGCGGTTTGTCAGTCGAACCTCGTCCACGCGGACCCGCGTGGACGACTTCCTGAACAGCGAGGGAACCACACTGTCTCCACGCGTCGTCTTTCCCAACAAGACCCTGCCTTACCTGCTGGTGGCGCCGCAACTCGCCATTACGCTGATCTTTTTCTACTGGCCGACGGGGCAGGCGCTCTACCAGTCGATGCTTAGGGAAGACCCGTTCGGGCTGAAGAGCAAGTTCGTCGGGCTCGCCAATTTTCGCAAGGTGCTGGCCGACCCGGCCTACCTCAACTCGATCAAAGTTACGCTGGTGTTCTCTCTGGCGACCGCGATCGTCGCCATGGGTGTGGCCCTGTTGCTTGCCGTCATGGCCGAGAAGGTGGTGCGAGGCAAAGGCCTCTATCGCACGCTGCTGATCTGGCCGTATGCGGTGGCGCCCGCGATTGCCGGCATGTTGTGGCTGTTTCTGTTCAATCCCTCGATCGGTTCGCTGGCCTACGCCTTGAGAGGTCTCGGCATCGCCTGGGATCCCTTGCTTAACGGAAACCAAGCCATGATCCTGCTGGTATCTGCGGCTGCCTGGAAGCAGATCAGCTACAATTTCCTGTTCTTCGTCGCCGGGCTGCAGGCAGTGCCGAAGACGTTGATAGAGGCGGCGGCCATGGACGGCGCCGGGGAGACGAAGCGCTTCTGGACCATCGTTTTCCCGCTGCTCGCGCCGACGACCTTCTTCCTGCTGGTCGTCAACACGGTCTATGCGCTGTTCGACACTTTCGGTATCGTCCATGCGGTCACCGGCGGCGGGCCGGGCAAGGCCACCGAGACGCTGGTCTACAAGGTCTACAATGACGGTTTCGTCAATTTGATCCTCGGCGATTCGGCCGCGCAGTCGGTCATCCTGATGGTCATCGTCATCTCACTCACGGCCATCCAGTTCCGCTATGTGGAACGCAAAGTCCACTACGGTTGAGCGCGAGCGATGATTGGTCAGTCCCCGCTTCGCGCCCTCATCGCCCACGCCGTGCTCATCCTGGGCATCCTGATCGTCGCTTTCCCGATCTACTACACCTTCGTTGCCTCCACGCAGACGCTGCAGACCATCCTCAAGCCGCCATTGCCTCTTTTGCCCGGCGACCAGGTCTGGAACAATTACAGCGAGGCGCTGTTCGGCGGTGTCGGCCGCATCGGCGGCGTCAGTGTCGGCCGATTGCTGCTCAACACCACGATCATGGCGCTCGGCATCGCGGTGGGGAAGATTTTCATCTCGATCCTTTCGGCCTATGCGATCGTGTTCTTCCGTTTTCCGCTTCGGATGGTCTTCTTCTGGCTGATCTTCATCACCCTGATGCTTCCCGTCGAGGTGCGCATCCTGCCGACCTACAAGGTGATGGTCGATCTCGGCATGATCGACACCTATGCCGGCCTGATCATTCCGCTGATCGCCTCGGCCACCGCCACGCTTCTGTTTCGCCAGTTCTTCATGACCATTCCAGGTGAGTTGGTGGAAGCGGCGCGTGTCGACGGCGCCGGGCCATGGCGCTTTTTTTTCGACATCCTGTTGCCGCTGTCGCGCACCAACATCGCAGCACTGTTCGTCATCCTCTTCATCTATGGCTGGACGCAGTACCTGTGGCCGCTGCTCGTCACCAACAGCAACGACATGAACACCATCGTCATCGCACTTAGAAAGATGGTTTCCTTCGCCGATGCCGATACCCAATGGCATCTGGTCATGGTCACCGCGATGCTGGCCATACTGCCGCCGATCCTGATCGTGGTGCTGATGCAACGCTGGTTCGTGCGCGGACTGGTCGATACCGAAAAGTGAGAAGCTGATGGCGACCGTCGATCTGAAGGATGTGAAGAAAGTCTATCCCGGCGGCGTCGAGGCGGTGAGGGGTGTCTCGATCGCCATTCCCGACAAGGAGCTTTGCGTTCTGGTTGGGCCGTCCGGCTGCGGCAAGTCCACGCTGCTGCGGATGATCGCCGGGCTTGAGACCATTTCTTCCGGCATCGTCGCCATCGACGGCAAGATCGTCAACACGATCGGTCCGACCGAGCGCGACATCGCCATGGTGTTCCAGAACTATGCGCTCTATCCGCATATGAAGGTCTACGACAACATGGCCTATGGATTGCGCAACCGGGGTACTCCCAAGGACGAGATCGACAGCAGGGTTCGCTCGACCGCCAAGGTGCTGGAACTCACGGCGCTGCTCGACCGGCGCCCACGCGAGCTTTCCGGCGGCCAGCGCCAGCGCGTGGCCATGGGTCGCGCAATCGTGCGCAATCCGAAAGTCTTCCTGTTCGACGAACCGCTTTCCAACCTGGACGCCAAACTGCGCGGCCAGATGCGGGTCGAAATCAAGAATTTGCAGCGCTCGCTCGGTGTCACCTCGGTCTACGTCACCCATGACCAGCTTGAGGCGATGACGCTGGCCGATATTCTCGTCGTCATGAATGGCGGATTGGTCGAGCAGACGGGTGCGCCGCTCGACATCTACGAGAAGCCGGCGTCGACCTTCGTCGCCTCCTTCATCGGAGCGCCGCCGATGAACCTTCTGCCTCTTTCGCAAGGACCGGCTGGTCCGGCGCTGACCGACGGCAAGACGGTTGACTTCGCGCCTACGAACGCCGCCACGCTTGGCTTCCGCCCTGAGGATGCCGACGTCACCTTCAGTGCCGAGGCATCATCCGGCGCGCTTATTCTGCCTGCGGCGGTCGAGGCGGTCGAACCTGTGGGAGCCGAAAGCTTTCTTCACTGTGCCGCCGGCGGCAACCGCATCGTCGTGCGTGTGGCCGGCCGCGCCACGGCCAAACCCGGCGATCAACTGCGCGTCGTGGCCAGGGCCGAGAAGCTGCATTGGTTCGACAATGCTGGGAAACGAGTCGATTGACGCAGCCGCTCGCGCCAATCCGACGCATCGGCAGTTCAGGCGAAGACATGCGCCTTGCCGGAAACTGTCAGACGCACGATCTCGCCGACGGCAGGTGCGTCGATTCCCGGCTTGCGTAAGGTCAGCGGTGTGCTGCCGATCGCCGCGGCGTCCGGCGGATCGGGGTTGTTCAACAGCCGCACGGCAATGGTGCACATCGAGCCTGCGAATTCCGAGTCCGTCACCTCGGCGAATATCGTGCCCGCAGGACCCGACATGCCTTCGCGCGACGTGCGCTTTACCTGCACCTGCTCCGGTCGCAGCATGATGCGGGCGATGTCGCGCCGCTCCTTCGAGTCGACGGCTATGCGACCAAGCGAGGAGGTGGCGAAGCCGCCTGAAATCTTTGCCGGCAAGATGATGGCGTCGCCAAGAAACTCGGCAACCATGCGGTCTTTCGGCTGCAGATAGAGTTCTCGCGGTGTGCCGATCTGAGAGAACTTTCCGTCGCGCATGACCGCCACCTGGCTGGCGAAGGACAGCGCCTCGGCCTGGTCGTGGGTGACCAGGATGGTGGTGATGCCGGCGGCTTCGAGTAGTTCGGCCACCGCCTTGCGCATCGAGGCGCGCAGACCGGTGTCGAGCGCCGAGAACGGTTCGTCGAGAAGCATCAGCCTGGGCTTCATCGCCATGGCGCGGGCCAGCGCCACGCGCTGCTGCTGGCCGCCGGAGAGCTGGTGCGGGCGGCGCTTGAGGATCGCCTTGTCCAGCCCGACGGTATAGGCGAGCTCGGCGATGCGCTCGGCGCGCTGGTCCTCGCCGCGGGCCATGCCAAAGCCGATATTGTCGCCGATGCTGAGATGCGGGAACAGGGCGCCATCCTGCGCCACCAGGCCGATGCCGCGGCGGTGCGCCGGCACCGCATGGCCGCCATTGGCCAGCACTTCGCCGTCGAGCACGACGCGGCCCTGGTCGGGCGCCTCGAAGCCGGCGATCAGCCGCAGCAAGGTGGTCTTGCCGCAGCCGGACGGGCCGACGATGGCGGTGCGACTGCCGCTGGCGGCGCTGAGGTCGACCCCGGCAAGGGCTGCGACCGGGCCGTAGTGCTTGGTGAGGCCACTGATTTCGAGAAAGCTCATCGCCCGGCCATCCGTTTCGACTGGACATAGAGCAGCCAGGTCAGCGGCAGTGACATCGCCACCATGATGAAGGCGTAAGGCGCTGCCGAGGCATAGTCGATCTCGCCGCTATAGGACCAGAACGCCATGGCCAGCGTGCGCGTGCCGTTGGGCGCCAGCATCTGGGTGGCGGTCAGTTCGTTCATGATGCCGAGCGCCACCAGCGCCATGCCGGCGGCGGCGCCAGGCGCCGACAGGCGGATCGTCGTCGACCACAGCGCTTTCAGCGGCGGCCGGCCAAGGCTGGCGGCGGCGCGTTCGAGCTCGACCGGCGCCTGCGCGATCGAGGCTCTGAGGCTGATCAGCGCGCGCGGCAGGAACATCAGCGCATAGGCGACCAGGATGGTGAACAGCGTCTGGTAGAGCGGCATGGCGATGCGCACGGTAATGGTGACCAAGGCCAGCGCGATGACCACGCCGGGCAGCGAACCGACAATGTAGTTGCAGCCTTCGAGCAGCCGCTGCAGC
Source organism: Mesorhizobium sp. LNJC394B00 (assembly GCF_000502555.1). NCBI lineage: Bacteria > Pseudomonadati > Pseudomonadota > Alphaproteobacteria > Hyphomicrobiales > Phyllobacteriaceae > Mesorhizobium > Mesorhizobium sp. LNJC394B00. The sequence goes on from NZ_AYWH01000002.1 coordinate 37,735, forward strand.
GGTCCCGGCGCGCGGATCGAGATCCAGGCCATCGGCATGGCGGCGATGGTCGCAAGCAAGGCGCCGGCCAGCGCCAGGAACAGCGTGTGGCCAAGCGCCAGGCCGATCTCGTCCAAACGCCAGACATCGGCGCCGCCGGCGACCAGCCAGCGGCCGATGGTGACGAAGGGCACGCCGATGGCGAGAAGCGTGGCGATGGCAGGCAGAGCCAGGCAGGGCAGGGTGGCGCGACCGAGCCTGGTGCGCTGCTGGCGGCGCGCGGCACCCGAGCCTACGCGGGCATAGCGTTCCTCGCCGCGCACCAGCACCTCCAGCGCGAGCAGCACGAAGCAGCAAGTCACCAGGACGCCGGCCAGCATGTTGGCGGCGGGACCGTTGAAGGTCGACTGGAACTGGTCGACGATCGCCGTGGTGAAAGTGTCGAAGCGGATGAAGACGTAGAGGCCGTATTCGGCCAGCAGATGCAGGCCGACCAGCAGCGCGCCGCCGCAAATGGCCAGTCTCAGCTGCGGCAGCACGACACGCCAAAACACCCGCCATGGTCCAAGGCCGAGTGCTGCGGCTGCGTCCTCCAAAGCAGGATCGAGCCGGCGCAGAGCCGCCGCCAGCGGCAGATAGAGGAACGGGAAATAGGCGAGAACCGAGACCAGCACGCCGGCCCACAGGCCGTGCAAGGTCGGCACCATGGTGATCCAGGCGTAGGAATGCACGAAGGCGGGGATGGCGAGCGGCGCCACCGACAGCCAAGCCCACAGGCGGGCGCCGGGCAGGTCGCTGCGCTCGGTCAGCCATGCCAGCGTCACCGACAGCACGGTGGCGATCGGCACGGTGAGCGCCACCAGAAGCACGGTGTTGACCAGAAGTTCGCCGACGCGCGGCCGGAAGACCAGGGCCGAAGCAGTGTCCCAGCCGATCTGCACACCGATCCAGATGATGAACGCCAGCGGCAGCAGCGACAGCAGCGAGACAATTATGGCGGCAAGCGCGATCCAGGACATGGGCTTCCGGCGGGACCGCCCGACTGTCTGGCCTGAACGTGCGAGATCGACCGCAGTTTGCATCAGCTCGACCGCGCCACTGCCGCCGGGGCGGGGGCGCCGCAGGCGCGGCCGGAAACGCAATGTGTTGTCATGGACAATGCCATCTCGAAAACAGAGCGCTCCTGCGGAAAGTCCGGCAGGAGCGCAATCGTTGCCCTTTTAGGACGAACCCAGCCTAAAGCAAGCCGGCTGCCGTCATCAGGTCCGTCACCTTTTTGGAGTTCAGTGTCGCCGGATCGACCTTCGGCGCCTGCAGGTCGGCCAGCGGCACCAGCCTGGGATTGGACTGCGCGTCCTTGCCGATAGCGTATTCGAAGGACGTGCCGGTCTTCAGCACGTCCTGGCCGCCTTTCCCGGTCACCCATTTGAGGAACGCCTGGGCTTCCTTCGGGTGTTTGCTCGAGGCGAGCACGCCGCCGCCGGAGATCGAGACGAAAGCGCCGGGATCCTGGTTCTTGAAATAATGCAGTTCGACGTTCTTGCTGTTTTCGCCGGTCTTTGCCTGATCGCCGAAATAGTAATAGTGGTAGATGATTCCGCCTTCGATCTCGCCGGCATTGACCGCCTTCATCACCGTGCCGTTGCCCTTGTAGGCGGTGAAATTCTCCTTCATGGCCTTCAGCCAGTCGGCGGTTGCGGCTTCGCCCTTGAGCTCGAGCAACGCGCTGACGATGGCCTGAAAATCGGCGCCGGAAGGCGAGGCTGCCCAGCGGCCTTTCCAGGCGGTATCGGCGAGATCGAGCATCGATTTGGGCAGCTTTTCGGCCGTGAGCTTGGTTTTGTTGTAGGCAAAGACGGTGCTGCGCGCCGCGACACCCACCCATCTGCCGCTGCTCGGCTGGAATTCGGCCGGGACTTGCGCCAGCGTGTCGGCGTCGACCGGCGCGAAAAGGCCCGCCGCTTCGACCAGGGTCATCGCCGGCGAGTTTTCGGTCAGGAACACGTCGGCCGGCGAAGAAGCGCCCTCGGCGACGATCTGGTTGGAGAAATCGCTGTCGCCGCCATTGCGCAGCGTGACCTTGATGCCGGTTTCCTTGGTGAAACCTTCGACCCATTCCTTGGCCAGGCTCTCATGCTGGGCGTTGTAGACGATGATGCCGGCATCCGCGGCCATCGCCGGCCCGGCGATCATGCTCACGGCCAGCGCTGTGGCCCCCGCTAGGGTGGAGAGCGTGTATCTCATGGCGTCATCCTCAATCTCGGTGGTTCTGGTTTCGCAGGCTGCACCTATCGATACCTGACAGCAGTAGTCAACATTGCTCGGCTGCTTCAATCGGTCGCCGCTCCCGCAAACTTTCGTGATTTTGCGGCACTTTGGCTTGGACATCATTTCGCCGGACACGTAACAAATCGGTGCCGAGGCGCGAAGATCGGGGAGTGAACTCTTGTGAGCGGCAAGGATGAGGCCGAGCTTTCCCGGCTGATGCGGGCCGCGATCGCGGGAGATGAAAGGGCCTACGCCGACTTTTTGCACCGGATCGCCGCGCTGGTTCGCGGCTTTGCGAGGCGCAAGATCGTACAGGGCGGGGTCGATCCCGAGGATGTCGTGCAGGAAACCTTGCTGGCCATTCATGTGAAACGGCATACCTGGCGCCAGGACGCGCCGGTGTTGCCATGGATCTATGCGATAGCCCGCTTCAAGCTGATCGATGCTTTCCGGCGGCGCGGACGGCGCATCGAAATCGAGATCGACGAGATCGCCGAGACCTTTGCCGAGCCGGAAACCGAGACCGTCAGCGAACGCGACATCAACCGGGCGCTGGACGGACTGCCGGCTGCGCAGCGTTCCGTCGTTTCTTCGATCTCGGTCGACGGCCGCTCCATCGGCGAGACGGCGGCCAGGCTCGGCGTCAGCGAGACGGCGGTGCGGGTGTCGCTGCATCGCGGGCTTGCCGCGATCGCCAAGCGATTTGGGCAGGGGCGCTTCGGGCGGCAGTGACATGAGGACGGAGGATCTCATCAAGGCACTCGACGCCGACACAAGCAGCAAGGCGATGCCGCTGCGCTCGGCCTGGTGGATGGCGGCGGCAGCCGCGGCGGTGATCGCGGCTCTGGTCTTCTTTCTCACCATCGGCCCGCGTCCCGACATCATGACCGCCATGCACACGATGCGGTTCCTGGCGAAGTTCGTGTTCACCATCGTGCTCGCCGTCACCGCCTTTGGCCTGGTCCGGGCGTTGTCGACGCCGGGCGCTTCGACGGCAAGAGCCGCGGCCTGGATGCTGGCGGCGCCGCTGCTGGTGGCCGTGGCGGTGGCTCTCGAACTGTTCATGGTGCCGGAGCCGATGTGGAGCACGCGCATGGTCGGCTCCAACATGATGATCTGCATGGGCTTCATCCCGCTGANATCGGCCCGCTTGCCGTCTTCCTGTGGATGCTGCGCTATGGCGCGCCGACGCGGCCGGTGTTGGCCGGGGCGGCCGCGGGACTGCTCGCCGGCGGCCTGGCGGCGACCTTCTACGCCGCGCACTGCTTCGACGATTCGCCGCTTTTCGTCGCCACCTGGTACACGCTCGCCATCGCCGTCCTCGCCGGTCTGGGCGCGCTCGGGGGACGGTTCTTCGTGCGCTGGTGACCGGGCGGTCCAAGATCGCCCAATAATCACCGATCCTTAATCATGCCGGCAATTGTTTGCGGGTTCACCGTGTTGCCGGTGGCTCCGGCGCAACCTTTCCTTAAAATCGATCATCCAGTGTTTTTTGCAGAAATGTGTTGCGCATGGGGTGGCATGCACAGTGATGCGACGAGAGCGAAAAAGCCTGCGGGCTGACAGTCACGTGGCTTTGGTGCTTGCGGCCGGAGGGCTTTGCGCTGCCGTGGTCGCGCTCCTGCTGTCGCGGCTCGATCTCAGCGCCGAAGTGCTGAAGCTATGCCTGCAGATATCGGTGCCGGTCGCCGCCGTGGCGCTGATACTCGCCGCCCTGTTCATTTACCGGATACTGGACGATCGCCGGCAGATCGCCGAAAGCGAGCAGCGTTTCCGCCGCGCCATGGAGGATTCGGCGATCGGCATCGCCATTGTCGGCCTCGACGGCCGCATCCACGAAACCAACCCGGCCTTCGCCGCCATGCTCGGCTACAGCAAGCAGGAGATCGAGGCGCTGACCTTCTTTCAGATCACCCATCCCGACGATGTGCAGATCGGCCGTGAGACGATGGACGGCATGCGGGCGGGCACCGTCAACGCTTTCCACTTCGAAAAGCGCTACCTCAGGAAGGACGGCACGCCGGTATGGGCCCATCTTGCGGGCTCCGTCATTCGTGACGAGAAGAGCGGCCGCCCGCTCTACCTGGTCTCGCAGATCGAGGATATCGACGCGCGCAAGCAATCCGAGGCGCGCATAGCCGAGGCCGAAACGCGCTGGAATTTTGCCTTGGCCAGCGCCGGACAAGGCGTCTGGGACCTCGACATGCGCAAGGGTGGCACCACCTACTCCGCCACCTGGGTGAAGATGCTGGGCTATGCCGATGGCGAGCTGGACGGCGACCCCGACCGCTGGCTGGCGATGATCCACCCCGACGATCGCGAAAACGTGGCCGAAGCCGATCGTGCCCATCTGGAGGGCAGGACACCGTTCTTCGAAGCCGAGTTCCGGATGCGCCACAAGGATGGCCACTGGGTCTGGATCCTTGATCGCGGCAAGACGCTCGAACGCGACAAGGACGGAAGGTTGGTCAGGGCCATCGGCAGCCTGACCGACATCACCCAGCGCAAGCAAACCGAGGAAAGCCTCATCGTATCGGCGGCAATGCTGGCCGACGAGAAGGAGCGGCTGAGGGTGACGCTGCAGTCGATCGGCGACGCCGTCATCTGCACCGATGCCGCAAACCGCATCACCTTCATGAACCCTGTCGCCGAAAAGCTCACCGGCGTTGTTGGCGCAGAGGCGCTCGGCAAGACGCTTGGCCATGTCTACTGGGCGGTGGACGAAGAAACCGGGCAAAGGATCGGCATGACGCGGCCGGCGCTCGGCAGCGCCAGCCCTGCCGACCAGAACAGTCGCGCCGTCCTCATCCGTCGCGACGACACGCGCTGCAGCATCCGCCAGGTGGTGTCGCCGATCATGAACGACCGCCAGGAGTTCTGCGGCCTGGTCATCGTCTTCCAGGACTTCACAGATGCGCGCGCCTTGCAGCGCCAACTCGCCTATGCCGCCGCGCATGATGCGCTGACCGGCCTTGCCAACCGTTCGAGCTTTATCCGCACCATGGAGGAACTGGTCGACCGGAGCCGCAAGGCCGGCACGGCCAGGCCGGCGGGCGAGCATCATTTCATGTTCATCGATCTCGATCATTTCAAGCTGGTCAACGACACTGGCGGCCACGCCGCCGGCGACGCCTTGCTGAAGCGGGTTGCCGAGGCCATTCGCGGTGCGCTTGGGCCGGAGGATATCGTGGCCCGCCTCGGCGGCGACGAATTCGCGGTCGTCCTGAAAGCCGGCTCGAGCGCCGGCGCCAGGATTGCCGCGCGCTCGGTCATCGACGCCATCCGCGGCCTGCAGTTCAGCTGGGACGGCCGGCCGCATGCGATCGATGCCAGCATCGGGCTGGCGCCAATCCACAGCAACAGCGGTGAAGTCGACGAGATCATCGCCCGGGCCGATGCTGCCTGCTATGCGGCCAAGGCCGCCGGCCGCGGCTGTGTTTCCGTGGCGCCTGACGATACCGGGTCAAGAGGCCAAGCAGAGCCGCCGCTTGCAGCGGCGTCCTGAGGGAGCACGGAACTTTCGTTCTGGTGGTTAGCGCGTCGGAACCGGATGCTCGCCGCGATAGTCGTAGAAGCCGCGCCCGGTCTTGCGGCCGAGCCAGCCGGCCTCGACATATTTCACCAGCAGCGGGCAGGGGCGATATTTCGAATCCGACAGGCCGTCATGCAGCACCTGCATAATCGACAGGCAGGTGTCGAGGCCGATGAAATCGGCGAGCTGCAGCGGTCCCATCGGATGGTTGGCGCCGAGCCGCATGGCGGTGTCGATGGCATCGACCGAGCCGACCCCCTCATAGAGCGTGTAGATCGCCTCGTTGATCATCGGCAACAGAATGCGGTTGACGATGAAGGCCGGAAAATCTTCAGAGACGGTGATGGTCTTGTCGAGCTGTTTCACATAGGCCTTGGCCGCCTCGAAGGTCTGATCCTCGGTAGCGATGCCGCGCACCAGTTCGACCAGCTTCATCAGCGGCACGGGGTTCATGAAATGTATGCCGATGAAACGCTCAGGACGGTCGGTCTGCGCGGCAAGCCGGGTGATCGAAATCGACGAGGTGTTGGTCGCCAGAATGGCTTCCGGGTTGAGCTGGGGACAGAGCTGCGCGTAAATCTTGCGCTTGACCGTCTCGTCCTCGGTCGCCGCCTCGATAACCAGATCGGCACCGGCGAGATCAGCCATGGTGGGGGCTGCGGAAATGCGCGCCATCGCTTCGTTACGCAGCTTTTCCTCAAGCTTGCCGGAGCCGACCTGGCGGGCCATGTTGCCGCTGACCGTGGCAATGCCCTTCTCGATACGGTCGGGCGAGACGTCGTAGATCAGCACCTTGAAACCCGAAAGTGCTGATACATGCGCGATGCCGCCGCCCATCTGGCCGGCGCCGATGATGCCGATCGTCTCGATCTTGGCCATTTGCAGCGATCCCGTCGAAAAGGCCTTTGCGGCCTGCTTTTTGTGCAGTGCAAACTAAAAGGGTGGGGCAGCTTCGTCTACCCCACCCTTTCACAATTTAATACGCTTTGGCAGAAAGCGTCAAAGCGCCTTTTGCAGTTCCGGCAGGATGACGAACAGGTCGCCGACCAGGCCATAATCGGCAACCTGGAAGATCGGCGCCTCTTCGTCCTTGTTGATGGCGACGATGACCTTCGAATCCTTCATGCCGGCAAGGTGCTGGATGGCGCCGGAAATGCCGACGGCAATATAGAGGTCAGGCGCCACGACCTTGCCGGTCTGGCCGACCTGCCAGTCATTCGGGGCGTAGCCGGCGTCGACGGCAGCGCGCGAGGCGCCGACGGCTGCACCGAGCTTGTCGGCGACCGGCAGGATGACTTCCTGGAACTTTTCCGAGGAACCGAGCGCGCGGCCGCCCGAAATGATGATCTTGGCCGAGGTCAGCTCCGGACGGTCGGTTTCCGAGAGTTTGTTCTCGACGAAAGTGGAGAGGCCGGGATTGGCCGCGGCCTTGACCGTCTCGACAGCTGCCGAGCCGCCCTCCGGGGCAGCCTGGAAGGAGGCGGTGCGCACAGTGATGACCTTCTTGGCGTCGCTCGACTGCACCGTCTGGATGGCGTTGCCGGCATAGATCGGCCGTTTGAACGTGTCTGGTGAAACCACTTCGATGATCTCGGAGACTTGCGCGACATCGAGCAGGGCCGCCACGCGCGGCGCGACATTCTTGCCCGACGAGGTCGCCGGCGCGATTATGGTGTCGTAGGCGCCGGCCAGCGAGACAACGAGTGCGGCGAGCGGTTCGGCGAGGCGCTCGGCCAGTTCGTCGGCCTCGGCCAGCAGCACCTTGCTCACGCCCTCGAGCTTGGCAGCGGCGTCGGCCGCGCCCTTGGCGCCTTTGCCGGCGACCAGCACATGCACGTCCGAACCGATCTGCAGCGCCGCCGAGAGCGCCTTCGCGGTCTGGTCGGAAAGGCTGGCGTTGTCGTGTTCTGCGATGAGGAGAATGGTCATTTTATCTGTTCCTTCCAGTCTCAGAGCACGCCGGCTTCGTTCTTGAGCTTGTCGACCAGTTCGGCGACACTGTTGACCTTCACGCCTGCCTTGCGGCCGCTGGGCTCCTCGGTCTTGAGCACCTTCAGGCGCGGCCTGACGTCGGCGCCGTAATCGGCCGGGCTCTTTTCGTCGAGCGGCTTCTTCTTGGCCTTCATGATGTTGGGCAGCGAGGCATAGCGCGGCTGGTTGAGGCGAAGATCGGCGGTGATGATCGCCGGCATCTTCAGTTCCACCGTCTGCAGGCCGCCGTCGACTTCGCGCGTCACCTTGGCCTTGTCGCCGTCGAGCACGACCTTGGAGGCGAAAGTGCCCTGTGCCCAGCCGAGCAGGGCGGCCAGCATCTGGCCGGTCTGGTTCGAGTCATCATCGATCGCCTGCTTGCCGAGGATCACGAGACCGGGCTGTTCGGCGTCAACGACGCCCTTCAGCACCTTGGCGACGCCGAGCGGCTCGGTCTGCTCGTCGGTCTTGACCAGGATGGCGCGGTCGGCGCCCATGGCGAGCGCGGTGCGGAGCGTTTCCTGCGCCTGCTGCGGGCCGACCGAAACGACGATGATCTCTTCGGCCTTGCCGGCTTCCTTCAGCCGGAGCGCCTCTTCCACCGCGATCTCGTCGAACGGGTTCATCGCCATCTTGACGTTGGCGAGTTCCACCGCCGAACCATCGGCCTTGACGCGAACCTTGACGTTCGCATCCACAACCCGCTTCACGGGCACAAGGATCTTCATTGTCTGTCACCTCTCCTGAGATATCCGGGCGCGCTATAGCAGCGTGCGCCTCCGCAGAGTTGTCGAAAGCCGACATTCCTGACTGAATTCCGGCCAAACGGAATTCTGGCCGGACGGAATTCTTGTCTTCTGCCGCCTAGCGGTGGCGCTCTCCGTAGTTGTGGCGACGCAACACGTCAATATGCCACGGCAGCGGCCAAACCACCCAAATCGGTTCACTTGTGACCGGAAGCGCCACCCCGGCCCCAACGCGTCTCAGGTTGCACGGGAGCGGGACCGGCTGGCGCCGGCCCAGTAGAAGCGGCTGGCTGATCGGCGGGTTGCGGCTCGCCGTCGCCACCGGCGAGCAGCGGCACGCCGCGGCTGCGCATGATGAGCACCAGCACGCCACCGGCAATGATGCCGCCAATATGGCAGGCCCAGGATATCTGGTTTTCGCCGCCGGCGGCAAACATCACCACCTGGAAGCCGATCCACAGGATCAGCGGGATGAAGGCCGGGATACGCAGCGGAATCCGGGCAAAGACCAGCACCCACACTTTCACCCGGGGGTAGAGGACCAGATAGGCGGCGACGACGCCGGCAATGGCGCCGGAGGCGCCGATCAGCGGAACCTCCGAACTCCAGGCGACGAGCCCCTGCAAGAAGGCGCCGGCGATGGCGCAAAGCAGGTAGAAGATGAGGTAGCGGATGTGGCCGAGTGCGTCCTCGACATTATCGCCGAACACCCACAGGAACAGCATGTTGCCGCCGAGATGAAAGATATCGGCATGCAGGAAGGCATAGGTGAGGTAACTCAGGCTCTCCGGAATGACGACGAATTGGGGCGAGAGTTCTGCCGTATCGTGGACAACGGAAGGAATAAAGCCGAGGCCGAGCACGGCGGCATTGTTGAAATTTTCGCCGCCGATCGTGGTGATGAGAAAGACCAACGCGTTGGCCGCGATCAGGCCGATCGTCACATATTGCAGCCGGATGTGGCGCAACCTGTTGGAGTCGTAAAGCGGGATGAACATGCCCCAAGCCCTTTCCCGCCTTCGAGAAAATTCAGCGGTTCTTGCCGGGCACCCATAACACGTCGGCATTTCCGTTGTCATTGACCGCACGGGCGGCGACGAACAGAAAGTCGGAGACGCGGTTTATGTATTTCAGCCCCTCGCGATTGACATGTTCGGCCGGGTCCTGCGCCAGCGCCACCATGATCCGCTCGGCCCGTCGCGCCACGGTGCGGGCAAGATGAAGTGCTGCCGCCGCCGGCGTGCCGCCATTGAGCACGAAGGATTTGAGCGGCTGCAGATCCTTGTTGAGAAGGTCGATATCCTTTTCGACGCGGTCGGTCTGCGAGGCGATGATGCGCAGCGGCTCGTAGCCGAGCGGCTTGCCGTCGTCGGGCACGGCGAGATCGGCGCCGAGGTCGAACAGATCGTTCTGGATGCGGGACAGCATGGCGTCGATGGCGGGATAACTTGCCGCTGTGTGCAGGCGGGCGATGCCGATGCAGGCATTGGCTTCATCGACGGTGCCGTAGGCATCGACGCGCAGGTCGGATTTCAGCCTGCGTTCACCGGTGCCGAGGCCAGTGGTGCCGTCATCGCCGGTGCGGGTGTAGATCTTGTTGAGCTTGACCACGTCGCCTCCCGAACGGCCGTCACTTGCGGGTGAAATACACCACCAGCAGGATCAGTGCCAACGCCAGCGCCTGCAGCAGCACGCGTGCCTGCATCAGCTTGTTCGAGCTCACACCGGAGCCGCCGCGCATCATGTTGATGAGGCCGCGGACAAGCACGATCACCACGGCGACCATGACGAGGACGAGGAGGACTTTGATGACGGTTGCCATGATCTGTTCCCAGTTCTGTTGCGATCAGGCGCGTCCGGCCAGAACGCGGTAGAGCATCGATGCCGGCAGGATGCGCTTGAGCATCACGCCAATCCTGGCCGGCACTGTTACCACATAGTGCGGGCGCGGGCGCCGCGACAGAAGTGCATGGCGCAAGGCCGCATAGACCACCTCCGGCCCCTTTTTCAGCCGTGATGAGCTGCCGCCGGCCCGAAGCCGCGCCAGCTGCGCGGCATAGGCGACGTGGTGGACGGAATTCTCGTGGTCGATGTTTTTCAGGAACCAGAACAGCCCGTTGCTGGCGATTTTCGAGGTCACCGGCCCCGGTTCGATCAGCGAGACATGGATGCCGCTGCCCCTGAGTTCCTGCTGCATGCACAGCATCAGGCCTTCGAGCGCGTGCTTGGAGGCTGAGTAGGCGCCGCGAAAAGGCACCGGCGCTAGCCCAAGGATCGAGGAACAATGAACGAGGCGGCCATGTCCCTGGCGACGCATTACCGGTACGATGCGTCGTGTGAGGTCGTGCCAGCCGAAGAAATTGGCCTCGAACTGCTCGCGCAATGCCGCAACCGGCAGGTCTTCCACGGCGCCGGGCTGTGCATGGGCGCCGTTGTTGAACAGGGCGTCGAGGCGTCCGCCTGTCCGCTCCAGCACCGATGCCGCAAGTGCTGCGATGGAATCCGGCTCACGGTAGTCGAGATAAAAGGCCTCGATGCCGTCGGCTTCAAGTGCGGCTATGTCATCCGGCTTGCGCGCCGTTGCAAACACGCGCCAGCCATCCGCCTTCAGCGCACGGGCGCAGTGGGCGCCTATCCCGGACGAGGCGCCGGTGACGATGATGGTGCGCAACTCTTTGGCAGGCGGCATCGTGGTTTGAGCAAGGGTTGCCATTTGCCACAATCCCTTCCCATATTCGCGGCGTCGAGACAATCGAAGGGAACGCGGCTCTTGATGCGGAATATCGTCGTGCTGCGCCGCGTGCTCTATGACGCGCTTGGCCATTTCAACACCGATGACGGCTGGGCCATGGCCAGCCATCTGGCGATCACTTCGCTCATGGCGCTGTTCCCGTTCCTGATCTTCGCCACCACGCTGGCGAGCTTCCTCGGTGCGCAGGCGTTCGCCGATACTGCCGTGCACCTGGTCTTCGACACCTGGCCCGAACAGATCGCCAAGCCTATCGCGCGCGAGGTGCTCAACGTGCTGACCGTGCGGCGCACCGATCTTTTGACCTACGGCGTGCTTCTGGCGGCCTATTTCGCCTCCAACGGCATCGAGGCGCTGCGCACCTCGCTCAACCGCGCCTACCGCGTCGCCGAAACGCGCGGCATCATCTACCGCCGGGTGCAGAGCATTTTCTTCGTGCTGATCGCGACGGCCGGTTTCCTGGCGATCAGCGTGCTCCTGGTCTTTGCGCCTTTGCTGGCGCGGCTGGCGGAAGCTCATTTCGAGTGGATCAAACCCTATACGGGCACGATCACGCTGTGGCGCTACGTCATCGCCTCAACCGTCATCATTGGTGGCTTGTTTGCCGTCCACTACTGGCTGCCGGCGGGCAAGCGCCGCTTTGTCTCGCTGGTGCCTGGCATCATCTTCACTCTGGCTGCGTGGCTTGTCGGCTCGACGATGTTCGCGACCTACCTCGACCATTTCTCGTCCTATGTGACGACCTATGCCGGCCTCGCCTCGATCATGATCGCCGTGGTTTTCCTCTATATGCTGTCGGCGATCTTCATCCTCGGCGGCGAACTCAATGCGGCGATCAGCCGCTTTCTCGAAGCGCGCGCGCGTGTCGGCAGCTAGGTTTTGGCTGGCCGAGCCGTGGCCAGCCCGACGCCGAGCGTCGCGATTGCCATGCCGACGATCTGCACGAGGCTGAGCCGTTCGCCGAACAGCGCCCAGGCGATGACAGCGGTGACGGCCGGCACCAGGTAGAACAGCGACGCGACCTTCGACATCTCGCCGTCGCGGATCATCACCATCAGCAAGAAGATGGCGCCGATCGACAGCACCAGGACCAGCCAGGCCATGGCGAAGATCAGTTCGCCGTTGATGATCACCGTGTGGGTCTCAAGGGCCAGCGAAGCCAGGATCATCAGCGAGCCGCCGCCGATATATTGCCACATCGTCGCCGCCACCAGGTCGCCACCCGAGGCATAGCGCTTCTGCCAGATGGTCCCGGCGCTCATGCCCAGCACCGAGACCAGCGACGCCGCCAGGGTTTCGGGCGTAACGCCGCCGCCGAGAGCGCCGAGCTTTGGCCACAGCACGATGATCACCCCCACAAGGCCGACGGCAAGGCCGGCCCAGTGGCGCGGCAGGATGGCCTCGCCGAGGAACCGGCCGGCAAGCACGGCGGTGATCAGCGGTTGCAGGCCGACGATCAGCGCCGAAAGCCCGGCGGGCATGCCCCTGTGGATCGCCCAGAACACGGCGCCGAGATAGATGCCATGCATGAGGATGCCAGAGACCGTGGCGTGAAGCGCTTCTGCCCTTGTGGCTCGCTTCGAGCCAAGCACGAGCATCAGGCCGGCGAGCAGCAAGGCGGCGATGACAAAGCGGGCCGCCAAAAAGGTGAAGGGCTCGGCCCAGGGCATGGCGTAGCGCGCGCCGATGAAACCTGTCGCCCATAGGACGACAAACGAGGCGGGGATGAACCGCTTGAGACTGTGCATTTTCGGGGAAGCCGTTTCCGGTGGAGAGGTCCGATTCGGTGAAGAGACAAATACGGCAATTGCTCTAATGCGGTTCAATCCGGCAAGCAAAGCGAAACAATTGGTACATAAGCTCATCCTGATGTAGGAGGTGGCCGAATTCAAAGGGCGGCGTCAGGGCAATCGACTTCTGTCGATGGATCCGGCGACATGGCGTTTTGGCTTCGACAGGGAGCGCGCATGCTGTTGCATCTCGACACAAGCTGGCTTTTGATGACGGTGGCCAGTGTGGCCGTGTTTGGCTTCTTCTTCGGTTCAGCGCTCGACGCCATCATGCAGGAGGACGGTTTTGGGTCGACCGGCAACACATTGCTGTTCACGCTCGGCTTTTTCGCCGCGGTCATGGCCGCGAACGAACATGGCATCGTCCTGAGAGATCTGAAGCTCGCGGTTGCCTGGGGACTGGGCGGCGCCTTCGCGTTTATAGGCGCGTTGGCGCTGCTCAAGGCGGGGCTGGCCCGGCTTTAGTCAGAGCCCGACCAGCCGCCTGACATCGTCCGGCAACATCCCTGCCGGCCTCAGCGCGGCAAGGCCGGTATCAGCAAAACTCTTCGACAGTTTGCGCCCATCCGGTCCGAGTATGAGACGGTGGTGGAAATACTGCGGCTGGCCGAGGCCGAGCAGTTCCTGCAGCAGGCGCTGGATGCCGGTCGCGGAATAAAGGTCGCGGCCACGCACGACATGGCTGACGCCTTGCAGAGCGTCGTCAACGACGACGGCCAAGTGATAGCTGGTCGGGATGTCGCGGCGCGCCAGAATGACGTCGCCCCAGTCCTGCGGACGCGCCTCGACTCGCTGCGTCGCCGAAAGCGTCTCGTTGGTGAATTCGCGCCAGGACAAATCCGTGCCGACGCGCGCCAGCGCTGCATCAATGTCGAGGCGCCAGGCGAAGGGCGCATTTTCGGCGATGCGGCGGTTGCGTTCGCTGACCGGCAGCGCCTTGTCGGCGGCGGGATAAAGCGGCACGCCGTCCGGGTCGCGCGGCCAGCCGCGGCCGCGCTTTTCGCTGTCGGCGATGAAGGCCCTGATCTCGCCACGGCTCATAAAGGCAGGGTAGACGAGTTCTTCGCGGACCAGCCGGTCGAGCACGGCCTGATAGTCGGAGAAATGCTCGGCCTGGCGCCGCACCGGCTGTTCCCATTCGAGACCTAACCATTCGAGGTCGCGAAAGATGCCGGCCTCGAATTCAGGCGTGCAGCGGATCGTGTCGATGTCCTCGATGCGCAGCAGCAGGCGGCCGCCGGCCGCACGCGCCAGTTGCTGGTTGAGCAGTGCCGAATAGGCATGGCCGAGATGCAGTTCGCCATTCGGGCTCGGCGCGAAGCGGAATGTCAGGAGCGTCATCTCACAAGCGGCAATCGGGTTGTGCAGCGGTTTTGCCAATTGCTACCGTGAGGTCGGTTCAGGAACAAGAAAACATGCAGCGCATCGCGACACTGGACGATATTGCGCGCGGGCTGGATGCGCTTTGCGCAATCGATCCGCGCCTGGAAAAGGTGCGCGGCATGGCCGGCGAGGTGCCGCTGCGGCTGTCGGAGCCCGGCTTTCGAAGCCTGGCCTCCATTATCGTTTCGCAACAAGTATCCCGTGCGAGCGCCGATGCCATTTTCGGCCGGCTGGTGAAACTGGTCGATCCGCTAACGCCGCAGGCGATCCTTGCCGCCGGCGAGGACATGTTTCGTGAGGCTGGGCTGTCGCGGCCGAAGCAGCGCGGTCTGATCGCGGTTGCGCAGGCCGTGGTTGAGGGGCTCGACCTGCATCACCTCTGTTCGCTCGACGCCGAAGAGGCGATCGCGGCTATGATCGCGGTGCCGGGCATCGGCCCGTGGACGGCGGAAGTCTATCTCCTGTTTGCCGCCGGCCACCCCGATATTTTCCCCGCGCGCGACGTCGCGCTGCAGAGCGCGGTTGGCCACGCGCTCGGCATCGAGCCGCGTCCGCCGGAGAAAACGCTGATCGCCCTGGCCGAATCATGGAGCCCGTGGCGAGGTGTCGCATCGCGGCTTTTCTGGTCATATTATCGCGAAACCAGGGGCCGGGACGCAGCACCTCCGGCCTGAAACCGTAAAAAAGCATGAAAATCCTGCATTTTTGCCGCTTTTGGCTGATGACAATCCGCTTCACATCCCTGTCATGTCGGGCTTACAGTATCCGCGCCGATCGGTTCTAGAACGAGGAGGTCAACAAGTGACGGTTGCCGTATCTCCGGATGGGCTTCCTGCGCTGGTGCTGAATGCGGATTACCGTCCGCTCAGCTATTACCCCTTGTCGCTCTGGTCCTGGCAGGACGCCATCAAGGCGGTGTTCCTCGACCGGGTCAACATCGTCGCCGAATACGAGCATGCGGTGTCTTCGCCGACCTTTTCGATGAAGCTGCCCAGCGTCGTCAGCCTGAAGGCCTATGTGAAGCCGTCGAGGCACCCGGCATTCACCCGCTTCAACGTGTTCCTGCGCGACCGCTTCCAGTGCCAGTATTGCGGCACGCCCGAGGATCTGACCTTCGACCACGTCATCCCGCGCCATCGCGGCGGGGCGACGACGTGGGAGAATGTCGTGGCCGCCTGTTCACCCTGCAATCTGAGGAAGGGTGGCATGATGCCGGCGCACGCCAAGATGTGGCCGCTGCAGAAGCCCTACCAGCCGACCGTGCACGACCTGCACAACAATGGCCGGCTGTTCCCGCCCAACCATCTGCATGAAAGCTGGATGGATTATCTCTACTGGGATGTGGAGTTGGAGCCGTAGGGATTGGCCCGATCGGCCTTGCCAGGGCAATCGCCGATGTCAGGTGCTGCCCCTCATCCGGCTGCCGCCACCTTCACCCCGTATTGTGACGGGGAGAAGGGAATTGGCTGCAAATCTGGCGCCCTTTTTTCAGCGTTCGGGATTGGCGAAACCATCGATGACTGCGTCTTTCTCCCCGTCACTACACGGGGAGAAATGCCCGGCAGGGCAATGAGGGGCGGTGCCAACATTTAGAGACTGGCCGCATGGCGCGACCTCGCACTTGATTAGTCGCGCGCCAGCGCGCCGCGGAAGGCGATGGCGGCGAGGATGAAGCTGGCGATGGCGTTCCAGCCGGCCAGCGACAGGCCGAGGATACGAAGGGCTGCCTTGTCGCAGGATGGCGGCACGAATTTGTCGAGCGCGTCGAGCACGCCCTTGCCGCCGGTGTCGACCGGGCCGGCGCCGGCCGTGCAATCGGCCGGGCCCTGCCACCAGGCCCATTCGACGCCCGAATGATAGACGCCGAGATAGAGCCCATAGAGCATCAGCAGGCCGCCGACGGCAAGCAGGCTGCGCGTCAGCCATGCGGGCGCGCTAAGCATCGAGGTAATCACCGCCAGCAGCATCAGCGGGGCGCCGATATAATAGGGCGTGCGCTGCTCCAGGCACAGATGGCAGGGGATGTAGCCGCCTATGTGCTGGAAGGCGAGCGCGGAGCCGACCGTGGCGGCCATGGCCACGGCGAGAAACAAAGCGGTGCGCGTCCGCTGGCGTCCGGTATCGGCTGTCATCGTGGCTGTCATGTTTCGTCCGTTGAATTCGCCGTCCGCCGGCATAGTCCTGACCCACCGCCCGCCTTGGACGGTCAGAAGGCGTATTTGACGACGATATAGAGCAAAATCAGGGCAGCGGCGCCGGCGCCGACGATCAATCCCAAACGCTTCTCGATCAATTCCTTGATCTCTTCGCCATAGCGGCGCAGCAGCCAGGCAAGAAGCAGGAAACGAGCGCCACGCGCCAGGATGGCGGAGACGATGAAGACGAAAAGATTGACGTGGAGGGCGCCTGCCAGAATGGTGACCACCTTGATCGGCGGCAAGTGGGCGGCACCCGATGTGACAAGCAGCACCAGCATCAGCCCGGTGCCGGCCGACTGCCACCTCTCGAACGCGTCAAGGCCGCCAAAGTGCTCCAGCATCGGCCGTGCTATCGTGTCGTAGGCATAGTAACCGATCAGCCAGCCGGCAATGCCGCCAAGCACGGACGCGAAAGTGGCGGTCAGCGCGTAGCGATAGGCGCGTTCGGGCCGCGCCAACGCCATGGGCAGGTACAAGACGTCGGCCGGTATGAAAAACACCGAGCTTTCGACGAAAGCGATGAAAGCCAGCCACCATTCGGCGGATTTGCGGGCCGCCAGCGACAAGGTCCAGCCGTAAAGTCCGCGAAGCATCGGCTCTCCTGGATGCAGGTTGCCCAGACGCAACGCGCTTTGATGTGCGTCTGTCTAGAAAGATTTTCCGCGCCGCACAATGGCAGGAGCGTCATGAAACAGAAAGGCGGGCTTTTGCCGCAAGCAGGGCACGGCGGCGCATTTGGCCAGTTGACGAACAGGCCTCCGACCGTATAGTCCGCGCCCATCCAGGCCTCCTGGCCTGAGCCCCTATGGCGGAATTGGTAGACGCGCTCGACTCAAAATCGAGTTCCGCAAGGAGTGCTGGTTCGATTCCGGCTAGGGGCACCACTGACCACCGGCAAGCCCAGTAATTGCAAGGCTTTCAAGGGCTTAGACGTCCCCCGAGGTACATCGTTGAGGTACATTGAGGGGTCCAACATAATGAGCAGCGTCATCGTAGACTACTGGCAAGAGCGTAAGAGCAAGAAGCTGGGCAGTTCCAGTTATCGTTATCGGCGCGTCGTTGAGCGAGAGCTGCGCCCTACACTGGGCAAAGGCGAGATCACCATTCCGTTAGGGAACGCCAAGGGTGAGGCGCTGGCGAAATACCGGCAAGTCCATCGCGAGGTCGAGCAGATGCTGGCGTCGGCGTGGGACGAGGTGCGCGGCATCAGCCGCCCCAAGACTGCGCGCGAGTTATTCCAAGAGACCGTCGACCGGATTAGAGCGCTGGGTCTCAACCCTTACCGGCAGCCGACCGACGATGACGAGACTGGCGACGAGGACGAAACGCGTGACTGGATCGAGCGCAGCGTTGTGGCTGATGCCATCGCAGCCAAGTACCCGACCGACCCTGAGACCGATTACCCGATGGGCGTGAGCGCTGAAGACACGCGGCTGGTGCGGATGCTCTACACATCCAGCCCCAAGACCCCCGCACCGACTGTTGAGGATGCCAAGAAGCTCTACCTCACGGACCGCTTTGCGTTGAACGAGCCGGGGCCACTGGCGCGCAAGAAGGATGAGCAGCGGGCAGCCCGAGCGGTCGCGTACATCACGAAGGCCCTCGGGCGAGTGCCGACCGTGGCGAGCATCAGGAGGGAGGATGCGAGGAAAGTGCAGGGGTACATACGTGGCGAGGTCGGCAGCAAGGCGACGGTGGACCGATACCTCAATGACATTCGGGCCATAATCAACCACGCTATCGCTGAGTTCGACGAGTTGCATGGGCTGCCCAATCACTTCACCGGATTACCCGACTTGGCAGGCGGTCGGAATGGTGGGGTTCTGCCACAGGAGGAAGGTCGCCCGCTCACCGATAAGGAGCGGCGACAGATACGGGAACGCATCCAGGCCTATGCGAGGAAAGACGACCTCAAGCTGATTTGGCGAATGCTTGAGGGCACCGGATGCCGACTGTCGGAAGTGACGGGGTTGCGAGCTGCCGACGTGGTGACCCACGGAGAGATGCCCTACATCGAGGTCGAGTGGCACGAGGAACGGCGCGTCAAGACGGTCCCGTCAAGGCGAAGGGTGCCGCTTGTCGGGGATGCCCTCGACGCGGCTGGAGAGGCATTGAAGCTGGCCCGAGGTGCCCGGATGCTGTTCCCGAGGTACGGCAGAGAAGGTGGCGGCAATTCGGCATCCGGCGCGCTTATGAGGCACGTCAGGAAGATTACTGACGACCCCAAGGCGGTCACCAATTCCCTCCGGCATAACATGAAGGACATGCTACGGCGCGCCGATGTCGACAAGCACAAGCAGGACCTAATTCTCGGGCACACCCTTAGCGGCGTGGGGGAGCGCTACGGCGGGCCTGACGTCAGACTTGAAGTCGCTACGAAGGCAATGCGACAGGCGCTGCTAGGGTAAGGATCGCCGCGCTTCGTTCAATGACTGTGCCCTTCAGTGGCGCGCGCGCCGTCGTGGTCTTGGCACTGTCCATGATCGGCAAGTGAACTGATCATGTGTGTGACAGGACGCGCTGGTGAGTACAGGGCCGATGCGCTCAAGCCTGACACTGGCGCGATTGTGCTGGTGAATGACCGGGTTGGCGAGGACCCGCTCAATCCGCGTCCTCAAGTAGCAGGGAAAGTTGAGCCCCGGATTTCGGGAAGGCGTCCTCGAAATGCACCATGAACGTCGCCCAATCCTTGGAAATCCGCATGATCGCCACAAGCTGAAGAAGGTGGTCCCGAAGATCGGGCTGGCCGAGGTCTTCAGACAGGAACTGATGGTGTTTCCATTTGCGCCGCCCGGTGCCTGGCTCGGTCGGGTTCCGCTTGCGAAGTTCCTCTAGCACGCCGTCAGGCAGACGATCATAGACGATCTTGTTCGTCAGCTTCCCGACCAACGGGGTCTTGGCTTTGCCCACGGGCCACCCCCAGCCTCTTAGCCGATAGAGCTGTCGATAGTACTCGTTCGGGAAACGCCGAGCCCAAGCCAGCTTCTCCTCTGAGAGGTAGAGCGAGAGCAACTGGTGGAGGGCGTCCCTGTCTCGCTCGTCTTGGAAACCTGTGGCTTCATCAACGAGGGCTACAATGCCCACCTGAGCGAGCGCGCGAACGAGGATTTCGCACTTGTCGGCGATCTGCTGCTGCTGAGCCGTCAGAAGGTCGAGCCGGCGAGCTTCAAGGAAGAGATCGCAGACCTTGGGCAACAGTTCTGCCCTGTACCCCAGAGCCTTGCCGCCCGTGGGTGTCCGAAAGACGATTGGCACAGTTGCGGCGCGAATGTCGTCGGTGATCAGGGAGGAAAGGCTCACCGTGGCAAGGAACGGCGGCAAGTCCTCCGAGGGCTGCTGCGAGCGACCCTTCGGCTTCGTGGATCGGCCCAGCGCGCCGAGAAATCCTTCCTGCGTTAGGAGGCGCGTGCCATCGGGCAAAACCGCACACGGGATTTCGCTGTTGCCGATGACGAGCTTTCCGGCGTGCGTTGCCTTCGGCAGGGTACGGTCTACATCCCACCGGGTCTTTGCACCTTGGCGAGCGATCTCCCGCTTTTGCTCGGCGGTCAGTTTCTCAGCGCGCGCTTCGCCACCACGGCTCTGGGGAGTTTGTTTGGACATGACGGTTCCTCGTTGCAAGCATGATGTCGATACCATGCTTGCTGTCGTGGCGCAAGCATCGGTTCTACTTGATGCTTGCTGGAGACGAGAAGCGCGTGACACGGCGGACTTCGCAAAGAGCGTCTTGCCTCTTGCTCTACGCCCGCTGACCCGCAAGGACTGGTCGGGTTATGGCGCGCGAACAAGACGTGCCTCATCCGAACATGCGATTGACGTCAAAGTCCAGCTTGGCGGCGTTCATCTCCTGTACGAGCTTCGCCCTCCACCCATCTGACGGGTCCAAGTCGATGTAGAGAACGCCGTAGAGGTCGGATGGTATTTCGACATTGCGTTTGCGGAGCAGGCATACCCTACCGCGCCCAAGGTGCCCGGCAAAATAACCAAGCTCAAAGATTAGGTTTTGCCGTGCCCGATGGTCTGGTCAGTCGCAGTCTTGGAGGCTCCCACATCGTCTGGGGTGAGCAGTACCACCGCAAAAGCCACCTCACTGGCGACACGCCTCGTCCACAATACTCGGCAGCGGAGCGGATGTTAATAGATGGTCACTGGTCGGTGATCTCTGCCACTAGGACCCCCTCCTCCTTGGCTGCCAGCCGGAAGAGCCTGCGGACCTGTTGAGCTGAAGCCCTATGCTCCCCGAAGGCCACGCAAGCCTCGACCGCACGTCGCCATGCAGCGCCCTTCTTGGTGAACTTCAGGAGCAACTCTGCGGCTGCCTCGACCGAGGAGACGTTATAGCGGAGACCTGGGCGTTCCCTGATGGGGACTGCTGGGGTGAACCATGAGAGGACCATCAGGCGAACCCTCCGGGGAACCTGCCGTGGGACAGCCTCCGCTTCAGGTCGTTGGCATTCAGGATGGCCGCCAGTTCCTCAGCGTACTCCATGTCGGGAAGGTCGACAGATGGGTGGCCCGCTACTATAGCCGGCAGCCCGGTGAACAGGTCCAACACAGTCCACGTCCCATCCGGTTCCTGCCTTACCTCGTACCGCAGAGTTGCCATTAGGGAGTTCTAATGCGGGCGGGGAAGTTTTGGTAGAAACTTTCGAGCGGGGGATCGGAGAATTGGCTGGCGCGGAACTCCCCCGTGCCCGGTCGACGTCCATACGGCTGCCGGTTCGCGGGCTAGTCACCATGCTTCTTCGAGCTGGTCGCCGCCTCGCCTCTCAACGTCAGGCCGAAGACAATTGCACTTCACACACAGGGCAGCCGCACCTCGGCTCGGAAGGCAAAGCGCTAGGGGGAGTAGCGTCAAGGGTAGTTCCCGTTGGAGCTTACGATCCACCCTTCAGCCGCCTGATGTGGTCGACCACGGTGGCCGGCTCGTATGGCTTCGCAAGGTGCGGTCCTTCTTCACAAAGGTCGCCCGCCGCGCTCGCAGTTCGTTCTACTGCGGCAGAAAGCACTACCTTGACCTCAGGCTTGTTCTCGCGAACCCACTTCGACAGCTGGAACCCGTTCATGTTGCCAGGCAGGTCAACGTCACACAAGATCGTGTCGACAGCGAACTCCGCATGGTTCAATGCTTGTTGCGCCTCACGGGCGTCATGGGCCTCAATGACCCTGTAGCCACAGTGGCGCAGATAGTCCGAGATGACGGATCGGGTGATGACGTCGCCGTCAACCACGAGGATGGTTTGGCTCTGTTGGTTCGGGGCTTCCATTGGGTGGAGAACGGTCTGCAGCCGACACGGTTCCACGCATCACTGCCTGCAATTCTGGGGCAACCATAAGCGCAGGCTTGGAGAAGAAGCAGTCGAACAGGTGCTGATCTTGTTGCGTCGGCAGGTAATTGCCTGACATGACAGCTACCTTGACGGTCGGACGCTCGCGTCGGACAAAAGCCGCCAAAGCAAGGCCATCTAGCCTGCCGGGCATCTGGACATCGGTTAGCAGCAAGTCGATGTGTATCGGGCTCTGAAGGAACTCTATGGCGTCATCCGCCGTACCCAGTTCATAGACGGTCCAACCGGCCTCCCGTAGTTGATCACCTACGTCCATGCGGATGAGGATTTCGTCCTCAACCAAGAGGACAATCCCGGCGTGCCGCCCATCGGCGGGACCTCCCGCGAGAGACCCGGCCCATATTGTTTCTGCTGGTTCGCTTGCCACTGCGCCCTCCTTGCAGACACCTACCCACAACGCCCACCGAACGTCGCGAGGACATAAAGGTTCCATATTGGGGAAGGCCGGAATGTTTGGTACAAAACCCTGAGCGCATGATCCGATGACAGGCACGCGCGCCGACCCCCCGTACTCCCCTCTCTTCGGCGGATTGCGAACGCGGGCGAATACCTACCTGCTATGCCCGCACGGTGCGACAAGAGACAACGGAACGCCTCTCAAAGCGAAACCTTTACGCTCGTTCTTCCGTGTATGAGGGTGAGCTAATGAAAGATGATACGTTAATAGCCACGCTTGACCTCGCATGGACGCTACGCGAGCAACTCGCGCTAGCTCGGCTTGAGATGGTTCATGCGCGCGACGCTCTTGCCTCAGTCAGGATGCAGTCGAGAGATGCCTCAGCGTATCGGTATCACGAACGGCTCGGCGTCGCGATGCGCCTTAGCTCTTGACCGCCCATCCAAGCTGCCCCGCGCAGTTCTTCTCCTGACATTTCCCCGCGCGGCCCCTGTGCGTGACACAACGCAGACGCGGAAGGCAGCATGGTTCGCTGTGGTGTGCCCTTTCCGAACCGGATCGAAGGTGGTTCGATAAATGCCGCTTGACCAGCCATACCGAACCACGTATTAGCGAACCAGTCAAACCGAACTGGAGCGCAGAACCGTGACATTCATCAGAGCCTACCTCAGGGCGTCGACCAAGGAGCAGGACGCAGGGCGCGCCCGAGGGGACCTTGAGGCGTTCTGCAAGGAACGTGGGCTGACCATAGCCGCCACCTACGAGGAGAACGAGAGCGGGGCTTCGCTGCACAGGCCAGAGCTATTCCGGCTGCTCAGGGACAGCAAGCCCGGCGACATCCTGCTCACCGAACAGGTCGACCGTCTGAGCCGCCTGTCGGATAAGGACTGGGACCAGCTCAAGCGCGAGATCAAGGACCGAGAGGTCAAGGTCGTGGCGCTGGACTTGCCAACCTCGCACATGATGATGAAGACCGAGGACGCCTTCACCGGGCGCATGTTCGACGCCATCAACGGGATGCTGCTCGACATGCTCGCCGCCATCGCCCGCAAGGACTATGACGACCGACGCCGCAGGCAGGCTCAGGGCATCGCCAAGGCGAAGGCTGAGGGGCGCATGAAGGGTCGGCCCGAGGACGCCGAGCGTAACGAGGCCATCATGGACATGCTGCGCAAGGGGCAGAGCTGGAACACCATCGTGAAGGCCACCAACTGCTCACGCTCGACGCTCGCGAAGCTGGCAAAGCGCCTTGCGCCTTCTCCCGTTGCCGTGGCGACCCCCTGACGCTGAGTAATGAGGACGGGACACATTTGTGGTTGTCCCTGCCGCTCGCCCCGCTGTAGACGCTTGCCCTCCCGCCAATGCGGGGTGGCTACTTTGAGGATGATGACCATTGACCAACTGGACGGCTAAGCGCGAGCGGAAGGCCGACGTTAAGGGCCGGGCGAACGAGCCCAGCGCGATGTTTACCCGATGCCGGGTGGTCGGCTGCGGCAGGCCGGCCCGTGCGGGCACAGGGGACGGCTTGGATACGCGCTTCTGCCGTTCCCATGCTGATCACTACGCCCGCCACGGGAGCCCTTACAGGCCGTCGTATGGGGCACGAGAGATGAACCCTTACCGAAGCGCCGCGCTGACATGGCTGGAGGCCAACCAGAATGACACCTACGTAGCCAACGCGGTCGAACGAGTGGCCACGCTTTTGCGGACCGCAGGGCCTCATGTGGAGGCTTTCCGGCTACGTGGGCTCTCGCCGCAGGAACGCGCAAAGGCCGCCTGGGCGAGGCTGCGGAAAGCCGCAGTGGACCCTCGTCGGGTGGTGGCCGCGTGGCTCACAGTCGAAATGATCATTCGGGACGATCCGCTGGCCGAACGCAAGGCGGAGTTCAAGCAGGTGCAGGCGGCGAAGCTGATCCACAAGATGGCCTCAGGGACGCATAAGAGGTGGGGCGAGGGGGCGAACGCTAAGGAACTCCACGTTTACCCTAGGTCCCGTGGCCGCGTCCTAAGGCACGTTGGTGAGGCTCTGGAGGAAGCGTGCGCCCTCCTTGTCGACCATCACAGGGCCGGCTTTCCAACTGCAATCCAACCATGAAGATGCGATAGCGATGGACGCAATGAACCCCCAGATCGACGACCGCGTGACTATCCGCCTTGACGGCTTGGTCATGGACCCTGCGACACAGATCAGGCAGGAAACCAACGCCGCGACTGTGAAGCAGTACCGGGATGCGATGCGGGCCGGGGCGGTCTTCACGCCCATCACGGTCGCCCCGGTTGACCCGCAGGACCCTGATAAGGGATTTGTGCTGATTGACGGATGGCATCGTGTGACCGCTGTGCAGGCCCTTGGCGGGGCCACGATTGACGCTGTAGTGGTCACCGGGGCGACGCCGAACGAATATCGGTGGATCGCCGCTGAGAAGAACCGGACCCATGGCCTTCGGCTGACCAGTGCCGACAAGCGTGAGGTCTTCAGGGCGTATGTGCAGGCCGGAAGGCACCGGATGGAGAACCGGGGTCGGCGGGTGAAGTCGGCTCGGGAGATGGCGCGCGACTTGCAAGGCATTGTCAGTGATAGGCGCATTCCCGTCTGGATGCAGCAGGATTTCCCGAAGGTCTACCGGGCGATGCGCGCAGGCGGCTTGGAGAAGAACCCCGGCTCCGACTTCGGAAGGAAGGACAGGGACGTGATCCATGCCGAATTGGCGACCACAGCCTTGGTGCAATTCAAAGCCTCTTTCTCGGCGATACGGTCGAAGGAACAGCAACAAGCCCTGTTGGTCGAGATCACAAGGGCCGCTCAGGATGTCGCGAAGGTGGCAACGGGTGGGCGCGAACTGCCAGCAGTGATCCCCGAGGACTTCTAAGGAATAGAGCAAAATCAACCACATAGATGGCATGGTGCGAAAGTTCGCATTGCTGGGGGCGCGCTGGCTCACCTATTGCCTTGTTTCTCTTATGGAAATCGGAACTTACTTCGGAACGAGGAGAAGCCTCGACCGGGTCTCGGAAAAGCGGCTTCGGTCGAGGGCAAGCAGCCTTGACGCTGAGGTACAGCATTTGATACCCATTGAGGTACATTGAGGCTTTCGCGCCTCGGGGAGCGACTGACCTGCAAGGTCTTGAATGAAAAGGCTAAATTCCGGTCTGGAGCGATAGTTCGATCCAGCGTGGAGACCCCGGCTAGGGGCACCATTTTTCTGCTGAAAATGCTTTATTTACAGTAGAATACAGGAATTTTGTGGACTTCCATCCACCCGAAAGTCCACCTTAGAATGCTTCGTTGGCAGTTATGAGGCTCGCGTCCTAACTGTACCGTGGCGGTCTGGGCGAAGGGCATCAGTCATCACATTGACCTTGCGGGCCGTATCAAGATTGTCCAATTGGTCGCCCTCAGCTCTAAGCGCTGCGCACTCTGGATAGGTCTGCTTTCGGTGAAAATTTCGAAAAACAGAATCTATCTGGCGGGACCTTTGGCCGGCGCTATCCGCCGAAGATGCGAATGACCTAGCTTTCCAAGACGAACGAACCCTGCGCGGCCGATGAGAAGGTGCCCGGCCCCTCGCCAAGGGTTTGGAGTTTTCCGGAGCAACGCAGGAAAAACAAGAAGTATGGGTCAGCGATATCGAGTGTTGCAGAGTCCCAAGATATTGGACTTGTACCGGGTTGAACCTCTTCGGCAATGATGTGCATCTGTTCCAGAGCGGACGTGACGCTCGAACCGACCGGAGGGTCGCCCAAACAGGCCTTTCTAACTCGATCTAAGATAGCGTCATACGGAAAGGAGAGTTGGGCCGGATCTTCCTTAATGGCAATGAGGATGGCCCTATAAACGTCGCCACCGGACGCGTCCATAAAGTCGTGAAGTTTTCTCTCGGTTCCCCGTGTCCGCGGGCCAGTGTGGAGGGCCGTCAACATTTTGGAGAAGTCCGAAAAAGACGACGTCCGGAGCAAAGTCTCCGTCAAGTCGCCAGCCGTTACCTCAACGCGCTTGTGCTCAGGAATCGTCTCTTTGATCGAAAGCTCATAACAGAGGTTTAGGCAAATGCTCTGCATCAGTTGTGGAGAACCGAAGGACTCGCTGGCCAGTCTGTTTTTGATCGCTGTAGCCAAATCGATGTTCAACTCGGAAAAGCCCTTCTCCGCAATTTGCACTAGCTCGTCGTTTGTCCAATATGCCAAATCGAGTGAGGCGACACGTCCTCTCAGCTCGGGATTACTCCTTACAACGTCGTCCGAGCGGTGTGGGACTGACGCGGTGATTATCTTGACGCCATTCTCTGCTGCAGCCTTGATCTGGCGACCAATCTCCCCCCGGATTTCAGGCTTGATGTAGTGGAAATCGTCGATGAAGACGACGAACTCGCTGCCTGCTATTTCCTTGATGACCTGGGTTAAGCCATCAATGCGAGTAGTAGCGCTTTGCTGCGATCCCCATGATGTGGCAGTCGCTGCCTGAACGGATGCTGTTCCCTCGGCAAAAAACGGTACCCCGATCTTTCCACCAGCTTCCGTCCCGCCTGAGACTTCACCGCCCGAAACCTTTGTTTCGGTCGTCTCCATCGGAGTTCCCATCCAGTGCAAGACCCGCTCCCAGAGGTTGTCAGCACTCGATATCCCTGCTCCGACAACTGGGATTAATAAATCTTCCGACACAACTTTCTTAATCAAAACGGTCTTGCCGGACTTCGACGGCCCCGACAGTGAAATCACTATATTCGGTGTCTCGCAGTAGTCGCGCAATTTCTGCTCGAGCTTGTGTTCACTCCGGTCGACATATGTCACCGTCGGGGTATCATTTGGTGTAAATACTTGCTGGACTTTCACGCGTACCCCCTACAGCAGAAATTGCGGCACTGAGCTGCTTCCTGCCAATGTTCTAACAGTCGCACAATGTCACCGCTGTTGGATAGTCTAAGCAAAGGGGTCTTTGCCGAATTGACCGCAATTATCACACCCTTGTTTGTGCCACCCTTGCCACTGCAAATCCGGACCGGCCCCTTCCGAGCTTGAATTGGGACCGGCCCCTCCTTGTCGGCCCGACTGCCCTGGTGTGGGCAATGGGTCAGTTTGAAATCTTGAATCCACGGATGACCAGTAAGACCAGAACGATGGCGGCACCAAGCGCCAGCGGTGGACCTATCATAAGCTCGGCCAATTCCAAATGAGTTCGGTTCGGCAGGAAAAGACCGGTGATGCACCATGGTTTTCTACTAGTCAGGTCAAAGCCTAGTAGGCATGCAAAGTCGTCATGCCACGACCAGTACGCAATCCACGGCGCTGATAACGCCAGCCAAACCGTCAACAAACCGCGCTTGATGTTCATGCCTTCAGCACCAAAGTCTCTGGCGAACAACAGTCCGCCAAACGCTTTTGAGTATGGCGGCTAACCACCGCACTGGCCTTGCTGCCCGGAGGCCCCGGACATGAGGCTGTCGCGTAGTTGGCTAGCTTGCCGGTGTAGGCGCGCCCGTCAAGCGTGCAGCGGCACTGTCCGGTCACTTGTCGGCCACGACAACGCCATCAGCCCGCCAAGCCCACCTATGCCGTATCCGTCCTTTCTGGAGCTGTGCAGGAAGTCACGACGAAAGGAGCATTGCTGCATGCTGGCTTCGGCGTGTGGTGTAAGAACGGGCAATCTCCACCATAAAGGTACCTCACTTTTCAATGGATGCTTCTTTTCCTTGGAAAGATGATTCCACACGCCACACCCTAGGAAACCAGTCGTTGACGTACCAGGCAAAGCTCAACTCGTAGGTGAGGTGTTTTCCCAGGTCGTCGTGGTTCTATAGTCGTTCGCTGGGTATTCTACGTCGTTCTATCTTTTTGATAGTTCATATGAAAATAGGGGTATTGGTTGGTATGCCTATCTATTAGGGTCGTGACCGCTACGGCTTTCCAGCCTCAGGCGCAGTCGGATGGCAGCTTTGCGATGCCGTTCGTACGTCCGCTTTCCCAGTCTACGGCGGACCGCGCCTCGGCCCAGAGCGGACAGGGCTTTACTCGCTCAAGAAAGACCGCTGGAGAGCGTGAAAGGGGCTTGGCTGCTTGCAAGTACCGGCCACCTACCAAAACGCTGCTGTCGGGCCTTTGTCGTGGCGATGACAGGCATTGCTAGCTGATCGCACGGTCGCCTGGGTCGTTATCGCCGGTCCTTGATGGTGACTGAAGATGCTGGCGCGTGGGTCATCAGCAAGAAGTCAGCAAAGAAATCTGCTGCGATTTCGAAGCAAGGTAACGTGAGAAGGGGACCCCTCCCCATCCGCAAAACTGGACCGGCCCCCCGGCCGAGTTGTCCGTGCTTATGAGCAAGGAGGCGGGGCGTATTTCGCTTACGACCGTTTGGATGCTTTTCCGAGACTATGACAAAGGACCTCAGCCTGATCAAAGTATTCGGACGCTGCACGGGTCGGATGCCGGGTCAGGATCGCAAACCGCCCAGCCGAATGGCCTAAACATATGAACCCGTCGGGCGTCTGGACTTTCTTCTCTGGGCCATAACCCAGACCCGACAACACGGCTAAGATGTCGTTCTTGAACTTGGAGCCAGTAACGAACAGCGCGACTTGCGGTCTGAGTGAAACCAGCTCCTCTGCCAATGCAGCACAGCAGGCACTGGCCACTTGGCGCCATTCCCCGTCCATAGGGGTCTCCGCCGTAGTCGGTTCAATTTTGCAGACATTCGTCCACGCCAACGCGCGTCTTGAGGGATCAAGGCGATCAGCCAACTTCCAGAAAGCTCGGCTGCCGGGATGACTGCGTTCGCGCTTCAGCATCCAACTCAGCGAATTCTCGGCGCTAGTTCCTTGGTGATAGTTGATGCGGACGTGCGGACCTGCCGGACCTAGGCTTTGCCCCACACAGAGAATGCTGGAAAGATCCCCAGGGCGATAGTCCGGGCCGACTGCGCCTGAAAAGACACCGTCTGCCGCCCAGCCGTTGGCTACAGCAGCCTTACCGGCTTCCGCCAAACCGTTCCAGGCTTTCCGACTGATCGGAGACATTCACATCCCTCATGCTTCCGCGTTTCGGACTTTCGTCGCGTATGGCACACGTAGGTCTAGATCATACATGAAGGTGCTTTGACCGGACACCAACGACCGCGAAGTTGGTCGCTCACATTGGAATTCCTGCCGCACTCAATCCATCTTCGAACCGACTGCCCCAACAACTCGGCACGTTGAATGCCTCCTTCATGCGAGAGATCGTGACGTCCGGCCAGATCTCCAGCACCCGCGAAGCCGCGTGTCTTGCCGATTCGAGATCGCTTTTGCCGACAAAGGACGCCGACAAAATGGCGTAGGGCACCCAATAGTCCGGCTTCAACGCGATCGTCTGGTTCGCCCAATGCAGCGTCTTGACGTGGTCGTTCTTGGCAAAGCTCACCGCCGCGAGGATGGCATAGTGAAAAAATGCGGTGGGCGCCCTCGGGTTGAGCCGGATTGCCCTTTCCGCATAAAGCGTCGCTTCATCGGGATTGCCCATGACTAGTGTGACGTCGCCGAGCACCCCATGCGCCAAAGCGAGGTTGGGATTGAGGTCGAGCGCACGCGTCAACAAAGACAGCGCTTCCTCCGGCCTTTTGAAGATATCTAGAAGAACGCAAGCCAGGGCATATAATGCATATTCGTCACTGGGGTCCAGCCGCACCCCTTCTCGCACTTCGCCTAGGATTTCATCCTTCAGAGCCTTGCTACCATCGCGAAACCCCATCAGGGCTTGGGAATAGATCCCATAGCCGAGCATGGCGTGCGCGCGAGCAGCCTCCGGGAAGCGGGCGACGAATTGCCGGTTGATCTGCTCGGCTTTCACCAGGCTCTCGGAAGTGAAGCGGTTGAGTTCGCGAAAGCTCTGGGTCATCAAAGACCATTGATCGAGGCTTCTCGAACGCTGCGATGTCTCTCCTTCCTGGATCAGCACAGTCACCTGCGTGGACGCGACGACTGCCCGCACGACCTCGTCCTGGACTTCAAACAGTTCGTCCAGATTTCGATCGAATTTCTCAGCCCAAATGTGGGTGCCTGAATGGGTATCGATTAGCTGGGCGGTGATCCGGATGCGCGGCCCCATGATGCGGATGCTGCCTTCCAGGACATAGTTGACCCCGAGCTCCCTGCCAACTTGCCCGACGTCCACGCTCCGGCCCCTAAAGGTGAACATGGTGTTGCGGGCAATCACCAGGAAGTGCTTCAGATGCGAGATCTCAGTGATCAGGTCCTCGGTGAGGCCGTCAGCGATATACTCCTGCGCCGGGTCGCGGCCGAGATTGACGAAGGGCAGCACGGCGATCGAGACCCCGCCGGCCTGCGGCAGGTCGAGCCGCCTGTCGGCTTCCCGGATCGCGGCAGGCGCCGCGCCGATCTGTGGCGCCAGAGTATAGGCCTGGACTGGGCGATCGATGTTCTTCAGCATCTGCTCGCCCATTGCGGAAAACGACGCCGGGAGCTTGCCTTGGACGTCGTCCCGGACCGCGCCCGAGGCGACGATGCCGCCCGGTTGCGCGATCCCCTCCAGACGCGCGGCGATATTGACGGCGGTTCCGAGCACGTCGCCGTTGCGATCGACAACGTCGCCCAGATGTATTCCCATCCGGATCTGCAGACCCTGGTTCTCCTGCGCCTGCTGGATCATGACTTCCTGGATAATGAGCGCACAACTCACTGCATCGACGGCACTGGCAAACACCGCGATGATGCTGTCGCCAGCCGTGTTGGCGACCCGCCCGCGATGCAACTCGATTTGTCTTCTGGCTGTTCCGTTGACGATCTCGAGCGCTTGCAAGGTCCGCGCTTCGTCAACCTGCATCAGTCTCGAGTAGCCGACGACATCCGATGCCAATACCGCCGCCAGCTTGTGCTCCAAATTGGGTCCGTCACGCATCGAGTTTCCCGCTCCTCGCAGGAAGAGATTCCCGGTTCCGTTTGTGCTCGTCGGATCAATTTGGGCTGTACGATCCCCGATCGCCAAGCAAAGTACGATGAAGCTTGGCGTTTCTCGTGTCAATCCATTAACCTATTGATCGGGCTGCCTTCTCAGGCGATCTATATTTTATGCAAGTTCCCTCCGGCGCCGCGTAAGGAAATGGCATTTGGTGCAGGAGCACGGGAAGGCTGATCGTAAGCCGAGTTTTTCATGCAGAATGGCAGCTTACAGATAAAATTGCCGGCTTCCACACTGGCCAAATGCCGCAAGCCACTGTGCGGCCTTTTCTCGGGTCACCAAGCCCGCTCGCCGCAGCCGATCACTTGTGCCTGTGATGTATGGTCTAGACCTTTGAGTGGATGGCGCCTGGTCCGGACTGGCTCATCCCGCCAACGCCGATGACTGCGGTGCGGGAAAACAGGTCCTAGAAGCGCACGAAGGCGGTTTGCCAGGGCTTGGCCGGCTGACGTGCCGTTCCAAGCTGTATCGCCCGTTGTCGGCCTGTAAAGGCTGACCTGCCCACCAGCGTTGAACACCGGGAAAGAGCACCGTCCGTCAAGGCCTTAGCGTTAAGCCGACAACGGTGGCCAGCCCTACCTTTTTCGGAGCCGGCAATCGTTTGCACTAGATGGTTCTTTTCCTGGACAGGAAATTACATGTGACCATCACATTAAACAACGCTGTCGTGTTGGTGACGATCAAGGCGTGTTCATCGTGGTCATTCTATGAAAGTCGTGGTTGTCTTATCTCACTGTAATTTCGTGGGAATTAGGCGGTGGTGGTGTCTACGCTTTACATTAGGGTTGTTATGGCGGCTATTTTCTCAACCGTACGCGGTTCCTTCTCAGTGAGATTTTTGTGAAGCAGGTTTGTAGCTTCTTCATTGTAAGCGGGTGTCGCTGAAGCCGTCGCTTGGCAGGCTTTTTTGCGTGTCGCTTTGCCTGCATTTTTCTGATGGCATCCCGGAACCGTCCCTTTATCTGTGCGGGGGAGGATCGCCAAACTTCTTCGGGCACACTGCGGACTTCTTCTATCTGTGGCCATTCGCGCTGTTCGAGCACTTTGATCGCAAGGTGGGCGACCCTACTTGCTCGGTAGTCCGCATCCCGGAAAAGAGCGGTTACCGGAATGGCGTTCGCGCGGGGGTTGCTCGACGTAAGTTTCGCGTGCCGCATCACGGTCCGTGGTGCGAGCAGCTTGCCGAGTTTGACGTAGTCGATCTGTTCCAAGATCAGGAACCGGTGAAGATAGCTCTCCAAGTTCGCATTGATGAGGTCCGAAAGCTGGTCGCCGCCAAAATGAGTCCTCACGGCTCGGCCGCCTTTCGATGTCCATTCTAGGTGGGCAATGATCGATCCAAACTGCCCCAGCGCCAGCTTTCTTCGCCGAATGTATATTTTTAAGTTGTGGGCCGCCTTATCGTGCTCGAAGTAGATCGTGGGGTGGTCGAATAGGCCCCGACGCTTCAGTTCCTTTGCCGTAAGCCTCGGACCTTTTTTCGCCTTGCTTACGAACCCTATGTATCCGCGTTCGTGGTTTATCTTACCAAGGTGCCGAAGCAGCCAGTCTCGAACAAGAAGGGCGGTTTTCTCTGACCTGGCATCAATGTCGAAGGCCGCTTCGACCTTGTTTACCCAATACGAGCCAAGTGCAGCTTCATGTTTTTGGAGCAGCTTCAGGACCGCCTTGTCGGGCAGGCAAACGATCTTAAGCCGGCTGCCTCGCTTCCCGTGTCTCTTCTCAATCTTGAATGAGTGACTGCGCCGCTCGAGTTCCTCGATCGGCAGGAGTTGTCCTAGCTGGTCTTTTGGTACTTCGGTGCAAATGTTGATTGCGTCGAACGTGGGCCGAAACGTCCCAATTCCAGGTATGGTCAAGAAGGCTGCCATGTCGCGCTTACTTCAAGCCGCTTCTATCAAGGTGCACACGAAAGCGATTGTTCTTGGTCTTCGATGTCGGTACCGGCAGTATCGACGCATTTACGTGCGTTTGGCGGATCGCCATTTTCTTCTCAATCACAGCCAGAACTTCCGCCTCAATCCACCACGTATGACCATCTATCCGGACTGGTTCCGGCAAGGTGCCGCGTTCCGCGTAGCGCCAGATGGTCGCGACTGACACATGCATCGTCACGGCAACTTCCTTGACGCTCAGAAATTTCACAGCCTGAGCCATCACCTAACTCCTGTGGCCACGCCAGGCAGGTCTGATTTTATGAGCAGCACGTCGCGGACAAGGAACAGGCGTTGCCCCTTTGGACTCAGTCGGTAGATCTTGAGT
The DNA here is from genome assembly GCF_000502555.1 of Mesorhizobium sp. LNJC394B00. Lineage (NCBI taxonomy): Bacteria > Pseudomonadati > Pseudomonadota > Alphaproteobacteria > Hyphomicrobiales > Phyllobacteriaceae > Mesorhizobium > Mesorhizobium sp. LNJC394B00. The sequence goes on from NZ_AYWH01000002.1 coordinate 71,301, forward strand.
TCTCGGCCTAGTTTGCGGAACTGAGCAGCGCTGACGCCGAGCATGTTGGCTGCCACGCTCGCCCTAACGTACCGGTGCTCCCAACCGAAAAACCCCAAGCGTAGTGTGCGCCGCTGGGCCGGGGATAGCAGTTCATCCCGCTCCCGGTCCGTCAGCTCGTGCCAAGTTCTTATCGGCTGGGGGCCTGTGGCATGCTGCCTTACCCGTGGTCCCTTCGTGATCTTTTTGTCCATCGGCGCAACCTTATAGTTTGCATAGGTTGCGGGTCGTTATCAGCACGGTATTGGGTCGACAAGAAATCCGAATCCAGCAATCCGTGGCATGTATTTTGCTACGCGCTACAGTCTCGCGGGCGCGTAACACCCGCGCGTTGGAGTACGGGAGAAAAAGTATTTCAGGCGGTTGAACGAAATCTGACTTTCGCACCTAGAGTCTCACCCGAGCACGATAGTTCTTTCCAACGTGGCTTGCGACATGGCCCGCCCAGCGATCCAGCAAATCACGTCTTTGGTCCAAGAAATCGGTCCGGCGGTAGGACCTTTCAACGCTTGACCCGATCGTATGGCCAAGGATGGTTTCGGCTACCTCATGCCGGGCGTCGGTCGTTTCCGCCAGCCAATCCCTCAATGATGATCTGAACCCGTGCGGTCTGTACTCCAGCTTGGCGCGCTTCATGTGTTGGCTCATGGCCATATCGCTAATGACGCCCTTCTTCGGATTGGCAAAGAGGTATCCGTCACGCTCAAACGCCTGGGCTTTCTCAATCACGGCCAGCGCTTCCGCCGACAAAGGCACCCTGAATTCCGTGGTGGCGTCCCGCCGCCCCTTCATTGCCTCAGCCGGTATCGTCCACACGTCACCTTCAATCTGATCCTCGTGAATATACCTGATAGGCGCCGACCTCACCCCCGTGAGGATTAGCAAGCGCAGGGCCAGGTGCGTAACGTTGTCGTCTTTAAGCGTGGCGTAAAACGCCGGTAGGTGCGACCAGGGCATGGCGGGAATATTCTCGGCTTTGTGCCGCTGCTTTCCCAGCAATGCCCTTGCCTTATCCGTCGCCTGCAGGTCCACTTCCAGGCCCAGCGCGGCGGCGTGTTTGAGACATATACTCAGCCGGTTCATCGCCTTGCGTGCTGTGTCGGCCTTGGCATGCCAAATGGGTGCTAGCGTGTCGCGTATGTCCCGCTGGTCTATTTCCCCGACGGGCACCTTTCCAAGCTTCGGTAGCACGTGCAGTTCCAGCGGCGTGAACCACCGGCCAGCTTTGCCGTCGCCTTTCAGTTCTGCCTTGCGCGATTCAAAGGCATCTTTGGCGATGTCGGCCAAGAGGTGCAGGTTGCGCGCGGCTTCCCGCTTCTCGTGGTCGCGTACCCTGATGGGGTCTTTTCCAGCCCGCACCACCGCCCGCCATTTCTCGGCTCCGTCGCGGGCTTCCTTGAGGCTGACCCCCACGATGGAGCCAAGGCCCATTTCCCGCCGCCTGCCATGCATCGTGTAACGCAAGAACCATTGGCCTCCGCCGTCTTCGCGCCTGAGCAACCACAATCCACCGCCGTCGGCGTGCTTGCCCGGCGCCAACTTCTTGACGGCAATGGCACTTAGTCGGTTGAGGGCACGCATCGCATCCACCTCTCCAAAATTCCCAAAATTCACCTATCACAAACCACCGTAAAATCCACCTTTCTATCTATGATAGGTTGCATTCAATTGCGACAGTGTGAGGCATGAGAATTGGCTAAGTATATGCCCTAGAAGAGAATCTGAGACGCGCTGATACAAGCTGAGGTCGTATGTAAATGCCGGCTAGGGGCACCATTTTTGATCTCACGCCAGTTCGCTTCGCTCATGGGCTCCGATGGGGCGGCCTGACCGGCCGACGGGCGGTCGCCCTTGCGAAACCTCCGGGTTCGAACAGTGCCTCGAACACAGAGCCAACCGCGGCTGCTGAGGATGACAGCGATAGCGCCAATCAGCGGCGGCCGGTAGCCCCGCTCTACGTGCTCTCAGGCCGCCGCACGGTGTTCTTCACGGGCAGCTTCCCACACTTCGCGGGCCGCGTCGGCGTTCATGACCGCGATCCCCAATCCCACCGCCAAATCGGGCCACGCGGAATGCCAGAGCAAGGCCGTGACCAACCCTGCGGCAATAATGGCGATGTTGGCCAAGGCGTCGTTGCGGGCCGACAGGAAGGCCGCCTTTGTGAGGCTGCCGCCACGATGCCGGTGCGCGGCCAGCATGTAGGCACAGGACAGGTTGACGGCGAGAGCGCCAAGTCCCGCCAAGGTCAAGGCGATGGGCTGCGGCGGCACCGGCACGTTGAACTTCTCCCAAGCCGTCCAGAGCGTTGCCAGACCCGGCATGAGAAGGATGAGCGCCAATGCCATCCCCACCCGCGCACGGGAGCGCACAGACCACCCAAGTGCGAGCAGGATAAGGAGGTTCACGGAAGCATCTTCAAGAAAGTCGATGCTGTCGGCGAACAGGGACACTGATCCAATGGCGAGCGCCACAGCGAACTCGATCCCGAAATAGGCAAGATTGAGAAGCGCGACGATGAGGACGATGCGGCGAAGGTTCATCTTCTGGCAGTATCCGAAACCAGTGTGTGGAGCTACAGCTTCGCGGTTTCCAAGGAAAGCCCCTGCTCGTTCCGGGTCCCGGCCGATGGGCGGTTGCCCTTGCGACCTTTTGCGTTCGAGCCGCGCCTCGAACACGGACTTAGCGCATATTCCCCGTATGCCCTTGCGAATACCGCCCCGGCTGTGGCCACACCGTCAGGCCGTGCGGCTCTGAGCCAACCCGAAACTTGGTCACCGCGCCTGATGTCGTGTCGATCATGTAGGCGGCACTGTCGAAGCGGCCGGACAGCCATAGTTGTTTGCCGTCGGCGCTGACATTGCCCATGTCGGGGCTGCCGCCGCCGGGGATCGGCCATTGCGTGACGACCGCGCGGGTAGCGAAGTCGATCACGCTCACGCTGCCCGGTCCCTTTGCCTGGCCCTGCTCCATCTTGTGCGAGCCCCGGTTCGAGACATAGAGCCGCTTGCCGTCGCGGCTGACGACGAAGCCATGGGCGCCGATGCCGGTCGGGATGAAGCCGATTTCCTTGAAACTGTCGCCATCGACGAGGAACACGCCGTCATTCATCATGTCGGCGACGAAAAAAACCTTGCCGTCGGGCGAGAGGCGGATGTCCTGCGGCATGCCCATTTTCGAGAAGTCGAGATGGCCAAGCACCTTCTGGTTCTTCAGGTCGATCTTTGCCAATCCGCCATTGCCGTATTCGCAGGTGAAGATCGCGTAGGCCCCGTCGACCGAGAATTCGGCGTGGTTGATGCCGGGGCAAGTGGGCGTCGGCAGGCTCGACATTAGCGCCATGGTGTGAGGATCGCGGAAATCGAGCCGCTCCAGGGCTTCGTCGACGACGATGGCCGCGCCCGGCATGAAATACAAATTGTAGGGATCGTCCACGGCGATCTGCGGGCCGGGCTTGCCGGTCATCGGGTCGATCGGCGTCAGGCTGCCGTTCTTGCCGGTGCCATTGTTGGCGACCCAGAGCGTCTTCAGGTCCCAGGACGGCACGACGTGCTGCGGTTTGCTGCCGACCGGGAACCTGTCGACTTCCTTGAGTGTCATGGTGTCGATCACCGTGACGCTGTTGGAGGAGCGGTTCGGCACATAGACGCGCGGCAGTGCACCCAGCGTGGCCGGGCTGAGATGGCTGGCGGCGGTGTGGCTGTAGATGTTGATGGACGGCGCGGGCTCGCTGCAATCCTCGGGACAGCTATCGGCCCAGGCGCGGACAGGCAGCAGCGCAAGCAGCAAAAAGGCCGCACGGGGACCGGCGTGACGCAAAAAGGTTCTGATCATCAGGATGGCTTGTCGTGAAGGCCGGCCGAAATTGCCGCCGGAGCCATAGCTGGTGTCTTGCCGTTGATCCAGTGGCTACCGCCGTCCCAGCAAACTCTTCACGCGATTGCGCAGCAGGCGGGCCATGTTGCGGGTTTCGCGGTAGAGATGCAGCTGCGAGGCGGCCTGGCGGGCGAGGCGGTCGGCATCCGGCGTCAGCCCGATCACCAGCGAGCCCATCGGCTTGCGCTCGCTCCACAGCCGGCTCATCACCGGGTGGTCGGGCACGGCGCAGGAATCGGTCATCATGATGTTGGGGTCGTCGAGATGCTGCCTGGTCACCTCGATCATCAGCAGCGTGCCCGGCGAATAGGGCGCCAGCGTCTCGTCATAGGCGGTCTTCCAGGTGTAGGCGACGCCGGCCTCGACGAAGACGACCAGGCAGGCGATCGTGCGGCCGTCCAGCGTCAGCGAATGGATGCGGCACATGTCGTGCTCGGCCAGCCGGTGCACGGCTTCGCGGGCAAAGGCGGCGCGGTAGCGGTCGATGGCCATGGCGGTGCGCTCGCGGCCCTTCCAGCCGGCCGCCTCCAGCGTCAGGAAACTTTCGATGGCGTGGCGGATTTCGTCCGGTCCCCGCGCCACGACATGTTCCAGCCTGCCGAGATCCCCTAGGCGCCGCTTCAGGCGGCGGAATTCGCGGTAGTGGTGCGCGCGCAGCGATGCCTTCAGATAGGCCTCGCCGTCGAGCGTGCTTTCAAGCACCGGCCGGTCCGCCTTGCCGGTGGTGACCATTGTCAGGCCGCGCGTCTCGGCAACGGTGGCAAGCACGCTGGCCAACGGGCCGTCGAGGCGCATGTCGGGCAGCACGAAGACCTTCGGCAACTTGAGATGCGGCCGCGATAGCATGCCGAAGAAATCCTCGACGACGCCGATCGGGTCGTCATGGTCGACCAGCGGTGTGCCGATCGGGCCGAACGGGCTCGACCAGGTGCGCATCACCGGAACGCCGAGCGGCACGGCCGGCCGCTCGACCGAGAACGGCACCAGCAGGCGCAGCCGGTTGCGGTATTCGTCGCCGTCGCGGATCACCGCCAGCTTGACCTCGCGATCTTCCAGCCGGGGCATGGCCGGCGCCAGGAAGCGCGGGTTGAAGAAGACGTTGGGCTCGATCGTGCGGGTGCACAGATAGTCGAGTTCCTCGACCAGTTCGAAGCCGGCCGAAGCCGGATAGATCGCCAGCTTGCGCAGCGGCCGGTTGTTGGCGAGGATCTCGAGATGCGCCGGATCGGCGTCGCGCGCCAGGCCGGCAAGGCCCGACACCATTGCGCCGGCCGGGCCGCCGCTGGTTTCCTCGATCAGCGGGATGGCGGCCATCAGGCGGCTCCCTCGGCAGCGGGCACGAAGATCAGCATGACGATGCCGAGCTTGCGCCAGACGGTGAAGGACAGGGCGCTGGCCTCGAAGACCATGGCGAGGCTGGTGGCGATCGCCGCCCCCCACAGGCCAAAGAGCGGGATCAGCACCACGTTGAGGCCGATGTTGAAGGCCAGCGTCATGGCATAGACGGCGGCGCAGATGTTCTGGTTGCCGCTCATCGTCAACAGGCTTTCGCAAGGGCCGACGGCGGCGCGCGCCACGACGCCGAACACCAGCAGGAACAGCAGCGGATAGCCGGCGGTGAATTCGGGCCCGAACAGCACCAGCATCGGTTCGCCGAGCGCCAGCACCAGCAGCGCCATCAGCAGCGACGGCCAGAACGTCCACGACACGGTCTCGCGGGCGAAGGCGGCGAGCTTTTCCGGCTCGCCATGGGTGAACTGCGCATAGCGCTGGGCAACGCCGGCCTTGACGGAGAAATAGACGAAATGCACCAGCGCCAGCGTCTTGACGGTGGCGAAATAGACGGCGACGTCGTTGGGCTGAAGATAGGCGCCGACCATCAGCACATCGGCGTTGGTGAGCAGGAAGAAGAAGCTTTCGACCAGGAAGATCGGCAGCGAGACGATGAACCACTCGCTGAAATGCACCTTCATCGGCCCGGCCGGGATATTCCTGCCCATGCGCGTGGTCACGCCGATGAGCTGGCCGAGCGTGGTGGCGTAGGTGGCGGCGATCGAAGCGAAGATCGCTGTCCTGGCGTCGGGCGCATAGCCCATTGCCAGCATCAGCGCCATTAGCGCCAGGATCAGCACCGGCCGCACCAGATAGGTCGGCGACAGCGCAAACAGCGCCCAGGAATTGGCGCGTGACTGGCCTTGCAGCAGGTCGCCCATGGCGATCATCGGCAGGCAGAACAGGCCGAGGATGAAGGGCATGACATAGTAGCTCTCGATCCAGTTCGCGCACAGCCAGACGCCCAGTGCGCCTAGTCCGGCGATCGCGGTTGAGGCAATCAGCACGAACAGGCGGCTGGCGACCACGATGCCGCGCAGCTCGGCCAGCATGTTGCGTTCGCGGTATTCGGGGATGAAGCGGATGACCGAGGTGTGGAAGCCGAGGCAAGCAAGGTTGCCGACGATGACCATCGTCACCCAGACGAGGACGAAGATTCCGTATTCGAACGAGCCCATCCAGCGCGCCATCAGCACCTGGCTGATGAAGGCGATGACGGCGCTGACGATGCGGATGGCAAAGGCGATCAGCGACATGCGCCCGGCTTCGCCGCGCTCGTCGGCGGTGAACAGCACCGCATCGATCCGGCCAAGCAGCGGCCCCATGCGCAGCGCCAAGCGCTGCGGCAAGAACCGCCCGGCCGTCGTCGCCGCGGAAAACCGCACCCCGATGTCTCTCCGTTTTCCGCCTCTTTTCAAGGTTTCGATGTATCCGAAACACCTTAAGAAAGGGTGGGCAGGTGCGGGTGCGCCGAGGGGCCAAGGACGGCCGCGTGTGCAAGGTGCGTCATCGTATGCCGGGGCATAACAAAAGGCGAGCGAACGCCGGGGAAGACTGGGGAGCCGGTCGGCGTTTCGCTCGCCCCTCCCCCGCCAAGGGGGATGGCCAGGCACCGGATGTCCGGTGCCCGAGGTGTCACATGTGAGGCGTTACATCCCCTTCATCGCGTCACAGGACACGTTCGGGTTCATGTCGGCGAAGGCGCCCGTCGGGTTCTGTTTCCATGCCCAGACGTGCAGTTCGTAGAACGGGCCGAGGCCGTAGCGATTGGGGGCGCTGTTGAAGTTGAACAGCTGGCCTTCGAGCGAGGCCGGGCCTTTCGAGGTGATGTATTCGACCGCTATCAGCTTCAGGCTGCCGTCGGCCGTCGGCTCGTACATCACCGCTTCGGGCTTGGCGACATCGACGGCATCGTCCTTGAGATAGGCGCCGTTGACATAGTGGATGCCCATGGCGCCGCCGGTGATGCCGCTGGCGCAAGGGATGGGGGCATAGCCTTCGGCCGTGGCAGTTGCCACATTCTCGAACCGGCTGTTGGCGGCGCGCACCTTTTCGGCCAACGGGTTGGCGTCGTGCGCCTGGGCGGCCGCACCCGCCGCGATCGAGATGGCGGCGAAAGCCGCGAAGCGTGTCGTCCAAAGAGTTATGGTCATGGTCTTCCGTCCGTTTGTTGACGCTCGAGGCGACGGCGGCCGATCAGGCTGCCCGAAACGCTGCGGCGTTGGTTTAGGATTTGGTTTGTCCGTCCCGGTTCATGCGATGCGGCTTCCGTTGCCGGGCTTTGGCCGCAGCCCCTAAAAACCGTGCAAAATCAACGATCCCAAAAATAGTATTGCCAATACTCATGCGGGATCTCTCGCTCCGAGAGCCCGATGTCGCGCCTCAGATAGTCGCCTTCCGGGGGCAAGCGCCGCCTTTCAGACAGATACGCCGGCAGCTTCGACGCGAACCGCCATAGACGGCCGAGCACGGAGGTTGGCCGGCCGGTCTTTCCCAGCACAGGCCCGATTCCACCGAGCGGCAGGCCATCAGGCAGTTCGCCATGGCCGCGAAGGACAGTTTGATGCTCATCATCGTGGCGACCGAACGCAGGATCAGAGGTAAAAGTAAGGGTCAAGAACCCGCACCTCCGTGATCTTGTCGACCGGCAGCGAGTTTTTCTGAGCGGTGCTGCGGATAGCTTCGGGCGTCGGCGCGTCGTAGATGCAGAAGCTGTGCTTCTTGTCGGGCGTGACGAAGGACTGGATCCAGGTGACGCCCTTTTCGGCATTGCGCATGACGACGCCGCCGACCGCAGTGGCGCCGATATCGGTCATCGGAATGTTGAGGCCGTCCGGAAATGTGCGTTCAATCAGGTAGCGAGGCATGGAAGGTTTCCTTTTCCATTGGTTCACGCTCGATCGGAGCGTTGCTGGACGTTGACCACGCCGGCCCGGCCCGCGCATCGGAACGATTCCCCATATTTGGCGGGACGATTCCCTATATTGGCGTCGTTCTTTGTGGAAAGAGGCACGGCAATGTGTGCAAGGTCACATTGCGTCGCTTTCTTCACGGGCTAATCGTGAGCGGCCCGCCATGGTGGGAAAACTCCGATCCTGTGAGACGATGACAATGATGCTTCTGGAACGGCAGACGCAGCTGCAGCAGCTGGAGACACTGCTTGGCGATGCAATAGGCGGCCATGGCCGCGTCGCGGTACTGGCGGGGGAGGCCGGCGCCGGCAAGACGGCGCTTGTCGAGGCATTCGCGGCCCGCGTCGGGCAAAGCGCGGCAATGTTGCGCAGCGCTTGCGAGGATCTGTCGATCCCCGATCCGCTGGGGCCGCTCTACGATCTGGCCCGTGAGGCGCAATGGGCGCTGCCGCGCGCCATCGACGCCCGGCATGGGCAGAGACTGCCGCTGTTTTCCGATGCGCTCGACGCTTTTGCGGCCAAGGGACCGAGCCTGCTGGTGATCGAAGACCTGCACTGGGCCGACGATGCCACGCTCGATTTCGTGCGCTTTCTCGGCCGGCGTATCGCCAACACCCACATCCTGCTGTTGCTCACGGCGCGCACCGACCGCAGCGAAGGACAGATGCGCGTGCGCCGCGCCCTTGGCGAAATCCCGGCCGGCAGCGTGGCGCGCATCGACGTGCCGCTGCTTAGCGAGGCGGCCGTGCTGTCGCTCGCCGATGCGGCCGGACGCGATGGCGACGCCATCTACCGGGCGACCGCAGGCAATGCCTTCTTCGTCACCGAATTGCTGTCGGCCGAAAACGAAATGGCACTGCCGGCAAGCGTGCGCGACGCGGTGCTGGCAAGGGCCGAGCGGCTGTCGGTTGGCGCCCGGGCCATGCTCGACGCGGTGTCGGTGTTTCCGCGCCGCGCCGACGCCTGGGCCCTGCAGGGCCTGTGCGGCGTTGCCAGCGCCGGCCAGTTGGCCGAGTGTGTCGCCAACGGCCTGCTTGACGATCTGGGCGACGGCTACGCCTTCCGCCACGACATCGCGCGACGCGCCATCGAAATGATGCTGACGACGTCGCACAGGCGGCAGTTCAACCAGCGTGCGCTGGCGGCACTGCTCGAAAATGGCGACGTCTCCACAGGCCGCCTGGTGCATCATGCGGTCGAGGCGCACAATCTGGCGGCGGTGCGCGAACTTGCGCCAATCGCCGCGCGCGAAGCGTCGCGTGTCGGCGCCCATCGCGATGCCGCCGGCTATTACGAAATCGCCTTGCAGCAGGCCGACAGCCTGCCGGCCACGGAACGTGCGGTACTCTACGAAAGCCATGCGTTCGAGTGTCATCTCATCGGCAAGATCGACGACGCGCTTGCGGCGCAGGGCGAGGCGCGCCGACTGCATCAGGCAGACGGCAACAGGCTGAAGGAGGGCGACAGCCTGAGATGGCTCTCCCGGCTGAGCGAAATGGGCGATGACCGCGAGGCGGCGGCCGCCTACGGAGCCGAGGCGGTGGCGATGCTGGAAGCGGCGCCCGCCGGCCCCGAACTCGCCATGGCCTATTCCAACCTTTCTCACCTGGCGATGCTGTCGGAGAGGGTGGAGGACACGCTGTTCTATGGCGAGAAGGCAGCGGCGCTGGCTGCGCGGATGAACCGTCCCGACATCGCCTCGCATGCCCTCAACAATGTCGGCTGCGTCGAGCAGTGGCTCAATCCAGATGCCGGACGCCTGCGCCTCGACGAAAGCCTTGAAATTGCGCTCCAAGGCAATTTCCAGGAACATGCCGCGCGCGCCTTCACCAACCGCGCCTGTTTCGAGATCACCCAGATGAGCTACGACGCGGCACGTCCGGTGCTCGAGAGCGGCATCCACTATTGCACCGAGAACGACCTCGGCACCTGGCGCGACTATCTCAGGGGCATGCTGGCCGATGTGCAACTGCGTCAGGGCCAATGGGATGAGGCCGCCGCGACGGCAAGCGATGTCATCGACAATGAGCGGACAACCACCGTGGGCCGGTTTCCGGCGCTGCTGGCACTGGCGAAACTGCGCCTGAGGCGCGGCGATCCCTCGGCCGAGCCGCTGTTCGCCGAAATGGCGCGCCTGGTCGGAAGCGGCGGCGACCTGCAGATGCTGAGCTCCTATGCGGCCTTGATAGCGGAGCAGGCATGGCTGGGCCTGGCCGACAGGCAAGAGGCGCTGGCGCTGATCACCCGCGCCGAAACGCCGGTGCGCTCGCGTGCCCATGTCGGGGAGCTGGCGCTGTGGCGAACATTGCTCTCTCCCGATATGCCGGCCGGCGACACCGCCGACATGGCGACACCATACCGGCTGCTTCTAACCGGCGACTGGCGTTCGGCTTCTGCACTCTGGGCCGAATTGAATGCGCCATACGAGCGCGGACTGGCGCTCATCCTCGGCGACGACGAGGGGCAGCGGCTGGCATTGGATATTTTCGACGGCCTGGGGGCAAGGCCGGCAGCCCAGCGCCTGCGCGATATCATGCGCAAGAACGGCGTTGGCGGCATCGCCCGCGGCCCGCGCCGCTCGACGCGCGCCAACCTCGCCGGCCTCACCTTGCGCCAGATGCAGGTGCTGCAGCTGATCGAACGCGGCCTCTCCAACAAGCGGATCGCCGAGCAATTGACGATTTCGCCAAAGACGGTCGATCACCATGTCTCGGCGGTGCTGGGCAAGCTGGATGCGGTGTCGCGCGGCGAGGCGACGGCGGCGGCGCGCGATTCGGGGTTGTTGTGAGAAGCTTGTTTTAAAATTTCGACTGAGAGGTCGCGATCCTTCGCGCCCCCCTCTGTCCTGCCGGACATCTCCCCCTCAAGGGGGGAGATTGGCTGTCACTGTGGCTTTCGCCAATTGTCGAAATTGAAAGAAAGTTACGGCGCCGAAGCTGCTGATCTCCCCCCTTGAGGGGGAGATGGCCGGCAGGCCAGAGGGGGGTGCTGTCCCGCCGACCTAATGATCAAGCAAACGCGCCATGGCAGTGCTTGTATTTCTTGCCTGAGCCGCAGGGGCAGGCTTCGTTGCGGCCGATCTTGCCCCAGGTCGCCTGGTTGTTCGGATCACGGTCTTCAGGAGCGACAATGGCGTTGCTCTCCTGGCGGACCAGAAGTGCGGTCTCGCCACCCTCGAAATCGTCCTCGCCCGTGGTGCCGTCAATGTGGCTGCCGAACATTTCAGGCGCTTCGGGCGGCGGCGCTTCGGCGGCCTGGCGGACCAGTTCGACGCGCATCAATTGCGCGGTGACGGCCTGGCGCAGATTGCCGAGCAGCGCCTGGAACAGCTCGAACGCCTCGCTCTTGTATTCCTGCAGCGGATCGCGCTGGGCGTAGCCGCGGAAGCCGACGACCGAACGCAGATGGTCGAGGTTGACGATGTGCTCGCGCCACNCTCGCGCCACAGATGATCGAGCGTCTGCAGCACCACCGAGCGTTCGACATAGCTCATCACGTCGGGGCCGAAGCGCTCGGCGCGCTCCTTGGCGGCGGCGTCGGCGGCCTTGGTCAGGCGCTCGCGGATGTCGTCCTCGGCAATGCCTTCTTCCTTGACCCAGTCCTCGACCGGCAGGTCGAGATTGAGGAATTCGGCGACCTCGGCCTTGAGGCCGGCGACGTTCCACTGCTCGGCATAGGCGTTTTCGGGGATGTTCTTGGTGACGATCTCCTCGATGACGCCTTCGCGCATCTCGGCGATCGTCTCGGACAGGCCTTCGCCGTCCATCAATTCGATGCGCTGCTCGAACACCACCTTGCGCTGGTCGTTCGAGACGTCGTCGTATTTCAACAGGTTCTTGCGGATGTCGAAGTTGCGCGCTTCGACCTTCTTCTGCGCCTTTTCCAGCGCCTTGTTGATCCACGGATGGATGATGGCCTCGTCTTCCTTGAGGCCAAGCTTCTGCAGCATGCCGTCCATGCGCTCGGAGCCGAAGATGCGCATCAGATCGTCCTGCAGCGACAGGAAGAATTTCGAACGGCCGGGGTCGCCTTGGCGGCCGGAGCGGCCGCGGAGCTGGTTGTCGATGCGGCGCGATTCATGGCGCTCGGTGGCCAGCACGTAGAGGCCGCCGGCGGCCAGCGCCTTTTCCTTCAGGCGCTCGACATCGGCAATGATTTCCTTTTCGCGCGCCTCGCGCTCGGGACCAGCAGGCATGTCGCCCAGTTCGTCCTCGATGCGCATCTCGGCGTTGCCGCCGAGCTTGATGTCGGTGCCGCGTCCCGCCATGTTGGTGGCGATGGTGATGGCGCCGGGTTTGCCGGCCTGGGCGACGATGGCCGCTTCGCGCTCGTGATGGCGGGCGTTCAGCACTTCGAAATCCTTGAACCCTTCCTTGCGCAGGCGCTCGGCCAGCTGCTCGGATTTTTCAATGGAGGTGGTGCCGACCAGCGTCGGCTGGCCCTTGGCGCGCGCTTCCTTGATCTCCTTGACGATCGCCTTGTACTTCTCCTCGACCGTCCGGTAGACCTCGTCGTCCTCGTCCTTGCGGATGACCGGCAGATTGGTCGGGATCTCGGTGACTTCGAGGCCGTAAATGTTGCCGAACTCCTCGGCCTCGGTCAGCGCCGTGCCGGTCATGCCGGACAGCTTCTTGTAGAGGCGGAAATAGTTCTGGAAGGTGACGGATGCCAGCGTCTGGTTTTCCGGCTGGATCGCCACATGCTCCTTGGCTTCGAGCGCCTGGTGCAGGCCTTCCGAATAGCGGCGGCCCGGCATCATGCGGCCGGTGAATTCGTCGATGATGACGATCTCGTCGTTGCGGACGATGTAGTCCTTGTCCTTCTGGAACAGCCGGTGCGCCTTCAGCGCGTTGTTGACGTGGTGGACGATGGCGACGTTCTCGACGTCATAGAGCGACTCGCCCTTGAGCAGGCCGGCCGCGCGCAGCAGGTTTTCCAGCTTCTCGGTGCCTTCCTCGGTGAAGATCGAGGTCTTCTGCTTCTCGTCGATCTCGTAGTCGGCCGGGCCGAGCTGCAGCATGAAGGCATCGATGGTGTTGTACATTTCCGAACGGTCCTCGAGCGGACCGGAAATGATCAGCGGCGTGCGCGCCTCGTCGACCAGGATGGAATCGACTTCGTCGACAATCGCGTAATTGTGGCCGCGCTGCACCATCTGCGCGCGCTCATACTTCATGTTGTCGCGCAAATAGTCGAAGCCGAGCTCATTGTTGGTGGCATAGGTAACGTCGGACGCGTAGGCGACGCGGCGTTCCTCGTCGGACAGGCCATGGACGATGACGCCAACCGAGAGGCCGAGGAATTTGTAGACGCGGCCCATCCATTCGGAGTCGCGGGTGGCGAGATAGTCGTTGACGGTGACGACATGGACGCCCTTGCCGGCAAGCGCGTTGAGATAAACGGGCAGGGTGGCGACCAGGGTCTTGCCCTCGCCGGTACGCATTTCGGCGATGCCGCCATTGTGCAGCACCATGCCGCCGATCAGCTGCACGTCGAACGGGCGCATGCCGAGCACGCGGCGGGATGCCTCGCGGACGGTGGCGAAGGCCGGCACCAGCAGGTCATCGAGCGTAGCGCCGTTGGCGATATCCTGGCGGAATTTTTCCGTGCGGGCCTGAAGCTCGGCGTCGGACAGCGCCCGCATCTCGTTTTCCATGGCGTTGATCGCCTCGACACGCGGCCGGGTCGATTTTACGCGACGATCGTTGGAGGAACCGAAAACCTTACGGGCGAGACCGCCGAGACTGACCATCCGATGGTCCTTTCGATAGAATTCTCAATTTTGAGATGAGCGCCGGCCGGCCCCATCAATTCCGCGTGAAACGCGGACAAACACAAAAAGCGCCCGGAAAACGGTTCTGGACGCAAAGTCGTTGGACAGATAAGAGGGGGCTCAACTGATGTCAACGCCGCGTTAGCCCTATGGGCAGCGCCAAATTCCGCCACAATCCGGCTGATCTGCAAGCCCTACCAATCCCCCCTTGGAGTTAATCTTGATGTCCTTACTGTTTCGCCGTGCGTCGCTCGCCAGCCTTGGCCTGGCCTTCGGCCTGTCGGCCCTGTCGCTGTCTCCGCTGATGGCCCAGGAAGCCGCTCCCGCCCCGGCCGATGCCGCAGCAGCGCCGGCGGCAGCCCCCGTCGATCCGAACGCCGTTATCGCTACCGTCAATGGCCAGAAGCTGACCGAGGCGGACCTTGGGCTTGCCGAGGGCGAGCTGTCGCAGCAGTTCTCGCAGTTGCCACCCGAGCAGCGCCGCGCCGCCGCCCTTTCGGCGGCCATCGAAATCCGCGTCATGGCCGCCCAGGCGGTCGCTACCGGGCTCGACAAGGATCCCGAATTCCAGCGCCGCATGGCGTTCCTGCAGCAGCGCGCGCTGCATGGCGAGATGGTCGAGAAGGGCGTCGTCGACAAGGTTACCGATGCCGAGGTGCGCGCCCGCTACGACCAGGAAATCGCCAGCACGCCGCCGGTCAATGAGATTCATGCCCGTCACATCCTCGTGAAGACGAAGGAAGAGGCCGAGGCGATCATCAAGCAGCTCGATGGCGGTGCCGACTTCCAGAAGCTCGCCAACGAGCATACCAGCGATCCCTCGGGCAAGACCAATGGCGGCGATCTCGGCTGGTTCGGCCCGGGGCAGATGGTGCCGGAATTCGACAAGGCGGCAGTTGCGCTCGAAATCGGCAAATACACCAAGGAGCCGGTGCAAACGCAATTCGGCTGGCATGTCATCAAGCTCGAGGACAAGCGCACCAAACAGCCGCCGGCCTTCGACGACGTCAAGGACCAGGCCAAGCAGGCGGTGATCCGCGACAAGTATTTCGCACTGGTCAAGCAGCTGCGCGGCGACGCAAAGGTTGAAATCCCCGACGCCAATCTGAAGAAGGCCGTCGACACGATGGAAGCCGGCAAGTAAGGCCGGCACCGAAAACATGCAAAGGGCGCCGTTCGGCGCCCTTTTCAATTGCGGGAGATGCCTGACATCACATAGCGGACAGTGGCAAGGATTGTCGCCTCATCTTCGTCCAGCCGGTTGGTCAAAAGGTGTTTCCAGGCATAGGAAGCGATGAGGTCGGCGACCAGCGCTGCGTCGATATCGGCCGCAACCTCGCCGCGCGCTTTGGCGCGCTCGATGATCCGAGCGGTGTGGGACACGCGCCCATCGGCATAGCCAGTCAGGGCCGCGGCCGCCGCTTCGTCCGACTGGGCCTCGGCGATCAGCGAGCGGAATACGCTGCCCGAGGATGTGTCGCGCCAATGCGCGAAGAGGTTCCTCAGGAAACCGACGAGGTCGTCTTCGAGACTGCCGGTATCGGGGACGTCGACACGCTTTTGCCGCTTGTAGACCTCTAACAGCAAGGCCGCCTTGCTCGGCCACCAGCGATAGATCGTGGGTTTGCCGGCGCGCGCCCGCCGCGCCACGGCCTCTATGGAGAAGCCGGCATAGCCGGCCTCGACCAGCACCGCCTCCGCGGCCTCGAGAATGGCCTCGGCGCTGTCTGGGTTGCGCCGCGCCCCGATCGATCTGCGCGCCGGATCCTCGCCCATGTCTGTCCTCGCCAGCAATCTCGCCGGCAATCCTGGCCAACAATCTCGCCGGCAATATAGGTGAGCTGGCAGGCAAACGAAACGGCCCGTTTCCAGCGCTTGTAGAAGCAGGCCTCACGTTCGCCCTGCGCGGGGATTTTCAGTTCATCGCTTGCGAGGTTTCCGAGGCGATCCGCCACTGGCCGTCGCTCTTCACCAGCCCAAGCGTGACGCGTGCCTTGCCGGTCATGCGCGCCGCCGATTTGTCTTTCGACATATAGTCGTAGCTCATCGCGAACACGGCTTCGGCGCGGTTCTCGCCCTGCCGCGTCACATTGAGGCTGCCGGGCTCGAGACTGAACGACCAGGATGCAAATTGCGCGAACCAGTCCGTCTTGAGCTTGACGACGGCGTCGCTGTCATAGCGCGTGCCGAAGATGGTGGCGGAAGGCGCATAGAGCCGCTTGACGGTCTCGCCGATCGCCGCGGCATCGGGCGCAAGATAGTCGTCGCGCAGGAATTTCTCGATTGCGGTCTTGTCGTCGCCTACAGACCGTTCGAGTGCCGCAACCTTTGTTTCGGGCGCCGGGGGGACGGCGGGCTTCGGCTGTGCAACCGTTTCGCCGCCGGGCACAAACTCAAACCGTTCGAGCAGCGAACCCTGTTCCCATGGGCGCTGTCCCTCGCGGGTTTCGGAGACCACGTCGCGGCGCACCGCGATCATCATGTCGTTGATGCTCTGGCCGGGCTCGGCCATGTGTCGCAGCAGGGCGGCGGCGAACGGCGAATTGCGCCCGGTGCCGTCCATGGCGACAGCGCCTGGCGCCGTCGAGAAGGCGATGAAGGAGCCGCGCGTCGAATCGAACTGCGCCAGACCGGCAAGCGCCGTTGCCGAGCGCGTGGTGGCGGTGCGGCTCAGGCTGCGGGCAAAGGGATTGTTGCGGCAGGCGTCAAGGAAAACCAGGCTGACCTTGGTCTGCTGCTCCATGATGTCGAGGACTTCGTCGATCGGCACGGCTTCGAGCTGCAGCTTGACCGGCATGTCGAGCCGGGCGTCGACCGGCACGATGTAGTTGCGCCCTTCCACCTGCAGGCCGTGGCCGGCGTAATAGAAAAGCCCGACGCCCGCACCTTCCAGCGCATCGGAAAATTCGCCGATCTTGCGCTCGAGTTCGCGCTTGCCGAGATCGTTGCCCTCGATGACGTCGAAGCCGATCGAGCGCAGCTTGCCGGCAATATCGAGCGCATCGTTGACCGGATTGGTGAGCGTGCCGGCTTCGGCATAGGTGCCATTGCCGATGACCAGCGCCACGCGCCGTTCCGGCTGCGCATCGGCGCTCAGGACCAAAAGCCCCATAAACGCCACCGCCAAGATCACCAGCCTGCCCATGGCCGATATCATAACGCCAGAGGCCCCGCCGACGCCAACGGATTTGAAATGCAAGCTTAATCCCTGGTGGCTTGCCCACAGCGGCGGCCAAGAAAACGCCCTTGCGCCGGGCCGTGCTATCGGGCAAACCGGCCTTCGCCCAGCGTTTTTCCGTCGCCCGAGGTCCCCAATGTCCGCAACGATTTCGCCGCTCGCGCCGAAGAAATATCCCAAAATGCCTGCCATTGAGGGCGTGCGCATCGCCACCGCAGAGGCCGGGATCAAGTACAAGAACCGTACCGACCTCTTGGCCATAGTCTTCGATGCCGGCACAGCGGTTGCCGGCGTGTTCACGAAGTCGAAATGCCCCTCGGCGCCGGTCGACTTCTGCCGCGAGAACCTTGGCGCCGGCAAGGCGCGGGTGCTTGTGGTCAATTCCGGCAACGCCAACGCGTTCACCGGCAAGAAGGGCCGCGCCTCCACCCAACTGACCGGCGAGGCCGCGGCCAAGGCCGCAGGCTGCACGCCAGGCGAAGTGTTCCTCGCTTCTACCGGGGTAATCGGCGAGCCGCTCGACACCACCAAATTCAGCCATTTGCTGGCCGGACTGGTCAAGGACGGCAAGCCGGATCTGTGGACCGAGGCGGCAAAGGCCATCATGACAACCGACACCTATCCGAAAGTGGCGACAGCGACGGTCAAGCTCGGCGACACCGACGTCATCATCAATGGCATCTCCAAGGGCGCCGGCATGATCGCGCCCGATATGGCGACTATGCTGTCCTTCATCGCCACCGATGCGCCGATCGCCGCCCCCGTGCTGCAGGACTTGTTGTCGCGCGGCACCGCCAAGACCTTCAACGCCGTCACCGTCGACAGCGACACCTCGACCAGCGACACGCTGCTGTTGTTCGCCACCGGAGCCGCTGCCAAGCGCGGCGCGCCCGCCATCAGCGATCCCAAGGATGCGCGTCTCGGCGCGTTCCGCCGGGCGCTGGGCAAGGTGCTCAAATCGCTGGCGCTGCAGGTGGTGCGCGACGGCGAGGGCGCCCGCAAGCAGGTCGAAGTCACCGTTACCGGCGCCAAATCGGCGCGCTCGGCCAAGCGCATCGCGCTGTCCATCGCCAATTCGCCGCTGGTCAAGACGGCGGTTGCCGGCGAGGACGCCAATTGGGGCCGCGTCGTCATGGCCGTCGGCAAGGCCGGCGAGCCGGCCGATCGCGACCGGCTGTCGATCTGGTTCGGCGACAACCGTCTGGCGCATGAGGGCGAACGCGACCCGGGCTACTCCGAGGAAGCGACCTCGGCCTATATGAAGCGCGACGACATTCGCATCCGCGCCGATATCGGTATCGGCCGCGGCAAGGCGACGGTGTGGACCTGCGACCTCACCAAGGAATATGTCGCCATCAATGGCGATTACCGGAGCTGATGGAGTTGGCTTCCAGGCATCCGGCAAGCATGCTGGCCATCGTGCGCCGCTACGAGGCGGCGGGTTTTCGCGCCTGGCCGGCGGCGGCCGTGCATTATGACGGCACCTGGGTGGTGCGGCTGACAGCCGGCCATCCGGCCAAGCGGCTGAACTCGGTCAACCCGCTCGATCCCGGCGACACCCAGCACATTGCCGAGCGCATCGGCCGCGCCAGCCGGCGCTTCGACGCCTATGGCAGGCCGCTGACCTTCCGCATCTCGCCGCTGTCGGGGCCGGACCTGGCCAAGCATCTCGACAATGAGGGCTGGAGCACATTCGACGAATCCCTGGTGATGCGGCTGCCGCTGGCAGACGCGCAACTGGCGCCGGCCATGGACCAGATTCCGCTGAAGGATATCAGCCGCTTTCTCGGCGCGTCGCTCAAGGTCAGCGGCTCGGATGCATCGCTGCGGCCCGGTCTTTCGGAAATCATCGGCGCCATCCAACCCGAAGTCGGGCTGTTTGCGCTGGAGGAAGGGGCCGACCCTCTGGCGGTGCTGATCTGCGTCCATGACGGCGATCTTGCCGGTCTGTTCGAGATCGCCACCGCCAAGTCGGCGCGCAATCAGGGCCATGGCCGCAACCTGATCCTGTCGGCGCTGAAGTGGGCGAGGCTGCGTGGCGCTCGCGAAGCCTGGCTGCAGGTCGAGGCCGGCAATGCGCCGGCGCTGGCGCTCTATCGCTCGCTGGGCTTCGACGAAGTCTATCGCTACCACTATCGCCGGCCGCCGGGCGCATGAGCGAGATCACCGGCAAACGCCTGCTGCTGGTCGCCGCGTGCGCGCTGGTCGATACCGATGGGCGGGTGCTTCTGGCGCAGCGGCCCGAGGGCAAACAGCTTGCCGGCCTGTGGGAATTTCCCGGCGGCAAGGTAGAGCCAGGCGAGACGCCGGAACAATGCCTGATCCGCGAACTGCAGGAAGAAATCGGCATCGAGACCGACATTCCTTGCCTGGCGCCGCTCACCTTCGCCAGCCATTCCTATGATGATTTCCATCTCCTGATGCCCCTGTTCGTCTGCCGCCGCTTCCGCGGCATCGCGCAGCCCAGGGAAGGGCAGGCGTTGAAATGGGTGCGGCCAAAGCAGATGCGCGACTATCCCATGCCGCCGGCCGACGCGCCGCTGATCCAGTTCCTCATCGACCTGTTGTGATACAAAGCCATTTCGCGGTCTGATCTAGCCAGCGTTAATGGAAGATTTATCTCGTCGTGAAAAATTGCGGCAAAGCGGGTTCGCGGGGAGCGATTGCATGAGCCTCGACAGGGAATGGGACTCGATCCGGCCAGATCGCAGCTTTCGCGCCGCCGGCGTCGGCTTATTGCGCGTCACGCTGTTGTTCGGCTCGGCCGCAGTGGCGCTGGCGCTGATCGCGGTCCCCGTGCTGGACAACCAGACGCGATCATCCAGCTGCGATGCTCTTGCAGGCGGTCTCGACCCGATGAGCACGGGTTCGATCGGCTCGCGGGCCACCTATACGCTGCGCAGAAGTGTGCTGCAGCCCTCACCGAGCTCAGTCTGCATCATCCGCGCCGACGGCCAACGCAGCGGCGACTGCTGACCAACAAGGTGGACACCAGCTTGAGAACTTCCTCAACGCAGGCCCATTTCACAGCCTGTTAAGCTTGTGCCGTTAACCTTTCTTAACAGGTCGGCGATATGGTCGGGGATGAGAGGGATCGACGATCATGAAGCCATTGCTGCGCCGATTTTTGCAGGACGAAACAGGCGCCACGGCCATTGAATATGGCCTGATCGTTGCGGTGCTGTCGCTTGCCATCGTCGGGGGTGTCGGCAAGGCCAGCAATGCGATCCAGTTTCTGTTCAGCGACAACAACAGCAGGCTCGCAAACGCCTTCGCCGAGCACTGATCCGGAGCGCCGTCACCGCCCGCCGGG
This sequence comes from Mesorhizobium sp. LNJC394B00, assembly GCF_000502555.1. Taxonomy (NCBI): domain Bacteria; kingdom Pseudomonadati; phylum Pseudomonadota; class Alphaproteobacteria; order Hyphomicrobiales; family Phyllobacteriaceae; genus Mesorhizobium; species Mesorhizobium sp. LNJC394B00. Next base: position 91,721 of record NZ_AYWH01000002.1, read on the forward strand.
GTTTTCCAGTATCGTCTTCAGCGAGACCTTCGCCGAACCCGGTTTCAAGGGCTTTTGCTGCGAGGCATCGGGCGCCCAGCCCGACATCCAGACGATGGAAAAGCTTGCCCTGATGCGGCCATCAGCGTCCGAAAAGCGTTCGGCATAGATTTCGGCGGCACGGGTAAAAAGCTTTCGCGCTCCCGGTCGCCGGCTGCGATCAGTCAGCGCGCTGGTTTCGCCCATCGCCCTGAGATCGGCAATGAGGTCGAAGAGGGTATCGTAGCGGACGGTCACCGATTCGACGTCGGCCACCGGCAGCGCCAGTCCGGCGCGCTGCAGCAGTGCGCCGGCGTCGCGAACATCGGTGAAGGGGATGACACGCGGGCTGGCGCCGCCATAGAGTTCGNGTTCGGTCTCGGCGGCGAGCAGGCTTTCGCGCAATTCGGAAAGCGTGCCGGCGCCGGCAAAGGCGCCGAGGAAAAGCCCGTCGGGCCGCAGAGCGCGGCGGATCTGCACCAGCATGCCGGGAATGTCGTTCATCGCCTGCAACGACAGAAGTGAAACGACGAGGTCGAGGCTTTCCGGCTGGAACGGCACTGTTTCCAGCGGTGCTATCAGCCCTGGCCGGCCGTCCAGAAACGCTGGATCTGCCTCGACGCGCACGATCTCCGCTGCCTTGCCGCTTGCAGCGACCACGTCCGTTGCGTCCGGCGTCTGGCAAAACAGCACCGCGGCCTTGCCGAATTTCCGCTCGACCGCGCCGAGCCGGTCGGCAAGGTCTTCCGCCGCCCGCCGCATCAGAAAATCCGCGCCGGCTACGGGGTGGGCCAGCGCCCTGCGCTTGCGCACCAGCCAAAGTTCAGTATCGATGATCGGCTGCAACGGTAGACATCCCTGTTTGTCCGTCTAGTGATATCCTGGCGCGGACGACAAAACCACGTGGCCGATCCGGTGATGGAGATCAAGAGCCTCGCTCAAACCATGTTGAAACTGGCCATGTTGGACTGGCCGGCGCGGATGCTGTTCCCGCCGGTCTGTGCCGGCTGTCGCAGGCACGTCTCGCAACCCGGCGTTTTGTGCGGTGCCTGCTGGCCGAAACTCAGGCTGCTGGAGCGGCCATGGTGCGCGGTGATGGGCACGCCATTCACGCACGATATGGGCGAGGGATTCCTGTCGGCCGAGGCGATCGCCGATCCGCCGCCGTTCGAGCGGGCGCGGGCGGCCGTGGCCTATTCAGGTGTCGCCGGCCAGATGGTGCAAGGTCTGAAATACCAGGATCGCACCGATCTGGCGCCGTGGATGGCGCGCTGGATGCTGCGCGCCGGCGCTGAGGTAATTGCAGACGCCGATGTCGTCGTACCGGTGCCGCTGCACTGGCGGCGCTTCTTTCGGCGGCAGTTCAACCAGTCGGCGGAGTTGGCAAGGGCGGTTGCGCAGCTTAGCGGGCTGCCTTTCTCGCCCTCGGCGGTCCGGCGCGTCAAGCTCACGCGCCAGCAGGTCGGGCTGGAGCGGCAGGAGCGCGAGGACAATGTGCGCGCCGCCTTCCGTGTGCCTGCGGAAGCCGAAATCGAGATCACTGGGCGCCGCGTGCTTCTGGTCGACGATGTCTACACCACCGGCGCTACCGTGCGCTCGGTCGCCAAGGCGCTGAAGAAGGGCGGCGCCGGAGCGGTCGATGTGCTGACCTTTGCGCGTGTCCTGCCGGGGGACTTTCGGGCCGACGAGTCCGCGATTATATAAGGTCAAAGAAAGGCACGGACCGATGCTCGATGTGACGATTTACACCCGTATGATGTGCGGCTATTGCGCAGCGGCCAAGCGGTTGCTCGACCGCAAGGGCGTCGCCTACACCGAGCATGACGCTTCGTTTTCGCCGGAATTGCGCCAGGAAATGATTTCGCGGGCGCATGGCCGCTCGACCTTTCCGCAGATTTTCATCGGCGACACGCATGTCGGCGGCTCCGACGACCTCCACGAGTTGGAGGCACGGGGGCAGCTGGATAGGCTGCTTGCCAACGGCTCGACGACAAAGAGCGGTTCGTAGCGCCGCTCTATGTCTTTGTTTTTACGCAATTCCGGACGGAAAACCGTTACACACTTTTCCTGGAATTGCTCAAAGAGGACGTGACGATGGGTATTTTCAAGGCGGCGGCGATCCAGATGCGTTCGGGCGAGAGCCCCGAGCGCAACGCGGTGGATCTCGAACGGCTGGTGCGCGAAGCGGCAGGCCTCGGTGCAACCTACATCCAGACCCCGGAAATGACCGGTGCGCTGATCCGCGACAAGGAAGCCAGGGCTGCTTCCTTCACCTTGGAAGACAAGGACATCGTCGTGGCGGCCGCGCGCAAGCTCGCCAGCGAACTCGGCGTCTTCCTGCACATCGGCTCGACCGCCATCCTGCGCACCGACGGCAAGCTCGCCAACCGGGCGCTGCTGTTTGGGCCGGACGGCGCCACCCTTGCCACCTACGACAAGATCCACATGTTCGATGTCGACCTCGACAATGGCGAGAGCTGGCGCGAATCCGCCGCCTATGAGCCGGGCACCGAGGCCGTCGTCACCGAGATCGACGGCGCTAGTCTCGGCTTTGCCGTCTGCTACGATCTACGCTTTCCACAGCTGTTCCGCGCCGAGGCGATGGCCGGCGCCGACCTCTTGTCGGTGCCTGCCGCCTTCACCCGCCAGACCGGCGAGGCGCACTGGCATGTGCTGCTGCGAGCCCGTGCCATCGAGAACGGCGCCTATGTGGTTGCTGCAGCACAAGGTGGCCTGCATGAGGATGGCCGCGAAACCTATGGCCATTCGCTGATCGTCGACCCATGGGGTCGAATTCTCGCCGAGGCCGACCATGACGATCCGGAGGTGATCATCGCCGAGATCGACACGGCGCAGTCGTCGGCCGCGCGTAAGAAAATCCCCAATCTCAAGAACGCGCGTGATTTTGCCGTCAATGCCGGCGCAGTGGAAGCGCCGCGGCTCAGGGGCGCGGCTTCGTGATCCGCTTTGCCCTGATCTGCGAGCACGAGCACGAATTCGAGGGCTGGTTTCGCAGCAATGACGATTTCGACACGCAGAAGAAGCGCGGCTTCGTCGATTGCCCGAGCTGCGGCTCGCACAAGGTGCAAAAGGCGCTGATGGCGCCAGCCGTCTCCACCGCGCGGAAGCAGGAAACAATTGCGCTGGCCATGGGCGAAACCCAGAAGCAGGCTTTGGCGCAACTGAAGGCGATGGCCGAGAAGGTGCGCGAGAATGCCGACTATGTCGGCGACAAGTTTGCCGAAGAAGCGCGCAAGATCCATTTCGGCGAGAGCGATGCGCGCGGCATCTATGGCGAGGCGACGTTGGACGAAGCCAAGAGCTTGGCCGAGGATGGCATCGATTTCATGCCGATCCCGAGTTTTCCCGAGGAGCGCAATTGAGCGATCAGCTGGCGCTATCGATCAATTTGCCAAGCAACTGAGCCAGTGCCCCCCGCTCCGTGCCGGTGAGCCCGGCGAGGATTTCATGCTCGTTGGCGACGTGGGCGGTCAGGGCTTCGTCGATCAAGGCCAGACCTTTTTCGGTCAGTTGCACGACAATGCCACGCCGGTCGTTGGGGTGCGGGCCGCGCAGGATCAGTCCGGCCTTCTCAAGCCGGTCGAGCCGGTTGGTCATGGCGCCGGAGGTCACCATCGTCGCCTCGTATAGAGCGGTCGGTGTCAGCGCGTAGGGCTGGCCGGAGCGGCGCAGCGTCGCCAGCACATCGAATTCGCCGGCCTGCAGTCCGAAACGGGCAAACAGCGGGGCGAGGCGCTCGCGGGCGATTAGCGACGAGGCTTCGTTCAGCCGCCCAAGCACCAGCATTGGCGACACCTCCAGGTCCGGCCGTTCCCGCTTCCATTGCTCCACCGCCTTTGCCGCGCGATCCATCTGTCTCACCGCTAAGTATCTTGACGTTAAGAATCTTTGTGGTATGCTACCTCAAGATACAGTTTCGACCCAGTGCCGCAAGTGAGTGACGGGACCATCCGATGAAATTTCTCTGGGAATCGGCGCTTGGCCTGCTGGTCGTCACCGGCGGCCTGCTCGGCCTGACCCTGCCGTTCGGCAAGCTGGCGACGGCTGCCGGCGTTCCGGCCATGGTCTGGGCCTTCGTCATCTCGTTCGGCGCCGGGGGCGTGCTGCTGTGCCCGTTGCTCGCGAACGGCGAGCGCATGCGGCTCACGTCGCACAGACTGCGCTATTTCTTCATCACCGCCGCCGTGTCCTACGCCGTGCCCAATCTGCTGATGTTTTCGGCTATCCCGCATCTCGGCGCCGGCTATACCGGCATCATGTTCACGCTGTCGCCGGTCATCACACTGGTGTTTTCGATCCTGCTCGGCGTTCGACGGCCAAATACGCTCGGCAGTATCGGTATCGCCGTCGGCTTCATCGGCGCCGTCATGGTGGCGGTGACGCGCGGCGAGGCCGGCCAGCCGGCCGATGTCTACTGGGTGCTGGTCGGACTTTTGATCCCGGTCAGCCTTGCCGCCGGCAATATCTATCGCACCGTCGACTGGCCCGAAGGCACCGGTCCGATCGAACTGGCCGTCGGCAGCCACCTGGCCTCGGCGACGCTGCTGCTGATCGGCATTCTCACGCTGTTCGGCGTCGGCGCTTTCGCCCCGCTCAGGGCCGTGCCGCTGGTTGTCGTGGCGCAAGTCGCTTCGGCCTCGGCGATGTTTGCCTTCTTCTTCCGGCTGCAGGCCGTGGGCGGTCCGGTCTATCTCAGCCAGATCGGCTATGTGGCGGCGGCCGTCGGCCTGTTTGCCGGAACCATCTTCCTCGGCGAGCACTACCAGTTGCTGACCTGGGCCGGCGCGGTGATCATCACCATCGGCGTGATCATCACCACCAAGGCGCAGAGCCAGAAGGCATAGGGTCTTTGGTTTACGCAATTCCCTAGGCAAAGCGCTATGCGCTTTTCCCGGGAAAACCGCTTCACACTTTGCTCGAACTGCTCAAGCTTAAATTTGGCTCGCGTCGAGGCGCTTCCGTAGCGCCGGCGGGGCGACGTTTCGCCAGGCCGTCCGAACGGCGCTGCGGAATGTCTGTTCGTCGCAGGCTTCGAGCATGATCGACGTCCATCCCTTTTGGCCCCAGCCGCCTGTCACGGGCCTGAAAACCGATGGCTCAGCCGCGGCCATCATCTCTTGCTGGTCCCGGTCGAGCTTGACGACAGCACGGTCGGCTTCGGGCAGCGAGACGAAGATACGGTTGCGGACGCGGAAGTCAGCCTTGCCGAAATGCGATTGCTCGACCGTTTCGGGAAGATCGAGCGCCAGCTCTCGGGCCCTCATAGTGTCCACGGCCGCCCCTTCGTTCAGACCGATCGTTTTTCCGCCAGCACCATATAGTTGACGTCCATGTCCTTGGAGCGTGCCCAGCGGTCGGCGAGAGGATTGTAGGTCACGCCGGTGCGGTCGATGATGGTCATGGCGGCGCTGCCGAGCGCCTTTTCAAGCTCTTCGGGCCGCACCAGCTTGCCGAACTGGTGGGTGCCGCGCGGCAGCCAGCGCAGCACATATTCGGCGCCGATGATGGCCAGGCCCAGTGCCTTCAGCGTGCGGTTGATGGTGGCCACGAACATGATGCCGCCGGGCTTGACCATTTCGCCGCACTTGCCGATGAACAGGTCGACATCGGCAACATGCTCGACGACTTCCATGTTGAGGACGACGTCGAATTTCTCGCCGGAATCGGCCAAATCCTCAGCGGTCGTAGCGCGATAATCCACCGTCACGCCGCCTTCGGCCGCGTGCAGCTTCGCCACCTCGATGTTGGTTGCCGAGGCGTCGGCGCCGACCACTTCGGCTCCAAGCCTTGCCATCGGCTCGCACAATAACCCACCACCGCAGCCGATATCGAGGAAACGCAGGCCTTCGAACGGCCGCGCCGCCCGCGGATCGCGGCCGAAGCGCGCCGCCACCTGGTCCCGGATATAGGCCAGCCGGACCGGGTTGAATTTGTGCAGCGGACGGAATTTGCCGTTCGGGTTCCACCATTCGGCGGCAAGCGCGGAAAAGCGTTCCACTTCTCCGGCATCGATTGTCGATCGTCGGGCCTCTGGCATGGGGCGGGTCTCCTCGGACGCTAGGAAGTCGGGTGCCGGGGCAAGAAAGTCAAGGCCGGTTTTATGCGACTGCTGGCAAGTCGACCTAGGGCCTCGAGATCACAATCGCCGCATGTCCCATCTCAACACTCGCGGGATCGATGGCCCGCATCGCTTCGCAATCGCCGATCTCGGCGATGATGCGGCCGGCGGCGGCGAGAGCCTGCTCGCGACTTCGCCAGCGCACGACATCGACCCAGCTGCCATCGTCCCGCCGCGCCAGGCAGCGGTTTACGAAACCAGGTTGCCGCGCCAGCCAGTCGGCGACCAGGTTGTTGGCGGCGGCAAAGCCCGCTTCCGCTCCAGGCTTGAGGCGAAAGGTGACGATTTCCAGGGCCTCGGTCATTTTGCGTCCAGCACGTCGCGCAATTTCGCCGCCAGCTGCTCGATGGTGAAGGGCTTGGCCAGGAAATGCACGTCATGGTCGAGCACGCCATTGTGGACGACGGCGTTCCTGGTGAAGCCGGTGGTGAAGATCACCTTCAGCTTCGGCATGCGCGCCAGCGCCTCCTCGGCGAGCTTGCGGCCATTCATCACCGGCATGACGATATCGGTGAACATGAGCGCCACACCAGGGTTGTCGCCCAGCTTTTCCAGCGCTTCCTGGCCGCTTGTGGCATGAATGACGGTGTAGCCGAGTTCGCGCATGGCATCCGTGGTGGAAGCCCGCACGCGTGGATCGTCCTCCACGACAAGGATGGTTTCGGTGACCGGCACGGCAGGATTTCCGGCTCGTTCCGAAGATATGGCGGCCTCTTCCGGGCCGAAGAAGCGCGGCAGGTAGATCCTGATCGTGGTGCCTTGGCCGGGTTCCGAGTAAATCTTGACGTGTCCGCCGGACTGTTTGACGAAGCCGAACACTTGGCTCAGCCCGAGGCCGGTGCCCTTGTCGACTGGCTTGGTGGTGAAAAATGGCTCGAAAGCCCGCTCCATGACGTCCGCCGGCATGCCGGCGCCGGTGTCGCTGACCGCAATCATTACATACTGGCCGGCTTTGACCTCGGCATGGGTGGCGGCGTAGCCCTCGTCGAGGTGGCTGTTGGCGGTCTCGATGGTCATCTTGCCGTCCTCGCCCATGGCGTCGCGCGCATTGACCGCCAGGTTGAGAATGGCATTTTCGAGCTGGCTCGGATCGGCATGGGTCTTCCACAGGCCGCCAGCCAGCACGGTTTCGATGCGGATGGTTTCGCCGAGCGCCCGCCGAAGCAGGTCCGACATGCCGGCGACCAGACGATTGGCGTCTACAACCTGAGGCGCGAGCGGCTGCTGGCGCGAGAAGGCAAGCAGCCGTGACGTCAAGTTTGCGGCCCGGGTCGCCGCATCGGTCGCCGCTTCGATGAATTTCATGATGTCGTGCTCGCCCCGCGTCAGCTTGCGCTGGGCGAGGTTCATGGCGCTGATGATCACCGCCAGCATGTTGTTGAAATCGTGGGCGATACCGCCGGTCAGCTGGCCCACAGCCTCCATCTTCTGCATCTGGCGGATCTGTGATTCGGCCTTTTCACGCGTCTGGATTTCGTTGCCGAGCTCGATGTTCTTGCGCATCAGCTCTTCCTGGGCGATGGCCACTGCGCGGAACCGGCGGCGCGAAAGGCGAACCGTGTAGGCGCCAAGCAGGAAGATCGCCAGCAGCGCCGCTATCGAGCCGATTCGCAGCCAGTTTTCGACCCGGTCGGTATGAGCGTCGCGCGCGGCGATGGCTGCGCCGCCAATGCGCCGGATCGTGTCCATGCTGGCCCGGATCTGGTCCATGGCGGCCTTGCCCTGGCCGCTGCGGACCAGTTCCAGAGCTTTTGCCGCATCGCCGCGATCGTAGAGTGCAATCGTCTCAGCCAATTCGGCCTGGTTTTGTGAAAGCGCGTCCTTGACGTGGTTGATCTGCTGCACGAGTTCGTCGTCCGGCGCGGTCATGCCGTCGATGCGCGCAAGCTGGCCCGGAATGGCGTCGACCGCCTGCCGATAAGGCTGGAGGTAGGATTTCTCGCCGGTCAGGAGATAGCCGCGCTGGCTGGTCTCGGCCTCCTGAGCCATGGCAAGCAAACCGGAAAGCAATTCCTGATACTCGACCGCCTCGCGCGCGGCCTCACGATTGGCTCTCTGGGTCTCGACCAGCACGGCGCGTGTGCCGACGATCAACGCCAGCACGGCGAAGCCGATGAACAGCGGCAGCGATTGCCACCGCATGGCGCGTCGAAGGCGAACAATCATTCGATATGCCGGACCAAAAGGAGTTTCCCGCGGGCAGCATTTGGTAAGCGGCGGCGGGGCCGAACGCAATATGCCGCGATCCTGAAGCCGGCATCCGCCGCCAGCCTTGCGAAACCGTCATCATTTGGCTAAGGAGGCGCGCATTCAGCGGCCGGCTTCTGTCGAGCGCTTACTTCCCCTTTCGGTCCTGGGCCGGCTTCAGTCAAAGGCATTTCGCTTCCATGGCGCGCATCGTGATGAAATTCGGCGGAACCTCCGTCGCCGACATCGCCCGCATCCGCAATGTGGCGCGTCACGTCAAACGCGAGGTCGATGCCGGCCATGAGGTCGCTGTCGTGGTTTCGGCGATGGCGGGCAAGACCAATGAACTGGTTGGCTGGACGCGCGAAGCCTCGCCCATGCACGACGCGCGCGAGTATGACGCCGTGGTCGCCTCGGGCGAGCAGGTGACTGCCGGCCTGCTGGCGATCACACTGCAGAATATGGGCGTCCATGCCCGCTCCTGGCAGGNGCAGGTGACTGCCGGCCTGCTGGCGATCACACTGCAGAATATGGGCGTCCATGCCCGCTCCTGGCAGGGCTGGCAGATCCCGATCAAGACCGACAACGCGCATGGCGCGGCGCGCATCCTCGAAATTGACGGCGCGTTCCTGATCAAGCGCTTCGGCGAGGGCCAGGTGGCTGTCGTCGCCGGCTTCCAGGGCATCGGCCCGGACAACCGCATCGCCACGCTCGGCCGCGGCGGCTCCGACACAAGCGCGGTGGCCATTGCCGCGGCGGTCAAGGCCGACCGCTGCGACATCTACACCGATGTCGACGGCGTCTACACCACCGATCCGCGGATCGAGCCGAAGGCGCGGCGGCTCAGCAAGATTTCGTTCGAGGAAATGCTCGAAATGGCCTCGCTCGGCGCCAAGGTCTTGCAGGTGCGCTCGGTCGAGCTTGCCATGGTGCACAGGGTGCGTACGTTCGTGCGGTCGTCCTTCGACGATCCCGATGCGCCCGGAATGGGGGATTTGCTCAATCCTCCGGGAACGCTTATTTGCGACGAGGAAGAGATCGTGGAACAGCAGGTCGTCACCGGAATTGCCTACGCCAAGGACGAAGCGCAGATTTCTCTGCGCCGCGTTGGCGACCGCCCGGGCGTTGCCGCCGGCATTTTCGGCCCGCTGGCCGAGGCCAACATCAATGTCGACATGATCGTCCAGAACATCTCAGAGGACGGCAAGTTCACCGACATGACCTTCACCGTGCCGTCCGGCGACGTGGACAAGGCGCTGGCCGTGCTGGAGCGTCTGAAGGCTTCGATCGGCTATGACGTGGTGCAGTCGGAAGCCGGCATGTCGAAGGTTTCGGTCATCGGCATCGGCATGCGCAGCCATGCCGGTGTGGCCGCCACCGCTTTCAAGGCGCTGGCCGACAAGGCGATCAACATCCGCGCCATCACCACCTCCGAGATCAAGATTTCGATACTGATCGACGGTCCCTACACGGAACTCGCGGTTCGCACTTTGCATTCCGTGTACGGTCTGGATAAGCAGTAGCGAGAGCGATTTGAGTTGTTGCGTGTGCGCCGGTGGCAGTGGAAACTGCGGCGGGCAAAATGCCCATTGGAGAAGAAGCCGCGATGCGTGATACGGCCAGTGGCCCGCGCGTTCTGCTGAAACGGCTCCGCGAGCTCATGCAGGAGCCGCTGGAGCCGCAGGAGCGGCTCGACCGGATCGTGCGCGACATCGCCTCCAACATGGTCGCCGAGGTCTGCTCGCTCTATGTGCTGCGCGCCGATTCGGTGCTCGAACTCTATGCCACCGAAGGTCTGAACCCGAACGCCGTCCATTTGGCGCAGCTGCGGCTGGGGCAGGGCCTCGTCGGCACCATTGCCGCCAGCGCGCGGCCGCTCAACCTCTCCAATGCGCAGGAACATCCGGCCTTCGCCTACCTGCCGGAGACCGGCGAAGAGATCTACAATTCCTTCCTCGGCGTGCCGGTACTAAGGGCAGGGCGCACGCTCGGCGTGCTGGTGGTGCAGAACAAGACCATGCGCCACTACCGCGACGACGAGGTCGAGGCGCTGGAAACGACCGCCATGGTGATCGCCGAGATGATCGCCACCGGCGATCTCGCGCGCCTGACCCGGCCCGGCCTCGAACTCGACCTGCGCCGTCCCGTCAGCTTTACCGGCCTGTCCTTCAACGAGGGTGTCGGCCTCGGCCATGTCGTGCTGCATGAGCCACGCATCGTCGTCACCAATCTGTTCAACGAGGACAGTGAGGAAGAGGTGCGCCGGCTGGAGACGTCGCTCGGTTCGCTCAGGCTTTCCATCGACGACATGCTGGAGCGGCGCGATGTCGCCTTCGAGGGAGAACATCGCGAGGTGCTCGAGGCGTATCGCATGTTTGCCAACGACCGCGGCTGGGTGCGCCGGCTGGAAGAGGCGATCCGCAACGGCCTGACGGCGGAAGCGGCGGTGGAAAAGGTGCAGAGCGACATGCGCGCCCGCATGCTGCACATGACCGATCCTTATTTGCGCGAGAGGATGAGCGACTTCGACGATCTCGCCAACCGGCTGCTGCGCCAGCTGATGGGGCGCGGGCCTGACGACGTCGCGGCGTCACTGCCGAAGGATGCCATCCTGGTCGCGCGCTCGATGGGCGCGGCCGAACTGCTTGATTATCCCAGGGACAAGCTGCGCGGCGTGGTGCTGGAAGACGGCGCTGCCACCAGCCATGTCGTCATCGTAGCGCGCGCCATGGGCATTCCGGTCGCCGGCCAGATGAAGGGCGCCGTTTCCATGGCGGAAAACGGCGATGCCATCATCGTCGACGGCGAGGAAGGCACCATCCATCTGCGGCCGCAGCCCGACCTCGAAGCTGCCTATGCCGAAAAAGTGCGCTTCCGGGCGCGCCGGCAGGAAGTCTACCGGGAACTGCGCAAGAAGCCGTCGGTGACCAAGGACGGCGTCCAGGTCGACCTGCTGATGAATGCGGGCCTGGCCGTCGACCTGCCGCAGCTGGCCGAGGCGGGTGCGGCCGGCATCGGCCTGTTCCGCACCGAATTGCAGTTCATGGTCGCCTCGACCTTCCCGCGCGCCGAGGCGCAGGAGCGGCTCTACCGCGACGTGCTGGACGCGGCGCGTGGCAAGCCGGTCACCTTCCGCACCATCGACATCGGCGGCGACAAGGTGCTGCCCTACTTCAAGGGCGCTGTCCAGGAAGAAAACCCTGCGCTCGGCTGGCGCGCGATCCGGCTGACGCTCGACCGGCCGGGTCTGCTCAGGACCCAGATCCGCGCTCTGCTGAAGGCCTGCGGCGGGCGCGAACTGAAGCTGATGCTGCCGATGGTGACCGAGCTCGGCGAAATCGCCCAGGCGCGCGAGATCATCGACCGCGAAGTGCGGCATCTCTCCCGCTTTGCCCACCATCTGCCGACCAGCCTCAAGGTGGGCGCCATGCTGGAAGTGCCGTCGCTGCTGTTCCAGCTCGACGAGTTGATGAAGGCGGTCGATTTCGTCTCGGTCGGCTCCAACGACCTGTTCCAGTTCGTCATGGCGGTCGATCGGGGGAACACGCAGCTCTCCGACCGCTTCGACACGCTGTCGACGCCGTTCCTGCGGGTTCTGAAGCAGATCGCCGACGCCGGGGTTCGCAACCACACGCCGGTGACGCTGTGCGGCGAGCTTGCCGGAAAACCCATTTCCGCCATGGCGCTGATCGGCCTCGGCTACCGCTCGATCTCGATGTCTCCAGCCTCGATCGGCCCGGTCAAGGCGATGTTGACCGAACTGCCACTGGAGGAATTGGAGGCTTTCTTTGCCGACAATCTGATGGCGCCAGCTCAAGGGCTGCCGATGCGAGCGCTGCTGCAGGCCTTCGCCGACGACCGCTCCATCCCGCTATAGCATTAGCCATGGTCAATCTTCCCCGCGAGCGTATGGATCAGGTCGTCAAGCGTTTCGAGATGCTCGAAGCGCAGATGTCGGCCGGCCCGGCAGCCGATGCCTATGTGAAGATGGCTTCCGAATATGCCGAGCTGCAGGACATGGTGGCCAAGGTCAGGGAACTGCGCTCAGTCGAGCGCGAGCAAGCCGACCTCGAGGCGATGCTTGCCGACAAGGGCACCGACGCCGAGATGCGGGCCCTGGCGGAGGCAGATTTGCCGGGCGTCGAAGCGCGAATCGAAGAGCTGCAGAAGGACATCCAGATCCTGCTGTTGCCCAAGGACGCGGCCGACGACAAGAACGCCATCCTTGAAATCCGCGCCGGCACCGGCGGCGATGAGGCGGCATTGTTCGCCGGCGACCTGTTTCGCATGTATGAGCGCTATGCCGCCGAACGCGGCTGGCGCTTCGAGACGGTGTCGGCCAGCGACGGCGACGCCGGCGGCTTCAAGGAAATCATCGCCACCATTTCCGGTAGGGGAGTCTTTGCCAATCTGAAGTTTGAATCCGGCGTGCACCGCGTGCAGCGCGTGCCGGCGACCGAGGCCAGCGGGCGCATCCACACTTCGGCGGCGACGGTTGCCGTACTGCCGGAGGCCGAAGAGGTCGACATCGACATTCGCGCCGAAGACATCCGTATCGACACGATGCGCGCCTCGGGTTCGGGCGGCCAGCACGTCAACACCACCGATTCTGCGGTGCGCATCACCCATTTGCCGACCGGCATCATGGTGGTGCAGGCGGAGAAGTCGCAGCATCAGAACCGGGCGAAAGCCATGCAGATTCTGCGTGCGCGGCTTTACGACCTCGAGCGCAGCAAGGCGGACGAGGAGCGCTCGGAGTCACGCAAATCGCAGGTTGGTTCGGGCGACCGTTCGGAGCGCATCCGCACCTACAACTTCCCGCAGGGCCGCCTTACCGACCATCGTATCAACCTGACGCTCTACAAGCTCGACCGGGTGATGATGGGCGAGCTCGATGAGGTCATCAATGCGCTGATCGCCGACCATCAGTCGAAGCTGCTCGCCGATATCGGCTTCGATGGCTGACATGTTGCCCGGCGCGCTCGGGCCGTTGTTGCGGGTGGCGCGGGAGCGGCTTGCCGCGGCCGGCCTTTCCGACCCGGCGCTGGATGCCAGGCTTATCGTCGAGCATTTTTCCGGCACGGACCGTACGCAGGCGATCGCCGACCCGCAACGGACGGTCGATGCGGGTGCGGTTGCCGCAATCGGCGCTGCTCTGCAGCGCCGCATGGCCGGCGAACCGGTTCACCGCATCCTCGGGTTTCGCGAGTTTTACGGCCTGCGGCTGTCGCTGTCGCCGGAAACGCTGGAGCCGCGGCCGGACACCGAAACGCTGGTCGAGGCGATCCTGCCTTTTGCCGGCGCGACGGCCGAAAGGCTGGGGGAATGCCGTATCCTCGATCTCGGCACCGGTACCGGCGCGATTGCGCTGGCGCTGCTCAGCGCGGTTCCGGCCGCGACCGCCACCGGGGTCGATATTTCACAAGACGCGCTGGCAACCGCGATACGTAATGCCGAGCAACTCGGACTCGCCGGCCGGTTCGTGGGGCTGCATTCCGACTGGTTCGAAAAAGTTTCGGGCCGATACCATGTAATTGCCGCAAACCCTCCCTATATATCGTCTGGAGACATTGGAAATCTGCAGGACGAAGTCCGCGATTTCGATCCGCACAGAGCCCTTGATGGCGGTGTGGACGGTCTTGGCCCCTACAGGATCATCGCCGCCGAGGCGGCAAAGTTTCTGGAAGCAGAAGGCAAGATAGCGGTCGAGATCGGCCACTCGCAGCGCAATGAGGTCAGAGACATATTCGCGGCAGCCGGCTACAGGCTGGCCGGGGCATTCGTCGATCTTGGCGGAAACGACAGGGTTCTTATGTTTGAACAGGGAAAGCCTTGATGCAGTGCAAAAAAGCGCTTGGCAATGCCGGGGAATGCGGCTAGGGTCCGCCCTAACCGGATGAGACGAAGCAGGCAGTGCTCTTAGCGATTCGGTTTTCCTTGGAAATAGCTGCCTTCTTGCGCAAACGACGCCCAAGCTTCGTGCGGGAATCGTCCGGCAAGTGATGTAACCGGAACGGGATGACACGTGGCGCCAACGCAATTGATGCGGGCGAACGCCGGTGAAGAAACGAAACGGCTGGCTGCATGAGCGCCTCCGTTCGTGAAACGTTTTTCGAAAATTTCAAAATGAAGAGAGTCTTATGAGGCCACAACAGCAGAACAGGCGCATGCGCGGTCGCAACAACAATGGCGGCGGCGGTGGCAACAACAATAACAACAACAACAACCGCAAGGGCCCAAATCCCCTGACGCGCAACTACGAGAGCAACGGCCCGGACGTGAAAATCCGTGGATCGGCTCAGCAGATCGCCGAAAAATACGCCACTCTGGCCCGTGATGCGCAAAGCTCCGGCGACCGGGTTATGGCGGAAAATTACCTCCAGCACGCCGAGCACTACAACCGCATCATTGCCGCCGCACAGGCGCAGATGCCGATCCAGAATGCCCCGCAGAACCGCGACGAATTCGACGACGATGAAGATCGCGACGATTTTGACAATGCCGGCAGCGGCAATGGCGGCGAGACGCAAGCGCCGATGGCGAACCACGGCAACGGTCCGCAGCCGACGATTGAGGGCACGCCGGCCGAACTCGCATACGGCCAGGAAAACGGCCGCGAGAACAACAGTGGCCGTGACAATAATGGCCGTGACAATAATGGCCGCAACAACAACGGCCGCGACAACAATGGCCGCAACCGTGACCGCCGCCCCAATGGCGGCTATGGCCAGAACGACCAGCGTGGCGACTTTGCCCAGCGTGGCGAGCAGAACGGCCAGCGCGGCGACCAGCAGCGCTTCACCGAAACCCCGGCACAGGCGGAAACCGTTTCCGCGGTTGAGCCCGAAGCCGAGAGCGGTTTCTCCGAGTCGGCGCCGCTGTACGAAAACCTGTCGCCGGCGGCTCTTGCCGCCCGGGCCGAACTCAATGAGGCAGCCGCCGAGAGCGGCGCTGCCCGTCGCCCGCGGCGTCCGCGCCGCCCGCGCAACAATGCCGATCAGGTCGGTGACGAACAGTCTGGTGGTGGCCAGGTGGTGGATGGCGCCGGCGAGACCGCTGCCGCTGTTGACGTGGTTGATGCGGCGCCGGCCGAAAGCCCTGCCGGCGACCCGTTCGCCGTCGACGCCAACAACTGACCCACAAGACATAAGTCGATGAAACGGCGGAGAGAGATCTCCGCCGTTTTCGTTTGCTCGGCCATGCAATATCATCAGCCGGACGTCTTGAGCGGCAATGGCTTGCGCCCCATATCTGGCGTGAACTGGACCCGGCTCGGATGAGCGGGTCCGTCACCGCAATCTGATCCGGTGCCGCAAAGCGGGCCGGTGATGGAAGGAGACAGATATGAACCTCGAAAAATACTCCGAGCGCGTCCGCGGATTCATTCAGTCCGCCCAGACCATGGCGCTCTCGCGCAATCACCAGCAATTCACTCCCGAACATATGCTGAAGGTCCTCGTCGATGACGACGAGGGGCTGGCCGCCTCGCTGATCGAGCGCGCCGGCGGCAACGTGCGCGACGTCAAGCTTGGCGTCGAGACCGCCCTTGAGGCCATGCCCAAGGTGGAAGGCGGCAACGGCCAGCTTTATCTGGCGCAGCCGCTGGCCAAGGTGTTTTCGACCGCCGAGGAATTGGCCAAGAAAGCCGGCGACAGTTTTGTCACGGTCGAGCGGCTGCTGCAGGCGCTGGCGATGGAGAAGTCGGCCAAGACGGCCGATATCCTGTCCAAGGCCGGCGTCACAGCGCAGGCGCTGAACCAGGTGATCAACCACGTCCGCAAGGGCCGTACCGCCGATTCGGCGAGCGCCGAGCAGGGCTATGACGCGCTGAAGAAATACGCGCGCGACCTCACCGCCGATGCCCGCGCCGGCAAGCTCGACCCTGTGATTGGCCGTGACGACGAGATCCGCCGCACCATCCAGGTGCTGTCGCGGCGTACCAAGAACAACCCGGTGCTGATCGGCGAGCCGGGCGTCGGCAAAACGGCGATCGCCGAAGGTCTGGCGCTGCGCATCGTCAATGGCGACGTGCCCGAATCGCTGAAGGACAAGCAGTTGATGGCGCTCGACATGGGCGCGCTGATTGCCGGCGCCAAATATCGCGGCGAGTTCGAGGAGCGGCTGAAGGCCGTGCTCAACGAAGTCACCTCGGCGGCCGGCGGCATCATCCTGTTCATCGACGAGATGCACACGCTGGTCGGCGCCGGCAAGGCCGATGGCGCCATGGACGCTTCGAACCTGTTGAAGCCGGCGCTGGCGCGCGGCGAACTGCACTGCGTCGGCGCGACCACGCTCGATGAATACAGGAAGCATGTCGAGAAGGACGCGGCCCTTGCCCGCCGGTTCCAGCCGGTCTTCGTCAACGAGCCGTCGGTGGAAGATACCGTGTCGATCCTGCGTGGCCTGAAGGAGAAGTACGAGCAGCACCACAAGGTGCGCATCTCGGATTCGGCGCTGGTCGCGGCGGCGACCTTGTCCAACCGCTACATCGCCGACCGTTTCCTGCCGGACAAGGCGATCGACCTTGTCGACGAAGCCGCGTCGCGGCTGAGGATGCAGGTCGATTCCAAGCCCGAGGCGCTGGACGAAATCGATCGCCGCATCATGCAGCTCAAGATCGAGCGCGAGGCACTGAAGGTCGAGAAGGACGAGGCGTCAAAGGACCGGCTCGCGCGTCTCGAAAAGGAACTCGTCGGCCTCGAGGAGGAATCGACCGAGATCACCGCCAAATGGCAGTCGGAGAAGCAGAAGCTTGGCCTCGCCGCTGACCTCAAGAAGCAGCTCGACGCGGCCCGCAACGACCTCGCCATTGCCCAGCGCAAGGGTGAATTCCAGCGCGCCGGCGAGCTTGCCTATGGCAAGATCCCGGAACTGGAAAAGAAGCTGAAGGAAGCCGAAGCCCAGGACGGCAAGGCCGGCATGGTCGAAGAGGTGGTCACGCCCGACCACGTCGCCCATATCGTGTCCCGCTGGACCGGCATTCCGGTCGACAAGATGCTGCAGGGCGAGCGCGACAAGCTGCTGCGCATGGAAGACGAGATCGGCAAGCGAGTCGTCGGCCAGGGCGAAGCGGTACAGGCGGTGTCCAAGGCCGTGCGTCGTGCCCGGGCCGGGCTGCAGGATCCGAACCGGCCGATCGGCTCGTTCATGTTCCTCGGACCGACCGGCGTCGGCAAGACCGAACTGACCAAGGCGCTGGCCAATTTCCTGTTCGACGACGAGAGCGCTATGGTGCGCATCGACATGTCGGAATACATGGAGAAGCACTCGGTCGCCCGGCTGATCGGAGCGCCTCCCGGTTATGTCGGCTATGAGGAAGGCGGTGCGCTGACCGAAGCGGTGCGGCGCCGGCCCTATCAGGTCGTGCTGTTCGACGAGATCGAGAAGGCGCATCCGGATGTCTTCAACGTGCTGTTGCAGGTGCTCGACGACGGGCGGCTGACCGACGGGCAGGGCCGCACGGTCGACTTCCGCAACACGCTGATCGTCATGACGTCGAACCTCGGCGCCGAATATCTGGTCAATCTCAGCGAAGAGCAGGACGTCGATGCCGTGCGCGACGAGGTTATGAGCGTGGTGAGAGCCTCGTTCAGGCCGGAGTTCCTCAACCGCGTCGACGAGGTGATCCTGTTCCACCGGCTGCGCCGGCAGGATATGGGCCGCATCGTCGAGATCCAGCTCAAGCGGCTGGAAAGCCTGCTAGCCGACCGCAAGATCACACTGTCGCTCGACCAGGATTCGATCGACTGGCTGGCGGCGAAGGGCTACGACCCGGCCTATGGCGCGCGGCCGCTGAAGCGGGTGATGCAGAAGGACCTGCAAGATCCGCTGGCGGAAAAAATCCTGCTTGGCGAGATACTCGACGGCTGGACCGTCAAGGTCACCGCCGGCTCCGACCGGTTGAATTTCCGGTCCAGGCCCACTGTGGTGCCGACCGACGCGGCAGCCTGATCCAACGCCGCGCGTCCGACCGGACGCGCGGCATTTTCTTATGAAACAACAATCCTTTGACGGGGGTGCAGATGACGCTGGACGACTACAACAGCTTCTGCGCCTCGCTGCCGCAGACGACGCACGTCGTGCAGTGGGGCGGGGCCGATGTCTGGAAAGTCGGTGGCAAGGTCTTCACCATCGCCGGCCATGACCGGGAGGGTGGCGTCTTCGTCACCTTCAAATGCTCTGAAATGGCTTATGACGTGCTGAAGGATCAGCCCGGCTGCCGGCCGGCGCCCTATCTCGCCTCGCGCGGCATGAAATGGATCCAGCGTCAGACAAGCCAGAGCATGGATGATGATGCGCTGAAGGACTATCTCGGCGAAAGCCACCGCCTCGTCGTCCTCAAGCTGACGAAGCAGACGCGCAAGGAATTGGGCCTGTAGCAACCAGTAATCCGCCATCTTCATGCCCGGTTCATGTTGGAAAGCTTATGTTGTGGTTTGCTGGCGAAGGGGTTTGCCTGCAGGCTTTTGACGATCAGGGCGTTCCTTGCGCATCCAAACGGTGGCGAGAACGTTCTGGTGGGAACACTGCCGGGCGGCGGCAATTACGCATGACCCCGAAAATCGAAATTCGATTTTCGGAAAGGATCATGCGCAGACATGAAGTGTTACAGCGTCCTTTGCGCGTCCAAACGGGCGCGCGGCGCTGTAAGTGCCGGAGAGTTTGACCACCATGTTCCGCACGATCCTTGCCTTTTCGGTGCTCGCCGCCGGGCTGCTCACGTCCAGCGCCATGGCATCGCCGACTGTGGACAACGCACTGCCGGCCGTCCGCGCCGCCGATAGCGGCGGCATTGTGCTTGCCCAGGACGGCAATCTCGACATCTATTACGACGCCAGGGGCAACCGCGTCATCGTCGATGCCGAGACCGGCAAGGTCATCGCCATCCAGCCGCCGCAGACCAGGCTCGACCGCCGCGCGCTGCGCCGGGAAATGCGGGCACGTGAGCTTGGACGCGCACCGGTCGAAGACGACGACCGCTACTATCTCGACGATCCCGAAGACATGGCGCGTTTCCGCCGCAGGCAACTGGACGATCAGGGACGAATCCCCGGCCCGCCGGTTGATGAATACGATCCTGAAAGCGACAGATTCCTGGGGGCCGCTCCGCAGGATGATGCCAATGACAGCGACACCTATCCGGAAGCGCCGAAATCCGCTGAACCGCGGCCCGTCAAGCGCCAGCCGCTGAACGAAGCCTCTATCGATCCCGCCGAACCGGCGGCGCCCGCCGACCAGGCCGCGCTGCCGCCGAAAGCCGGTGGCAAGACCGTGGTCGATCCCTCGCTTTCACTCGGCGCACGCCAGGATGTAGCCGCCTTGCAGGTGCTGCTCGACCGCGCCGGCGCTTCACCCGGCGTCGTCGACGGGCGCTTCGGCTCCAATGTCGACAAGGCGCTTGCCGCCTATAACCAGATCACCGGCAGCAATCTGCGCTCGACCGACGCGGTCGGCATCCAGGCTGCGCTGGCGCAGACCGGTGGCGATGCTTTCGCCAATTATACGATCACGCCCGAGGACGCGGCCGGGCCTTATGTCGCCTCGATACCGGAGGATTATAGCCAGAAGGCGCAGCTCGACCGCATGGCTTACACCTCCGTCACCGAAGCCTTGGCCGAACGGTTCCACATGGACGAGAACTACCTGAAGGGGCTCAATCCCGAGGCCGACTTCAGCCGTCCCGGCACCATCATCAAGGTCGCCAATTTCGGCAGGCTGGTGGCGACGCCGGTTGCCCGCATCGTCGCCGACAAGGACAAGAAGCAGGTGTTCGCCTATGACGCCGGTGGCAAGCTGGTCGCGGCCTATCCGGCCACCATTGGTTCAGCCGACACGCCCTCGCCGACCGGCACTCATACGGTGTCGCGCGTCGCGCTCGATCCGAACTACACCTACAACCCCAGCATCAATTTCAAGCAGGGCCAGAACGACAAGATCCTGACCATCCCGCCGGGTCCGAACGGCCCGGTCGGCTCGGTGTGGATCGCGCTGGACAAGCCGACCTATGGCATTCACGGCACGCCCGATCCCTCCAAGATCGGCAAGACCGAAAGCCATGGCTGCGTGCGCCTGACAAATTGGGATGCGCGTGAACTGGCCAAGCTGGTGTCGCCGGGCGTCACCGTCGAGTTCGTCGGCGGTCCCTCGGCCGATGATGTTGCGGAGCAAGTGAGCGCTCCAGCGCAGTGATATCGGCCTGCCCATAAGGCAGGCCGATATCCAAAGCTGGATTCATGAGCGCAGGGTGCTGGCTGGTTGTTGCCGGCCCGCAAGAAGTCTAAGCAGACGCTCATGAAGTCTCCGAGCGAAGCCGCAGCCGTTCCCCTGACCAGGTCGCTTTCCAACGGTACATTTTGCCCGCAGTCGCAGCGCAAGTTCGTGCTGGTAGCGGCGATCCTGGCGTCAGCGCTCGGCTTCATCGACGGGTCGACCCTGGCCATTGCCATGCCGGCAATGCGCGTCGACCTCGGCGCCAGCCTGGCCGAGGTCCAGTGGATTTCCAACGCCTATGCGCTGACGCTGTCGGCGCTGATTCTGGCCGGCGGCGCCGCCGGCGACCGGTTTGGCCTCAGGCGCGCCTTCGTTGCCGGCATTGCGCTGTTCATCGTCGCTTCGCTGGCCTGCGCGGTGGCGCCGAATGCGCTGGTGCTCATCGCCTTTCGCGCCATTCAGGGCATTGGTGCGGCGATCATGGTGCCGGGCAGCCTCGCCATCATCGCCAAGGCCTATCCGAAGAAGGAGCGCGGCCGGGCGATCGGCATCTGGGCCGCCGCCTCGGCGCTGACGACTGCGCTCGGTCCGGTGCTCGGCGGCTTCGTCCTGTCGGCCTTTGGCGGCGGTATCTGGCGGGCGATCTTCGCCGTCAACCTGCCGCTCGGGCTGATCTCGATCTATCTCCTGCTGGCCAAGATTCCCGCCGACGCGCCGACGGAGAAGCGAAGCCTCGATCTCGGCGGCGCCGCTCTCGCCACGCTTGCCTTCGGGGCGCTTGCCTACGGACTGACCTCGATGAGCGCCGAAGGCAGCGGGCTGATGTCGGGGCCGAGCATCGCCGCAGGCGCCGTGCTGCTTATCATCTTCATCGTCTTCGAGCTTCGGCAGCGCGAGCCGATGATCGATCTCAAGCTGTTTCGGATCGGCGCCTTTGCCGGCGCCAATCTCGCCACCTTCTTCCTGTATTTCGCCCTGTCGGCCAATCTGTTCTACCTGCCGATGCTGTTGATCGCCGGATGGGGGCTGAGCACCAAAGAGGTCGGTTTCATCTTCCTGCCGCTGTCGGCGTCGATCGCGCTGCTGTCGGGTCTCGTCGGCCAGTGGTCGGATCGCATCGGTCCGCGTTTTCCGATCGCCAGCGGCTGCCTGGTGGTTGCCATCGCCTTTGCCGGGCTGGCTTTGCTCACTCATGCCGGCATGCACAATTTCTGGACCGGTATCTTTCCGCTGATGGCCGTGATGGGGCTCGGCATGGCGCTGGTGGTGTCGCCGCTGTCGACGGCGGTCATGACCGCGGTCGAGGACAAGGATACCGGCGCCGCTTCCGGCATCAACAATGCGGTTTCGCGCATTGGCGGGCTGATTGCTGTGGCGGCGATGGGCTCGCTCGCGGCCTGGGTCTATTCGACGATGCTCGATACCAGCGCTAGGCCGGGCATTCCGGGATTCGGCGAACCGGCATTGGCCGGCCTGGCGCCAGACCTTGATGCAACACGGCTCGCCGCCAGCGATGCGGCGTTCGCGGCCGTGTCGACAGTGACGGCCGTGCTTTGCCTGCTTGCCGCTATTATCGCCTGGGCCACCGTTTCGGGGCAAAAGCTGCCTTGGTCACGAGCCGAAGAGGAGCAGTCGACCTGATTCGGAGCCGACCCGATTCGGAATGCTCTGATGGGGCGATTATGATTCGCCGGCGTCGAGTGTGACGGCTTAAAGCGCGTCGCGCTGAAACGGATTCATACGACGCGCTTTAAGTGTTTGTTTTGAGGCATGTCGTTGTCCCAGAACCGCGGCACACTTCTGGGCGACATGCATTAGCCTTCGATCTTGGCGCTCGCGACCTTCAGCGGATTGCTGTCTTCCTGCTTGAGCAGTTCATCGATGCGCTCGCGCTCGCGCTTGAAAGCGACCAGGTCGTCGCCCTTCAGCACCTTGCCGACCGGCAGGCGCACGCGCATCGGGTCGACCTTGGTGCCGTTGACGATCAGCTCGTAGTGAAGATGCGGGCCGGTGGAGAGGCCGGTCTGACCGAGGAAGCCGATGGTCTGGCCCTGGCGGACATGAACGCCCGGTTCGATGCCTTTGGCAAAGGCGCTCTGGTGATTGTAGGAGGTCTCGTAGCCATTGGCATGGCGGATGATGATCTGTTTGCCGTAGCCGCCGGCCCAGCCGGCCTTTTCGATGGTGCCGTTGCCGGCGGCGATGATCGGCGTTCCGATCGGCGCCGCCCAGTCGACGCCGGTATGCATGCGGACATACCCGAGGATCGGATGTCGGCGGGCGCCGAAGCCGGAGCGGAATTTCCCGGCGGGCAGGGGGTTGCGCAACAGGAACTGCTCGGCGCTAGATCCGTCCTCGTCGAAATAGTCGGTCGAGCCGTCCTGCATCTGGAATCGGTAGAAATTGCGCGTCTGGCCGCCGAAGGTCGACGAGACATAGAGCAGTTCCGATTCGTCGGAGGCCTGGTCGTCGCCGTCCGGCTGCGAGAACAGCACGTCGATGCGGTCCGATGGATTGAGCCTGGACTGGAAGTCGACGCCGGAGGCCAGGAGCTTGACCAGTTGCTGGGTCAGCTTCTTCGACATGCCGTAGGAATAGGCGGCGCGGTAGATGCCGTCATAGACGTTCGGCAGATTGCCGCGCACCACCACCGGCGCCGACGAATCATCGAACGCGGTCAGCAATTCGGGGTTCGGCTCCGGTTCCTGCGCCGGCACATACTGGCC